>NZ_JABEPE010000019.1 GCF_026788005.1 Alteromonas sp. a30
GCTGCGGAGCCTCCATGGATGGATTTACGGCGAGTCTGCGTTAATTCCCATAGGTGGGCTTTTTAAATTGCCGCCACGAAGGATTCACAGCGAGTTTGCGATAAATCTCTACCGGTGACTCTTAGCTTATTCGAACCGCCGCTTGTGACTCTAAGCAGGCAAACGTGCGAGTATCGCTTGGGTGACGCCTTCTGTATTTAGTGTGCCGCCTAAATCCGGTGTGGTTAAACCCTCCGTTAAACACCGCGACACCGCTTGCGTTAATTGCGCCGCTTGCCCATGGTGATTCAAATGCGCCAATAACATGCTCAGTGTCATAAAAGCCGCCATAGGGTTGGCTTGGTTTGTGCCAGCAATATCCGGTGCGGAGCCATGAACAGGCTCAAACAAACCGCTGGTTTGTGGGTTAACATTGGCGCTAGGTAACAAGCCTAATCCGCCAACAATACCGGCGCCAATATCACTTAAAATATCGCCAAACATATTGCTGGTGACAATCACATCAAACATCGAAGGCGCTGTTACCATGCGCATGGCGGCAACATCTACGTGCATATAATCGGTTTCTATTTGTGGGTAATTGCGAGCGACTTCATGGAATACCCGCGTCCATAATCTGCCGCCGTAAATAATCACGTTGTCCTTATCTACAAGCGTCACTTTTTGGCGTTGATGCGCTACCGCGTAATCGAAGGCGAAGCGAATAATGCGCTCAACGCCTTTGTAACTGTGAATGCGTTGGTCGATGGCCATTTCATCTTCATTGCCTTCCTTAAATGCACCGCCCACACCTCGATATAAATCCTCGGTGTTTTCACGAATGATCACGCAATCAATGTCTTGGTTTGTTTGCCCCGATGCGGGCTTTAACGGTGTTAAACCGGGGTGCAGCAATTTAACAGGGCGCACATTGGCGAATAAATCCAAGTCGAAGCGCAGTTTAAGCAGGATTTGCCTTGCATGGGCGCTGTCTGGAATGCGCGGGTCGCCTAATGCGCCGAAGTAAATGCCGTGGTAGTTGTCTTGTAAGTTTTTTATGTCGTCGTCACTTAAACCAAGCCCTTCGTCCAGCCAGCGCTGGGCGTTGTATGGGAAAACGTGGTAGTCGATGTTTAGGCCCGCAGAGGCGTTAAGATGATCTAAAATGGCAAGCCCTTGTTGTGTGACTTCAACGCCAATCCCGTCGCCGGGGATAACTGCTATTTTCTGTTTCACTTTTTTACCCTTTGTACTTCACTTGTTGGTTTTTTGTCTTTACAATCGAATTCGCTTGCCCGCAAAAATTGAACAAATGATGCGGGGCAAAATAGCAAATCAAAACACAGTCGTATCAAAGGGCGACAAAAGCGCTAATTAGCTTGTGTTTAACTGTTAGTCACCTGTAGAGATTTGTCGCAAACTCGCTGTGGATACTTCCCTGTAAGCTCCTCAGTCGCTTCCCTGCGGCTGAGGGTTTGCTCCTAACTCTCTACAGGTGATTGAGCGTTTAGAACCGGTATTTAGATGAAAAACTCTCGATAAAGCGGTTTTTTATCTCGTAAAGGGTATCCGTTAAAAGCGTTAAAACAGAATTCAATATTGTTATCGCCATTGCGCTAATCATTGCATTAACTATTGCGCCAAGTTTTGTGTTTGGCGTCGCACTAGGAAAAATGCAAGCAATGGCAAGCACCGATTTTAAAACGCGTTTCGGCTAGAAACGTTATCTTTTTTAAACGAATTTTTCCAGCGCATTTTAGCGTGAGGAAAGGAAAAAGCGACGCCACTTCTTATTGGAATTTGTCCATTAGGAAGACGGCCTCCCTTTACCCAAAATTCAGGGTTTGTTGCAACAGCAAACCTTCAGGCCAAATTGGTCAATCATCATAATAAGAAAGGAAAGCTGTTATGCAGTTATCTGAAAAAATTGAAGAGTCCGATCTTCAAGTGCTTCGTCACGCCCGTTTGCCAGAAAAGGTCGGATTTGGTGACATCATGCTGCCGATTATGACCCGTGCGCGTTTTCGCGATGGGCAATGGCAAACCCACGAGTTGTTGCCGTATCAGGCGTTAAGTATCTCGCCATCTTGCAAAGGGTTGCACTATGGTCAGGTGATCTTTGAAGGGCTAAAAGCCTATGCCAATTTACAAAGCGGCGGGGCCATTGTGTTTCGAATGAAAGATCACTGGGCGCGCATGAATCAATCGGCGCAGCATTTGTTGATGCCGAGTATTCCGCAAGCCTTGTTTGAGGAATCCATTAAGGCGCTGGTGAGCCGAGCAAGTACGTATATTCCGGCGAAAAAAGGCGATGCTTTGTACATTCGTCCTTTTATGTTTTCCAGCGCTAGCGGTTTAGGGCTGAGTAACAACACCGACTTCGATTTGTATTTTATTGCCAGCCCATCGGAAGCGTATTTTACCGAGCCGCTCGACGTGCTAATTGAGCGCGATCAGCACCGTGCTTTTAAAGGCGGTACGGGCATGATCAAAATGGCGGGCAACTATGGGCAAATTTTCGCGTCAGGCCAACGGGCGCAAGCCGCTGGTTGCGGATTGTCTTTGTGGTTAGATGCTGAGACCGGACGTTATGTGGACGAATTTTCCGCTATGAACTTTTTTGCGCTGGTGGATGGTGTGCTGAAAACGCCGCCACTTAAAGGCACCATTTTACCGGGGGTGACGCGTGCTTCGGTTATTGAATTGGCGCGCCAGCAAAGTGTCGACGGTAAATCGCTTGAAGTGCAGGAAGTCGACATTGAAATAGATGCGTTGCTAGCCAACATTGAATCCGGCCGCTGCACAGAGGTCTTCGCTTCGGGTACCGGGGCAACCATTACCCCAATTCAGCATTTAAAAGAGGCTGATGGCCGCAGTTATCGTTTGCCCACATGGGAACTAAGCAGCGCCATAAAAGCGCAATTACAGAGCATTCATCATGGGATTACAGCGCCTGAAACGGCAGGCTGGTGTACCGCCATATCCTTTATTGGTAGCTGGATTTAAGCGCGCTGGGTTGGGTTATGAACGCCAATGCATTGCCGCAGGAACACGACTGGCAGAACAAGGCCAGCAAAATAAAACAGGCATTTTACGGAGGATAGAGAAAATGCTGAGTAGATTAAAATTAAGCATTAACACATTTGTAGCTCCAATATTTTGGGTGATAGGTTTAGGTGGGCATGTTCCCGTTTTTGCGTTTGAGCAAAATCGCGTTTTTGAAAAGAACCACGTTGAAAACGCATCGGTACAGCAAGCCTTGCAAAAGCAACCTACGTTGTCGTCCAGTCGTATTTTAAGTGCGGATTATGCTGCGGTTTGTCAGCAAGGCATTGTTAGCATTAAAGAAAAACTGGCGGCGTTGGAAGACACGCCATCGGCGACCCGCACTCAAGTGCTTGAGCAGCTAAACGAACTGCTTATCGACATCGACCTAATATGGAATCACGCTATTTTATTTAGCTATAACCATCCCGATGAAGCTGTGCGTAAGGTGGCGGGTGAGTGTAATGCGGCAATGAATCAGGTGGATACCGACATCAGCCTTTCCAGTGCTATTTACACTAAATTGATGCAACTGGACGCCGACAGCGCAGCAAAGCAAAGCCTAAGCCAAGGTTGGCAACGTTTCTTGCAAAAACGCATCGAAAGTTATCAGCTAAGCGGCATTAATTTAGCGCCGGAAAAACAAGCCACGCTCAAGCAATTGCAGCAAGACATTAGCCGCCTAGGTAGCGCTTATTTGAAAAACATCCGTGAAGGTGTGCAGCAAATAGAACTGGATTCGCCACAAGATCTCGCTGGTTTGCCGGACGATTTTATTGCCGCTCACCCTAAAAATGCAGCAGGCAAAATTGTGATCACTACTCAATACACCGACTATCAGCCGTTTATGTTGTACGCCGAGAACGATGCACATAGGCAAAACCTAATGCGCGCGTTTCTAAATCGTGGTTATCCAGAAAACCACGCTATCATCAAAGAATTGGTGGCAAAGCGTCACCAAATGGCGCAACTTTTGGGTTTTAACACCTTTGCCGAATACATCACCAAAGACAAAATGGTGGGCAGTGCCAAAAAAGCGCAGGCGTTTATTGATTCCGTTCACCAAGTGGCTAAGCCCAAAGCCGATAAAGAGCTGGCGATGTTGCTCACTCAATTGCAAAAAATGCAGCCGCAGGCGAGTGCCGTAAACCGTTGGCAGTATCGTTATTTAGCGGAACAGATTAAACAAGAGCAGTATCAAATTGATGCCAAAGAGGTGCGTCAGTATTTTGCTTACACCAAGGTGAAAACCGGGATTTTCTCGCTGGTGGAACACCTTTTTGGTATTCAAATTAAGTCGATAAATCAACAGAAAAATACACCCGTTTGGCATTCCGATGTGGAGTCGTTTCAGGTGTGGCAAAACAACAAGCTCATTGCCCACTTCCATCTCGACAGTCACCCTAGAGAAAACAAATACAACCATGCGGCGAGCTTTCCTATTACCACCGGCGTAAAAGGCCGTTACTTACCGGAAGCGGCGTTGGTGATGAACTTCCCCAAAACCTATTTAGAGCACGACCAAGTCGTGCTGTTCCTGCATGAGTTTGGGCATTTGATACATCACCTTTTCAGCAGCGAACACGAAGTGGTTGCCTTGGCAGGATTAAACACCGAAGTCGATTTTTTTGAAGCGCCCTCGCAAATGCTAGAAGAGTGGGTTTGGGATTACGACACCTTAAAGCAGTTTGCTACAAATGATGCTGGCGAGGTGATCCCGAAGGCTTTGGTCGACAGAATGAACCGAGCAAGACATTTGCTTTCCGGCATTTTAACACAGCGCCAATTGGTGTATTCGGGGATGTCGTTGGGCATTCATAACCAAGCACCGAGCAACATTCAATGGGACGCATTGCAAGCGCAATACTTTGCCAAATACTCGCCGTTTCCAAATGTAGATGGTGGCAATATGCAAGCCAGCTTTGAGCATTTAGTCGGCTATTCAGCGGTGTATTACACCTATACGTGGTCGCGTGTAATCGCTGCCGATATGCTCACGCGCTTTGCCAAAGAAGGCATGACAAACCCGAAAACGGCTAATGAATATCGGCAAAAAGTGCTCGCGCCGGGTGGCAAAAAAACCGCTGGCAAATTAGTCGAAGATTTCCTTGGGCGACCCTACAGCTACGCGTCGTTTAAAGCGCAGCTTGGGCTGTAGTTTGAGTTTAGGTTTGAGTGTAAGCAAGCAAAAGCATTGAAAGTGCGATTTAGGCAAACAACTCCTGAATCCAGTTTTGTAATTTGAGTAGCGTTGGGTCGTGGCGGCGATTCTTATTCCAAGAGAAAAAGTACGCCGTGTGATGAGGCACAAAACCCGCATCACTTAAACACACCAACTCGCCAGACGCGAGCTCGTTTTGCACAAGGGATTTCTCGAGAAACGCAATGCCCTGACCATAAAGTGCGGCTTGCAGTAACAGCAGCGTGTGGCTGAAAAAAATCGGTTGTGGCGTGGTGTCGAGTTGCAGATGTTTATCTGCCATCCATAGCGCGCCAATGTTGATTTGGTCGATGTCGATAAGCGGCAAGGTTTGCAAAATTTGCTGCATCGACAAGCCTTTAGCTTGTTCAGCAAGGGCAGGGCTGCACATGGGGTGATAGCTTTCTTGTTGAATAAAGGTGCTTTGGTAGCCCACATGGTCAACTTGATTCGCTAGCACTGCATCTAGCTCTAATGCTTCGGGTTTGTCTTCGCAATTTAGCATGCGAATACGCAAGTCGATGTCGGGGTTAGCAAGTTGCCAGCTTTCAAGTGCAGGCATTAAACGTTTCATGGCGAAAGCGCTGGTCACACCAAGCTGCATTCGGTTGTTTTTGTATGAAGTAATTTCACAAGTGGCTTGGCGAATTTGATCTAACGATTGATGAACTTGCAAAGCAAAGGTTTGGGCTTTAGCCGTCAGAATTAACTGTTTACCGCTTTTTTCAAATAAGCGGCAACCTAGCCAATCTTCAAGGTTTTTTACTTGATGGCTAACGGCGCTGGGCGTAATGCACAACTCCTCAGCGGCTTTAGAAAAATTCAGGTGCTTGGCAGCAACCGAAAATAAGTGCAACGACTTTAACGGCGGAAGAGGTGAACGAGACATGACTTAGATGTGAATTAATTTCATAGATTGGTAAAGAATATCATTTGTGAGCAAAAAGGACAGGTGATAGCGTAACTTTCCTTTTTATGATTGCACGTTTTCTCTTACGTAAGCGGCTTTGGGTAGCGACTGCGGAATCTTCATGGACGGATTCACGGAAGGATTTACGACGACTCTGTTTTAACTATCGAACGGCGATAGCGCGCTTAATGTTGAACAAAGCAACGTTGAAATAAGCGCTGTTGAAACAGCAGCAAAGAGAAAACATCCCAATAATAGCAATGGCTTGAGGCATTGAATCCAACATGGATATTAAAGCAACAATACAAAGTGGAAACCGCCAGCAGCGCAACAAAAAGCAACTCATCATCGTTGCCGTAGTAATTGCGCTCCTTGTGATATGGCAAGGGCTGAGTTTTTCATCCACACAAGTCGAAGTCTCCCCCGACGACATGTGGATAGCCGAAGTCGAGCGTGGCGAATTAGTCGTAGAAATCCACGGCTTTGGCAAATTGCGTTCAAAGCACCAACGATTTTTAACCAGTCCGGCAGAAGCCACCGTAGAAGAAATCTTCTATCAACCCGGCTCCGCCGTCACCCAAGACGCCCTACTCATGCGCTTGGTGAACCCAGAAATGCAAAAAGAAGTCGCAAAAGAAAAACTGGAACTGGATAAATTCAAAGCAGACTTACAAGAAAAACGCATCGCTCAACAACGCGAATACTTAAGTCAAGAGTCCAAACTATTCGACTTAAACACCGAACTTGAAAAGCTGGAAATTCGCGAAATTGCCGAACGAGATTTAATCAAAACGGGCGCAATTTCCAACATCGATTACCAACAAACCAAACTCAGCATTCGCCAAATCAAAAACCAAATTGAAGTGGAAACTCGATTTTTAGGAAAACTTGGGCAAATGCACAAAGAATCACACCAAGCACAACAAGCCTTACTTGAACAAATGCAGGTGAACTATGCCGCCCAGCAGCGCAGTGCGGATCGCCTTAATGTGCGCGCCGGTATAGATGGCGTATTGCAGGAGCTTTCAGTCAAACTAGGGCAAAGCACCAGTGCTGGCGGGCAACTGGCAATGGTGGGCAGTGCGCAGTCGCTAATTGCAGAGTTACGCGTACCCCAGCGCGGCGCATCCGACATCAAATTAGGCGACCCTGCTAGCATCGACACTTTCGGCGGGCAAGCCAGCGGCGTGGTGAGCCGAATTGACCCAATCGTCAGCGACGGGCGCATTTTAATTGAAATCGAAATTACCTCAGCCTTGCCCGACAACGCGCGTCCAGAGCTTTCAATAGAAGGCAAAGTGAAAATTGCCACGTTAACCGATGTGATGTATTTGCCGCAGCCAGCCAACGTGAACGGCAACTCAACGGCGCAACTTTACAAACTCGACGAAGACGGCAGCAGCGCGTCGAAATCCCTTGTCAACTTTGGGCAAGTGGCAGGTCGACTCATCGAAATAAAAAGTGGTGCAACCCAAGGCGACCGCTTTGTGGTGTCCGATGTAAGCACCCTAAATGAACATTCAACCATCACCTTTAGCAAACCCTGGAAGGGGAGATAGTCATGACTCAAACACCAAAACAACCTGTTATTTCATTAAAAGACATTGTAAAGGTTTACCAAATTGATGGCGTTGAAACGCGCGCCCTGCAAGGCGTGAATCTTGATATTCATCACGGCGACTTTTTATCCATTTCTGGCCCGTCAGGGTGCGGAAAATCCACGTTGCTTTCTATTTTAGGCTTGTTAGATACACCCACAACAGGCCAATACTTAATTGAAGGCATTGACACTTCTACTTTGAATGTTGACCAGCAAGCAGACCTGCGAAATTTGCACATTGGCTTTGTATTTCAATCATTTAACCTAATTGATGAAATGTCGGTGTTCGATAACGTGGCCTTGCCCCTGACTTACCGCGTACCCACCATGGCCGCCGCTGAAATTCAAGAGCGTGTGACTAAATGCTTAGCGCAGGTACAAATGGAGCACCGAATAGCGCATCGTCCAAACCAGCTTTCTGGTGGGCAGCAACAACGTATTGCCATTGCTCGGGCGCTTGTGGGTGAGCCCAGCATTATTCTGGTTGATGAACCAACCGGAAACCTCGACAGTAAAAATGGTGATGCGGTGATGGCAATGTTGGCAGAACTCAATCGAAACGGAACCACCCTGTGCATGGTAACGCACGACCCACGCTACGCTGAATACGCGGTGCAAAAGTGTGAGTTGTTGGATGGTCAGTTACAAGACATGGTGCCTTTACAGGAGGCGATCTGATGCCTTGGTTCATGGAGTATAAATATGCGTTGGCGAGTTTAAAGCGCGCGCCTGAATTCCTACTTACCACCGTGCTCACTTTAGCATTAACGCTTGGAGCTGTGCTGATTACCGCGAGCATTGGCTCCACCTTTTTAGTGAATGCTTTACCGTATCCTGATGCCGACGAGTTAAAACTACTGCAACAAAACA
Source organism: Alteromonas sp. a30 (assembly GCF_026788005.1). GTDB lineage: Bacteria > Pseudomonadota > Gammaproteobacteria > Enterobacterales > Alteromonadaceae > Paraneptunicella. Next base: position 8,605 of record NZ_JABEPE010000019.1, read on the forward strand.
TCACCATTGATGGCAGTAGCGATATTCGCTTTCAATCGGTAAAAGGGCAGGTGCAATGGTACAAAGACCAAACCGTATTTGAGCAACATACCTTGGTGCATACCGGCTATGAAATTGGTACAAGCTTGCAGGGCGAGCCTCGGCTTAATGTGTCTTATGTGACCCCGGATTACTTCCCGATGTTAGGCGTGCCGCTGGTGTTAGGCCGTGGGTTTAATCAATCGGAAGATATAGACCGTGGTGCGAAAGCACTTCTCATCAGTGAGAAAACATGGCGGGAATACTTCAATGCTGACCCACAAGTGACACAAAAAAGCATTACCCTTGGCGCACAGCAATACCGCATTTTGGGCGTGATCAGCAGCCGGTTTTTAGAGCCGTATTTGTTTGGCGGCAAAGACAGTGCGCTCTGGTTGCCCTTCGATGCAGGGCCGCAAATGGGAGCAGATTGGGAGCGTACATTTGCCCAGCTAAAATCGGTTGGACGGCCTAAAGCGGGTGTAACCGACGAACAAATTGCCACCGAACTTGAAAGCATTATTGAATCGATTCGTGATCAATGGTCAGGCTCGGTGTTACAAGAAATCGACCCACACGTGAGTTTGTTCCGCGATGCCGAAATCGACAACAACGACAAACTCAGCTTATTGCTGGTATTCGGTGCATTAAGCTTGCTATTAATTGCCGTGGTTAACCTCACCAACTTGTTCTTCTCGCGTGCGCTAGCGAACCGTAAAAAATTAGTGATTAAAGCCATTGTTGGCGCGAAGCAGCGCAATTTGTTCCTTGCTTTATTCAGTGAAATTAGTGTGATTTGCTTTAGCGGTTGGGGCTTGAGTGTGCTTATCGCCTATTTTGGTGTTGAGGGTTTTATTGCTATGGCGAAAGGCTATATTCCGTTAGTGGAAGCTATTCATCTTGAGTTCTTCGTGTTGCTCGTGACCTTTGTGCTGGCTCTCGTTTTAGCGCTGTTTTTCGCTTATATCACCCTAAAGCGCATCGACTACCGAAACTTAAAAAACTACATTCAAGGCAGCGGCAAAGGCACATCGAATCAGGTGTCGGGGCGCACCATTAAAGTGTTAGTTGGCGCACAAGTTTTCTTGGCAACCGGCTTGTTGTTGGTGTCGTCAATGGTGCTGAGCAAAGCCTTGCAACATAAGGTGCGCGACATAGGCTCGGACATCAGCGATGTGTATAACGTCCACGTAACTTCCACCAACAAAAGCCTGAACACCGAGGAAATTATCGGCATTCAGAATGCCATTAAAGACATGATTCGGCGCATGCCGGGCGTTGCTGATGTGGCAAGTGGTGGTGGCCCAATTGGCACACGTTTTTATGCGTATTCTCTAGCGGATATGGATAAAAACAGCTATGGCTATTTGCGCTCAACATGGATTGGAGAGCACTATCTTGATTTGCTCAACATCAACCTGATTAAAGGCCGCTATTTCAGTGATGCTGCCTATCGAGGCGAAGCTAAAGAGATACTGGTTACGCAAAGTGCGTCGCTGGAAATCGACCCAAATGGCGATGTAATTGGCAAATCTTACATTGGTTTGAACGATGAGGTTTACGAGATTATCGGCATTACCAACGATGTGTTCGACGCCAAAATCAAGTATTACAACTACGCCAAAGGATCGCGCATATGGTGGCCGCAGGTTCCAGAAGACATTGTGCTAAAAGTAAAAATGCAAAACGGCCAAGTGCTAAACCGCTTGGCTTTGCTCGACGCTATTAAACAAGTAAACGAAAGCCTAATTTTGTGGGAATACAATGACTTAGAACAGTTGCATGTAGAATCGGTTTATCAGCAAACTATTTTAGTTTATTTGAGTAGTGGCATTGCCTTAATCACCTTGTTGTTGGCCAGCATTGGGATTTTTGGTGTGTTGAATTACAACTCCAATTTGCGTCGTTTTGAATTTGGCATTCGCATGGCGTTGGGTGCAAAACAGCGTCAGTTATACGCATTAGTGAATAAAGAATCTTTGTTACCGGTTCTAATAGGCTTAATTTCCAGTAGCGCATTAGTGTTAGTGTTGATACAAATTTTTGCGGTCACATTAGAGCAATGGGTGAGTATTAGCCTTGTTCAGGCAGTGTTGGTGATTGTATTTTCTGCTTTGATTTCCATGGCGGCGTGCGTGTTGCCAATGCGAAACATATTGAAAAACAAACCGATACAATCACTTAGGGAAACATAGTAGTGTATCTTTCCTGCCTTGATCGGTGACATATGAAAAGGCGCTTGGCTTATGCTATTGGTCTTTTCAGCGCATTTAATACGGGCGTGAGGTGATCTTATATTGCTTGGTGTCTTCTTTTGTTTGAGAATGTATTTGCTTTTGTCGTGCAGAGATAAAGAGAAGGGTATTTTTACTAACCTGTGTAAATTTGTAATCGAAATGGCCAAGGTGCGTTTAGGTTCTGCGGATTTCAAGTGCAGAAAATTAGACGCTTAGAAGTGAATAATGCCTGTTCTTTAGGGGGATATAAATGTCTTTTTTTGAGGTTTGCTTAAAGCTGTCTTTTTGTCAAGTCTTTGCCTCAGCAATATTGAACGCGCAGGCTCTTATAGGTAAAATTAAGCGAACATATTTTTGACGCTTTATCATAAAAACATCCTCAGAATTCTTTTTATTAAAAGCGCTCTGAAGATGAAAAATTAGTGGTTTTATTTATAGATAATTCATCTTTTTTTGATTGTCTAAAAGTTAAAAAAACTAATAACGAGTGCTAAATATTCTTTTGGTACACCAATTTTGGGTGGCTAAAATGTAAATTGTTATAAGTACATAAATGGTTATCTAATACACTGTTAAATAACCAAAAATGCCTTGTAATTAAGTTTTTAGCTGAGGAAAACTGAACTCTTTAATACGTAGGGTGCATTTAAATTGTACAGTAATATAGAACAACTTCTGTTATCAAAATTAAACAATAACGTAGATGATAAGGTTTTCAGATATGAAGAATTTGAGTATAAGGTTTTATTCTTAAATAAGATCTTTCCAGATGATTCAAATCCTCGTTATATGCCAGCAATTGTTATTGAAGATCATCATGTCAGTGACTTTTTAAATAAGCTAATTAGTAAAAAGGAATTGATCGAACTTTATAAAGCACAAGACAGGGTGCTTGTTGGTAAAGGACTTTTTATTAACTGCCTGAAATATGGAAGTAAAGCATGGAACAATGTTAATAAAACCATTGAGTCGATTATCGATCTTTCCAAAAACATTGAACTGTCGGAAGTGATTCAAGCGCCAACTGTATTCCAACGAGAAGACGGGAATTACCAAATATTAACTGGGCATCGTCGTTTCTTAGCTATGTTGTATATGTTTGGGACTTCTGGTACGGCACAATTTAAAGTTTATAAAAATCCCCCACTGCTGAAAAAGACCAAACAATTTCAAGAAAACTCTAGCCGGGAAGATTTACCTCAATATGGGAAATTAGTGGCATTCACCGAAGCAAAAAGAGAAATTGAAGCGCTTTCTAAAGCGAAAACCGTTTTAGGAAAGGGCAAAATGAGCGTTGCCGAATCCGCTAATTTGCTGGGTATTTCCATGGGCGCTTACGATAATTACAATGTGCTGACACGTTACCCTTGCGTCATTGACCTTTATCGTGACGGTTTAGCGCTATCGTTTGTAAAAACAAAAAGCACAGTGCTAAAAATTGAGAACGAATACAAAAAAGCCCACGAAAAAACCAAGCTAAATATTGAAGACAAACGCAAAATCGACCAACTTATCAAAGATGAGTTAAGCGGCAATAACAAAACCACAGAGAAAAAAGCAGCGAGTTATAAACTTGGCGAAATTAACAATGCCAATACAATGAAAACCATTTTAGAAAAGAATGTGTTCGAATTAGATACCAATATTAATTGGAATGAATTGGATTGGGACGATGCCAAAGCCGTGAATCAAGCCCTTGGTCAGTTAGTGGATTATTTGCAAACGAAGCATTAGGTAGGTTGCGCGCACATAACGGTATACCTACTCCAAACTATTAGCCACTTGTAGAGATTTATCGCAAACTCGCTGTGAATACTTCCATGTGCGCTCCGCAGCCGCTTCCCTGCGGCTGAGGGTTTGCTCCTTATTCTCTACCGGTACTGATAGTTTGGGATAGGGAATAATATTAAATGCATTTGCTGAAATGAATAGAACTTGGTTTCCGAATTAGCATTGCAGCGAGCAAAATATAGACTACTAAAGTTCCCGTAACATCTGCTTGCTATACACTTCTTATTTGGTCTGTTAATTTCTCATTTATAAGATTCCATTTGTGTAAATCCGTCAATGATAGAAAGAAAATTCCAAAGCATTAACCTAGAAGATAGCTACGAAGATAATCAAAAATTACAATGGCTATTTGGAATATCGTATGGAGGTATCACATGGGGTGAACTACTACAGTCGAGTAGAGTGTTGATTGTTTCTGAAGCAGGCGCAGGAAAAACATATGAATGTCAAAAACAGAGGGAAAAACTATGGGATGCAGGGCAGACTTCATTTTTTATAGAACTTGCTGATTTATGCCGCACAAAGGTAGAAGATTTATTAGATAATGAAGAAGAAGAGCGTTTAAAGCAGTGGTTAGCTTCTCCTGATGAAGTAGCCACTTTTTTTTTGGACTCATTCGATGAATTAAAGTTAACTCGTGGTTCCTTTGATAAGGCACTAAAAGCATTAAAGAAGTCAATTAAAGATGCGCTTCATCGAGTTAGGTTAGTCATTACAAGCCGACCTATTCCTTTCGATCTCGAAACGGTGGAAAAGCTATTTCCAATAAAGTCGATTCCTTCTCTGCCTAATTTAAGCGCTGAAGATTCTTTTGTAGCAGCGGCTTTAGGATCATCTGAGGAAAAGGAAGTAAAAAGTGATAAAGAAAGCAACCAAAAAATTAAAGTCGTTGCTTTGAAACCTTTCTCAGATAGTGAAATTGTCGATTTTGCTAAATTAAAAGGGGTTAAAGATACAGAAGATTTGTTGTCTGATTTAAACAAAAAACACGCTTTAGAATTTGCAAGGAGACCGCAAGACCTCTTGGAAATATGCTCTACATGGACAGACTATGGTTCAATCCGGAATCATTGTGATCAAGTACGCCACAACATTGAAACTAAATTAAGCGCTAGAGAAGATCGACAAGAATGGGCGGAGCTATCTTTAGAAAAGTCTATCGAAGGGGCGCAAAGACTTGCTTTAGCAACGGTGCTGACTCGCAGAATTACAATCAGACATGGACCGGAATCAGATAAAGATAGTGGTGTTACAGCGCTCGACCCATCGAAGGTTTTACAAGATTGGAATACTTCGCAGATTAAAACGTTATTAGAGAGGCCATTATTTGGTTTCGCCTCGTACGGGAGAGTTAGGTTTCACCATCGCTCGGTGACGGAGTATTTAGCCGCGTGTTGCTTAAACCAATTACGCAAACAAAGTATGACTCATCGAACGCTAATAGAGATTCTGGCGTCATACAGTAAGGATAGGTATTTTGTTCGAGCGTCAAGGCGGGCAATAGGTGGCTGGTTGGCAGTTTGGGACGATGATGTTTATGAGTTCCTATTAAAGCATGAGCCAGAAACACTGCTTAATGAAGGCGACCCACAATCACTAACTCAACAGCAAAGAAACAGAGCATTAGAAACTTATATCAATAAGCATGGTAGGGGAGGTGATCGAGGGCGAGACTTTCCTTATATTCAGGTGCATCGGTTTGCGAGTCCAGAATTGGCTTCTGTTATTAATCCTCTTTGGGAAGAGGGGATAGCAAGTTTCGAAATACGGAAATTAATCTTGGAATTAATTGCTTTTGGAAAAATAAGTAAATGCGTGAATATTGCTTATGAATCGGCTTGCTCTAAAGATGCGGGGGAGTGGGAGCGACTTGTTGCAATTGAAGCTCTCGTTTCAAACGAAGATTCGCGTTTAGCGAGCATTGCTCATCAAGTATGCACTGCGGCTGATGGGTGGCCGGATGCAGTTGCTCGTAGAGTGGTTGCTCAACTGTTTCCTCGACATTTAACCGTTAATCAGCTCGGTATAGCGCTAGGTTGGTTGGCTGATAGCAAAAGCAGTAGAGTCGATGATTTGGTTTGGCAGTTACCAAAAATAATTGACGAAGAAAGCTTTAGTTATGAAGAGTTGGAGGCGTTACGAGACAGGCTTGTTGATTTGATTTCAGAAGGATTAACATGTGTAGACTCTTACTCTCATTTGCTTTCCAGCCGAGCTTATTTAAGTTCTGTTCTTGCCCAAGTTTGTGTAAAAGGTTTGGCCCTTTCACGAGATGATAAATGGCTATATGCCAGCGTGCTAGCGCAAAGAACTTGTAAGGATACGTATCGTCAGGATGACAGCCACACAGTGCTTCAAAGCGTTCTAGAAGGCTTTGAAGCCAAGGATGTTGAACGATATTTTTGGGCGACAGATTGTTTACTTGAATCTTTAGCCAAAAGTAATTCTGCTTGGGATCGGTGTTATTCGCTTTACCACTATAAATTTCCAACACCTTTAGAGTTTGGCAGGGATATTAACTGGATTCGTTCCGCGTTGAGTAATTCAGCGCTCCCCCAAGATAAAAGGGTACTTTTGATTGAAGTGATTTACCGAATTCATGAAACGCATACCACGCTTCAATATTTAGAAAAAATTAAACCCCTTGTCAGTGACGATGAATTCCTTGTTAACGTGATAACGAAGATCATTTCCAACAGTTCCGTTAATGAAAATCAATCCAAATGGAAGCGTAGGCAAGAGCAACAAAAGCAAGAACAACATAAGAAAGAGATGCACAAGGAGGCTCATTGGAGACTGTTTTTTCAGCAAGTTGTAGAGCAGCCTGAAAAAATGTTTTCAGAAGATTGTAAGCTAAACACAATATGGGGTATCTGGTCAGTAATGGATGGCGGTTATAGTAAAGGATACGGTTGGAATAGATGCTTTCTTGATAAGCATTTTAGTCCTGAACTTGTAGAGAAAGTTCGTCTAAATATGTTGCAATATTGGCGAACAGAGAGGCCAACTCTACCCAGTGAAAGAGCAAAGGAAGAAAGAAATTCATATTGTAAAAAGTGGTTACTGGGATTGGCTGGAGTATATGCAGAAGCAGAGTCTCATAACTGGGCTAAGAACTTGACGCCAGAAGAAGTCAAGTTAGCTGCAAGATATTCGATACGGGAGTTAAATGGCTTGCCTAATTGGCTAGAAGCACTTGTAGAATCTTGGCCCAGAGAGGTTGATAGTATTTTAGGTGAGGAACTTACGTGGGAACTGTCGTTAAAAGATAGCGGGATTCAAAATACTCATCTACTTCATTCCGTTAGTAGAGTTTCAAAACGTGGCACTTTTATCTTTATTCCTAGACTACTCGAATGGTTGAAGAATTGTACGCCTGTTTATGAAGAAAGTGAGGATTTTACAGCCTATATACATCGACTGAGGACGGCAACGATAACCATTCTAAAAAGCGAGAATGCAGCAAACGATAATGCTTTACTGAATATGGCGGAAGATAAGTTGAAACGAAAGGTTTCACCACCTGAAGCCTTAATTTGGCTAACGGCTCTTTTGAGAATCGCTCCAGATAAGGGAGTGGACGCTTTGGAGCAAAACCTAGAGGCTCTAGCAAATGAACAAAATAATATAGCTGTTGGCTGGTTTGCTGCGTTATTTGATCGACACAACGATAATATTGGCTTGAAGAAAGGGGCTTTTTCACCGCAGACGTTACTAAAGTTGACAAAGCTTGCATATACGTACGTAAAGGAAGAGGATGATGTGACGCATGAAGGTCGTTATACCCCTGGCGCAAGAGATGATGCACAGAGTGCGCGAGATTATATCTTAGGTGCTGTTCTTGATTTAAAGGGAGAATCCGGATTTAACGCAAAATTAGCATTAAGTAGAGAATCATTTTGTGCCTCTTTTAAAGATAGAATCATCACCAGAGCTGAAGATAACTGGGCCAATGAGCTTGATTCAAATGAATACTCAGAGAAAGCAGTTAATAACCTGATATCCAACCAAGAACTTCCTGTGACGTCCAATTCGGCAATGTTTTCTCTATTATGTAGCCGGTTAGAATTCTTAGATGATTTACTTCTCGGTTCCTTTTCGCCTCAAGATTCTTGGTCAAAAATATCATCAGAAAAACTTATGCGGAGGGAAATAGCAAGAGTCTTACATGATGCTGAAAATGGTCTTTATAAAACTTCACAAGAAGAAGTCACGGGAGATGAAAAGGAAACAGACATTCGTTTGAAGTCTACCCATTCCGAGCATGAAGGCATTATTGAACTTAAGCTAGGAGAAAACTGGTCTGGAAAACAATTGAAAGACACCATTAAACAGCAACTTGTTTGCAAATACTTGAGGCCGAGAAGTGCTCGCACAGGAGTTTTGCTTGTAACCGTTTCAGATGCTAATAAACGGTGGAAACATCCAGAAAATAACAAACTATCACTAGATATGGATGGACTAAAACAAATGTTGGAATCCGAAGCAAAAGAAGTTGAGAAAAGCATGGATCAGGAAGTCTACATTATTGTTCATGTTTTGGATCTTAAGGCTTCCTCACACTGAAGTTATTTAAGTAAGTCGTGAGACTATTCAAATTAGTCAGGCACTTTGCGGTGACAAAAAGACCAGCCAATTAAACAGGCTGGTCATGTCATTCAGGAAAACTTATACAGGCCCAATGGCGATAAAGGAAAAAGTGCGATCGCTTATATCCTCTTCTTTGCCGCCTGTAATGGCGGTGGCTGAATCCGTGCTCAAAATTGGAAACACCACGCCATCGCTGGGCCATTCTCCGGTCGAACCATACAATACTTGGCTACCAGTAATAGCGGGAAGTGCAGTAAAAGGTGTTGAAAATGTGATGACATATTCACCATCGTTGTCTCGCTTTACCGAAAAGCCGCTGCCGCTCATTACTCTCCCATATTTGTCGATGACACCCCAAATAGTTTGTATACTCATAATGATAATTTCCCATTGGAATTGGAAATAAGTGTTGGCTTCAGAAGGCTTTACTGAAAAGCATGAACACCAAGACTATTTCTGTTAATAAAGGTTAAATATTTCAGAATGTCGCATTATGGTTGTCCTTCTTTATTGCGTACACTCGTGCATCAAAACGTTAATTTTTCCACTTTATTCCCTTCTTGAATACGTTTTCCTATTCATTTCTCAGATGAAATAACGTGAAATATAACTAAGGTAAGCCAAGTAATATACTCGTTTCTACTGGTTTACAGGCCAGGTAACAAGATACTCATCAACCCCTATTAACTCACGTAAGGAAATGGATTTATGTTATCTACCTTCCTCGCTTCAAAGCCAAACGAAGTCACACCGAGCAACATTGGAGAAGCGCTTCAGCAGGCTATTGAGATTGAAATTGCCACTATTCCGGTTTATTTGAGTACCTATTATTCAATCAACCGAACGCCAGACCAAAGTGCAATTGAGGCAAAGCTCAAAGCTGCATTGCTGGCGAAAAATACTGGCACAGCTCAGGCATACACCGAACAACAAGCAGAAGAAAAGGCCAAGGACCTCTCGGCTCAAATTATGGTGTTTGCGAATAAAGCAGGTGCTTCAATATTAAGTGTTGTGATTGAAGAAATGCTGCATATGTCGTTATCTTCTAATGTAAAACAAGCATTAGTTGGTAAACCTGAGTTAGTGAACAAAGGCCCAAATGTGTGGCCTGCTTACCTAGCTGGTCATGAACCTCAATTCCCCATTAATCGCGCTAAACTGAGTCAAGACCAGCTTTATACGTTCCTGCAAATCGAAAGCCCTGCCAAGCTTGAAGGTCAATACAAAAATGCTAACGCTCTGCCATACACCACGATTGGCGATTTTTACGACATGATTCAAGGTTGTATTGAAAAACACTTTTCAGACGCAAGTTGTTACGACACATCACGCCCGCAGCTTGTGCCGAAAATGGGCTATTACGCACAAAACGATATCGACACCTTGTATTACGACAAAGCGCACAACCCTAAATTTGAAAACGCAGAAGACAGCGGTGACTTAGTGCATGTGGTTGATCAACAATCGGCATTAGCCGCGTTGCAGGAAATTGTTGAACAAGGTGAAGGGCACGAAGGTGGACACAAATTCAAAGTTGTAGATGGGGTAGACTGTGTTGACTGCTCACCCTTCACCGAAGGTAGCTTTGATGATAAAGATCGCTCAGAACTTGCCCATTTCGATAAATTCAATGAGCTTTGGTGCGAAATGCAAAAAATGGAGGAGGAGTATAAAACGTTATTTGGTGATAGCGTTGACCCGAAATCCTTTTACGTTTTTGACTTTGAAGACAATGTAATGACGGCCGATTATCCCGACATTATCCAAAAAGTTTCCACCTTGACCAACGCGGTTTACAGCTATTTATATGTGATGACACAAGCGTGTTATTACGCTGAAAAGAACACGCAATACGAAATTTTCATGTTTGGCATTCATAAATCCATGATGTGGATTTTAGGCAGCCTTTGCGGCATTTTGCCGAGCATGAAATACATTGACAGCAAGGGCTTTGAGCGAAGCGCTGCACCTACGTTCGAAAATTACGCGTTTAATACCGCAAGCTCGCCGAAGGCACAAATTATTGCGTTATTTAATGAAGCCGCTGCGGTTTATCCGGGTGTGGCATATTTAAAAGATCGCATTCACGATTTACCCAATGTGCCGCTTGAACCTTACTTAGCCAAACCTGCCCAGCCAATCTTGGCCTAATCATCGCAACCGAAAAGATATAGAGGAATTTAACGATGTCCAAAGACCAAAATTCAAATGGATGCAGTACACCGTCTAGTCATGGTTGCGGCACACCATCAACACCCGTTAATCCCCAAACCGATGTGTTGGTTCCAAAAGAATTGCACGCCTGTATGGGCTTAAACGCTTGTAAAGGTCACGACCGATTTGGCACAAACGACTGCGCGGGAATGGGTTATTGTGCTACGCAAAAGCATGTTTGCCATACGCTTAACAATTGCCGTGGTCAAGGTGGTTGTGGTTTGTATGGCGATGCCGCTGAGCAATGCAAGCCGGGCGAAAATGAATGCGCATTTCAAGGCAGTTGCGCGACGCCCATTCAGGCAGAGCGAATTAGCACGATGGGTGCAAATACCGGTAAAAGCGTGTGGCTGCTAGCGCGAGATTTATTTGAAACGCGTATGGAAAACGCTAAGCGTAACGTTGGCCCGTCGCCGATGGAAAATGGGCCGCCGGAGCAATGGTTGAAGTCGTTGGATGGCGGCTACGATTCTTGCGGTAATTCAGGTGACAAATACTGCACCTTCGGTTTTAACAATCCTGCTGAAACGGCTAATGAAATGATTGAGCGTAGTCGCGAATCGTTAAAAGAAACCGTTGAAAAGTGCGCTTGCACCAAAGATGACAAATAATCCATTTTGGAAAAGGAGTGCTCATGAGCGGAATTCCCTCTTCGTATGCAAATGAGCCTAATCCTTTAAACGAAACGCCTGTTCGAAATGAGCAGGCGATTTTATCACGTTTAGGATTGGGGTTACGCAGTCAACACTTCACTCATATCATTGAGCAAAAGCCCAAGGTTGCTTGGTTTGAAATCATTTCGGAAAACTTCATGGATTCTGGTGGGCGCCCGAGGCAAATGCTGAATAAAATTGCTGAAGACTACCCAATAGTAATGCATGGCGTATCGCTTTCTATTGGCAGTGTTGATGCGTTAGACATGAATTATTTGGCCTCGCTTAAAGCGCTTGCCGACGATATTCAACCGTTATGGGTTAGCGATCATTTGTGCTGGACGGGCGTATTGAATTTAAATTCCCATGATTTATTGCCACTGCCATTAACGCAAGAATCGTTGGACCATGTTTGTGAGCGTATTTTGCGTGTTCAAGATTACTTAAAGCGTCCGCTGGTGTTGGAAAACCCAAGTACGTATTTGCAATTTAAACAGTCGAGTATGCCAGAGTGGGCGTTTTTATCTGAACTTGTCGCACGAACAAGTTGTGAACTTTTGCTGGACGTAAACAATGTGTATGTATCGTCGTTTAACCATCAATTTAACCCGCGTACCTATATTGAAAACTTGCCTCATCACGCTATTCGTCAGATGCATATTGCCGGGCATCAACATTGTGGCGATTACATTATCGACACCCACGATCAACCTGTATCAAACGAGGTTTGGCCGCTATTCGAGCTGGCTTGGCAGCTAACCGGTGGTGTAGATACTTGCTTGGAATGGGATGGCAATATTCCCGACTTCAACGGCTACCTCGCTGAGCTTCATAAAGCCAAAGCCTTGTTGATGGGGGAGTATGCAACAGCGCAAGCATCGTCAGAAAAAGCGGTGCAAAATAAGCGTGTAAAGGCGGAGTCTATTGCAACACCTATTGACTTTTTAGTGCCGAATGCGACCAAAGAACTGGCCTAAGCACTTGGCTGAACGCATTACCTTTTGAGTTATTGATATTCGTTATCGATAGCTGTTGTTGAAACTGTTATTGAAAATATAAGAGTGTTTTATGGAGCCAAAACTCAGCCAAACGCAGCAAGACTTTATGCAAGCCCTACTGAATTCTCGCCCAGATAATGCGTTTTTATCGCAGATTGCTGAATCACAGAAGCTAAGTGCCCAAGCGCATTTGGCGATTTATCAACGCAGCTATATTGCTCGCTTGCAACAGTGCATGGCGGCGCAATTTAGTGCATTAAAATCGGCCCTTGGCGATTCACTGTTTTTTATGTTCACAGCCGATTATTTGAGCCGATATCCGTCGCAAAGCTATACCTTAAACAATTTAGGGGAGCGTTTTGCCGATTATTTACAAGAAACGCGACCTGCGCTGGATGACTCTTCGCAAGAAGACTGGCCTGCTTTTATTATTGAATTAGCGCGGTTTGAATATACGCTAAATATTATCTTCGACCAGCCGCAGCCAGATTGGGTAAAAAATGCGGATTTAACAACACAAGATGAAAATCTGTTGTTAAATCCAGTGAGCCGGATTTGCTCTCATGTTTATCCTGTTTGCGATTATTTTCGTGCGTTAAAACGAGATGAATCGGTAGAAATCCCTTTGCCGAAACCGGAAAAGTGTATGGTTATACGTCAGAACTTTCGGTTAGGTATGGTGCAACTCGACTCTGAGGAAGCGCTTTTGGCAGCGCAGCATTTAAACGATGGAGGAAGTTGGTCTTCGCTGTTATCTTGCTGCTCACCTCATCATTTACCTGCATTGCTTACCTTAAAAAAGCGTTGGCTGAAAACAGGCGTGCTGATCTCAACCAACGATTAGTTATTTACATAACAAAGCCTTAAAAAGCATGCATAACAGCGTTTACCGTTAGAATGAACAAGGCGATATTGGATAGGAAAAAGGCGGTAAAACGAAAAATAATCTTATTGCCAAGTGCTTGAATCAAGCTATGAATAATGCGCAGCGCGACATAAGCCCAAGCGGTATAAACCACAACCGTCGACTGTGTTCCCATCAATGCTAAGCTCATCATTACTGCATAAAATAAGGTGGGTTGCTCCATTAAGTGGTTGTAATTATCTGCCTTCCATCTTACATGGGCGGGAAGTTGAGACATCTGGTGGCCCTGCGGAGCATTCGAATCGGGTTTAATTTTGGCCGCTTTCATTGCAGGAAGGCGAGTGGCGTACATCCATAACCACATTATCATCGACCATAAAACCAAAATGACAACAGGTTGTATTAAGTGTGTGCTCTGCATCGTTAATTTCTCGCGTGTTGAGTTCAGGTAAATGCGAATAAGCCAACTATATTAATACCGTTAGCAGCGTAAAAAATAGCCCATAGTAGGGCTTTTTGTTTACATTGCCGTCTTTTCTGCTTCTTCCGCATTGTGAAGAATGGGCTAAATAATTGTGTTTGACTGATAATTAAACGGCGCTATTTAGCGCCGTTTGATTTTTTATAAGCGCTTAAGTTGATAAGTCTTGAGCTTATAAGTTTGAGCTAATGCAGCTGAATTACTTTAGGCTAACGTCAAACTGATGTGTGCCGTTTTGGGCTAAGTGGAAGCTGCCTAAATTACCATTTTTTTGGTGTTTGTCGGCGCTTAAACTTTCAGAAGCAAGGTGCCAATTGTTGTGGTCGTTTGAGCTTCTATGGCCTTGTCCCAAACAAACATTAAAGCGATCGCCGTTAATTTCTAACACGCCTTTAATGGCAAAATTTAACTCGGAAGGTTTATTGCTGCCGCCATCGGTGTGGATCATATTGTTGCCGTCGGAATTAACCGTGTCGTTGAAAAAATCGGCGTTGCTGCTGTCGCCTTTTCTACCCGCATCAATATCAACAATGAGAGTGGACCCGTGGTCTTTTTGCATAACGTTAACTTCTTTCCACGGCTGGCCTTTGGTAATGGAGTAAGCGCTTGTATCATCATTGTTAAAGAGAAACTTGATGTCGTTAATATCGTTATTTGTATCAATGCCTTTGAAGATAAATTTGTTGTGATGCGCAACGGTTCTTGGTGCTTTTAGCTTGCCTTTGCCATCAATGATGGCTGTGAAATCTAACCCTTCTGATATGCCCTTGAATTCTCCTACTGCTACGCCATCCTGCTTAATGGTGAATTTTAAAACACCATCCTCTTCACCATCTTCTTCAAGGTTAAAGTGGCATTCGCCTTCGAGATCTTTTACGGGTTTTGAAAAGGCGCCACCGAGTTCAGAGATACTCACACCAAAGTCGTCGCCCCAACCGTGGGCTGAAAATTCAATGATGCTGACTTGAAATTCCTCAATAACATAGAATTTGCATCCTGCATGATAAAAGATAAATCCTTCTTGATTCATGATGCCGGTTGCTTCGTAAATGCCTTCAAAATCTGATTCGATATTACTCATAGTTGATACTTCCTTTTGTCTAAATAGCTGCGTTTCATTCTCAGTCACCAACATCCATTCAAAATGGCTGGTACGTTCATGCTAAAGCTGCGTTTGAGGTTTGTCTTTAGCACGGTTTCAGCGTATGGGATGAACATTAGAAAGCCTATTTCAACTTATTTCACGGTTTGTTTATTTTTTGTTCAGGGTTTTCCTTTTAGCGGCTTAGATCTGCGAAAATTGGCGGATTAGGTTGTGATAAACATGGTGCAGGTTGTCGAGTTGCTGGCGGTTAGCGGCGCTGTCGTTGGCGAGGCTTTGAATGGTTTGGTCTAGCTCGAATAAGGTTTGGCGCATGGCTTGGTCTGGCACGAGGCTTTGCATCCAGCAAATGGCGGCAATGCGTGCGCCTTGGGTAACAGGCGTAACTTTATGTAAGCTGCTTGATGGGTAAACCACAGCATCGCCCGCTTGGCATTTTATTCTGTGCTCGCCAAATTCGGTGGCAATCACTAATTCGCCGCCTTGGTATTCATCGGGTTCGCTTAAGAATAAGGTCATCGACATGTCGCTGCGGATCACATCTTGGCTGTTAGGCAAGCGCATGATGGCGGCGTCTACGTGAAAGCCGTAGGTTTCTTGTTCGCTATAGCGATTAAAACAAGGCGGAAAAATTTTGTGAGGTAGCGCGGCTGAAATCAGTTTAGGGGTGGCACCCATTTTGGCGAGTACGCCGTTGGCAAGTTGTTGAACGCTGGTGTGGTTTGCGTCTGCTTGGGTGTTTTGTTTTACGTCTGCTGCCATGCCCATGGCCGTATTTTTGCCATCGCTCCACGGCACTTGAGCCAGTTCGTTACGATATTGCTGGACTTCGTCTTTGCTAAAAAGCTGTTCAATAATAACCATGATTAACTGCCTAAAATAAAATAGGTGCCTAAAAAGACACCTACCACTTGGTTTACACTATTTCACTGGATATACACTAGGTGATTTGCTTAGAACTTCCAAGTCACGGTGCCACGAATGCTACGCGCTTCGCCAAGGTACATGAAGGAACCTGAGCGATAAGCGGCTGTCCAGTATTCTTTGTCGGTGATGTTGCCGATGTTTAAACGGAAGTTGATGTCTTCTGAGTAATAGTAGTTAGCGAACACGTCGAATACCGTATAGCTTGGCACAACAATGGAATATTCACCGGTTTGGCTGTTGAAGCCAGCAGCGCTATCGGGTTGACCGCCGTACATTTCGCCTTGGTAAGTTAAGGCTGCACCAAAGGCAAAGCTTTCGTTTGCTTGATAACGCACTTGCGCGTAAGCACTTTCTTCCGCAAAGTTACTCAGCGCTAAGCCGATGCTGTCTTCGTTGAAGGAATCCAATACTTCGGAGTCCATTTTGGTGGCACTTAACTGAATGCTTAATTCGTCGGTGATGGCGCCCGATAACGCAATTTCGATGCCCTTCACGCGGTTTTCACCGGTATTAAGTGTACCAATTGAAGAATACGCATCGCCCACGCTTTCCATCACATCAGACTTGGTGATTTGGAAAATCGCAGCGGTTGCAAGTAGCTTCTCGTCGAATAGTTGCCATTTTGTGCCAAGCTCAATGTTTTTAACGCGCTCAGGGTCGGAAAGTTGTACTTGGTCGGGAGAACCACACAAACCGCCGTAACCACAGTTACCGCCAACGTCGGATTCGCCGCCATTGATGTTGGTTGCCGTGCTGTAGGTTAGGTAAAGGTTGCCGTTTTGGGCAAGGTCGTAAACAAAGCCAATGTGACCATTGAATAAGTCGTCTGAGTATTCGTATGACGCTGCATTGCCACGGCTGACTACGTCGTTTTTGTAGTCGAAACTATCGCTTCGCAAACCAAAGAATAAGTCGGCGTTGTCGGTTACGCTTAAGGTGTTCATGAAATAGAAAGACGTTGTTTCGATTTCTGATTGTGCATCGGCTGCGCCGCGCTCAAAGCTGCGCTGCATTAAGCCTGAAAGGTTTTCAACTGGGTTGCCGCTGCCATCTAAACCGCAGTAACCATCGGAAACGCCACGACGACCACCAACGCGGCAGTTGCTTTCGCCTAAGTTATCGATGTTGTAAACGCCGTTATCAACAGACTCATCTGAATATTCAAAACCGAATACCCATTTGCTTGGGAATGAGCCGATTTTGGAGTCCCAGAATAAGTTGAATTGGGTGGCAACGTAGTCCACTTCTTGCCAGCCTTGGTGCGTACTTAGGGTGATGGTGCTTGCGCCCGGTGCAATGGGGTCGCTGGCGTCACGTGTTGAGCCACGTACACCCGTGGTGATGTAACCATTGTCGGTTTTGCCGTAACGGGTGGCGTTATAAAAGCGCCATTCGTCGTTAATGTCGTAATGCGTGCGCAAGGTGAATGCGGTCACTTCGGTATCGAGGAAGTCTTCGTTTTGCGCGTAAACAGGGATGTTTTCTACAGGTTTACGTGTATCGCGATCAAAGTAGCTGCCTAAGTCGGGTACGTCTTCTGCGTCTAAATAGTAAACGTCACCAATGAAAGAAAGTTTTTCCGAGGCTTCGGTATAGCCAGAAACCAAAATACCTTGGCGAGAGCGCTCAATACCATCGCGGTCTGGCACGGTTTCGTCGGCTTGCAAAAGGTTTACACGAAGCGCGTTGTTTTCATTAATAGCGATGTTGCTATCGAGTACAAGGCGATAGTGATCATCTGTGCCGATGCTGGCATCTACGCGGTTGAAGTCGAAGTTGGGTGAAGCTTGTTTGGTGATGCTGTTCACCGCACCGCCAGAAGAACCACGGCCAGCGAAGGTGGCGCTTGGGCCTTTGGTAATTTCAATTTGTTCAGAAGCAAAGCTTTCACGGGTGGTCATACCCGGATCGCGTAGGCCATCTACGAATACATCGCTGCGCGCTTCATGACCACGAATGATGTAACGGTCGCCAAATGCATTCCCGTTTTCACCTGTGCCCAAGGTAACGCCCGCTTGTGCCGAAAGCACTTCTTTTAAGTCGGATTTACCGGAATCCTGTAATTGTTGCTGCGTTAAAATTTGTAGGGTTTGGGGAAGGTCTACTAAGTCAGCCAAACGACGCTCGTCACCTGATCGTTCTGCTTTATAAGGTGAAAATGCATTGCCATGCACTTCAATTAACTCAATTTGTTTGCTGTTGTCGGCAGCTTTAGCGCAAACAGCGGCATTTTCTTGCTTGCCTTTTTCTGTACATACATCGTTGCTTTGAGCCTCCGCGAATGCTGGAGTGGCAGCCAATGCTACTAGTAGAGCCTGTGATCCCAATGTTCGGGTGGTTTTAGCGTGTTTCAATGTGTGTTCCTCTGCGGTACTACTAAAATTCGCGAGCAGTATAAGAGGATTTTTTATTAATGTATATACAAATGATAATAATTATCATTTGTAATGATGGGAAGATTAAAACGAAGAAGGTTAATGAAAGAGGTTAATTTAAAGAGGGAGTTGGTGATTACAATGAAGTAACAATTTTTTGGGTGGAGAGTGGCTAAATATCTGTTCCAAACTATCAGTCACCTTTAGAGAATTAGGAGCAAACCCTCAGCCGCAGGGAAGCGGCTGTGGAGCCTACATGGAAGTATCCACGGCGAGTTTGCGATAAATCTCTATGGGTGACTGACAATTAAACACAGCTATTTAGAAATAAAAGCATTGAATAATAAAACGTGAGGGCAGCAGAGGCTAAGTCGCCAAACGCGATGGAGAAAGGTATATTAGTTGTCCTCAATGCGGGAAGTTGTAACGCCGCTTTTTAACCTTAGTAAATGCATTTTTATAACATGGAGTGCGTGGCGTAAATGCTCAATGATCAATGTTCGTTTGGAACGGCCTTTTCAACTATTCACAGCATTTTTTTTGGTGATGATACGCAGTCATTTTCAACCTTAATGGCAATGTGTGGCGGTGCAGTAGGCTTTTGGGGATCGATAGCCAGTATTTTGAGCATTCTGCTACCTGTTATGGTTTATTTTTTTAAGGCTCAAAACAAGAAAAAAGAGGATGCCTATTTAGATTATTACCAAAAAACGCTTCACCCAAAAGATTTTGAAGGGTTAACCGAGCTTTCTCCTAAGCAAAAAGGTTCGAAGAGAAATGCCGAGGCGCTTTTTGAGGAAATTGAGGCTTATCGAAATAAGGCGATTATTGGGCGCTATGAATGGCTGTTACATAGGGCTTTGGCTGCTATTCAACGTTTTTTTAAAGAACCTGAGTGGCAAGTTGAATCGGTTGCTAACGCCGATGTTAAAGCAGATGTTAAAGCAGATGTTAACGCAGATGCCGAGGCAAATGCGCTAGCGCCTTCGCTTTCTGCAAACGGCAAGGCTTTTTGGCAGCAGCAAAAGCAGTTAGCAACAGGGCTTTTTAGCGAAGGAAGTTACCGTTTTTGTTTAATGTTGGCTTTTGTGTACCCCATATTATTTGCGATGGTTAATGGCCTAAGAACCAACGAAGTACGTCTAGCAAACTTACCTTTAATAGCATTCGAAAGCGGTTGGGATAAAGCGTTGTTTATTGTTGGGGGACTGATGGTTTTATTTCCACTGTTAGGGATTGTTAGGAGTGAAAGAGAATGGAAAAAGGTATTTTATCTGTTGCTAGGCTTTTTGGGGCTTGTTGCGATTGGTAAAGGTGGTGGTTTTATTCTATTTCTCATCGCTTTTGGGGGCTTTTTTGCTTTCACTTCTACTAGTGTTAGCTTCGCCACTATAGCTGTTCCTAGTATTATTTCTGTTTCATATTCTGCCGCTAGTGTCTCAGATAGCGTTGTTGTGCTTGTGATAGCAGTTATAGTCTTTAAGGGTCTCTACGAACTAACAAATAAATTTTTTTTTGGTAGAAAAAGTCGAACTGTATTCAAGCAAAACCTGTATTTTGCCGTAATCAGCCTCACTTATTTAATGGCGAGTTGTTGGGCACTTCTTATTTACGGGGAAGAAAAGACTTTTGTATTTATTCTAGTGCCTTTGTTGCTCGGTATTTTGCCTTTGCTGAATGCCCCCATCGACTGGCTTTCCCTTAATGTTACCCGTTATTTAAGTTATCAAATGAGCCAGCATCACGCTAAAAAACGCTTTTTGGCTTTGTTTTTGCTGGTGGATATTATTTTTGCTGTATTCTTTATGCTGGTTATTACTAGCACCATGTTGGGGGTCATTACCTTGGCGAATCATGTTGCCGTTTGGTTTAACGCCCCGCCACTGTTGCCTTTTGCCGATATTCTGCAAGGCATGGTTAACCCCGCTACTTATAACCAATATTATTGGGTTCACTTTATGGTGCTATCCACTTTAGTGCCAACCGTTATTCACTTTGTATTGTTACTTGTTAGCATCACACTTTTCCCCCTTGGACATGCAAAACAGCAGGCATATCAGCATTTTTATGAGGACCAACACCACCACGGCTATACGGTTATGCAACATCAACAAAAAAAGCGTGTTCACCTGTTTTATAGTGGCTTGCTTGCCACTGCTGTTATTGGGGCGCTAATTGTTAATTTTGATTGGGCAGGTTGCCAGCTTTGGAATTACGCGGATTGGTTCCTTGGCCTAATCGATACGCATTATCAGTCGCCAGTATTGCGTTGTGGGTAAATTTTATATTTGGCGAATCTTTGTTCTTTATTTACACTAAGTGCATAGGATTAGTGGCTGTTCGGGTGAGCAAAGGAGTTTTTGTGTGAAGTATTGGAATCAGGTGTTTTTAGCTCTGTTTTTGTTGTCGGTTTCGGCTACATCGTTTCAGGCATCGGCGGTTGTCCCGTTTGTTGCTAAAAAGGTGGCGAAAAAAGCGGTGAAGTCGAAGGCGGCCAAGGCGGTTGCTAAAAAGGCCGGTAAGCAAATTAAGAACAAGGTAAAAAAGGGCGGAAAGTCCATCGCTCAAAAAGCCAGTAAAACCCTCAAGAATAAGAATAAAGCCAAACTCGCCGCAAAAAACACGCCTCGTAAAGCCGATGTTGCGAAAAAACAACTCGCCAAAAAACAGCTCGCACAACGCTCGCAACAAGCCTCGAAAAATGCATCTAAGCTAACCCAAGCGGAGCGAAAAGCGGCATTAAAAATCATCAATAAAAAGTGTAAAAACCTCAGTAAAAGCCAGTGTAATAAGCTGGTAAAACAAACACTTGATGCGCGCGTTGCATCTACCCCAAGCGTACCGAGTAATACGGCGACCAAGTCCGCTGCGAAAACGGCAAGCAAAACAGGGGCGAGGCCAAAAGGTACGCAAGTGGCGGCAGCGGGGGACGGCTTTAATGCGAGTGGAAGTGCTTCTGCTACTGGTCAGTTAGGTGGTTCTGGGAGTGCGGCAACCAGTTCGAAAGTAGTGTCAAATCCAAATGTCAGTATTAAAGTGACTAAAAGACCTAGCTCTTTCCGCAAGAAAACAATAAAAGATTCATGGGATAACGCGGATAATGGAAAAGCACCAGGTACTAAGAAATGTCCTACGTGTGGTAAGGATGTCGCGGGTAATCCGCATTTAGGTGAAAAACGGAATGGCGATGATGGGTGGGACAATGATCACAATCCCAAATGGAAAGATCGTGACCTCACTAATATGAATCGTAAACAAGTTCTTGATGAGTATAATGCCGATACTCGTTTAAGATGCCCGAAGTGCAATCGCTCTGATAATTAATGGAAACTGATATAAATGACATTTCTTCAGCATGTTGAAAGATATTTAGGATCAATTGGACAGGGGTGGAAAGATGATAAGGCCAATGGGGACGCTCTTCAGATTGTTTCCTTTTCTGATTGTCCGGGGGAGACGGTTTCCACTTTTCTTTCTTTAGGTGTTCAGAAGCACGAACTAGCGATAAACCAGAATAAGTCAGTTAGGTTAGAGTTTGTTTTTTCTATGTACACGACGGATGATGTTGAGCCAATCGTTTCAATGCTAATGTCGGTTTGTGAATCTGTTATCGCAAGGCATAGGGCGGTGTTACGGGGGGAGTTGATTCCGTTTGATGAAACGTTAAAGGCTGAATTGGGTTTTTGTGGGCTCTATTGCACAATTCCGTTATTTTTTGATGAAGATTTCATCGAGTTTACTGAATCTTCACCTTCAACAGTCATTGTGTGGCTTGTTCCTGTTTATCAAAATGAAGCCGATTTTTTAGCTGAAAGGGGTTGGAGCCTTTTCGAAGATTTACTTGAAGAACATGATCCTGACCTTTGTTCGTTAGAACGTGTTTCTATCATCTGACACCAAAAACCCAGCCCCTTATCGTTGGGGCTAAGCCCAAACCTTGAATTTAAGGTGCTAAAAAGGTGCCGTTATTCTGCTTAGCGACTTCTCGCATTAATGTGGAGAATTTCAGTGCGTTGCCGTTGATGTTCGTGCCGCGAGGTTTAAAACCAACGCCGTGAATTCTTGCTATTTTCTTCCCTGTGCGCTTGTTGGTGTTGAGTTTGTTAATGCGCTCTAGTGTGGTGTCGTAGGAGCCGCCAGTGTAGTCGTCACCGAACACGTATAAGGCCAAAGATGACGTTTTAGCTGCGTAAATGCGTAAAGCTTCTTCAATGCCTTCAACCGGTGAACTGCTTGAAGACCCATTCCAGCGTTTCATGGCTGCCAACACGCCTCGGCGCTGTGATGGGGTGTCGTTACGCCAACTGCCAGCAGGGCTGCGACCCAGAATTTCGCCGTTGTCCGACATCACCTGAAAGCCTTTCACTTGCGGGTGGCTGTTGAGCACTTCGTTCATGGTTTTGAGGACCTTGGTCCAAAGGTCTTTCATGCTGCCAGAAGTATCAATGATGAATATCACGTAGTCGGAGTCTACCGGAATTCCGCCGACTTCTTCGTCTCGCTGCTTGGCTTTGCCAACATTAATGCTGGCACGTTGCAGATCTTCGCGCGTGACTTGCAAACCGGAAGCTTGGTCGGTGAGCTGCTGCACGTTGTTTTTGGCGCGGGCGATGTCGGCTTCTAAGGCATCGGCTTGTTCGGCGTTGCTTGCGGACTCAGCCGCGGCGCGTTGCAGTTGGTTAAGTTGGTCCGACATTGCGCCTTGTAGCTCGCTAACGCTTTGTTCTGCGGCAGCTAGCGCTTGTACTAATTCGGATATTTGGCTGGCGTCGTTAAAGTCGCCTTCGTCGCCATTTTTCGCTAGCAAAATGAGCATCACCACTGCGCCAAACGCACAGGATATGACATCCAGAAACGATAAGCTAAATACTTCAATTGGAGCGCGTTTTTTCATGGCCAACTCCCCGCAGGGCTAATCATGAGTCCGCCTGTTAAGTCGGCCCAGTTCCAATAGGCGGCAGGGGCGTGCGGCTCGCCTTCAAGGGGCAGCAATACAATATTAGTTCTTACCCCTTTTGGTATGGTGTGATTGAGGGTGTGCATAAAAACCGACATTCTGCATTCGCCGCTAATGGTTTTGGCACTTGGAAGGGGTTTGCAATTACGCGAGGTTCTGAAGCCGGAACCATCGTCTAGCATGGTAGGCAAACCGTCGGTGACCACATATAAATCGGTCATTTGCGGCATGGCTTTTTTAATGGCTTTTAAGCCTTGCATCAAATTTGTGCCATTGTGCGGAATGAGGGTGTCGATGTCTTTTACCAGCGCTTGTACTGAAGCTTGTACTTTGGCGCTATTGACGGGGCGTAACCCAAGCACTTGGCTGCTATCGTTAAAGGCAACAAGGCTGACTTTGGCGGTTTTGGGCAGCCTTGCTATCAGCCACTTTGCTATGCGTTTGGTGCGAAGCCATTTCGGCCCTTGCGTTTTTTTCTGGTCGGAGCCAACTTTGCGTTTAATGATGTCGATGAGCTTTTCATCTGTCATTGAGGCGCTCATGTCGAGCAAAATGCCGATTTGTTCGCCTTCTACTTTTAATCCAAGTAAGTATTGCTCTTCGCCTGCGCCGTCGATTTTGACTAAATCATCGGATTGCTTGGGGGCGGCGGCAGCGATGGATTGCTCTAGGTTTGCCACAACCGCTTTTTTGTCGGCCAGCGCTCTGGAAACCGCGTCTTGCTGAATTTTCAATTCCTCAATTTTACGCTTTAATTCTTCTGCGCTGTCGGTTTCCATAGCGATTTTGTCATTCACTTCATCAATGCTTTTTTGTAGCTGAGAAGCTTGTGATGCCGAAGCATTTAGCTCTTGTTTTAAGCGTTCCACTTCATCACTTGGAATGGAGGTGTTCGCGGAAAACTTCACTAAAATCAGAATCAGCAACACCGCGCCAAGGCCGCAGGCCATCACGTCGAGGAATGATACGTTGAATCCGTCTTCTTTGCGTTTTTCTGCCATAACTGCTTACTTATGAAGGTGAGTTAGCAGGCGCTTTTCACAGTTTTTGCGGGTTTTTATCACCATTTGTTCTTGGCGATTGTTTAGGTTGTGCAAAGCAAACATCAAAATAATGGAGATAACCAAGGAAACTAAGGTTGAGTTAAAGGCAACGCCGAGTTTGTCTACCATGCCGGAAATGTCGCCGGACACCGCTTCTTCTGCTTTAGCAAGAGCCGAGCCGATACCGCGTACTGTACCAACGAAGCCAACGCTGGGAATGGCCCAAATGAAATAGCGGATCATGCTGTTGCCCGATTCAAGCTGTTCGCCTAGGGATTCCATGCTATCGCGGATGGCGTCGGCGGCGTGTTGCACGTTGCCGGTATTGCGAAAGCGGCGAAGGCAGTCAATCCACGTTGCCATTGAGCTGGTTTCGCTAAACTCACTAGACTCTAGGCGGGTGAGCGCGGCATCAACATCAAGGGATTCGTTTTTATCGTGATCTTCCAAATAATCGTAGGTGTAAAGCGGCTCTTGGTTGAATAAACGTAAGTATTTGAACAGCATTAAGCCAAGGCAATAAAGGCCAAGGGTGATACAAATTTGCTGTTCGAAGTCTTTTAAAATAACCCAGCCGTTAGTGGTTGCTCCTGCTCCAAATGCAGCAATGGCGGCATCGGCAGAAGGCAGAATAATGCCTTGGTAAAAGAAGTGGACAACCGCCACAATTGCTAAAAAGCCACCTAGCTGGACTTTCCAGTCTGGGTTCATGCTTGCGTCGTGCTTGTTGCTCATGAGGTGCTCCTTAAATATCCACAGGGAAAGTGGCGGGTGAATCTAGACTGACTTTTACTGCTGCGAGTGCTGAGCAGCAGATAACGGTAAATATGGCGGTCCAAATAAGGCGTTTGCTTAACTTTTTCATGGCTTATCCTGTTATTGATATCGGGCGATACGAAAGCCAATGACTTCCGAGCCTGAATCGGCAAATATGCGCTTCGCGGCGCGTAAATCTTTGAGTTTGCCAGATTGGAAGTTGGCTCCTTTCACCACATTTTGCAGGCCGCGTTTTGCGCCTAAATAATCCTGTTGCACGGTTGAGGTGTCCGGCGGTGCATTGGTGTAAAGGTCGTGAACCCATTCCGATACGTTGCCAACTAGATCGTATAATCCTGCGCGGTCTGGTTTGAAACTACCGACCGGGGCTTTGCCAACAAAACCGTCGTTGTAGTTTTTTAAAATAATGGGCTGTGAGCCTTGAATTGATTGGTCGCCTAAGTTGCCGACATTGTTAGGAATGCGCTCGCCGTTGCCCCAAATGAAGGTGGTTTCTGTAGAGCGCTTGGCTTTTTTCGCTAGCCATTCCCATTCGGCTTCGCTGGGTAAACGGTAGCCTGTTGAATCGGCGTTAAAGCCAACCAATTTGCCATTGGCAATATCGTAAAAACGCGGTAAGCCTTCGTTATCGCTCAGCCAGTTGCAGTAATTTGCCGCATCAAGCCAGCTTACTTCAGTAACGGGTAGCGAGGTGTTGTCTCGGCTTTGGTCGAAGGCGCGGAATTGCGCCTCGGTGATTTCGTGTTTCGATACCCAGAATGGCTTGGTAAAGTTCACTTTTACTTGGTGTTCATTCAAGCTGCGCCCAATTTCGCCCGGCGGCGATCCCATAGTGACGTTATTACCTCTGAATTTCGCCAGCTCTATGCCTAATGTGGAAACGAATAATGGTCGCCCTTCTTTACGGCGTGCTTCAAATTCTGTCAGCATTTCGGCATGCACCTTCTTGGTTTTTTTGCCGGAAGGGGTCACGGTTTTTTGAATGCTGCGGTAGCCATTGGCGCTAAATTCTAGGGTGATAGGGACGGCTGAGGCTTCTATGGTTAATGGCGTTTCGCCTAGTAGTTGACCGTTTGCTAACACGCTAGCGGGTAAGCTTGAAGTGATATCCACTTCGCCAATTTCAGGCTTAAGTTTGATATCTAGGTTTTTCCTTTCATCGGGCTTTAACGTCAGGGTTTGAGAGAAGCTATAAAATCCATCTGCTTGGTATTTTATTGTGTGTTTTACCCCTGAATCGAGCGAAATCTCGCCTAATTTATGTTCTGTGCCGTTAATTAATAATAAGCCGTATTCGGGCTCGGCTGTTACTGTCAATATTGCTTGTTTCGGCTTTAGTTGGTACTTGCGTGAAGGCGTTTTATTTAGGTTGGTGACTTCTATGTTGTCGTTAACATCTTGAAAACCGGCGTATTGAAGGCGAACTGAGTAAGCGCCGCCTTCGGCTTCAATTTCCAGTGGGGTTTTACCAAAAAGCTCGTCGTCTATGTACACTTCCGCACCGCTTGGCTCGGATTCTAAGCGCATTGTGCCACTAATACTGTCGAGTTGTGCTTCAACTTTGTATTCCAAGCCACGTTCCATTTCTAAGCTTGTGCTATACGGCGCGTAGTAAGGGTTATCAATGAGGATGTCGTAGCTGGCAGGAGGTAAGGCAATGCTCACTTGCTGGCTTACACCCTTGAGTTGGTTGTTAACGTACCAAGTGGTGTCGCCATCCTCTGCGTTAACGTTGCCCAGTAAGGTGGCTGGGCTGGGTTCCAAAATCACTTCAACATTACTGGGTGACGAGGGAGTTAGGGCAACGGTTTTGGGTTGGAAGCGTTCCGCCGACACAATAATACTGGCATTGCCGCTTAATACGTACACTTTGTTGTCGGATACAAACCCTGTGCCTTGCTCAATTACAATGCTGGCAGTGGGCTTGGCGTTATCGGGGCCAACAATAATGGCGAACCCTTTTACCAGCAGTAACCAGAACAAGAAGCCAATAATAACAATGGCGGAAATAATGCCAATTGCCACATAATTTACCGCGCCTTTTCGTTGCGCTTTTTTGAGTTTTTCATCAACAGAATGAGTCATTGATTTTCTCCTCTGCCCTATATTTTTTGGTCGCACACAAGATGAACACTTGGTGCAGGTTGGTTAGGAGACAATGTGACGGTTAGCATTTTGCTTCTGTAGCCTTCTCTTGTTGCTTCTAAGGTGTAAGTGCCCGGCGGCAATGCCACGGTTTTGTTGCGTGTTTTGCCAATAATGCCTTCACCTTTTACGATAATGTGGGTGCGGTTGTCTGAGGTAACGGTTAAGTCGATGGGAGTTCCCATGTCTTTTACTAGTCCACCTAATGTTTTCATGTCTTGAGTGAGTGACGCGGAATGCTTCATCAAGGGAATGGCTTCTTTTAAGGTGCTTTTCGCTTGCGATTGAATGCGTTCATCGGTTAAGCGTGCTGGGCGAGCAATAAACCCTTGAAGCTTGGATTGCATCGCTAAAATTGCCGTGGCCTTTTCTTTCATGTCGGCCAATGTGGTGTTGTTTGGGGTTGTGCGTAAGCCTTGTGTGGATTGGCTGAGTACTTCTTGCCATTGATCATTTTTAGCCAGCTCTGCGATGCTGTTTAATGTGTTTGTTAAGGCAACTTGTTGATTAATCTTGGCAAGTTGAGCGCCAAGGGCTTTTACTGAATCTCGTTCAGGTGCAATGGCTTGGGCCGTTTGATAGGCACTAATGGCTTTGGAGTAGTCTTTTTCGGCAATGGCTTGCTGTGCCGTTGACAACGCATTCTTTAATGTTTGTTCGGCAAAGTCGGCTTCGGCAGAGGCTAGCAATGGCTGGAGATCTGTTCGTTGAGGGTCCAGTTGCAAGGCGCTGCGCAAGGCGTTTATTTGTTTTTCTAGATTGTTCTCAGCAACGCCGACTTTGTAGGTTTTTACTAGCTCGCTAACTTTGGCGTAAGCATCTATTCGAGATTGTAGTGCGCTGGTTTCGGGCGCTTCTGGGTTAATGTCGATGGCTTTTTGTAGGGAAAGTTGCGATAAATTAATTCTATCTTGGTCGAAGGCTTCTTGTGCTTGTTGCATGGCTTCTGCAAAGGCGGCTTCCCATTTTGCGACTAATGATGCGGTGTTTTGGGATAATGCCTCAAGCTGGGTGAGTGCCGTGGCGTAACTGCCAGAAGCAAAGCTGGCGATTAATGCGTCTTTGTCGGCAATGAGCTGCGCGTGTTCGTTTCCTGCCCAATTTGCGAGGCCGACATTTTCTAAATACGGTTGTATCTCTTGTTCGAATTGCGTTAACGCGTTTTTGAAGGCTTCTCTTGCTTCTTCGCTGTTAACTTGGGCGTTAACAACGTCGGGTTGTGTTGTGGCTTGCTCGGCGTCGGTGTTATTCATTGCCGATAACTGTGTAAAGACAAAGTAAAGCAGTGCGAGAATGAGTACTGAACCACATGTAATGCTAATAGCTTTAATGCGAGATTGGTTATCCGTTTTCGCCTTTAGCTTGATTTTTTCATCCTGAGACAGAGTGCTGTTTTCGTCCTGATTCATCTTTTTAATTTTTTACTGATATCAAAATTACAGTGCCAGCTCATTAGCTGACACTGTTGCGTGATGGCATTAATGTTTAAAGCTGCCTGTTCGGCGTTGCTTCTAAATCATAAATGGATTTTAAGTGTGCTTTCCATTGTTCGTATTGCTCAGAGGCAGTACCGGTTAGTTCAACAGTTTTGTCGTTGAATTCCATCACAGTTGGGCTTAGCGAGAGATCAAGACCTTGGCCTTGTTCGTCGATGATTTCACTGTGAACTTTCATATCTTCATTGGCTTTGAATGAATCAATTAAAAGCTTGGCAGAACCTAACGCGCCTGCTGCTGTGGCGATATTGCCAGCGTTAGAGCTGCTGTTGCTTGCCAGAACCGCGCTCATGACTGCCAAACCAATACCAAAAGCAGCCTTGGTATTACGTTCTTCTTCTGCTTCTCTGCGCGCGACCGCATCTGGCAGGGTTTCTTTTTGCCATGTGCGATAGGCCGTTAAGGTTTCTGCATCGAAGGCATCGTAGTTGTCTTGTAACTGGTCAACAAACAGTTGGTCTTGTGCTTTTAGCGTTTCAATGCGTTTTAGCATTTTGTTTTGCTCAGCAGGTGTGCCAACCAATTCATGCTTGTAGTATTGCGTGCCGCCTTTTCTTTTTATGGATGTATTGATGTATTTATCGAATTCTTCTGGCGAATAGTACTGCGCATAACGAACCAACGTGGTTTCTTTTATCTTGTTTTTAGCGGCATCTGGTAACGAAATAATGAGGCTGTAAACATAGTCGCCAATTTGTTGGAAAACTTCACCGTAAGGGTTTTTCTCGGCGTTCAATTGGTCGCGGAAGAAGTGTTTAGAGACTCGGTGTTCAAAGGTTTTCTGGCCTAAAATTTCGCCTGAGCTGTCCATGACCATTGCTTCAAGTTCAATGGTTTCGCTATCCGATTGTAAAATCGTTCCTAAAACGAAAAGGTCGGCGGTGGTATTGGCGTTGGGTACAACACTGACAGCGCTAAATGATTTTGTTTTTTCCAAGGCTTCTT
Source organism: Alteromonas sp. a30 (assembly GCF_026788005.1). GTDB lineage: Bacteria > Pseudomonadota > Gammaproteobacteria > Enterobacterales > Alteromonadaceae > Paraneptunicella. The sequence continues at coordinate 38,219 of NZ_JABEPE010000019.1, forward strand.
TGGTTTTAATAGCAAAACGTTTTGCCTCTGAACGACGAAGTTGTGGCCAAATGCCTTGCTCGCCCATTTCATCGTAATCAATTTGTCCGGTGCTTTTATCTAATGGGAAGCCGGGGTTAAACACAGGAACAGCAACATTCAAATAAATGTTGGAATTGTAGCTATAAGTGCGCTGTTTGGGACCTGAGCTCATTGCGGAACCGGGGCCAACAGCAACAGGACCGGTTTGGGTGACAGTGGTTGATACACATCCAGCAAGCGACAGTACCGCAGAACAAATGACAACTGCTAGTTTTTTGTGCGCGTTTGCCATAAAACTGACTGCTTTGGAACGCATGAGAGTTACTCCTTTAGGTTTATTTTAATTCTTTACTTTCCGCATTGAAGGTCTTCATATTCTTTTATGAGCCCTTGCTTTTCGGTGGCATCGGTTGACGATGAGATCTCATCCCAAAGCAGCGCACAAACAATGTTGTCGTTGTCTTTAGGTGGAATGAGTTTGTCCTTAGCCCCTGTGGTGCCTTTGGTATTTTTTACCGGGGTAGACGTTCCCGAGTTAGGCGAACTAATCTCACTGCTTTCGTTCATTTCGTCTAGCGATTCTGTTTCTTTTGTACCCTCTTCAGAGTTGCCTTGTTCAGAACCGTCTTGTTCGCTGCCTTCTTGTGATGCGCTGCCTTCGCCTGCGCCACCCGAACCATTTCCACCACCGCTGCCGCTGCCACCACCACCGGAGGAGGCAGCCATCTTGGATTGAACGGCATTGATACAATTAGAATAGCGGTCAACGGAATCGAGAAGGGCTTCGTCTAATAGAGCGATTTGTTCTTCAATAGTAAGTGTGCTTGGGTCGACTTCTTCTATCTCAACGCCGGTACAATCGTAAGCTTCGCCTTTTTGATATGTTGAAGATTGAGCTACTGCAACAGCTTGAAATAAATAAGAAAGATATACAAAAGCGAGAGTACTGAACCGAAGCATATTTTTCCTTAATCTGAATAAATTGAAGTCGCTTAACATCCTGAAATTGTTTAATAGCAGAGGGGATGTTTTTTTTCAAGTCTGCTGTTGTTCTAGGCGTTTTATGTGGTGATGATTTAAAGCGTCAATATCATATCATTCGTGTCATGAATGCGTTTTTTCATTTGTTTTAAAGCCTAAGTTTAGGCTCCGCAGCTGCGGGTTTGCTCCTAATTCTCTACAGGTGATTGATAGTTTTGAACTAATATGTAGTGTTCCATTTAAAACAGACTCGTTTGTATTGGTTCTTCTTTGCCATTGTCTGGTAAAGGGCTGGTTAGTCCTTTGTCTGCTGACGGCAAATCGACGAGGGGTTGATCTCCTTGCTCTTCTGGTGACAACTCCTCTTTCAATACTTCTTCTACGCTTAAAGCTTGCCCAGATATCAGCAAAGCTAAAAACGCCATTTGATTATGATTGTGTGTCCCTGTTTTTTTCCAACCAGTTAGGGTCTTGTCAAAGGTGTCGTAAGTCACACTGCCTAAGTCCATTTTGTTTGTTTCTTTATCCCGCTCAACTCCAGTTCCTGCTATCACCTGAATGGCTTTAGTTTGGCACCTTGAAATAATGAAATCACCGCTTTTAAAGTGAATGTTTGGGCCTTGAGTCCATACCATATAAGGCTTTTTGAGTTTAACTCTTTCATCGTAACTAATACTTAATGCGCTTCGAAAAGCGTAGCCTACTTGATAGGCCCAGTGGCCGTTGTTCAATGAACCTGTTATTCCATCTGTAGTGACTTTAGGAACGATAAGCTCCAATTGTCTTTCTTTTTTTTCCCACATGGATTTAAGCAATTTAAATTCTTTTTTCACTATTTATTCCTTAATTATCAATCGGTATTCAATAGCCCACTTGAGTCTAACCAGTGTTCTTCATTAATGATGGAAAGTGGCAGTCCTGAATCGCGATATTCGATGGCCTTTTCAATTTTTCTGCCAAATGTTTCGTGGGACCAACTGTCGGTAACATAAGTGCCTAATATTAAATAATCTAATTTTTTGGTTACGCTGTTGGCGTTTATTCCACCTAACTGCGTAATGGCCGATTGGCATTTTTTGCGGCTACCAAAGGCACAGTTTCCTGTGAATAGGAAAGTTTTGTTTTCGAAAATGATTTCTGGTTTCGGAGAACATAAAGGTAGTGATGCGGTTTTAGATAGTTCGCCCAGTTCAGATTGTTCCCCCGAAATACTACGAAGTATTGCTAATAACTCTGCTGCTTCATCGCTATCGAGAACGCCATCTTCAAGCATTTCGCTAACCTTTTCGAGAAGGTTGTGAATAATAGGGTTTTCTGAAATGCGATTTTGTACTAACCATGTTTGTAGAAATTCTGCTTCTAATTGGTCGACTAGTCCATTTGCGGTTATGCCTTTGCAAAGACCGATTAGAGTGTCTATTTGCCTGTCTTCTATGTTATTCCTATTGAACTTTAAAAAAACATCCATTGTGTCTCCAGCAGGTTTTATAAGCGGGATAACCTAAAGAGGAAAACAGCTTCCGCAGAGTTGAATTGCAAGGTGTTTATATTATCCATAATTGGGCTGCTTGCAATGGTTTGGTGCTGTGTATGCTGCCAATAGGCTTTAAACACTACTTGCGTGTTAGTAGCCAGTAAATACCACCTGAGAGGAACAAGCCCACAAACCAAGCGTAAGCGTAAAGTTCATCGAAAATTAGCGGAATGGAGCTGATTGCGCCTGCGGCATGTAAAAAGCCCGGAAGGTTGGGTAATACGCCTAGTATAAAAGCGCTAATGCCTGCTTTATTCCAGCCGTTTTGGGTTTGTGAATTCGTACCGTATTCGCCTTGGTGTTGGAATAAGTCGTCTAGATTTAGCTGGCATTTTCGAAGTAAAAAGTAGTCGGCGATAAGAATGCCTGCAATGGGGCCAAGCAACGCAGAGTAACCGACCAGCCACGTAAATAAATAGCCGCCAGAGGTTTCAAGGAGCTTCCACGGGAAGATGGCAATGCCTAATCCGGCGGTAATGTATCCACCTGTTTTGAAGCTGATTTTTTGCGGACTGAGGTTGGAAAAACCATAAGCAGGAGCAACAACGTTTGCTGCAAGGTTGGTAGTTAGGGTTGCAAGTGCTAACGCGCCAAGGGCAACAACAACGCCAATGCCGCCCATTTTGCTGGCAAGTACAACTGGATCCCAAATGGCTTCGCCATAAATGCTGACGGTGGCAGATGTTACCGCAACGCCGATGAAAGCAAACAGGGCCATGGGCAGTGGCAAACCTATCATTTGCCCGAGTATTTGGTCTTTTTGAGATTGGGCAAAGCGAGTGAAGTCGGGAATATTGAGAGCCATTGTTGCCCAAAAACCAACCATGGCCGTGAGTCCCGGCGCAAATACCGAGAAAAACGCACCTTCTTTCGCGCCACCTTTTACAAATTGCGATGGTGCAGAAAGCATATCGCCAAAGGAACCTGCTTTAAGGTAGGCCCAAAGTAATAAGGCCAAGCCCATTAAAATTAGGAAAGGCGCGGCGTAGGTTTCCAGTGCGCGTATGGATTCTGTGCCGTATTTAATGAAAAACAGGTGCAAAGCCCAAAATGCGATGAAGCAAAACAGTTGTAGGGCATCGATGCCTAAAAACGGGAGTATTTCCCCTGTTAGTGAACCGCCAGTAAGGGCGTTGAGGATCACGTAAATAGCTGAGCCGCCCACCCAACATTGAATGCCAAACCAGCCGCAAGCCACTAAACCTCGGGCAATGGCTGGAATGTTTGCGCCTTTGGTGCCAAAGGATGCTCTTAATAGCACTGGAAATGGTACGCCATGTTTTGCGCCCGCATGACCAATAAGCAACATGGGCACTAATACAATGATGTTGCCGAGCAATACGGTTAGCACCGCTTGCCACCAGTTCATGCCTTCTGAAACCAACCCTGCCGCCATCATGTAAGTCGGAACACAAACCACCATGGCGACCCAAAGGGAGGCAAAATGCGCCCAATTCCACGTTCTTTGTTCCCTTGTGGTTGGGGCTAAATCTGGGTTCCACAAATCTGAGTCGTAATGTTTGGGTTTGTTGCGGTTTTCCATAAGATTACTCGGTCATACGTGAGTTGTTTCAATGCTGCTGGGTTGCCGACATTTGCTTGCTGTTATTGGGATGATGGAATGGGGCAATAAGCACGGTGTAAATACAGTAACGCGCCCGCTTGCGGGTTGATTTTTATGTCGATGACTTGGCAGAAAATAACATCGTGGGTAGCTACGCTTTCTCGTTCGGTGATGATGCAGTCGAAGTTTACAGCGGCGTTACTTAACACGGGCGCGCCAGTGGTTAAGGTTTCCCAGTTGCCTGCGGCAAAACGATCTTGCATGGGGGCTTTGCCGCCAAATAAGTTGGAAAGCGGCTCGTGCTCAGGCATCAATGTATTGATAGCAATATGCGTGTTTTCGTTAAAAACGCTGTGCACTGAGGTGCTGCGATTCAAGCACACTAATAAAGTGGCGGGATCATCGCTTACGCTGCACACTGCGGTGGCAGTAAAGCCTGCTTTTCCGGCAGGGCCGTCGGTGGTGACGACATTCACTGCGCCAGCAAGGTTGCTCATGCCTTCACGGTAAGCTTCTGGCGTAATTGGTGTGAGTTGTGTGGTCATAAATGTAAAATCCTTCGAGCTAATCTAAACACTGCTTTAAGTTTTTAGTGAATCAATATTGGGTTAATCAAGGGTGGGCTGCTGCAAGTGCGCAAGTAACAAGTTATTCACGATCTCCGGCACTGTGATTGTGGACGCATGACCGCCGTAGTCCAGCACTGAAATGCTACTGTTGGGTAATCTACGCGCTAAAGATTGCGAGCACTTCCAAGGAATTAAGGTGTCGTCGCTGTTGGCCAATACAAAGGTGCGGGTTTGTATGCTTGCCAGTGCATCGTCGATATTGAACTCACTTAATGCTTTTATGCGCGCCAGCAAATTGGCTTTATCTGGGAAGTGCGCCAACATATGACGTTCTTCTTGCTCTAATGTATGAACGTGTTTGGCGATCCAGTCTGGCGGGTAAAGCAGTAGTGCCTGCATTTTTAAATAGTCGCTGGCGGAACAATGGGCTAGCAGCGATTTACGGATGTCGAAGCATCTTAATGTATGCGGGTTTGGGCAGCTCCATGCGTTAATGGGAACGAGGCTTTCCAGCTTTTCAGGGTGATGTAGGGCAAGGTGTAACCCCACAAGCCCGCCCAAGGCATGACCGATAAAATGGCAGGCTTCTATTTCTAGCTTTTGCATTAATGCTAAAACATCCTGCGCCATGTGATCGATGCTGTAATCTTGTGGAAGCGTAAATGGGCTGCGCCCTGTGCCGCGTTGGTCGTAAACGATAACGCGGTATTGTTCACTTAAGGCTGCAATTTGAGGCTGCCAAAAGTTGGCAGAGCCACCCAAGCCTGAACTGAGTAATACTGTTGGTACATTAATGCTGGCGATGTCTCGTTGGTTAGTATTAGAGACTTGTGGGCCATGAATTTCATAATACACAATGGGTTATCCGATGTGCGCAAAACTAGCAATTTCTACCAAGGCTTCCGGTTTTACTAAGCCTGCTTGGATGCAATAGCGTGCTGGTTTTTCGCCGGGGAAGTATTCGGCATACACTTTATTTACGGCGGCGTAGTTATCCCAGTCGGTAATGATAATGGTATTGAAGGTCACGTCATCCATTGTGCCACCGGCTTCTTCCACCACACTCTTAATGGTTTCCAAAACATGGCGGGTTTGCGCTTCGGCATCGCCTACGTGAACCACGTTGTTGTCTTTATCGAAAGGTAATGTGCCGGAAACATATAAAACGCCGTCTGCCATAGAGCCGGGCACATAAGGGGCAAGTGGTGCGCCGGTACCGGCTGGAATAATGGATTTTTTACTCATGATGTTATCCTGTTGTTCTGATGTGGTTTTGTGCTTTGTTTTAATCGCGTTAGTTTGAAGACTCAGTGTTATTGTCAATCAGACTGCAAAAGTCTTCGACACTGGAAACCCAGCCAAAGAAGGTTTCGATATTAAATAGCGCTGATTCTTGAATACTGCTTGGGCCGGCTTGATGCGTGGCATCGGCTAACACCACACCGAAATACTCTAAAAAGAAACCGTCGCGTAAGGTGGATTCAACACACACATTAGTGGCAATGCCGGTGAAAACGAGGTTGCGAATGCCTCGGCTGCGTAACATGCTATCGAGATTGGTGTTGTAGAAGCCGCTGTAGCGTGGCTTTGGAATCACCATGTCGCCTTCTTGCGGTTTGAGTTCGTCAACAAGGTCGTAGTCCCATGTGCCTTTGGCTAATAAGGTGCCGTTAAGTTCTGGGTTTTTGCGCATGGTTTTTAGGGCGTTGGATTTATACCAATTTGGAGAACCGGGGCCGCCTGCTTCTTTATATTCTGGGTCCCAGCCGTTCTGGAAAAACACAATCGGCATGTTGGCTTTTCGCGCAGCAGCAATGACTTTGATGGTGTTTTCTATCACTGGGCCAGTGCTTGAAACGTCGAAGCCGGCTTTGTCTAAGTACCCGTTTTTACTGGCATAGGCATTTTGTAAATCCACGACAATAACGGCGGTTTGTGCCGGGTCGATTGCGAGTGGTTCGGGTTTTGCCGGTAAAATCAGCAGGTCATCTCTTTCCGCGTGAAAATAACCGGCCACCTCGTGATCTTCTAACATCAAACGGCTCCTTCGGCATCAAGGGCTTTCTTGGTGTTTGCCACGCCAATGTGCGCACGAGACTTCATAAGTGGTTGAATTTTGGTGCCGAAGTCATCCATGCCTTTGATAAAGTCGTCGAAGGTAAGTAATACACCTTCACAGCCGGGAACCGTTGCCACTTCATCTAGCATTTGAGCGACTGACTCGTACGAGCCTACTAATGTGCCCATGTTTAAGTTTACCGCCGATGTGGGGTCGGTCATGTCGCGAATGTTGGTGTCTTTGCCTGAGGTTTTGTCTTTTGCACCTTGGTTGGTCATCCAGTCTAAAGCGGATTGATCTTTACCGTCCTTGTACATTTCCCATTTTGCCATGGCTTTTTCGTCGGTTTCGTCGGCAATTACCATCATCAGAACCGCAGAGCCTACGTTTCGGCCTACTTTGTCGGCGGCCTCTATCAACCTCTCTGCGGTAGGTGCAAAGGCTGTTGGCGTATTTAAACCTTTGCCGAAGCAGAAGTTGTAGTCAGCGTGTTTGGCAGAAAAGGCCATGCCAGCGGCGCTTTGGCCCGCGCAAATAATGGGAATGTCGCGTTGAGGTTTAGGTAACATGCGACAATCATCCATTTGGAAATGTTCGCCTTTAAAATCGCTTTTTCCGGTTTCCCACAGTTCCTTTACCACTTTGATGTATTCATCTAAATAATCGTAGCGGTTGCCAAAAAATTGGTCGCCCGGCCACATGCCCATTTGTGAATACTCGGGGCGCTGCCAGCCGGTGACAAGGTTGACGCCAAAGCGTCCGTGGGAAATAGAGTCAATGGTGGTTGCCATACGGGCCATGATGGCGGGTGGCAAAACCAATGTGGCCGCAGTGGCATACAGTTGGATTTTTGAAGTCACAGCAGCAAGACCAGCCATCAAGGTGAACGACTCAAGGTTGTAATCCCAAAATTCGGTTTCACCACCAAAACCTCTGAGTTTGATCATCGAAAGGGCGAAATCCATGCCGTATTCTTCGGCTTTAAGCACAATTTCTTTATTGAGATCAAAAGAGGGTTTGTATTGCGGGGATGTTTTAGAAATTAGCCAGCCGTTGTTTCCAATAGGAATGAATACACCTATGTCCATCTTATTCCTCGCTTGAGTATGCTTTTGTTGTTTTATGTCACCGCTGTTTTTCGGTGATTGCGTAAAAAACAAACCTGCATAAACCAAGCCATTTGATGTATTTCCATATAAAACAAAGGGTTAGTCTGTTATTTTGGGTCAAACCTGACCAAATGGTTTATTTTGATTCAAGAAAGTAGTGCAGGCTGCACTGTTATGGTGCGCTGTAGGTGGATTTGCGTTGAAAATGCTCATGCACTGGATAGCAGCAGGCGTAAAAGCCCGCTCTATCCGTGGTTGCTTTATTTGATGAAAAGCAGCGGGTTTTACTTTTGGCTGTAAAGCTTCGCTCTAGCCTGATGCAGCTTGTTATAGCTTTGTAGCAAGCGTTGGTGTCTGTCTAAGCCTTCAAGTTGCATGTTGGTTTCTGTCAGACCATAAAAACGCACTGAGCCATTCACTGTACCCACTACATTTTGCATAACGTCTTCGCCAAACATACGCGATAAATTCACAATGAAGTCATCAATTTCTAGAGCATCATCCAAGGTGATTTCCAGCACAGCATGAACCGCTTGGTAGAATAGGCGGCGCGCAACCGTGTTGTCGTTGTACTGTAGGAACATTTCAACCAATTCAATGGCGTCTTCTTGGCGACCTAAAGCAAGGTAAATGAGGGCTTTTAACTCTAAAATGGTGAGCTGTCCCCATACGGTGTTTTCGTCGAATTCCACGCCAATTAAGGTCACGATGTCGGTGTAGTTGTCGAGCTCGCTGTCTTCTAATCGTTGCGCGAGGGCGTCGAGTTGCGCGTCGTTTAAACGATGTAAATTTAAGATGTCTTCTCTAAAGTGCAGGGCTTTATTGGTGTTGTCCCACACTAAATCTTCTACGCCGTAGACTTCGGAAAACTCAGGAACAATGATACGACAGGCTTTGCCAATCAGGTCGTACTCGGCAATGTAAACCTCTTTTCCCATGTCAGCTAAAATGCTAAGTAAGTGCTCACATTCTTCTTCTGTCTCACCAGAAAAGTCCCACTCACAGAAGGTGTAATCGGCTTTGCTGCTGAAGAAACGCCATGAAATGACGCCGGTTGAATCAATGAAATGCTCAACAAAATTTTCCGGTTCGCTGACTTCCATGCTGTTAAAGGTAGGCCGCGGCACATCATTTAAGCCTTCAAAGCTGCGGCCTTGTAGTAGTTCCGTTAAGCTGCGTTCTAGTGCCACTTGAAAGCTTGGGTGCGCGCCGAATGAGGAAAATACACCCCCCGTTTTCGGGTTCATTAGGGTGACGTTCATCACTGGGTATTGCCCGCCTAACGAAGCATCTTTAATCACTAAAGGAAAGCCTTGTGCTTCGAGTGCTTCAATGCCGGCAATAATGCTGGGGTATTTTTCGAGTACGGACCTTGGCACGTCTGGCAATACGATTTCTTGTTCGATAATTTGGCGCTTAATTGCACGCTCAAAAATTTCGGACAAGCATTGTACTTTGGCTTCAGTGAGGTTATTGCCCGCGCTCATGCCATTGCTTAAGTACAAGTTTTCAATCAGGTTTGAGGGAATATAAACGGTTTCGCCATCGGAGTGGCGAGTAAAAGGTAAGGCACAAATACCACGTTTTGCATTGCCCGAGTTAGTGTCGATAAGGTGAGAACCACGCAATTCGCCATCGGGGTTGTAAACGTCGAGCAGGTAGTCGTCTAGCAAGCCTTGTGGAATGGCGTCATCTTGGGTGAGTGCGAACCAACGTTCATTGGGATAATGCACAAATTCCGCGTTGGCGATGTCTTCGCCCCAGAATTGATCGTTGTAAAAGAAGTTGCAGTTTAAGCGTTCGATAAATTCACCTAACGCTGAGCATAAGGCGCTTTCTTTGCTCGCACCTTTACCATTGGTGAAGCACATGGGCGATGCGGCGTCGCGCACGTGCAATGACCATACATTCGGGACGAGGTTTCGCCATGATGAAATTTCAATTTTCATGCCCAAGGATTCAATGATGGCGGTCATGTCGGCAATGGTTTGCTCAAGTGGCGCGTCTTTTCCTTCAATGAAGGTTTGATGCGTGGCATCGGGAGAAACGGTGAGCATGGCTTGGGCATCGTTGTCTAGGTTTCCCACGGCTTCCACAATGAAGGTTGGGCCGGTTTGCACCACTTTTTTCACGGTGCAGCGGTCAATAGAGCGCAAAATGCCTTGGCGATCTTTTTCCGAAATATGCTCAGGTAGTTCTACCTGAATTTTGAAGGTTTGTTTGTATCTGTCTTCTGGGTCAACGATGTTGTTCTGGGCAACTCGAATGCCGTCTGTGGAAATGTCCCGCGCGTTGCAGTAAACCTTCACAAAATACGCTGCACACAAGGCCGATGAGGCAAGAAAATAGTCGAAAGGGCTTGGGGCTGAGCCATCGCCTTTATAGCGAATGGGCTGATCGGCGATAACTGAAAAGTCGTCGAATTTGGCGTCGAGGCGCAAGTTGTCTAAATAATCTACTTTAATTTCCATCGGGGATACTCAATCGGGTTGCCTTTTAATAAGGCTCGTCAGAATTTGCGCGCATTATGAGCGTTACAAGAATAGGATGGAAGGGAATTCTATTTGAGTTGTTTGCTGTCAAAACTTGGATTTGTTGACAAAATGATTTGAATTTTTGCTTCTTTCAATGATCAGATCACCAAATCATTATTGTTCTTTCCTCATACCTAAACCTAAATATCGACTTAAAAACTGGAAGCAGTGCAATCAACATTTTATTGATAGCGAGGTTACTGAATTGCTAACTCTTTTTTTGCGAAGAGCGCCTTGCGTTGTTCTCTTAGTGAGTCTTCTTCACCAATTAATCCATCTGCATCTACATTAGCCAAAGAGGCTGACATGTCACGTTGTAGCTTTTCGTCAGCAATTAATGCTAGGTAGCGTCCTGCACAGACACGTAAAAATGAGGTGAAGTTGCTGATGTTGTGCCCTGCTTCTATCGATTCTAGGTAGAGCTTGGTGATAAGTTGGGAAACCGATAGATCTTCTCTAAATCCGATTTCTTCTAACGTGTCCCAGAAAAAAGTTTCGAGACGAATAGAAGTGACCACGCCATCCACACGCATTGAGCGAGTGCTTGATTGCCATAATTCACGATTAGCCCCAATAAAAAGCTGGCACATGTCTATTCCCCCGAACCTTAACAAATTGAATTAAATATGATGGAAGTCTACAGCATTACCGGAAATGATTTAACCCACTACAAAATAATGAATCAATCACAGAGGGTATTCTGTGGGTCAATTTTTTTACATCCAATGTCAAAAACGATGAAACTATTGAGAAAGCTAAACTTTAGCTCTGTTCCATCCTTGACCTATCCTTATCACAGAGTAATAAAAACTCATTTAGTGCAAATTTTTACTATCTCAGTTATTTAAACACTTTGTATTGTGTATCTGGTAGTAGTTGAATACTACAAAATTGAAAACACATGTTTAAAGAAAATGAGAGGGTTCATTAGAATCGGTTTTTATGGGTGTAAATTGAAAGTGCTTTTTTGTGCAGAAGCTTTGGGGTAATGCCATTGCAGTAAAAAATGGCATTGACTCGAGAACCGAATCAATGCCCAACTTTGGGAGCATTAGTCAATCTTGAATTTTGATACGGCGGCTTCTAGCTCGCACGTTTTTTCCACCATGGTTTTAGCGGCTCGTCCGTTTGCCGTGGCAATTTCACTCAATTCCGAATTGTGATCGGATAGATGAACAATACTTTCATTAATCTCATTACCAACGATACTTTGCTCTTTGGCGGCTGCGGCAATTTGGGCATTAACATCGTTCATTCTCGCAATGGCATTGACGATATCGGATAGTTTGTAAGATGTCTCACGAATACTTTTTTCTGTGTCATCACAACGTTTAATGCTTTCACCCATCACGGAAACAGCGGACCGAGAACCTGTTTGTAGTTTAGAAATCATTTCTTGAATTTCTTCTGTACTCCCTTGGGTTTTACTTGCCAAGTTCCTTACTTCATCGGCAACAACGGCAAAACCTCTCCCTTGTTCGCCTGCTCTTGCTGCCTCAATGGCTGCATTTAATGCCAGCAAATTGGTTTGTTCGGCGATATTTTCGATAACTTGAAGTACAGAGCTAATATTTTCAACATCTTCGCCGACTTGAGTAACGACACCACTAGCACGTTTAATTTCATTATTCAGCTGACTCATTTCTGAGCAACTGGTTTCAATCATTGTTGATGCTAGCTTGCCTTTGTCATCAGCTTCGTTAGCGGCGGAGGCAGCGTCAGAGGCATTGCTGGAAACCTGCTCAGCAGTTTGCGACATTTCTGTTGTTGCTGCGGCAATTTGTTCGATAGTGCGGTGTTGCTCTTTGCTGAACTGTTCAACTCGGCTGGCCTCTTCGGTCACAATATTACTTTCTTTTTCTACACTGATGACGACATTTCTAACACTACCAATCAGCGTTGTTTGGCATTCCAACAGGCTATTTAAGTTTTGAGCGAGAGCGCCCATTTCATGTTTGTCTCTTGGCTTTATACGTTGAGTTAGGTCGCCGTTTCCTTTTGCTAACTCGCCAATAGAGTTAGAAACTTCGATTAGAGGCACGATGATTGAGCGGCTGAAGAACATGGCAATGGAGACTAAAACAATCAGTAAAATAATGGATGTCACTAGCATTGAGGAAATTAATGTGTCGCGAGAATTTAGCAGTGATTCTTCGAAGACATTGATTTGCTCTTCAATGCGATCAATGTAAATTCCAGTACCGATAAACATATCCCAATTTTTTAAATAAATAGCGTAAGAAAGCTTTGCAGAGGGTTCTGTTTTTCCCAATCTAGGAAAGTGGTATTTAACGTAGTTTTCACCTTCACCTAAGCCATTTAATTGACTGGCTTTAGCTAGTTCTTGAATTAAATATACGTTTTTTGAGTCTTTTAGATTCCAGAAGTTTTCACCTACCCCTTTTTTGTTATTTCCATTAAAAATTCGGTTGCCTTTTGTGTCATAACCAAAAATATAACCGTCGCTGGAAAACGAAATCCGACTAAGGAGTTCAACAGCTTCTTCTCTTGTTCCACCTTGCTCATATATGGGTTTTACTATGGATAGGGCAACCGCAATGATGTTTTTCAGTTCTTGTTGTTTGTTATTGACAATCATTTGTTCAGCGGCTTTAGACTCGTGTTCAATTAAATCATCAATACTGCTAGAAATAAGGAGTAACAACATTACAAGTAATAGAATTAATGGAGCGGTAGAAATGGATAGAAGCTTTTGTTTTATAGATAAACTGGCTAACATTGTGAACTCTCTATAAAAAATTAACCGAAATTCGTTTTATCGAATCTTTATTAAAAGTAGGATTTAAATAGAAATAATTCAAAAGATTTATTTTAGATGGTGGAAGTGTTTCTCAAATTTTAATTAGGGTTATAATCTTTGACGATTTAGAATGGTGTGGTTGATATTAAGTTCTATTTGGTAAATTATTTACGTGCTTTTGGCATGTGTATTGATTTTACGTAAATATGAGTTTTATTACTTACGGTTTGTAGCTAAGTTTTGCCTGCATTTTTGTATTTAAACAGGAAGATTACTAACGCATTCAAAAAAACGTTAACTTGGTGCGTTTTTTGTATGACATTCTTGGCATTTGTTAATGGGGCTTGAAAGTTATTTTGAAAGCCACTTTCTTGAGCTGCGATAGTTCAAGCTCTGTTCGATTTGGTCGATACATAGAACAAGCAAAGCGTATCGTTTTTAACGTTGGTGTCCCGTAAAGAAAGAGAGCCGTCATGAAATTAAGGTGCTTGATGTTGAGCTTACTGTTTGTTTTCTCATGTGAAAAAGCAGTTGCAGCAGAAGAACTTAAAGCAGTTCAATTATATTCTCAGGATGCGCTTATTCGCATGATTGAGAAAAATGAACATTTAGACCGCGTCGTCACTGATAGATGCCAGTTGGTTCAGGATATTGAGGCTCAGGCAGAGGTGTTAAAAATCCCTGCATATCAATTCTTGTGGGGTGATATGTTAGCGTGGGGAGTGTGTGTAGAACCCGCTCCTGAGCGTGGTGTCAACTTTATGAAAGAAGCCGGGATGCAGGGGTTGCCAAGTGCATTGGAGCAATTAGGCCGTTATTATGCCCAAGGCAAGCTGGTCCAGAAGGACCAAGAAAAGGCTGTCGTATATTTGCGAGAAGCTGGTTCATTGGGCAATTTACAAGCGCAAATCCAACTCGCGGAGTTGTTTATTGATGGTCATGGTAGCCCTTATGATTATGAAGATGCATATCATTGGTTATACAATGCGGTTACTGACGATAAGGCGGTGCATAAAAAGATCGCCAAGTATTTGCAGCAGTTGGAGGCATTAATGCACCCAAGAGCAGTGCGTCGGGCAAAACGTCCACTTGATACCTAATAGGTAGGTTATTGCTGTAATTAACTTGCAAAAACATCGAAACTTTTCTCTCAGGCTGGTTATAATCAAGGCAACTCCATAAAAACACTGAGTGTCCGTCCAATACTTATGCATGACGACCCGCATTTCGACCGCGAAAAATCCAAATATGAAAAGCCCGTAGCCAGCCGGGAATACATTCTGAAAACCATAGAGAAGTATAAAACTCCACTTACCCTTCTTGAAATTTGTCACTTAGTTAATGCTTACGATGAAGATGACCGTGTTGCTATTCAAAGGCGCTTGCGTGCCATGGAAAGAGAAGGGCAAGTCGTTTTTAACCGTCATAAGCGCTACGAAATAGGCAAACCTGAGGAGTTACTCCGAGGTAAGGTCATTGGCCATCGAGATGGGTTTGGCTTTTTGCAATTGGAAGGTGGCGGGAAAGATTTGTATATTTCTGCGCCTCAAATGCAGACTTTACTCCACGGTGATTTTGTTTCTGCCAAAGAATCGTTAAATGAATATAAAGGTAAGAAAGAAGCAAAAATTCTCGGCGTAATTACGCCTAGAGAAGAGCCGATTGTAGGACGCTTCTTTTCGGAAAACGGTGTGGCTTTGGTTATCCCCGATGATAGCCGCATTCACCATGAAATTTTAATTCCTCCTGAACATACTAAAGGTGCCCGCCAAGGCCATGTCGTCGTGGTTGAAATTATTCAACGACCCAAACGTCGTGCGAATGCGATTGGAAAAATCACCGAAGTGTTAGGTGAGCACATGGCTCCGGGTATGGAAATTGAGATGGCAATACGCTCATTTGAAATTCCAAGTGTTTGGCCTAAGGAGGTTAAAAAAGAGTTATCTGCTTGGGCAGAAGAAGTACCAGAAGAAGCTTATGAAGGCCGAGTTGACCTTCGAGAACTGCCATTGGTAACTATTGATGGTGAAGATGCCCGGGATTTTGATGATGCTGTTTACTGTGAGCCTCATGAAGATGGTGGCTGGAAGCTATGGGTTGCAATTGCTGACGTCAGTTATTACGTGCGCGTTGGCTCAAAGTTGGACGAAGAAGCGCAAAATCGAGGTAATTCGGTTTATTTCCCTGAGCAAGTCGTCCCGATGTTGCCAGAAAAGCTGTCCAATGGGCTTTGCTCACTCAACCCAAATGTTGATCGTTTATGCATGGTGTGCGAAATGCACATTGGTGCGAGTGGGGGCTTAAAATCACATCGCTTCTATGAAGCAGTAATGAATTCCAAAGCTCGATTTACTTACACTAAAGTCTGGGGCATTTTGCAAGGCGATCCCGAACTATTTGCGCGTTACGAGCCATTAGTCAGTCATATTCGTCATTTACATGACTTATATAAAGTATTGAAAAAGGCCCGACAAAGGCGTGGTGCCATCGAATTCGAAACGCAAGAAAACAAATTTGTTTTTAATGCACAACGTAAAATCGACGATATTGTGCCTGTGGTAAGAAATGATGCACATAAACTCATCGAAGAGTGCATGATTATGGCAAACGTTTGTGCTGCCACTTCTCTTACAAAGGCAAAAGCAAACGGGTTGTATCGCGTGCATGACTTCCCAAGTGAAGATCGTGTGGCTGGTTTCTTGTCTTACCTTGGTGAAATGGGAATCGAACACCAAATTCGTGAAGGTGCGACTTCAAAAGATTACAGCAAAGTCGTTAAGTTGATAGAAGGGCGTCCCGATCAAGAACTCATTCAGACTATGCTGCTGCGCTCCATGCAGCAAGCCGTTTACGATCATGAAAATATTGGTCACTTTGGTTTGGCGTTAAAGGCTTATGCACATTTCACTTCACCCATTCGACGTTATCCCGATTTGGTCGTCCATCGGGCTTTAAAAGCCATTAATGACAAAGCAGAAAATAGGCCATCGACAACTGGTGGTAAAGCTTACACAGTGCAAGAAGTCGAGCTGTTAGGCGAAAATTGTTCAATGACAGAGCGTCGTGCCGATGATGCGACCCGTGATGTTGACGAATGGTTGAAATGTGAATTTATGCAGGACCATGTTGGTGATTCATTTGACGGTGTAATTGCCGCTGTCACTAACTTCGGTTTTTTTGTTCGACTCTCGGATTTTCATATTGATGGGTTAGTACACATCACGGCGCTAACCAATGATTATTATCACTTCGATGATGTGAAGCAAATGTTAGTCGGGGAAGCAACCGGGCAATCTTTCCGGTTGGGAGATGAGGTAAAAGTAAAGGTTGTCTCTGTTAATCTTGATGAACGGAAAATTGATTTTCTATTAGATATGCCAATGCCTAAGGGTAAAAAGTCGGCACGGTCAGGTTCAAAAAGACGAGATGCTCGCAGAACAGAGCATCATCAGGCTAGTGCCGATGTTAAAAAAGGAAAAGGCGGGCATAGGAAAGGTGGTGATAAAAAACACAGTGTGGGTGCTGGAAAGCCAAATAACAGCACAAAACCGCATAATTCCAGCGGCGCAAGCAAGCGGAAAACAACGAAGAAAATATCGAAGAAGAGGAAATAGTTAGTATGGCACAGCATGAATGGCTCTACGGATTGCACGCGATGGAGTCTGTTTTGAGCCGAGAGCCAGAGCGTATTGTTGAGATTTTTGTGTTAAAAGGACGGGATGATGAACGTTTGAATCGCATCATCCACCAAGCTCGCCAGTCCGGTATTTCCATTCAGTTTTGTCAACGCCGGGTACTGGATGACAAAGTACAAGGCGAGCAGCACCAAGGTGTTGTGGCCCGTGCAAAGCCAGGCAAACAATTCGATGAAAAAGATTTACAACAATTATTGGAAACACAGCCTCAAGGGTTTTATCTAGTGCTTGATGGTGTGACCGATCCTCATAATTTAGGCGCATGTTTACGTTCTGCCGATGCCGCTGGCGTTACAGCGTTAATTGTTCCTAAAGATAAATCCGCCAATCTAACGCCTACTGCTCGAAAAGTGGCTTGTGGTGCGGCTGAAACCATCCCTCTTATTCAGGTGACGAATCTTGCCAGATCGTTACGAACGATGCAGGAATCTGGCATTTGGATTGTTGGTACAGCCGGTGAAGCAGAGCAGCTACTTTATGATTGCAAGCTAACAGGGCCGATGGCGATTGTGATGGGAGCCGAAGGAAAAGGTATGCGTCGACTAACTCGCGAAACATGCGATGAGTTAGTTAAGCTTCCCATGGCTGGCAGTGTGTCGAGTTTGAATGTCTCGGTTGCAACGGGCATTTGTTTATTTGAAGTCGTTAGACAAAGGCAGGTTCAATAATGAATATCGCATCAATAACAGCGCTTTTTGTCGCGTCATTTTGTTTATCACCATTGTTGTGGGCGAACGACATTGTTATCAATGCAAAAGGCTACACATTGAATGACCAAAAAGTGTTAAGTGAATTCACCGCGATGGCGTTTGATGGCAATAAGATTACTGGTGTATACGCAAAAACGCCGGATTTGAAAGGCTTTGATAACGTTATTGATGCTAAAGGCAAAACCCTTTTACCAGGGTTGATTGATGCGCACGGGCATGTGATGGCCTACGGACAAGCCATTTCTAGTGTGGATTTGGTCGGGACTCAATCGTTAAAAGATGCACAAGCGAAAATTAAGGCTCAGTTAGGCAAAGTGCCAACGGGGTGGGTTGTAGGTCATGGCTGGAATCAAGAGCTATGGCAGGTAAAGCAATTTCCAACAGCTAGTGATATCGATGGATTAATGGGTGAACGCCCTGTGGTATTTAGCCGTATTGATGGTCATGCGATTTGGGTGAATAGCAAAGCGTTAACGCTTGCTGGGATAACTACTGACACGTCCGATCCTGAAGGTGGCGAGATTATTCGTGATAAACAAGGCAAGCCAACAGGTGTATTAGTCGATAATGCAATGGGTTTGGTTTATGACGTGATGCCAAAACCGACAATGGCTCAGCGAAAGACTTTTTTACAGCAAAGCTTAAAAGCGCTAGCGGCAACAGGATTAACCTCGGTTCATGATGCTGGCATCGATCCTGAAACGATAGCGGCTTATCACGAACTGCAAGCGGAAGGTAACTTGCCTATTCGGGTTTATGCCATGCTGGATATTACCTCTGAGGACGCCGATGCTTTCTTGCAAAAAGGACCGTATCAAACCGACGATGCGATGTTTGCTTTAAAAAGCGTTAAGATTTCTGCCGATGGAGCACTGGGTAGCCGAGGCGCCGCGCTTCATGATGATTACAGTGATCGTAAAGGCCAGAAAGGGTTGTTGTTGCACACCATTTCGAATTTAAACAAGTATGTTGCGCAAGCGATGCAAGCAGGCTTTCAGGTGAATACCCATGCTATTGGTGATAGAGCCAATACACTTGTCTTAGATGCTTATGAGAAGTGGCTAAAAAAAGACGATATGGCGGCCTTGCGTCACCGTATTGAACATGCTCAGGTTGTGCGGCCTCATGAATTACAACGCTTCGCGGATTTGCACATGATTGCGTCGATGCAGCCAACTCATGCCACGAGCGACAAGAATATGGCAGAAGATAGGTTAGGCAAGGCTCGAATGAAGGGGGCGTATGCGTGGGCTTCATTGCAAAAGCTCGGCGTGTTGTTGGCAGGTGGCTCGGATTTTCCTATTGAGCCAGCAGAACCTTTCTATGGTTTGCATGCTGCGGTGACTCGTCAAGATCGTAACAATCAACCTTTAGGCGGTTGGTACGCGAACGAAGCCGTTGACCGCGAGACAGCGTTAGCTATGTTCACTTACAACGCCGCTTATGCTGCCCATCAAGAATCAATGATTGGGTCTATCGAGGTGGGTAAACAAGCCGATTTTATTTTGGTTGAAGATGATTATTTTGAGGTCAAGCCAGAAGATATTTGGAAAGTTAAGGTGGCGCAAACATGGGTTGCAGGCAAGCAAGTGTATTAATCCGTATAGCTTATTTTTGACCAGTTTGATGTTGAAGAAAGGGAAGCAAGAGCTTCCCTTTTTAGTGTTTATCGCAATGACAGCAGTTTATATATGCGCTATTGGCTGTCTTCCAAGTATTCCCATGTAGGCCCAGCATAAAAACCTTCTGGGCTGTTCGGCAACGGAATTCTCATTAAGGTTTTGGCTGCATATTTCAGCTCATACATGGTTTTTACAGCGGGAATGAGGTTGTCTGGTTGTCCGTTGAACGCGGTATTTAACTCATCTAGTAATCGCGTAAAGATCAGGTTGAACTCACGGTTCAGCTTTTGGATTTGCGGTAAGTCATGGTAAAGCTTCTTGCTTGGATTAGGATGCATATTGTAGATGTCATCCCAATCGATTTTAATCGTCGGTCCAGTTGGTCCTGAAGCCGCAGAATCACCACATACATAACGTTTTCCCTGATCTAATTCATCAAAACGAAAGTAGTGGGCAAGCTCACGATGTTGATTGAATAAGTCATGGTCCCCATCGACTAAGCCAGTATCTTCTTCAAGAGGAAATGGCGCGTTTGGATCCCAGTCTCCAGATGGCTTACCCTCACCTTGGGAGATAATGGCATTAATGGCGAAATTAGCGGAAGCGAGATCGGTAACAGGGGTCACTTCACCGCCGCCACCATAGTAATATTTTGCAGGGATTTGGTGACTCGGATCTCCTGAAAATAAAGCATCGCCGAGTTGGTTCTGTAAATAACTCATGCCTCTTTGGATCCTTTCGTAAAACTTACCGATGGTTTCTTTATTGGCATCCACCAAATCTGCTGGTACTTCAATATTCTTAAAGGTTTGTAATGCTGATTTAGAAAACTTAAGCAGACTGACTTCAAACCACGTTTCGCCGTTGGGTAAAGGCGTGGGGTAAGTTGGGACGAAGGAGGCACAATTGACTTTGGGTGTGCCTCCTGTGGCGAGTAAAACGTTGGTCGCATTGACCAAGTGAAACATTTCCTCCATCACCACGCTGCGAATAGCGTGATAAACACTTGGGTTTGTTGCTTCATTGATGGTGTACATGGCGCACAAGTAGGGCGGTAAGGTGGCAAATTCGAGTTGCATGGCAACCTGCAAGTCTTGGTGTAATTGCGCCAAGGTTGTAATACCTTCATCTGCCTCACATTCACAAAGGTACGCTTGCAAATTTTGTAAGTTTTGTAACATGGCTTTCTCCTTAATTTTGCAGCGCTTTTTTCACGTTATCAGCAGCCCAATAGGTAAGTGCTGCCATGGTTAGTGTTGGGTTAGATGTGGATATGGTAGGCATGTTGCCACAGCCGACGAGATACAAGTTGGGGTGATCCCAACTTTGTTGATTGGCGTTAACAACAGAGTTTTCCTTGCTGGAGCCCATAATGTGGGTGCCAACTAAGTGTCCTGCGCCGTTATAGCTGTATCCTTCGCCCTGATAGGTGACATAACCCGGTTGTGATTCGTCGTATTGTGTATATTGCTCGACGCCAAGGCGTTGGAATATTTGGTCGGACACACGTTTAGCTGCGGCCATTCCGGCGCGCGTGTAGTCGTTTACATCGTAGTCAATAACGGGGCGGTAATTACCGAGCCTGTCTTTATAAGCGGGATCGATAGTGACACGATTATTGACGCTAGGAAGTTGCTCTACTAAAAAGCCGAAGCGGAACATGCGAGGATAGGTGGCGGCAATGTGTGCTTTTAATTGTTCACCGTATAAGTTCTTTTCGTCGATGAGGTCAGGCACGGTCGCGATTGGTGCGCCTGTTGGCCAGTTCCAACCCCAATTACCGATTTCAATTCTAAAGGCAGCATGATCTTTTCTAAACTCACCTCCGCGTAACGAAGGAATACCGGATGTTGAACCGGGACCTCTAAATGCACCGATATTTTCAGGCATGAGCCCCCATGTAAGCATGGTAGGGTGATCCATTAAGTTACAGCCGACCAAGCCACTTGAGTTGCCCACGTTTGAAGCCAACATCAGTTTCGCATTTTCTACAGCATGGCTAGCGAGCACAACCACGGTCCCTGAAACGGTTTCGCAATGATAATCGGGAGAATCCGGGCTTTGGTACTTTTTATAATGCACTTTGCTGATTTGATTGGTGCTTGGGTCCACCTCTAAATTAAACGCGACACTTTGTGAGCGAATTTCAACGTTCCCAGTAGCAATCGCATCATCGAGGGTTTTTAGAGCATTGTATTTGGCTTGTACGGGGCAAATAGGGACACAGTTTGAATTACCTTCGCAACGTTGACCTAAATCGGGATTACCAACGGCTCCTCTTGGGCGGAAGTTACCTCTAGGCATACCGTTTCTGCCTTGCGGTGTGCTGACGACATCAACAGGGTAATCTTTTCCTGATAAGTTGACCGTCATCCCCTCTAGCCCTTTATGCATTTCGTTATCTAAATAACTTTGTGGGATTTTTTCCATCGGATAATCGTAATCTTGAGACGAGTCAGACTTAAAAGGGATATGCACAGCGGGGTTGTCGATGTTGTGATAGTTTTGCTCATCCGCATCGCCTGCAACACCAATCCCAAATTCTGCTTTTTCATAATACGGTTTGAGGTCATCATAGTTGATGGGCCAATCTAGACCGTGCCCAAAGTGAGTTTTAATTTTAAAGTCCTCCGGTAGCATTCGTAGGCAAGTTCCTAACCAGTGCAAAGTGGTGCCTCCTAATGCGCGAGTATAGGTGCTGCTGAATGGAAGCGGTCCTCGTTGTACAAAATAGCCATTTGTAGAGGGTTTGCCTTCGGCGATTTTGCTCACATCGGTTACTAATGGTTGAGGTGCATTTAAGTTTTGAGGAAAAGGTGAGTTAGGTATTTTGATAAGGTTTGTGAAGAAGGTACTCATGTACTTCTGATAACCTGAAAAGGTTTTTCCTGTGTCTGCGCCGGCTTCAAGAACCAAAACGCGCTTTCCTTCTGCGCCTAGTTGCTGTGCCATGATGCCGCCAGAGATCCCGCCACCAACGATGACAACGTCGAAATGTTCACATTGTTTCATAATAATTCCTTCTATTTAGCTGGATTGCGTTTAGCTGTCGCGCTGGCAATGTCGTGAGGTGTAAAAGACCACGTGGCGTAACCAGGCTGTTTAGCTCCCATCGGGTGAGAATGTACCGCTTCCCAAGCAAGCCCTTGAATGTAGGCATCATCTGAAATAATAAATTCGACATCTTGGTATTTTTGTTCAGATTGATTAGGAACCGCGTAGATTTTGCTCCATGCAGTGGGCATGGGATACCAGATGGAGGTATACCACATTTTAAGAATATTTCTGGCAACAGGGCCTAGCATCGCATTGGCAAGGATTTGTTTGCGTAATTCTGAATCTAGGGCCTTTTTCGGGAGAGCCTCAATCGTACAGAAGGTATCTTGTAGCTGCGTTAAGATGTGCGATGGAATCAGTGTTGTTAGCACTTCATAGTATGTTTCGCCAACTCCGCTACCTTGCAATCTGGCTTCGTCATAGCCCGTCAGAATGGCTGAGAGTTGATAAAAATCACCAAGGTTCATTGTTTTTCCTCGTGTATTTAATAGGTTGTAATGATTCTTCCCTTATATTTGATGGAGTGAGGAGTAGTAGTGTTTTAGAGCGCTGTTCGTGATTTGCTGTATGAAGTTTGAATTCTCAAGCCAACAATGCGACATAAAGGATGGTTAAAATATATAGCAAGAATGAGATTTTTGTGTTTTTTGAGCAAAAAATATTACTCGGCCCATATCCCCTTACATTGGCAAACGACAGTTATGTGTTAGCATCGCTGAGGGTTTTAACTATCTTAGGAGTGGCGAGCAGTGCGTTTCTTTTGCCGAGTTTTGTGTTTCAGTGTTTTCTTATCTTTACCCGCTTTAGCGGAGTTAGCAAAGCCAACGGGTTTAATAAGTGAGAAAGCGATGGTGGTGTCTGCGCGAAGAGAAGCATCGCAAATTGGTATTGATATTCTAAAGCGTGGGGGAACCGCTTTTGATGCAATGATAGCGACAGAGGTCGCACTTGCAGTCGCTTATCCTTCGGCAGGTAATATTTCTGGAGGAGGGTTTGCGGTTTATCGAAAAGCTAACGGGGAAACCGGCGCACTCGATTATCGAGAAAAAGCACCTATCGCTGCACACCGAGATATGTATCTTGATGAGCAAGGAAAGGTAATTGCAGGATTGAGCCGCTTAGGTGCAAAGTCCGTCGGCGTTCCGGGCACCATTGCAGGCATTTTTGCAATGCATAAGAAATTGGGTACATTGCCGATGAAGGAGCTGCTTCAGCCCGCCATCGATCTCGCCAATTCCGGGGTACTAGTGACTCCATACTTCAAACATTCTTTAGAGCGCGTTCGTTCCAGCATTGAAAAAGTAAGTGGTACAGACACGCTATTAACGAAGGAATACGAGGTTGGCGATAAAGTCGTTTTCTCTGCGCTTGCTGATACCTTAAGTCGAATTGCCAAAAATGGACGAGACGAGTTCTATAAAGGGAAAACCGCCAAAATGATGGTGGAATTTTTGCAGTCTCGGGGGGGGTATATCACGCTGGAAGACTTAGAGAAGTACCAAGCTGTTTGGAGAAAGCCCGTTACTTATCAATATAAAAATCTTACGTTAACCTCAATGAGTCCCCCCAGTAGTGGCGGTGTCACAATTGCACAGATTTTAGGCATGATTGAACCCTATAATATTGGTCAGTTTGAACACAACTCTATGCCAATGATCTCCCTTTTAGTCGAGGCTGAGCGCCGAGCCTATGCAGACCGCAACTACTATTTGGGCGATCCAGATTTTGTGGATATGCCACTTCAAAAGCTGATGGATAAAGCCTATCTTGCTAAGCGAATGAAGACTTTTAGTTACGATAAAGCAACACCGTCAAGTGAAGTAGCAAGAGGCAATGTGCAAGTGTATGAAAGTATGGAAACCACGCATTACTCTATCGTGGACCAGTTTGGCAACGCTGTCGCTGTAACAACAACACTGAATGCCAGTTACGGCTCTAAGTTGTTTAGTAAAAAACTTGGCTTTTTGTTTAACAATCAAATGGACGATTTTAGTGCAAAGCCGGGCGAGCCAAATATGTACGGTTTGGTGGGAGGAGAAGCAAACAGCATTGACGCGGAAAAGCGTATGTTGAGTTCAATGAGCCCGACCATTGTTGAGAAAGATGGCAAATTATCTATGGTGGTTGGAACGCCGGGAGGGTCAACCATTATCACTTCTGTGACCCAAGCCATTTTAAATGTGTATGAATTTGGCATGAGTATGCAAACTGCGGTTGATAAGCCTAGGTTCCATCACCAATGGCTTCCAGATTTAGTTTTAATGGAACAAAAAGGATTCGATGATGGGCTTTTAAAACAGCTAAGGGCTAAAGGTTGGAATGCTAAGAAGGGACAGCTACCCGTTATTGGCAAAGTCGATGCAATATTAGTCTTACCGGATGGATCGCTAGAAGGTGGAGCGGATTATCGCGGTGATGACTCAGCTGTAGGTTGGTAATCATTTGTCCTTTAGTAGTTGTTTGTTTTGGTTGCAAATAAGGTAAAAATAATATCAAATCGTTCTGCTTTCGTGATGTTTTCGTGATAAATACACTTTAGTGTGTCTTGCGCTAATAACACACTTGAATTTATCGAGGTAAACGATGAAGAAATTGAATGCGCTATTTGCAGCGGGCATTTTGGGCCTTTCTGCACAAGCACAAGCAGCTGAACTAGAAGTACATGTACAAAACCTAACTCAAGGCATCTACTTCACTCCTATCTTAGTTGCTGCACATCCAGCGGATGCAAGCCTATTTGAATTGGGTATGCCCGCAAGCATGGAATTACAAGCAATGGCTGAAGGCGGTAGCATTGCTGGCTTAGAAACAGTTGTCGATTCTGTTGGCGGTGAAGTCGGTGTTCAGGAAGCTGAAAACGGCTTAACTGCTCCTGCAACAGCGCGTATGTTCACTTTGAATAGCTCAGATACCAATACAGTACTTTCTGTGACTGCAATGATGTTGCCAACAAACGATGGTTTCATCGGTTTAGATAACTGGACTATCCCTACTGAAGCGGGGACTTACACAGTTTACCTAAACGCATATGACGCAGGTACAGAAGCGAACGACGAAATCCGCGGTAGCGGTGCACCTGGCGAAGCAGGTATGCCAGTTCCTCCTCCACTCGATCCACTTCTAGGCATGAATGGTACAGGTGTCACTACTGAAGAAGTTAACACTACTGTTCACGTACACAGAGGTAATTTGGGTGACGCTGCTCAAGACGGTGGCGCAAGTGATGTGTCTAATACTGTTCAGCGTTGGTTGAATCCGGTAGCAAAAGTGACCGTTATCGTTAAATAGGAGTCGAGATTATGATCTTTCGTAAATCAAGCTCCGCAATTCGTGTTTTTGCCTTAAGTGGCTTCTTGGTTGCTTTAGCTGGCTGTAATGACACTGTTGAGGTTGGTAATCTACCAGAACCACCTCCACCACCACCGCCACCTGTAACTTATTCTTATGAAGTGACAGTGACCAATTTGACACAAGCTCAACCATTATCTCCAATTGCGGTTATGCTTCACGGTGAAGAAAGCTTCTTCACATTAGGTGAACCAGCATCAGAAGCAATTGAGATTATGGCTGAAGGTGGTGATCCATCAGAATTGCTTGGCTTAGACATCGTTTTAGAGTCAACTAATGGTACCGGTCCGGTAACTCCGGGTGAAACGCAAACATTCACTGTTAGCATTGAAGACAATGATTCAGCGAACCTTGCAGTCTTAACCATGCTAGCGAGCACCAATGATGCTTTCTCAGGTTTCCAAGGTCTTAGCTTAGCAGGAATGGAAGTGGGTGATGTACAGTATCGTTTAACTAACGTTTACGATTCAGGTACAGAAGCAAACACTGAAGAAGCAGCCACATTGGTAACAATGATGGGTGAAGGCTTTAATGCAGAGCGTGACGACGTTGATTTCGTTGCGATGCATCCGGGTGTTGTTGGTAATCAAGATGGCTTACCAAACTCAGCATTGACGGGCGCTCACCGCTTTGACAACCCGGCGATAAAAATCACCGTAACAAGAACCGAATAAAATCGGTCTCCTTTCAGGCGTGACTTCTGTCACGCCTAATATATCCTTTCCAGAAACTTAAGAAGTAACAAGTAAGTAGTCATCATGAACGATAAAATTCTGATCATTGAAGACGACTCGGATATTGCAGACTTGATCCGAGTGAATCTTCTCGAAATTGTCCCAACGATAGAACATTGTAGTGACGGAAAGCAGGGGTTAAATGCTGCATTATCCCAAGACTTTGATGTTGTTATTTTGGATGTAATGCTGCCATCTATGAATGGTTTAGATATTTGTCGAACGTTGCGGGAAAATAAACCCGAGCAGGCTATTATCATGCTGACCGCCAAAAACTCCGAGACGGATCATGTTTTAGGTCTTGAGTTAGGGGCTGATGATTACATGACCAAGCCTTTTAGTGTGCGGGAGTTACAGGCAAGAGTTCGTTCTCAATTGCGTAAAGCGCATATTCTTAAAAGCAAACAAGGTGGAACAGAGGCCGCGACTGATTCGCTCCTGAGGTTTGGCGAGTTACAAATTAACCAGTCGAGCCGAGAAGTATTATATGATGGCAAAAATATTGATTTAACGGCCACAGAATTTGATTTATTGTTTTATATGGCCTCTAAGCCGAACCAGGTATTCAATCGCACCCAATTACTTGAGGCTGTATGGGGATATCAACATAGTGGCTATGAGCATACGGTTAACTCACATATAAATCGTCTGCGTTCCAAATTAGAAAAAGATGCAACGGCACCCAAAATCGTTCAAACCGTGTGGGGAGTTGGGTATCGCTTTAGCACTCAGGGGACTATTGCATGATCAGCTTGCGCTTTTACCAGCAGTTAGCTATTACCTTGGTTGCTTTATTTATTGCATTCTTTGCGGTATTCCTATTTTGGCTTTCTGATTTACACGAGATGACCAAAAGTGAAGCAGAGCAAAAGCTCCATTTACAGTTAGCAGAGCATTTGGTAAGCGACTCTCCTTTGTTAAAAACAGGGGCATATGATTACGAAGCATTGAGTAATCTTTTTCATACGTTGATGGTCTTGGGGCCAAATTTTGAGTTTTATTATTTAGATAGCACAGGAAAAGTGCTGACTTATTCAGCACCACCAGAAAAAGTTAAGCGCACACATGTCGATTTAGCACCCATTAAAACTTTATTGAGTGAACCCAGCCATTTACCAGTGCTGGGAGATGATCCCCGTAATCCGGGAAAAAATAAGATTTTTTCAGCTGCGCCAGTGATGAATAACGGTACGTTACAAGGCTACTTATACGTCATTATAGGTGGCGAAATTCATGATTCCATTTGGGAAAATTTAATTCAAAACCAAACAATGAAAGAAGTCGTTGCCGTCGGCATTACTAGTGTGGCGTTTCTTTTGGTTGTACTTTTACTATTATTTCGTTGGTTTACCTTACCTATTCAAAAATTAACAAATGAAATGGAAACGTTAAGAGACAATGGCTTTAATCAGGGTCCCCATACGTGGGAGCAATTTGATTGGGATGAAGGTAGCCGGAACGAAGTCGAGCGTTTAGGAGGGATTTTCCATGAAATGCTTGACCAAATTCATAGCCAATTCGAAACGTTGAAAAACCTTGATGATCATAGGCGTACATTATTAGCTGATCTATCTCATGATCTAAGAACACCGCTGGCGAACCTCCAAGGCTATATAGAAACCTTATCTTTAAATTCAGATAAATTGTCTGAAGAAGAAAAGAGTCGATTCATCGATATTTCCTTAAGAAATGCGCGTAATTTGAAACGCCTGATAGATCAGATCTTTGAGCTTGCGTACCTTGAAAGCGGTCAAGTGAAGTTATATTTAGAGACTTTTCCCCTTGGTGAGCTGCTGCATGATGTGGCTGCCAAGTTTGATCTTAAAGCGAGAGATCGCAATATCGGTTTACAGGTTGTGCCTGAGAAGTTTAACTCGCTTGTTTATGCCGACATTGAAAAGCTCGAGCGGGTGTTAACAAATTTAATCGAGAATGCATTACGGCATACACCAGAATACGGGCAAGTATTACTTAAGGCTGATGTCACAGAAAACAAAATTCGTGTTTCAGTAGAAGATACAGGTGTTGGTATAAGCAAAAATGAAGTCGCATTTATTTTTGATGCGCGTTATCAGGCATCTAACACCAAGCCTGATCGGAATTTACATGCTGGATTAGGGCTAGCGATTAGCCGCAAGCTCATAAAACTGCAAGATTCTGATATTGTGGTTGAAAGCCGACTCGGCCAAGG
Organism: Alteromonas sp. a30; assembly: GCF_026788005.1. Taxonomy (GTDB): domain Bacteria; phylum Pseudomonadota; class Gammaproteobacteria; order Enterobacterales; family Alteromonadaceae; genus Paraneptunicella. The sequence continues at coordinate 66,708 of NZ_JABEPE010000019.1, forward strand.
GACATGTTTTACGTTTGATTTGAAACGCGTCATCGCTTAAGTCGTTGGTTAAAACTACTCGTTAACTGTTTCTACAAAGTTGATACAAACCCGTGATCTCGTTATCAATCCCTTACGAGACCTCGGTTTCACTCGCTTTTTGGCCTATCTAAACTTAATTAAAAGTTTTTTGAAATTAGGCTGTCATTGCCCCCTTGTATTTGTTATCATTCCGCGCCCTTTTTAATGGGGTATGTATAGAAAGTGACCGGAAACGTCCTTGTCATAGGGGCTGGAAGGAAACTTTTAGCAATAATGCGACTCGAGAGAGTCTTTATTTATAGCGGAGCACTTAAAATGATCCAAATGCAAACTAACCTGGATGTAGCCGACAACTCCGGCGCTCGCAGGGTTCAGTGTATTAAGGTTCTGGGTGGCTCTCACCGCCGTTACGCCCGTATAGGCGACATCATCAAAGTTACTGTTAAAGAAGCAATTCCACGCGGTAAAGTGAAAAAAGGTGATGTATTGAACGCGGTGGTGGTGCGTACTAGGAGTGGTGTACGTCGTCCTGATGGTTCTTTGATCCGTTTCGACAACAATGCTGCAGTTTTGTTGAATGCTAACAAGCAACCAATTGGTACGCGTATCTTTGGTCCGGTTACCCGTGAGCTTCGTGCTGATAACATGAAGATAGTCTCACTGGCCCCAGAGGTACTATAAGGAGTCACGATAATGGCAAGAAAAATTCGTCGTGATGATGAAATCGTCGTAATCACGGGCAAAGACAAAGGTAAGTCTGGCAAAGTAGTTAAGGTCCTTACTGAAAACAACCGTGTGGTCGTCGAAGGTGTTAACTTAGTGAAGAAACACCAAAAAGCTAACCCTCACATGGGCGTAGCTGGTGGCATCATCGAAAAAGAAGCACCCATTCACGTTTCAAATGTTGCGATACTTAACCCAGAAACGGGTAAGGCAGATCGCGTTGGTTTCCGTTTAGAAGACGAGAAGAAAGTTCGTTTCTTTAAGTCAAACGGCAAAACAATTTAATTAACTGGAGAATACGATGGCGAAACTGCATGATTTCTACAAAGACTCTATCGTACCAAGCTTAGTAAAAGAGTTTGAGTACAAAAGTGTCATGCAAGTCCCTCGATTGGAAAAAATCACTCTAAACATGGGTTTAGGTGAGGCTATCACTGATAAGAAAGTGCTTGAGCACGCGACTAAAGATATGGCTTTGATCACAGGTCAACAACCTGTTGTAACCAAAGCACGTAAATCTGTAGCGGGCTTCAAGGTTCGTGAGGGCTATCCGATTGGTTGTAAAGTAACCCTACGTGGTGATCGCATGTGGGAATTCTTTGAGCGTTTAGTATCAATTGCAATTCCTCGTATCCGTGACTTCCGTGGCTTAAATCCTAAGTCATTCGATGGTCGTGGTAACTACAGTATGGGCATACGTGAGCAAATTATTTTTCCTGAAATCGATTTCGATAAGGTTGATAAAGTGCGCGGTATGGACATCACGATCACTACTTCTGCAAACACTGACGCTGAAGCGAAAGCATTGTTATCTGCTTTTAACTTCCCGTTCCGTAAATAAGGTGTAGGGTTATGGCAAAAGAATCTATGAAGGCGCGCGAAGTAAAGCGTGCAAAATTAGTTGCTAAGTATGCTACTAAGCGTGCTGAGTTAAAAGCAATTATCAGTGACGTAAACTCTTCTGAAGAAGAGCGTTGGGCTGCTGTACTTAAGCTACAACAACTACCACGTGACTCTAGTTCAAGCCGTCAACGTAATCGTTGTCGTGTAACTGGTCGTCCACACGGTTATCTACGTAAGTTTGGCCTTAGCCGTATCAAGTTGCGTGAAGCAGCAATGCGCGGTGAAGTGCCTGGTTTGAAGAAAGCCAGCTGGTAAGGAGTAGCAAATATGAGTATGCAAGATCCAATTGCGGATATGTTCACCCGCATTAGAAACGGCCAATTGGCTAATAAAATCGCTGTCTCTATGCCTTCTTCCAAATTGCGCGTAGCAGTTGCAAATGTATTGAAAGAAGAAGGTTATATCCAAGACTATGCTGTTGAAGGTGATGTAAAGCCAGAATTGACTGTTACATTGAAATACTTCGAAGGCAATAAAGTTATCGATACCATTGAGCGAGTAAGTCGCCCAGGTCTGCGCATCTATAAGAAAAAAGATGAGCTTCCTAAAGTAATGGGTGGTCTTGGTGTAGCGATTGTTTCTACCTCTAAAGGTGTGATGACTGACCGTGCAGCGCGTAAAGCGGGCATGGGTGGTGAAATCATCGGCTATGTAGCATAAGGGAGGCACTAATGTCACGAGTAGCAAAAGCTCCTGTGGAAGTCCGCTCTGGTGTTGAAGTAGTCATCGCCGGACAGGGTGTCACAGTAAAAGGTAAAAACGGAACGTTAGAACGTGTTTTCAACGATGCAGTAGAAATTATTCAGGAAGATAATGAATTAAAAGCATTACCTCGTGAAGGTTTCGCAGATGCATGGGCGCAAGCTGGTACAGCGCGTGCTTTGTTGAACTCAATGGTTATTGGCGTTACCGATGGTTTTGAAAAGAAACTTGAGTTGAACGGTGTTGGTTATCGTGCTCAAGCACAAGGTAAGAAATTGAATCTTACTCTTGGCTTTTCTCACCCAGTAGTTTACGAAATGCCGGAAGGCATCACGGTTGAAACACCTAGCCAAACTGAAATCGTTGTTAAAGGTAACGATAAGCAGGTAGTCGGTCAGGTTGCGGCAAACATTCGTGGGTATCGTCCGCCAGAGCCTTATAAAGGTAAAGGTGTTCGTTATTCTGACGAGATTGTTCGTCGTAAAGAAGCCAAGAAAAAGTAAGAGGTTAGTACGATGGATAAGAAAACATCTCGTTTACGTCGCGCTACTCGCGCACGTTTTAAAATCCGTGAACTGGCAGCTCACCGTTTGGTAGTTCACCGTACACCTCGCCACATCTATGCACAACTGATTGCTCCAACGGGCTCAGAAGTGTTGGCGGCGGCGTCTACCGTTGAGGCGGATGTACGTAAAGGCCTTAAATCAACTGGTAACATCGAAGCAGCGACTGTTATTGGCAAGATGATTGCTGAGAGAGCGCTTGAGAAAGGTGTTAAAGAAGTGGCATTCGACAGAAGTGGTTTCCAATACCATGGTCGAGTGAAGGCACTAGCTGATGCAGCTCGCGAAGCTGGTCTTCAGTTCTAGGAGTGAATTATGGCTAAAGTAGAAGTTCAAACAGGCGAAATGCTAGAAAAATTGATCGCTGTTAACCGTGTAGCAAAAGTGGTTAAAGGTGGTCGTATTTTCAGCTTCACTGCATTGACTGTAGTTGGTGACGGCAATGGCCGTGTTGGTTTTGGTTACGGTAAAGCACGTGAAGTGCCTGCTGCAATTCAAAAAGCAATGGAAAAAGCACGTCGCAACTTGGTTACGGTAGAATTGAATGGCAACACTTTGCAGCATCCTATCAAAGGTCGTCATTCTGGTTCTCAGGTGTACATGCAGCCTGCTTCAGAAGGTACGGGTATTATCGCCGGTGGTGCGATGCGTGCCGTACTAGAAGTTGCTGGTGTACAAAACGTATTGTCGAAATGTTACGGCTCTACAAATCCAATTAACGTGGTTCGTGCAACTATCAAAGCGTTGACTGATATGAAGTCTCCGCAACAAGTTGCTGCTAAGCGTGGATTGTCCGTTGAGAATATTTTGGGGTAATTAAACATGGCTAACATGATTAAAATTAAGCAAACCAAAAGCTCAATTGGTCGTCTTCCAAAGCATAAAGCGACTTTGGTGGGTTTGGGTTTGCGTCGAATTGGTCATGTCGTAGAGCGTGAAGATACGCCTGCTGTACGTGGTATGATCAATAAAGTTTTTTATATGGTTGAAGTAGTAGGAGAGTAACATGCGTTTAAATACTATTGCTCCTGCTGCAGGAGCTAAGAAACCTGCTAAGCGTGTAGGTAGAGGTATCGGTTCTGGCCTAGGTAAAACTGGTGGTCGTGGTCACAAGGGACAAAAGTCTCGTTCAGGTGGCACGGTTCGTCCAGGTTTCGAAGGTGGACAAATGCCAATTCAACGCCGTTTGCCTAAATTCGGTTTTACTTCTCGTAAGTCTTTGGTTGCTGACCAAGTAACGTTGAGTGAGATTGTGAAGGTAGAAGGTGATGTAGTTTCACTAGAAAGCTTAAAAGCAGCCGGTATCGTTAAGAAAGACCGTTTGTTCGTTAAGGTTATGAAAAGTGGTGAAGTTACACGCGCAGTAACGGTTAAAGGTTTGAAGGTAACTAAAGGCGCCCGTGAAGCAATCGAAGCGGCCGGCGGTAAAATAGAGGAATAACCTACCATGGCAAAACCAGGAGTTGATTCAGCGAAAGGCGGATTGAGTGAACTGAAGTCACGTTTATTGTTCGTTTTAGGGGCAATTATCGTTTTCAGATTCGGCTCGTATGTGCCTATTCCTGGTATTGATCCTGCAGTGCTTGCTGACCTTTTTGATCAACAAAAAGGGACCATTGTTGAAATGTTCAACATGTTCTCAGGGGGCGCGCTAGAGCGTGCCTCCGTGTTAGCACTTGGGATAATGCCTTACATTTCTGCTTCAATCATTATTCAGCTACTTACGGTGGTTCACCCACCAATGATGGAGTTGAAGAAGGAAGGAGAAGCTGGACGACGTAAGATCAGTCAATACACCAGATATTTTACTTTGGTGTTATCGGTCTTTCAGGCCATAGGTATTGCTACTGGCTTACCTAACCTGATTTCCGGTTTAGTTATCAATCCTGGGTTTGGATTCTATTTTACAGCTGTTGTTAGCTTAGTCACAGGAACGATGTTCCTAATGTGGTTGGGTGAACAAATTACAGAAAGAGGTATCGGAAACGGTATTTCTATCCTAATCTTCTCTGGGATTGTAGCAGGATTACCAACTGCGTTAGGTCAAACAGTTGAACAAGCAAGACAAGGTGACTTGAACTTGTTGTTTTTGTTGTTTATCGGCGTGGTTATCCTAGCTGTAACTTACTTTGTTGTTTTCGTGGAGCGTGGGCAAAGACGTATTGTCGTTAACTATGCAAAACGTCAGCAAGGTCGCAAAGTGTTTGCATCGCAAAGTACACATTTGCCTTTAAAGGTAAATATGGCAGGTGTTATTCCACCTATTTTTGCTTCAAGTATCATTTTGTTTCCTGGCACTATCGCAACTTGGTTTGGTCAGAATGAAGCCTTGTCTTGGTTACAAGACGTATCTGTAATGTTGTCACCAGGACAGCCGTTATACGTAATGCTTTATGCTATTGCGATTATCTTCTTCTGTTTCTTCTATACTGCGTTGGTGTTCAATCCGCGCGAAACGGCAGACAATTTGAAGAAGTCCGGTGCGTTTGTTCCTGGTATCCGTCCAGGCGAGCAAACCTCTCGTTATATCGATAAAGTAATGACACGTTTGACCTTAGCTGGTGCTCTGTATATTACCTTTATCTGTTTAGTGCCTGAATTTATGATGATTGCTTGGAACGTTCAGTTCTATTTTGGCGGTACATCATTGCTAATTATCGTTGTGGTAATTATGGATTTCATGGCACAGGTGCAGACTCATTTGATGTCACATCAATATGATTCTGTATTGAAAAAAGCCAACCTTAAAGGCTATGGCCGTTAAGCTGGCATAAACGGAGTGATGAAATGAAAGTTCGTGCATCCGTAAAGAAAATTTGTCGTAACTGCAAAGTTATTAAGCGCAACGGTGTTGTTCGAGTAATTTGTAGTGAGCCGAAGCACAAGCAAAGACAAGGCTAATCGACTTTAATATTCCTAATAGCGGCCTGCCTTTTTGAGGCTCTATTAGGACTTTACGCAATATTGAGTCAGTTCATTTTTGCATAGATAACAGTTTTTCTCGTTATCTCGCTTAATTTAATTTGCAATCATAATGCCGGATAAGTATCCTTACGGGCTTTTTATCTGGCGACAAACTTAGAGGAGTGCTGTTAATGGCCCGTATAGCTGGCATTAACATTCCGGAACACAAGCATACTGTAATTGCAATTCGTTCAATTTACGGTATCGGTGCAACTCGTGCGAAGTTGATTTGCGCTGAAGCTGGTGTTGCCGAAACAACGAAAATTAAAGACTTGTCTGAAGCTGATTTAGACAAACTTCGTGATCGCGTAGCTCAATTCACTGTTGAAGGTGACTTGCGCCGTGAAGTACAAATGAACATCAAACGTTTGATGGACCTTGGCTGCTTTCGTGGCATTCGCCATCGCCGTAGCTTGCCTCTACGTGGTCAGCGTACTAAAACTAATGCGCGTACCCGTAAGGGTCCTCGTAAGCCAATTAAGAAGTAAGCGGGGGATTGAGATATGGCAAAAGCACCAACTCGTACACGTAAACGTGTAAAACGCCAGGTTGCTGACGGGATGGCTCACATCCACGCATCCTTCAACAATACTATTGTGACGATTACAGACCGCCAAGGTAATGCTTTGGCTTGGGCTACGTCTGGTGGTTCTGGTTTCCGTGGTTCACGTAAATCAACTCCGTTCGCTGCTCAGGTTGCTGCAGAGCGTGCTGGTACCGCTGCACAGGAATATGGTTTGAAAAACTTAGAAGTGTTTGTAAAAGGACCTGGACCAGGTCGTGAATCAGCGATTCGCGCACTTAATGCAAATGGTTACCGCATTACAAACATTACCGACGTGACGCCTATTCCTCACAACGGTTGTCGTCCACCAAAGAAACGTCGCGTTTAATCGACGTATTGTTGGAGAATTATCATGGCAAGATATTTGGGTCCTAAACTCAAACTAAGTCGTCGCGAAGGCACTGACTTATTCTTGAAAAGTGGCGTACGTGCTATCGATTCGAAATGTAATATCGAATCAGCCCCAGGGCAGCACGGCGCAAGACGTGGTCGTTTATCAGACTACGGTGTTCAATTACGTGAAAAGCAAAAAGTACGTCGTATGTACGGTGTTTTAGAAAAGCAATTCCGTAATTACTATAAAGAAGCTGCTCGTCGCACTGGTAACACTGGTGAGAACTTGTTGCAATTATTGGAACAGCGTCTAGATAACGTTGTATATCGTATGGGGTTTGCAAGCACTCGTGCTGAAGCTCGTCAATTGGTTAGCCATAAAGCAATTATGGTTAATGGACAAGTTGCGAACATTCCATCTTACAAAGTTAAGGCCGAAGACGTTGTAGCTGTTCGTGAGAAATCCAAGAAGCAAGCACGTATTGCTGCGGCTCTTGAGTTGTCTGAACAACGTGAGAAACCGACTTGGATTGAAGTAGACGGAAAGGAAATGAAGGGCGTATTTAAACGTATTCCTGAAAGAAGCGATTTGTCTGCTGAGATCAATGAGCAACTTATTGTTGAACTTTACAGTAAGTAAAGTTGGCTAGTTTAAGAGAGGATACAATGTTGGGTTCTGTTACTGATTTCCTGAGACCAAGGTTAGTTGAGATAGAAAACGTCGCTGCAACCCGAGCAAAAGTTACGCTTGAACCTTTAGAAAGAGGCTTTGGGCATACGCTTGGTAATGCATTGCGTCGTATATTGCTGTCATCTATGCCTGGTTGCGCTGTAACTGAAGTAGAAATTGATGGTGTTTTGCACGAGTACAGCACCAAAGAGGGTGTGCAAGAAGACGTTATTGAAATTTTGCTGAACCTTAAAGGGTTGGCTGTACGCTTAGAAGGCAAAACTGAAGCCACATTGACGCTGGTTAAGTCTGGTGCAGGCCCTGTTTTAGCTGGTGATATTCAACATGATGGAGATGTTGAGATCGTAAATCCTGATCACCTTATCTGTACTTTAACTGGTGATGCTGAAGTAAGCATGCGGATTAAAGTGGAGATGGGACGTGGTTATGTTCCAGCTTCGGCACGTCGTTCCTCTGAAGAAGACGATCGTCCAATCGGTCGTCTATTGGTTGATGCTTCATTCAGCCCTGTAGAACGTATAGCTTATAATGTTGAATCAGCACGTGTTGAACAGCGTACAGATTTAGATAAGCTGATTATTGATATGGAAACAAATGGGACTATTGACCCTGAGGAAGCAATTCGCCGTTCAGCAACTATCTTAGCTGAACAATTAGATGCGTTTGTTGATCTTAGAGATATGTCTGAACCAGAAGAGAAAGAGGAAAAACCTGAGTTTGATCCTATTCTTCTTCGTCCAGTTGATGATCTTGAACTGACAGTGCGTTCTGCCAACTGTCTTAAAGCTGAAGCGATTCAGTATATTGGTGATTTGGTTCAACGTACCGAAGTGGAGTTATTGAAGACTCCAAACTTAGGTAAGAAGTCACTTACAGAAATTAAAGACGTGTTGGCTTCTCGTGGTTTATCTCTGGGTATGCGCTTAGAGAATTGGCCACCAGAAAGCATCGCTGAAAAAGAGTAATCTGATTACCTGTTAATCTGATTGTTATAGAAGGGTAGAATTATGCGCCATCGTAAGAGTGGTCGTCAGCTGAACCGAAACAGCAGCCATCGCCAAGCAATGTTCCGCAACATGGCAGGTTCTTTGGTAAAGCATGAGATAATCAAAACAACTCTGCCAAAGGCAAAAGAGTTGCGTCGTGTATTAGAGCCATTAATCACTTTGGCCAAGCAGGACAGCGTAGCAAACCGCCGTTTAGCGTTTGCTCGCACTCGTGATAAAGAAGTAGTTGGTAAATTGTTTAATGAATTGGGTCCTCGTTATGAGGCTCGTCCAGGCGGTTATACTCGCATTTTAAAATGTGGCTTCCGTACTGGTGACAAAGCACCAATGGCTTACGTAGAGTTAGTTGACAGAGCTATTCCAGAAATTGTTGAAGAAAACGACGACGTTTCTGCAGAGTAAAGTTATAAACGCTTTACGAAAAAGCCCGCTAATTTTTTAGCGGGCTTTTTGTTTATGGAACTGCTGAATTTAATGTAAAAACGGGTTTGAATAATTACTAATGCTTAGATTCTTCCAAAATTAATGCGATTCGCTCCCTATCAACTCCTGCCTCAATAGCATATAGCGTTAAATTATCTTCGGAGACACCGGAGTTCTTTGCGGTTAGTAATATTTTTTTAACATTATCTTCATCTGCTAGTGCCTCGTGGACCGCAGTTGGTACAAATGTATCAGCTTTCTCTGGGAACGCTGCTAATAGAGCTTCTACTATGTAATCGCCAACAAATGGCACTGCACTTACAGCAGTTTTGATGATTTCAATTGCTTCATCAGGACGTGAACTTACGAGGGTCTGAACAATGCTATCCGCTGAATCAGGTTCGTTTACTACCGCTACCCGAACAATATCGTTCATCTGTGAAGGATTTGTATTAACAGCTGTCTTAACGACAAAATCCACATAGCTCGGTTCCGCCGTTATTGCTGCTTCAACGATATTCGAACAGTTAGTAATTCCTTTTTCGATGGCAATCTGAACGAATTCTTGTGAAAGTGCTGGTTGGGCTGATACAGCTGAATGCACAATTTCCATATGCTTTTCAGGGTACAAATCAAGAGCTGTATCTACTACATTATGCGCATGTTCGGGGTAATGGCTAACTAAACTTTTGATAGCCTTACCGACAGACATGTTTTGTTTAACCTGCCTTTCTATAAATTCTTCTGAAAGCTGGTTATCGGATGTATCCAGTAAAGTATTGCTTGAAGCTCCTGCTTGGCTGCAAATCAAAAACGCGAGTCCCGCTGCGTAAGGTTTATATATTGTTATCATGTACTACCTTTGGGCCGACTATACGGAAAATTCTTTTTCAGGATTCAATCTAGTTTAATTTTTAGACCAAATCTACCTATTTATTAAAAGTTAGATAGACGATATAAGCATTAGTTCATTCATAGTTCGCAATTTATCGTGTTAAAACTAAACAAAGTGTACATAAAATTATCAAAAGCACGAAAAATCAAAGAAAATTGAAAAAAGGTGTTGATCTCAAAATTCATGTCTGTATTATTCGCGGCCTCGCTGAGACACACAGCAGACAAGGCAGGAAGTATCCTCCTTATCT
>NZ_JABEPE010000001.1 GCF_026788005.1 Alteromonas sp. a30
TTTGAATTAACAAGCTCCGTTTCTTGAGTTACCGCTTTTTCCATACCTCAACGTTTGATTTGGTGTATCATTTGGAACGCTTTGGAAAAGCACTATCTTTCAATAGGATATATAACCCATTCGTGGATTTATAACTCCTATAAGGGTTATTGATAATAATCTCATCATGGATATTGTCAACCCCTATAGGAGTTATAATGTCACTTAAATGGGGGTTTTAATTCGAGGGCAGATAATTGAATAATAAACACGCAATTCAATACGTGAAACAACTGAAAGACAGTTGTGGTGGTTATCGTGACTTTTTCATTAAATTGTACGGTCGCGAGCCGAGTAAACAAGATGTTCAAAGTTTGATTAATGCGGTAAATCGAGGCAAGTACAACATGGATTTTATCTTGAGATTAGTGGCGGCCTTCGATTTGGATAACGTTACGTTTGGCGAATTTTACAAAGGGCAACAAAAGTAGCCACTGTATTTAAGTCATGGCTTTTACCTGTCATGAATTAACTGTATTATCACGGGATTAATTAATACCCGTAAGACAATTAAAAAATGAGTGAATTTACTTTTGATTTGCCAACGAATGAGCTTATCACTCGGCGCTTGCGCTACCTCATCCAAACAGAGCATAACGGCAGCTATGCTAATCTTTTTGAACAAATCTATGACCACCAACCGGATGAAGGCAGACTGAAATTATTTAAAGCGTATATCGACAGGGGCAATGTAAATGGGATTTTTATCCGTCGATTGGCAGAGAAAACAAAAATCGGCCAAGTTCCCTTTAGCCGATTCTTTGATTTATATGTTGATAATGCAGACTTATTCGGTGACTAACTGCGAAGCCAGTATATAAAGCGCCCGAATACGTTAACAGGTTTCGTTCTATGGGGTTCGTAGCAACATAATTTTATTGCTTCGTTCAATAACAGTAACCCCACCTTTGCCGCATTTTTGTTTTTCTGGCTCTCTACCCCATCGAAGAAGCACAAGTTTTCTCCGCTTACTTCCAAAAAGGCTTTGGTCATGTCGATTTTAGATGAAGGCTTAAACTTATCCGCATAATTTTCTACATTGGTTTGAATGCTGTAGGCTTCTTCAACGTCATCTGTTTTGACTTGGTAAATACGAGGAAGTGTGAGTGCAAGCATTATTGATATGTTATCTATGAATGAAATAATGTTTCTTATATCCCATAACCACCACTTAGATGCTCCGGCATAATTCGGTACTACCGCTGCATTTAATGCAACTACATTCCTATCAATATGTATTGCATAAGAGATGATTCCTTCAAGGCACAACAAAGCTATGGTTATCTGCATAATAACAGTGAGCTTCTTTCTGTTAATGATAAATAACCCTAGAGCTGCTAGTGCTGGAACTGCGGCATAAAACAAATAGTAGCTGCTTAATACTTCTTTTAATGGGGCTGTGGTGAAATAAAGTGTATTTGTTACATGGGCAAGTAAGTAAAAGCTAAGCGCAAATAAACTACTGTAAAACAGTGTATTACGCTCTTTCTTGTGATTGAAAAATGTAGTGCCAGCTAAAACAAGTATCCACATCAGTGAGATAATATAGGCCGTAGACATACTCATATGCGTATTAGTTCCTTGTTAATATGTTTAAGGTGAAAGCTTTAATCAGGATCAACGCCCGGATCGCCACCACCGCCGGGGCCGTAAACTGTTGTACTAATAACAGGGTCAACGCCCGGATGACCACCGCCTAATCCCGGTCCCAACACCGTTGGATTTGCACTTGGATCAACACCCGGATGACCGCCACCACCGGGACCAAAATCAACTGTACTCTCACCAACACCAAATAAGCTTTGGAACCAGTCAAAGTCAACGGCTTGCGCAGGTGATGCACTGACCAAGGCAAACAACACAATCGCACTTAGCTTTATTTTTTTAGCCATAACATAACTCTTAAATTAAGTGATTAATCGGATAGTATATTACCATGTGCAAATTTGACGAACAAGCTATTTTTTCACCCCTTAATTTCTCATTTGCGTAAGCCGTCTTCACATTGTTGTTATCGTCATTGACTAAAAATAAAAACGTATTTGGTGTTTTCTTAGTCAGGTTAATTACTTGTGCTTCCCTAGAAGTAAGGATTTTTTCGCTGTCGTTAGGGTAATTAAATTTAGGGGAATATTTCAAAAGGCATAAAATTGGGGGAAGGAGAGTTGGGAATAATCAAAAGCCGACTTCATTGTCGGCTTTTGATACAAGATTTTGAAGTTTTTATAAGCGTTAATAAGCCTTACATATCTTCAAAATAGCGAGGCCCAAAGCCACTATGGAAGCGCCAAAGCTCTTGGTCGCCTACTTGCTCACCCTTGCTAGAAACATAACGCACCACAAAAAGCTGTTTATTCAATAAACCATTGGTTTGGGCTTTTTCCCATAACTGAGCAACTTGTTCTGGCTTAACACGATTAAACTCTCGGTTGCAGTCGTTTTCAATATCATCACAAAGAAACTCTACGGTTAATGCACTAATTTTATGTTGAGGGTTATTTTTAGCGATGACAGTTTGAAAAAGCGCTACGTAATCTTTGTTTTCTCTTAACGTATAAAAACGATTGAGGTCTAAAACACTTAAGCGAAGTGTACTGGCATGTTTTGCTAAAAACTCATTAAAGTCGTTAACTAAATAAGGCAGGTTTTTAAACCGGAATTCATCAGAAACAGGTTTGCTGGCCTGATTTTGCCACACCTTTCCATCCGCTTGAAAAAACTCAAAGGTTTTGGGAGGAATGGGCTGTTGCACTTCAACTTTACTGTAATGCCCTTGCGCCAGTGTTTGGGTAGCGTAAATAAATTGATGAGGATGTAAACGAACGCTGCTGGCATCATTTTCAAGCTTTCTTAAATAACTTTCTGTATTTTGAGCCAGAATAGGCGAACAAAACAGAAAAGTTAATAAAGCAGTAAATATTATTTTTTTCATGGTCTTCCTACTAGTTTAGGTTGCATCTTTCACAATCAGAACCAATGTATTCTATAGCTAGATTTCCATTATTACGCCAGACTCCCGACGTGTTTGGGTATTCAATTTGATTGTCATTAATAACACGAACATCCGCTGATTCTGTTACCCCTATACCCTCTAAGAAAAACTCTGTTTTAATATAGATTAACAAAAGTCCAGAATCCTTACTGTTACAATGGTCGCCATTACACACGACTTTTATTCTTTCTAGCGCCGATATACCAATGTCGTTCTTATCGAATAAAGGTGAGCCCTGCTTGATAAATTGACTGCGGTTTTCTGCAAAGTAGTCCCAAAATGCAGGTAATTCAATAACAGAAACGCCGATGTAATCGGCTGTTTTACTTAGGGCTTCATTTTGCACCTTTGTAAATTCTAGCCTTATAGCTTCGCGCTCCTCTGGGAGTGCGTGAATCGCTTGAAAGGCAAGGTCGGCAAGTTGTTGATTGTAAATTTCAAACTCGCCCGCGTGGTAATGGTCCTGCTCCAGTATCTCTACATACTTTACACCCGCTTGTTCAAAATATTCAGGTGTGTAGGGCTTTTGCGCTTCTTGGGATTTCTCAACGTTAGCTGTATTCCCAACATCAGAAGCTAATAAATTCGGTGATTGAAACATTAATGTTGCAATGGCGACCGTACTTAAAAGCTTAGCTAATTTCATGTTTTTCCTTAAATCCGTATTAGTTAGAATCGCAAATTATGGTTTTAATAATAACCATTGTAAATACTGATATGTATATATAGTTAATTAATAAGTGTTGTTTTTATACTCAAGGGAAATTTTGTTAAAGTTTGTCATCATGTCGCTGTTAAAAGCCTGATTCACGGTTAACCAAAGCATCAAGGTAAACAAGGTTAACGTTGTGACAATGATTAAATGTTGTGTGTGTTGATTCATGGCTTTCCCTTGCTTGAATAGATTTAAGTGGGAGGTGTATGCACGACGGCCCACATTCACATTAAAAAACGCGCTCCCTGCTCTCACCGTGTGGCATTTCGCATTACTCGCATTAATGGCGTTGTTCTGCTTTATGGTTTTTGTTTGTCTTTTCTCTATTATTTCTCTCCTTCTTTTACTGCTACTCCAAAAAAATATTCTTATTGACACAAGTCCAAGGTGATGAGGTTTGCTTCCGTTGCAGCCGCAAGCGGGCCGCACGGTGCAAACTCATCACAGTGCTCATACATCACCCCGTAAAGCGCATCAAACTCCATTACTAATAAGCCTTCGGAATCGGCAATATCCTTATCAACTAATTCAAGGTAACGCTCGTAGCGCGCATCACTTAGCTGCTGGAAATACTCGGCTCGCTCCCATACATCCATCATAGTGAGGGTGTGCTTCATGATAAATTCGCTTGATTGCTGGTAATCTCTTTTAGTGACCACTTGGTAATGATGTTGGCGTGTCACTAAATGCACCGCGCGCCAATCACACGCAAGCTTAATTCCCTTAACGCGGTTGGTTGCAGGCTCACCATAACGGTTCAGCGCACAAAGCTGGCTATCCATGCCATTCATGGCCTCGGCGGTGCTATACAGTATGTGTAAGGCCGCCTCGCTGCGCTTGGCGTAGATACCGCCCATTGCTTGGCAATAGGTGGCCCAATCGCCTGAATCAGCCGCTTTGTATAACATCGTTAAGGCGAACCGCTCTGGCTCTGATAAATTGAAACGTTGTGAAAAGGTCTCGACTTGCTGCATTCCTTGCACTCCTTGTCCGAATCGTCTTAGCTCCTGCCACACGGTAGCACTGGCTGCCGCTAGCCCGAAGAAGTTAAATTGTTGAATGCCTGCCACACTCAACCCGTATTTCATTTTTAAGGTGGCGGTAGCGTTATCATCTGCACTGACCACATTATTTTTGACGTCCTTGACGCTTTGTAAGTGGCGTGAATCGACCCCCTTTGCCACGTACTTAATGACATAACCCACCGCATCGCCTTTTTCGGGGTCGATGTCGCGCCAATCAATACGCACGCTTTTGTTTTTTAAGCGCTCACCATCAAGGGCGTGTTTTTCCATAACCAATTGAATGGGGGCCATTTGTGCAGGGGCGGCAAATAAGAGAATGTGCCAGTGGGGGCAACCATCATGATGCAGCTCTGCCACCCGTACCCCAAACGGCTGTAAATCAAAGCGTTGCCAATCCGCACGAATACGCGACATGATTAATTTAAACCATTCATTGGCAAAGCTGGCGCTGGCTCCTTGAACGTATTTGGGGTTAGGTTTGCCACAGGCCAACACACTATGAAAGTGACTTGGGGCGGTAATGGTAATAAAGGCGCTGTGTAACCCTTGTGAATCGGCAAGCTCGCACATTCCTTTGATGCGTACCGCCATAAATGCCGCACGATTAACAGGGTTAGACTGTGAGCCTTTTGCCGCGTCGCTGATATTCACCCATGCTTGACCTTCGTCGGTATCCGCCACCGCATACAGGTTTTCAAGGGTGTCACGGTTTGAATGAGCTCGTATCTCGCGTTTTCTAAAGGTGACATCGGATAAATACATTGCATGAGCACCGCCCACGTAATGCAAGTCTCGCTGTAATTGCTCAAGGCGTCTGTCTTGGACTTTACGAAGCTGTGTGCGCCACCAGTATTCACAGCACAGTCGCCCTAATACCCCTTCAAGGGTGTCAATACCATCAAGGCCAATCCCTGAGCCTTGAAGACGCTGGCGCAGTGTTGCCGCTGTGCGCGTGGATGCGCCTTTTTTGGCAATGTACAGCGCGGCCTTTTTAGCCGCAGAGGTGGCAAACGCGCGCAGTTTGTAATCATCATGACAAAAGTTAAAATGCCCATACCATGAGCGTAAGAATGCACGCTCCTTGTGCGCTTCAAACTCCTTTTTTAACTGTGCCAGTGTGAGTGTTACCCCTATCTTATCCAAACGCGCTTCAACGAAGTGACGCCCCCACTGACAAAACGCGGGGATAAGCTCCTCTTGGCCTAACAAGTGCCTTTTGAAAAAATCCCCGTCTTTGACTCTTAGCAAGGCAACGTCTTCACTACTTAATGCAACGGCGTGATTTATTCCGGCGGTGGCGTGTTGAACGCCGGAGGATAAGGCCCGCGCTGCCACTTTTTGGTCAACTTGGCTTTGCGCCGCTGCTTTTGCCGCTCTTTTAACCTGCGCCCGTAACATAAATCACAACTCCCTGTGCCAATCCCATCGGGGTGTAAACAATCCCGCATGTCCTTATTCCTTTGTTAAGTGAATGTGGTTTCAATTCGTAATCGCGTAACCACCTTTTTAGTTGTACACCTGAATTTATTTTATGTAAACACGTAACCACTCTTTAGCATGTTACAAAATGTAAACGCGTAAACAGGCAAGCAGTGGGTACACAAAACAAACATTATTCGGTATAGTCCAAATGCGTATTAATTTTATTCTTTGGAGTCATTGACATGGCAAAGGTCGATAACCGCCGCAACTTTCGTATGGACCCTGAAATGTGGGAAATCATTAGCAATGCGGTATGGGATATACGGGATAAACAGCGCATTGACTTAGCCATGAGTCAGATTGTGCGCTACTGCTTAGAAGATAATTTACAAGACACCATTAACAAGCTGATAGAAGACAGAGCCTATCTCGATAAGAAAATGGCACAAGAGCAGGAAACCATTGCTGCCAGACGTGAAGCCAACAAGGCCGCCAGACAAGCAGCCCAAAAAGACGCAGATTAACCCGCTTAAGTTACATATCAAAGAGGGATTCGAGGTATTGCGCTAAGCTCATGCCCTTTTCTTGGGCCTGTGAATCCAGTGTTTCAATATCACGCTCAGATAGATTGCGACGAATGACCATTGCTAACAAGCATTTTAAATCGTCATTTACAGACATACGACTTCACTCCCCTGTTGACTGCCTTTTACTAGGTTAAAACCTATCAATCCGGTATTGAGCGAATACTATACACCTAGATATTAAGGTGCAAATGCCTGACCTGATTTTTAGGTGCAAGCATTTGATATTATTAATATTTTATATTTAAACACCTTTATGGCAGGTTTTTTATTATTCCCACTTTAAAGGTGTTTATTATGGCTTTTTGGAAGGGTTGAAAACGAAAAACTAAGTTAAGTCTTTAATTTCAGCTTTTGGCGCATCCCTTTTAACTTGTTTGATAACATCATCTCTTTCAGATTCCGTATCATATCCTTTAACACTAGTCCCGACTACTTCATCGTTTTCACGAGCAACAATGTTGAATCGAAACTTCCCAGCCTCATCTTTTTTCTTATCATAATTGTCATCGTCTTCAGCTCTATCCTGTACAGACTTAATACCCTTTTTACAATTATGTTTTGCTGTATACCTCTCACCTTTCAAGATTTTTTCACCATCCTCAGAAACCAAACGAAAAATAAATTGATCGTCTGAGCTTTTATCTATTTCAAATTTAGCGGCCATTGCCTTTCCCTTAATAAATATTAATTAATGCCTGTTCCGGTCGGCTGTATTTACCTACATCTAAAGTTTCTAGGGACAACTTAACCCTTTCAGGATTGCTATATGGGGCAAAGGAAAATGCTTTCAAGTAAATTAAGGTGATAAATCCATGATTGGTTAGTATATCTACCATAAAACAAACGCGCTCTTTTTGGCAATGGGGCCAATACCACAACGCCGAGAAAAAACGCCAGCACTAAAACGGAACCCCCAAGGGGCCCCCTGTCTGCTGACACCCTAACGGGCGATTTAGTGCTGGCGTTTTTTATCGGGTTGATAGTTCCGGTTGGCTAATTCGCGGCGCGGCGCAAGTTTGCGCTTGGTCGCGCCACGAATTCACTTTATTGGCCCTTAAGGAGCAACAACCATGAGCATGAAAAAAGATGTCGTACTTAGCCCACAAGACCAGCTTTTTTTATTACGTCTTCCTCATAACCTGCGCGGTACATGGATGTTATGGCGGCTCGGGATTGACCCATACCACCATATGGCCCGACAAACCTTCTATTCTCACGCTAAAAGGCTTTCACGGTATGGTGTGGATATTCGGGGAATAAACCCCTACTCCGTCTTTCCTGCCAGTCCAGACGAACCCAAGGGCCATGTTGATGAATCCTATTTATTGGCCTTAGGAAAAGAATTGCCTAAGCAGTATGCCGAAGCTGAGAAAATCAGAAGCGCTAAGCCTCAGGTGATAAAGGAGGAAGAACAAACGAGCTTCTTGGAATACCCGCATTAGCCAACGTTGAGCCAAAGCCAAGGAAGGCGAGCCGCTCACGCCCTGCCTAAAAGATTATGTTAATTCCTGAATTAGTCCCGTTTTTTAACACTTTATTGGGAATAATATCAACTTGATTTCATGTAAGAGTTTAAACCCTTATTTTGTTGTGTTAAAGTGCCTAAAACACATCAAAAGCACCCTAGAAAACCCCCTCTTTTGTTTTCAAAAAAGTGTTAAAAATCAAGAATGTACCCTATGTATATTATGTTAAATTAATAATGAAATAGAGGATGTCAATAATATCAATGACTTGCGATTTTTAGCCCTCCCTCTCTCGTTTTTGCTTTGCTCCTCTGAAAAATCCAGCACGAAACTAACCCCAAATCTGCACACGAATCATTCCTATTTTTAGACACTTTTAGGGATTAATTTATGGTTCAAAACCTGTCGAGATTTAGTGCTGCTTTCGTTTTTGAATTGGAGCGCTTTACAATGCGCAAATGTGTGAAATGATGAGAATCGACAAAACACGTTATGACTAAAGGATTAGATGAATGAACATGCTCAAACTCGCCAGCCTTGGCCTTGCCGCTTTGTTTTCAATGATCACCGAAGCCCAAGCACAACCGGAAACGCACAAGCCCACGTTTATGTTTTAATAAATGGTGATACCTATCAGGTGTGTTCAGCCAGAACCCAAGCCGAACACGCATTAGGTATCAACAACCCACATTGCAAAGATGGCGCTATGTTCTATTTCCATGATGAACAGCGCTACATATTTAATATGGTGAATGTGAGTTATCCGCTGATGCTGTTAACCCTCGATGTGAACTGGAAGGCTCAAGAAGTGGTAAAGATGGCACCAGAACAACTACGAATTGTGCCCAAAAAATCGTTTAAATTTGCGCTTGAGCTTAAAGAAATGAATGCCGATGTGAAGATTGGTGATGAAGTGATGTACATAGACTAAGGCCCAAAGTGATTTGGGCCTTAAACCCAGAACCCCTTACCCTAGAACCTGTCTATGTACTTGATTCGTCCATTGCAAATTTAATCTTTCACAGCCTAAATACTTCAAACCTCTAATGCTATTAACTCTTTATCTCGAACGTTTGCATCAAAAAGAAATTTTAATTTTTTATTGGATAACAATGTTGCTATAAAGCTAGAGAAAGATGGTACTTCTCCATTAACTCAAGCACTTAGTCGAGCAGGCGCAAGGCAGGAAGCGTTATATTATGCTCATAAGTTAGTGCTGCACGGTGCGACTATTAATCAACAAGACATTGAACTGGTTAAAGAAATAAAGAAAAAAGATAATAAACTTTACAGTTTGATTCAAACACATATCCCAGAATTAACGGAAGGCTTGTAATGAAGGTTTTTTCACTAATCATATTGATTACTTTAAGTTTAGTAGCACCATTTTCTACAGCGAAAACTGAAAATGAATGTATCACTGAGTTTACCCATAGCTATTTTAGCTGGCTTAAAAATATCGTTAGAAATTCCAATAACGGGACGTTTGAGGAATACATGTCGGCTGAAAAAGCAAAATATGAAGAATTACTGACATTCATTAATGAATTTGATACTGAAACATGTTCTGAGCATAACAAAACTCAGATAACAGACTTGTATAATGAAACGCTGAAAATGCGTGATCTACATAAGCAGTTATATCTTGAGGCTAAACGTGGATCAGTAAAAGTAATGAATAAGAAAACAAGGGAAACGAGAACAAAATACAAAATGTATAGTTCAAAGTTTGTTAAGGATTTGCGCCGCCAGACAGGTATTCAATGGTAACATATCTGTGAAGTACATAGACTAAGACCCAAAGTGAACGATGGGCCTTAACCCAGCCCCTTACCCTATCCTGTCTATGTACTTGTTATTTGCTGTTTATGAATTTTTCTTATTGCTCGTATCATTTTCATTTCTAATAAAAAAAGCCATGAAAAAGCGTTAACTCTTTCATGGCTTAAAAATGCATCTTGGTGACTTTGCTTTTTACCGCTTTTCACAAGATGCGCCGTGATGGAGATACGGCTTACTGCGTGTCGGGAACATCCATTTAAATACCACTTCCTGAATTATAAAGCGCCTTTGCTTAGCGCCAGTAATCGCAATAAATCAAATTGTTTGGATTCGTTATTTCGCATGATGTAACCAAACACTTTGATGTAATCTAGATCAAGAGGTGGTTAGTAGTTGCGGTGAAGTAAGGAACGCGACGAAATTCGTTATCAATTTGCGTTCCAAAAGTGTTGTTCCGGTCGATGTCTTAGACGGGGTATACGTTAAGGTGAAAGGCTCTGAGGCAGGTTATTTTTACGCAAAAAAAGTTATGATGTTGCTGGGCGGTAGCGTGTCGGGCGTTAGTGTTATGAGCGATCATGATTATGGGAAAGACTGGGTGGGAGTGGTGGCGGTGTTACCGGATCTGTGACTAGTTTTGGATTTATATATAACTTGAATTATACGTGTCAGCTATGGAAATTCCCAGACGGGAATGGTGGTCATTATTTGCTTTGGCGTGAATGCATGTATAGTGTAACTCCTCGGTAATATTAAGGAATGATGATGAAACTTAATGTTTTTGCTGCACTTAAGATTATAGGGCTAACAGTGGTTTTTAGTTGGCTTATGTGCTGGATTCTTATTAGTTTTTATCGCTTTCCGGTGCCACTTGCGGGTTACATTGGGCCGCATGAAGGTAATGCTTATGATATTGTTGGTTCATTGAATCAAAGTTTTATGGGTATCTTTTTCTATGGGTTTGTGTTCGGCGGTATACCCATAGCTCTAATAGTTTCTTTTTCGTTGAATCATGTATTAAGCGAACTTATTGACTCTTCGAAGCGCTTATATGTTAGTGCGCTGTTAGCTTCTGCTTTTTGGACGGTAATTCTTTCGAATCTTGATTATATTATTGGGCCTTGGTGATATTGGCGGTCGCTTGTCTTCTTGTGTTACTGTTTGTTGAGCCACAGCTAAGGAAGGCGAGCCGCTCACGCTAACTACTTGGTTGGCTCTTGAAACATTGTCTGTTTTAAAAGTTGAATGATTTCTTTGGGGTTATGAGATATTAGGCTCAGCAATTTTGCGGCTGTCCCTGATGGATTTCTACGTCCTAACTCCCAACTTTTAAGCGTTTCATAACTTGCACCAATAAGCTTGGCAAATTCTTTCTGGTCTTGACCTGCTGCGGCACGTATCGCCTTAACATCTGGCGTTTCATAAACATGGACATGCTTAGGTTCAGGCTTTTTAAGGCCCTTTTCAATTTCAACCATTTCATTTGCAGACGCCATCAAGTCATTGAAAAGTTCATCTTTCATCCGCTTTTTTCCTATTCAGGTTAAACACCTGTTACAGTTGTGACGCTATATTTTTTAGCGCCTTTTCTTGCTCTTTGGTTAAATTCTCTTGAACATTTTTTGGGTAAACTAATGCTAAGTAAATTCGGCCTGCGCTGTTCATATAATAATAAATAACTCTAACGCCACTTCGTTTACCTTTGTCTCCCTGCCCCCACCGAACCTTACGAAATCCACCTGTATTGGCGATTGTGTCGCCTTTTTTGGGATTTTCTATTAAGGCTTCTTGAAACTCCCTAAAGTCATCATCTGTAAAAAATTCATTTCTTCTTTTGCTAAAACCCGTCAGTTCGATGAATGTGATCATTAATTAGTTACCTATCAATTCAAGCATAGATTACCGTGTACAAAGTACCTAGTCAATGTACTTTGTACATGATATGAATTGGAGGTTGCCTTAATGTGTAACCGTAGGTAATCCACTTCCAAGAGTTTTGATTATCTAGACCAACGTTGAGCCAAAGCCAAGGAAGGCGAGCCGCTCACGCCCTGCCTAAAAGGTTATGTTAATTCCTGAATAAGCCCCGTTTTTTAACACTTACAGGGATTAATTTTTGGTTCAAAACCTGTTGAGATTTAGTGCTGCTTTCGTTATCGAATTGGAGCGCTTTTGCAGCGCTATGCAGGAATAAAATGTATGGAGCTATTTGCTGGGTTTTGGGAAGTCACGCACCGCGTGTTTGATGAAATGCGCTTTAAGATTGTTTTAGGTTGGATTGTTCAAGCAGATAAACGTTTAAGCTTTGATGTTTTGATTACAGCGTTGCGGCAGTTTTTACGCTTACCGCTCTGCGTAAAAACAATTTAAGGTTGTTTTAAGGTTTGAATGCAATCACTACTTGCATATAAACCTAATTCAGCATCACTTAATCCTTTACTACCGTGACCTAATTTTTCTCGATTAACCTGTTCGTTAGGCAACCATTGTGAGCCTATTCCACTATAAGTAGTGACTAGGCGAAACGGCACTTTATCAACATGAAACCGAGGACACATGGCCTTGTCTAAAACAGATAACCTTAAGCCCACTTCTTCTAAACCGAATAAAAAGCCAAACATTTACACGGTTGCACTAAGACGACAAACAAGACGCTTGGCGGCGTAGACGATAGTTTCGAATATGCACAAATATAATGAGGCACGAGCCTAATACGGTGAAGACTCCCTCATAAAAGTCCCCTATCATTTCGTGTCCGAGTAAAGCGGAGACTGCCAGAATAAGCAAACCGACTAACCCGATGATCACAACCTGCTGATTTCGATGGCAAAGAAAGCCAAAATACAGCGCTCCGAGACTGATGGGTATCACAGCAAACAGTAATATTTGATGGAACATTTCATCATTCAAAGCGAAAAGCGATGCCAACGTGGGTAAGGCGATTAACAAAATAGGTAGAAATAAACAGTGTAATACGCACAGAAATGACAGCAGAATTGCGGCTTTGTCACTTAATTGTTGAATATTGATCATTTTTACCACGCTAATAACGGCTGTTGAGGAGTAACTTGCGCCATTCCCTGCCCTTTATCGTGAAACCACTTGGCGTTTATACGCTCTAGCGATGTAGCCCAATTGAAAACCTGTATCCGGACTTCGGTAACGGGAGAGCCACAATCAAAAAGGTATGTCACTTCTATATCATTATGCTCACGGGCTTCATTGGAGTGGGATTCATCATGTTCACCCTTTTCGTGATGATCTTGATATGGCAATTCATAATCACCGTGCTCAAGCTTACAATCGCCATTTAGGTGGATGATGCTTTCTATTTGGGTGAAACGCTGAGCCACTGTTTTTAATTGACGCACTTGCTCGGGCGTTTCAGGCTCATGCTCAAACCCTAAAACATCAGCCGCCGGCAATATAAATTCCAATTGCCATTTTTCACCGTCTTGCGCTAACAATAGCTGTCCTTGACCATGAACGTGCATTTCGGCATTTGCAGCAAAACCCAACGCGCATAACCCAATAAAATGACAGCATGTTTTCAATCGACTCATCGTGGTTATCTGCTACTTATTTCATCAACACTCGCGTCTCGCTTTCGCAACGTTATAATATAACATTTTTTAAATGATACAAAATCACAACACTTTTAAAACTGCGGTGTATAAAATATGGCGAACCATAAGCCACATCTTAGGAACTAGGGCAAAATCCCCTATCTTCACAAAAAAACGCGACTAACTGCCGTGACATCACGACAAATATCCGCAAAATAATTGTTGTTTTTACAGCGAGTTTGGCGACCGCGTATTATTTGACTACAAGAATTAAAGAGAGTCGTTTCATGAAAAAATTATTATTAGCCATTGCCGTTAGTGCCGCATTAACGGCATGTAGCAATCCAAGTGCGCCAACATCTGAATCTTCTCAGCTCGCTTCAGAGCAATTAAGTGCGTCAGACGTTCTCACCCAAAAAGTCGATCAACATACGTTAACCTTTTTAAAGCAGCAGCCCGCGCTAGCTACGATGCTCGCCATTGATACTGAAACCGCCGGCGGCGAATACAATCATGCGTTTCCCGGTTACAGCCAAAATGGCATGAATAAAACGCAAACTGCTATGAAAATAGCGTCAATGGAAGTGGCCGCCGTTGATACTTCAACGTTAAATTCAAAAGAAAAAGCACATCAGCAAATTGTGTCGAATATTTTTGAATATTATGCAGGTTCAAGCACATTTAAGGGCGGATACATCGACACTTGGGCTGGCCACCTTCCCTACATAATTAACCAAATTTCTGGGCCATTAATTGACATCCCAAAGTTAATGCAGGTTCAGCAATCAGTAACCAGTAAAGAAGAAATTCACGCCTATTTAACCCGTTTAAAAACAATGAATGTGTTTGTTAGTCAGGTTGTCGATAAATATCGTGAAGATATGAAAAACGGTGTTGTGCTTCCGAAAAAACTGCATCCTAAAACACTGGCTTTCTTCAATAACTTTTTGTCAGCCAAACCTGCGGAGCATGAATTAGTCAGAACTTTTGCAGAAAAGCTAAATAATATTACGTCGTTATCTGACGAACAAAAGCAAGATTATATTCAACGAGCTGCTCGTCATGTTGAGAAGGTGGTTTATCCTGCGTATCAAAATGCAAAATTAGCAGTAGAAGCCAGCGAAAAGATAGCCAAAAATAGCGATGGCATTTGGTCTCAACCGGGTGGCAGTGAATTTTATCAGCACAGCATTCACTTCTTAGGAGATTCAAATTACTCGCCCGAAAAAATTCACAATATCGGTTTAGCTGAAGTTGAACGCATTTCAAAAGCCATGGATGAAATTTTGAAAGCCAATGGTTTGTACGATGGGACCGTTGCAGCGCGTATGATAGAAATAGCGAAAATGCCAGAGCAGCTCTACGCCGATACTGATGAAGGCCGAAAAGCGTTGCTCAATAGTCTTAACGATAAAATCAAAACCATATTAACCAAAGCGCCCGAGTTCTACGGCACTGTGCCAACGCAAGATGTTGAAGTTCGCCGTATTCCTGCTGTTTCAGAAGCGGGCGAAGCCGGAGGCTTTTATACACCACCGTCATTGGACGGTAAACGTCCCGGTATTTATTGGATCAACCTGCGCGATATGGCTGCCGTTCCCAAATTTGGCTTAGATACCCTCACCTATCATGAGGCGGTGCCGGGCCACCATTTCCAAATTGCCCTGAATATGGCGCAACAAGATATTGGTTTGATGAGGCAAAACGCGCCATACAACGCCTATGTTGAAGGTTGGGCCTTGTATTCAGAATATTTTGCTAGCGAAATGATGAAAATGTATGAAGGTAATCCATTTGGCGACCTTGGCCGTTTGCAAGCCGAGCTTTATCGCGCAGTACGTTTGGTTGTAGACACCGGACTGCATTTTAAGAAATGGACACGCGAACAAGCCATCGACTATTTCCACACCACGACAGGTACATCGCTATCTGATGTGGTGCCAGAAGTTGAGCGTTATATGGCTTGGCCGGGTCAAGCACTGGGTTACAAGCTAGGTATGCTGAAATTTGTTGAATTACAGCAAAAAGCGATTCAAGAATTAGGTGAGCATCTCGACTATCGCCAGTTTCATGATTTGATTTTGCTACAAGGTGCAAGACCAATGGCAATGGTAGAGAAAGACGTTAACGCATGGATTGCAGCAGAAAAAGCGAAAATCTAAACCGAGTCCCTAATGGAAGCCCGGAATCAGCGATTCATTTCGCTCCGGGCTTTTTTCTGCTTACCTAAAAACACTGCTTACCTAATTTAGCTTGAGCTAGCTCGTTATAAAAATTCGCTTTTTCGCTATTTTCTAAGTCGGGGTAGTCTCGGTACATATCGGCGAGTGAGCAAATCGCATCATCAAGTCCCGCTTTTAAGGCTTTGTTGTAAAATTCAATGGCCAATAAATGATTAGCATCCACGCCTCGTCCATAGCGATAAGCATTAGCAACGTTGTAAAGTGAGAAACGATTACCAAGCTCTGCCGCTTGTTTGTATAACTGGAATGCTTGTTCTTTATCTTGTTCATAGTAATGACCATTAGAATACATGACACCTAAGTTATGTATCGCTTGATCATCTCCGCGTTTCGCTGCCGATTGATAAAGTTCAGCAGCTTTCTCGTAACTTTGCTCTACCCCCCAGCCGTTTTCGTATAACAAACCAAGATTGACATACGCTGCGAGGTTTTCCCCCCGAATCGCGGCTTCATAGTAATTTTTTGCTTTGGTATAATCTTTTTTAACGCCTAAACCCGCATCATAAAAACGACCAAGATTCGTCATGGCGGCGTAATCCCCTTTTTGGGCCGCTTTGCTGTACCATTTAAAAGACTCGGTATAGTTTTCGAATTTAGATTCATACAAATAACCAAGCTCAAACATACAATCAACCGCGCCTTTTCCTGCGCCCAGTTTGTATAGTTCAACAGCTTTATCCAGATTCGATATTTGAGGAAGAGGACTGTGCTCATAAACGCCAGCGAGGTAACAGTACGCAACGTTATCTCCAACATCAATGGCTTGCTCTAAATAACGCATACCCGTTTCAACTGACACGCTATCGTTTGAATCCAAGTATAAACTTGCTAATTGTTTCAATGCAGTATGTGCCGCTTTTCCCTTTTGCTTAGAAGCTTTTACGTACCAAGACTTAGCTTGCTCAATGTCTTGAGAAAGGCCCAGCAATCCATTTTGATATAAAAAACCAACTTCTGTTTGAGCAAGATCGAAGCCTGCCTCAGCAGACTGAAAATAGAAATGTTTTGCTTTTTCTTCATCCTGCTCAACACCATTACCGTGGCGGTACAGTAACGCCATTTGGTAATAAATACGGTTATCTGCAACTCCCTCTTCAATTAACATCGATAGCAATTCAAATAGTTGTTTTGAGTGCCCCCCCGCTTGCAAAATGAAAGAAGCCCGTTTTATTGCATCCAGCCAATGTGGCTCATATTCCAGATTTTGCAAAATATCTCGTAAGACAGGAACGGCATTGGGATGCCCTAAAAGCTTTTTCACAAAGGGATAAAGGGAGGCGTTTTCTTGGGAAATAATATCTAATGTTTTTAAAATACGATCGACCTGAGGAAAGCCTTTTTCAAAATCAACGAGCGTGCTAATCATCAACGCTTGTGATAGAAGTGCTTCGGGAAATCCATTTTCTGCGTCCAGTTCAATACTGCCCAGAATGACCGACGCCTCTTGATAACGCTCAAGTTTGACATACGCCTCAACTAACAAGGCCGCTAAAATCGTACTGTTTTCATGGTACGGCTCAACTTTATCGACTACTTGTTGGTACTCTTGCTTCAACATTAAATTTCTAGCAATGAAGGTGATTGAAGAAGGATCATTGCTCTCTAAAAAGCTCCTCATTGTAATGAGACTAACAGTTCTTAACGGAACGTTTGTTTGCATCCTTTGTTCATAGAAACGTTGCAACAAGTCCATATTTTCAAAGTGAAACAATTGAAATTTATTGGTCACTGAAGATAACGTGTGGAATTGGTAAATGAGGCGTTCGTTGTCGTCAATTTTGATTTCCATATCAAAGATGTACCACCCCCAAAATGATAACAAAGCGTAGGCTTCATCGACTTCGCTTAACTTAATCGCCGTCTCTGCTGTTAAGCCATCGCCACTTTGCAACATGGCGTAACTGATGGATAAAATTTCATCGCTCAAGCGGGCTTTTTCCGCTTCATTTTGGGCACATCCCCAGCGAATATATCGTGAAATTAACGACGCAGGATTCAGTGACTCCGCATCGTCTAACTCTTGCATTCGGTGAGCAGTACAATTACTGGGCGTCGAGTGAAATTCAATTCTCGAAATAAGATCGCGGTAAGGGAGCACCTTATCATCAAGATCGGCATGATAATGCGTTTCAAGTAAAGTAAGCCCCTTTGCTTGCTTTGGAAGCGCCCTAGAATAGTTATTCTGTATTAACGTAAAATTTTGATTTGTATTTTCAGGTGCGCTTTGTTCATGGGAAACGGGCGGTGCAGCGCAGGCCATTAACATTAAACTAGCAATGAAAGGAGAAATGGATTTAATTGGGGAAAATAGACAGTGCAATGGAATTCCTTAAGGTTGACTTCGTGATTGACATTAAGGTTGATAAGTCGCGTATTTCAATGAGCCTAATAGCCCGCTTTCGATTCGTTTTTTCATTCCTTCAAAAAACGTTTCGCTGTCAGCTTTTATATCGTTATAGATGGCGGCTTGATGAGATCTAAACTGCTCTAGACGTTCTAAAAAACTATCAAGATCACGTTGAGCTTCCTCGCCGTTGCCTTCTTCTTTTAACAATTGGATTGCGCGTTCTTGCTCTTTTACCGCGTTATCAAAATCCCCAGTGGCGGCATAAGCAGCAGCCAGTGTGTCTACATATGGATAGGTTTCTCGATAACGTTCATCTTCAATCACGGAAAGCGCCAAATCTAACGCTTTTTGTGGACTACCAAACGGCAAATTTTCAGTGGTTGCTATGAACCACGCTGTATTATTTGTTGAGAATGGAAAGTTTTCATCGGCGTACTGGAACAGTAATTTTGATGCTCTTTCTATATTGATGTCGGTGCCAAATCCGTTTACGTAAATCGTCACCAGTTCCATTGGGGAAACATAACCTTTACCGGAATCATATGACTTTTCTAGTAACCATAAAGGGTTCGCCATACGCTGTTCAATGTTTTCTTCTAAAAAATATAAGGTAGCCAAATAGGCATCTGCCCCTGAATGACCTTTATCCGATAAGTCCACAATGCCTTTGTATCCCTTCTCTATGTCTTCATCGGTTGTGCCATAGCTAAATAACATGATTTTACTCAACAGAAGCGGTTCTTCTAATACATGTCCTGCTCTTTGCATCCAATAGTAGCTTTCCTGAAGATGCCCTTCTTCACTGGAGTCAAAATAGAGGTAAGCAACACGCATCTGTGCATATACTCGGCCATTTTTAGCGAGTGCTAAACAGGATTCAAAAGCACTGTCTTCTACAGGGGTTTTAGCTTGATTACACACTTCTAAATCGGTATCCCAATAAGGCTCTTGAAGTATGACTTGCTCCGAAGCGACTAACTCAGGTTCTTCAGTTGTTCCAATTAGCCAATAAACAACCGAAAGCACAATTACCAAACCAACAATGTATTGCAGAATATTTTTAATCAACGTAAATACCTTCTGATTCGTGCCTTCAATATCACTGATAGAGTAAAGATTTTTCGAGAGTAAAACATGGTTAATGCGTCAAATGCCAAGTTTCTACGGTGAAGATTGTAAGAATTCATAACGTAGCATAAAAAAGCAGCTCTATATTAAGCTGCTTTTTCAGTCTAACTCAAAAAAGACGTGTGTTAACTGATATTTTTATCGGCAAGCCTATCCAGTAAAACCACCACTTCTTCACTGGCTTTTTCCATCATATGCAACAGTTGTAAACACTCTTGTTTATTACCTTGTTCTATGGCCTTCATCGCTTCAGTACCATTTTTATGCACTGCTGCGTGAGGTTTGTCAATCGCTCGGAACTCTTGAGTTTGACCATAACCATCGCGGCCCGTAGAGGTATACCAACGCCCTAAGCGGCATTGAGTATGATCTGCAAAGTCATCAATGTTCTTATTATTCATCCCTAAAATAAAGCCATAAACGTCTACTTTCCAGACAATATGATCCAGTTTTACCGTTTGAATAAAGGTTCGAATGGATGAGTGAGAAATAGTATTCTTCATTGAATGACAATGATCGATGATTGAATCAAAGTGGGTATTCAAATTCGATACGCCACTCGAAAGTGAATCATTATTACTCTTCAAATCGTGAACTGAGCCAACCGCTTCTTTAGTGGAGTTTATGATACTAGACACTAAATCAGACACTTCACTGGCAGACTTGTTTGTTTCATTTGCTAAGGTTCGAACTTCGTCCGCGACCACGCTGAAGCCTCTGCCCGCTTCCCCTGCCCGCGCCGCTTCAATTGCGGCATTAAGTGCAAGTAAATTTGTTTGATCCGAAATACTGGTAATGGTGGTAACGAAAGTATTAATACTATCAGCCGTGTTGGAAAGTCCAGAAATACTGGATGTCATGCCTTCCATTTTATGGCTCATTCCCCCCATTGAGTCCACAATTGCGCCTAGGGAATCTGATGAGGTATCGAATAGCTGATTGATTTCAGCAATGGCGCCATTTTCTCTTTCTATATCATTATATGAATCAAGAACCGTTTGCCGTACTTTTTCCACTTGATGCAAAGACTCCACTACACATCTTACTAACTTGCTATCAAATGCGTCTTCCTGACTTTTTTCAAAACGGCGAATTTCATCCCTTAGCGCTACATTTTCTTGCTGAACGTGTTCTAGTTCATTCTCAAGTTCTTGTACACGCAGTTCCAATGTTTTGTTCTTGTCTGATAAAACATTGTAAGTTGTGGTGAGTACAAACATTTTGTTCTCGTTCCTTTTGGTGGTAGGTCAGCGTAAAAAGTTATTTAACGATCTGTTTTATATGATTTTTTAAGTAAAATTTGGTTAGCGAATAAAGCTTAACCCGAACCACTTTATGCCCAAATTAATTCCATGTCTAATGCTATTTTTTCTTTATTTTCCGCTGTCTTTAGCCAATTTCTCACACAGGTTTAAGTCCACTTTGAAATTAGGCAACATTGGAATTTTATCGAAAATAACGATATGTTGAGGCAAGTGATCTTCAGGTAAATGAAGGCGTAATTCATCTAAAATATTTTGTTTGAGCGTGTGCTTTTCTTTTTTGCCTAACAGGGTGTTTGGCTCTATATAAGCAGTAATCGCGCTGTCTTGTTCAAGAAATTCACTGTTCTCTTTAGATTGAAGCAGAGCAACTTTTGCAACCGCCACTTGGGGCATGGCTTTTAATGTCATTTCAATTTCATCAAGCTCAATTCGGTTGCCATGTAACTTTATTTGATGATCAACTCGGCCACAATATTCTATCTGGCCATCATGCCTAACACGGCCTAAGTCAAATGTTCGGTAAAGACGCTGCTCCGGGTTAAATGGGCTCACGATGAAACTACGCCGAGTCAAATCAGGCTTGTTTAAATACCCTTTGGCGATACCAGCACCAGCAACATAAATTTCTCCAATCGCGCCAGGTGGTAATAAATTATGGAATTCATCCATCACATAAAGCGCATTGTTGGCAATCGCTTTACCAATAGGTGCAATAGGACGAATTGGCTCCAAGGCGTGAAGCATAGAATTACTTAATTCAATAGATTGCTCTTCTTGATCCCCTTCAACCAATGCGGTAGCAATTTGCAGCTGGTCATTTAGCACATCAATAAGGTCATCAAAACTGGTTAACGGATTGATGGGAACCACTCTAAACACAGAAATTTTGCTATCAGAAAACTGGGAATACAGGATTCGTGTTTTAGAAACGAACGTTCTTCCTTGTAAAAACTGTTGTATTTGAATACTTTCCGTTGCTTCGCTAATTAACTGATGTTCTTCTTGCGTATAGTTTATGTGTTGAGGTTTGCCTCTCAAGGCGCGCGGAATATAACGATAATTAATGATATTTAAATCATTCTCCCCAACCAGTTCAAAGGCATCAGTATTTTGTACCAAGGCTTTTAAGAAAGCCGCTTTTAACATACTTTGCTGCATTAACCAGTTATAGCCTGAACGAGAAAAAAGATGCAGCGCTGCATGAAGCATTAAAGAAGTTGCCGGTCGAGAGCCTTCCAACGTGAATTGCCCTAGATCAAAACTCCCGATTTCCGCTTGATACTCAGCATGGGTTGTAACGGAATAAAGCCCCTGCGAATTTTTAAATAAACACAAGCTAATGCCTTGAGCGAGGTACAGTTGTTTATGCGCACAAAAGGTAATGGTATCCGCGTGTTCAATGCCTGCTAGCTTATAATGGTAATCTTCAGAGAATACAAATGCCCCACCCCAAGCAGCGTCAACATGGAAGTGAATATGATTTTCGTTTGCGATGCTTGCCAGTTGTGGCAACGGATCAACCGTACCCGTTTCAGTTGCACCTGCGATACCAATCAAAGCAATAATAAACCTATTTTCTTGCTTACAGTGGGCAATGGTTTCAGCTAATTTTTGGGTATCTATTCGCTGATGTTCATCTTGTTCAATGATCAATAAGTTATCTTCACCTAAACCAAGCAAACCAACCGTTTTACGTATGGAATAATGTGCGAGTCGAGAAACCAATATGACGGCTCTTGTGAAACCCAAGGATTGCATACAAGCAATTGCACCTTGCTTTTGAATTTGCTCTTTTGTGATCCCTTGGCGCATTAGTGCTTTATTTCTGGCACTGTATAAGGCCATTACATTAGCCAGTGAACCGCCACTGGTAACAACACCAAACATGTGTGCAGGATTTTGAACGCGCTCAGCATAGTAGGAGTCTTCTTGCCTGAAGAACATTTTATGTAGCATTGCCATAAGCTGACGCTCCATAAATGTCAGCACTTTTGATGTTTCAATTTTGACTATGTTTTGGTTTGCTTGGGTAATAAATCGACTAAAATCAGACATGAAATCAGGCAATGCTGAGGTCATATGACCGATAAACTTCTTAGAGGATACATCGATCAAATAAGGGAATAGCTCTTCTTTTATTTGTTCGATATAACTTGCATAATCTGCTGGCTGAGCGGGAATATCAACATCCATGAATTTGTGGATGAGATCTGCAACGGGGACATTTGGCATTGTAAAATGCTCGTCGTCTAGCCCGATACGAACAGGAACATCTCCCATGCTATTGCGGCGAGGTTTGAAGTATTTCATCACCCGCAGATGCTCAGGAAATGTTGCTTCGTAAAATGACACATCGGCACCACATTCGGTTGTGCCATAAAGATTGATTAAACGCGCTTTACCATCGAGTTTCGAATGGAATGCATCAACCACATTTTGGAACAATGGCTCACCACTGGTCACAACCAATTTAAGGGTTGATAAACTTTTTTTGTTACTTTTACGCAACAAGCCCAATAGTAACGAGGGCAACAAGGTGAGTCGTTCTATCTCCCAACTCAGTAGCATGTCAGCGTCGTTAACTAATCCACCTTCTAATGCTTCATCCGGCAACATGCAAACTATACCGCCGCATATAATAGGCTGTAATAGTTCGGCAATATGATCGACAAAACAAACACTTGTTGTTGCTCCAAATCGTGTCCCTGTTTTTGCTGGGAATTGGGATTGCATCCATATCAAACGGTTTGCCAAACTTCTGTGGGTACCCAAAACGCCTTTCGGCTGCCCTGTTG
The DNA here is from genome assembly GCF_026788005.1 of Alteromonas sp. a30. Taxonomy (GTDB): domain Bacteria; phylum Pseudomonadota; class Gammaproteobacteria; order Enterobacterales; family Alteromonadaceae; genus Paraneptunicella. The sequence goes on from NZ_JABEPE010000001.1 coordinate 23,373, forward strand.
TTCCAGACGTATACACAACATAAGCCAGTTCACTGTTCATGGTTGTGCCAAGGTTTTCAGCGGATAAGGAATTTAATCGGACCTGTATCTGTGAACTGTCCCACTGTAATATTTTTAACGTTTGACTGTCGTTCAATCTATCTTGTAGCAAGCTTAAATGTGATTTCGCGGTTAACATCCAATCAACATTGGCATCTTGCAACATATAGTTTAAGCGTTCGCTGGGATATTCTGGGTCAAAAGGAACATACTCAGCATTGAGTTTAAATATCGCTAAAATGGAAACCAAAATTTCAGGAGAATAATTCAGCAGCACACCAACTCTAGCCCCCGCAGTCACCCCCTCTTCCAGCAATAGGTTTGCCATGCGATTGACGGATTGATTAAGCTCTCGGTAGCCCCATTGCACAGGCATACCATCTAACATAGTGTAGAGCGCAATGGCGTCAGGCGTTTCTTCTACTTGAGATTCAAACAATGATATGACGCTATTGTTGTCATCAAATTGGTTTACTGCCTCTATCGGCATTTCCACTATAGGGAGGTGATTGACAGGTAACTGAGGCGCGGCGACACAATGTTGCAGACAGCAGATAAAAGCTTGTTCAAAACTCTGAATAAACGCTGGGCTGTATTTATTACTGTTAAACGCCCACACCAATTTGCTGATATTTTCACCACTTGTAAAGCGGGTAATGTTAAGTTGAATGTCCAACAAGTCCTTTTGTAACGAAAATACATTATTTGCTTTGATTTGTTGTGAAATGTCGCGATCTTTTTCATACTCAACACACTGAACACGCAACCCAATTCCGTTATGACTGATGTTCAGTAATGAATTCCGCTCATTTTCGTTTAAATATTGTTCTATTTTAAAGGCGTTAAGTTGATGTGCTAATAATGCAAAGCATCGGTTTTTTTGCATTAACCCATCTACGTTTTCCACGCTATCCAACGAGGCCCGGATAACACCATAATGAGAAAAACTGGGGTTTTGCGTTAATATGCCTACACGTTGCGTATAACAAAATCGGCTTACAACAATCTGTAAGGCAGATAATGCAATACACCAAAGTTCTTCGTCTGAGCGCTCGACTAGCAAAGGGTTTTGCCAACTCGTGTTACTCTCATACACCAAGGGTAATAAGCGTTGATTGGCTTGTTTTAGCCTATCACCGGGAACACGATTTTTTCTGGTCTTGCCCATCCCTTCACTATCAGCTAATTGTGCTAAATACTCATGTAGATGCTGGGTGGCTTCTATGATCAGATTAACTTTATCTTCTCTCGCAGAAGCTAAAAATGCAGAAAGATCATCCACCAAATACAAACAAAAAGCTGGAAATTCGCAATTTAAGGCTTGGCTAATGCTGTCGAGCATCTGAGTTAAATGCCAAATGGAGTGTTCGTAATAATTGAGGTGAGGTTGATTCTGCGTCTGCCGAATAAAATAATTAAAAGCAAACTGAGGATTCTTAGTTTCAAACACCAGACATGGTAGTTCAAATTCATGCTTATCAATAATGTATACCAATGACACATCACGAAAGAATTCGTTTTCACCAAGTGCTTTAATCTTTTCTACATACGCGTGCATGTATACCCTGCTTTTAATCTAAGTCACGCTCTCAACCTAGTTTTTATGCTTGCATGATAAGAGGTAGGAGCAAAATTGGGCGCAAGTTTACCACAAAGATTTGGGCTCGCATAAACACAGTCAGAGGTAAACTTTCTTAACGAGGTTAAGAGGAGACTAGCGCCTTATATGATAATAAAGGCGCTGTATTCATCCCTATTGGCTAACCTAGTGCCAAATAATATGGCCCTGAGGTAATTGACGAGCTATATCAAGGTAGCGCGACTCAACAACATGACGCTTTACTTTTAATGTAGGTGTTAATTCACCAGACTCAGTGGTCCACGGTTTTTCAAGAACAATGATTCCACCAACCTTTTCATGAGATTCTAACTTTTCATTTATCTTCTTGAGCGAGTTTTCGAGGCTGGCTTTAAGATCGTCTTGTGAATACCCTTCGGCATGTTCACTTAAATTTACGATTAAAACCGGTTGAACCAATTGTGTGCCAACCAAGCACATTAGCTCAATGAACTCGTTCTCCCCGAAGTCAGACTCAATAGGGATTGGCGCGACATATTTGCCCTTCTCCGTTTTAAAGATGTCCTTTTTACGGCCTGTAATAGACAAATATCCATCCTCTAATTTGCCTAAATCCCCAGTATGAATATAACCATGCTCATTAAGCACTTCTTTGGTTTTATCCTCTTCCTTGTAGTAACCAATCATATTTGAAGTGCAGCGCACCAGTATTTCATCGTCTTCAGCAATTTTGATGTCGACTTCAAAAGATGGCTGAGAAATAGTACCAAATCGAACTTCTTTGTTTTTCTTAGGCATACTTCCGCAAGCAAAAGTTTCGGTCATGCCCCAACCTTCTGCAATATCGATCCCAATACCGCGATACCATTCTAGCAACTTCCGAGAGATAGGAGCTGAGCCACTGATAAATGCGTACGCTTTGTCCAAGCCCATTTGTTTGCGAATTTTACGCTTTACAATGCCGCTTAGAATGGGGATTTTCAGCATAAATTGCAGTTTGTTGTTGGGAATTTTATGCAGGATTTTCTTCTGGAATTGTGTCCACAGTCGAGGAACTGAACCAAACAACGTTGGTCTAGCATAAGCGAGATCGTCAGCAAACGTCGCCAATGATTCTACAAAATACACTTCAAATCCCCAATTAATGAGAATAGAACAAACATAGTTTCTTTCAGTGCAATGTGACATCGGCAGATAAGACAGAATTCTATCTTCTGTAGTAACTTGAATTGATGCGCCGGTGTTTTTCCCTGCAAGAACAAAACTCTTATAAGAGTGCATGGCCCCCTTAGGATGACCAGTGCTACCTGATGTGTACAGAATCGTCATTAGGTCATCGGCTGACACATTAGGAACTTCGTAGTCCGGCTCGGTATTATCGATAATGTCTTGCCATTGATGATCGCAAGGAATTGTAGGATAAGGCATCGAAATCTTTAAAATATGTTCGGGTACCGCTTTTTCGGCTGCGTCCTGATCATCCAACTTACCAATAAAAACGGCTTTACATTCAGAGTGCTCAAGAATGTAGGAAATGGTTTCTTGATTCGCCGTAGGGTAAATAGGCACACTCACAAAGCCCCCTAGCATTAAAGCAAAATCCGCAATGATCCAGTGCGCGCAATTTTTCGCTAAAATGGCTACGGTATCCCCAGGCTGATAACCCTGTGCTTTTAAAAAGCCGACCATACGGTAAGCTTGATCGGATATATCTTTCCAAGAGTAAGTGTGAACTTTACGGTCAATAGGTTGGAATAAAATGTCTTTATCACCCATTTTATCGACCCAAAAGGCAATCTTTTCTTTCGGTAGCGCAATGTGAGCTGTATTCATCTAAATTTCGACCCTGTAGAGTGACGCTTTACCACATAAGATCATCTGGCACTTTGAAATCTGCGTACCAATCATCTTCCTCTGTGGCTGCTTCGTTTTTATTAGAATGCTCCGTATAAACTACGGTATTGTTTTCATCTCGTTCTAAAATCTTTTCCGCTGCTTGCATGGGGATAATTGCATAACCATCCCCTTCTTTCGCGATAGCTAATTTGCCGCGTTGCAGCATCGATTGAATTTTTTCTGACACTTGTAAGCGTTTAATCTTACTTCCATCGGTAAAATTAAACGTGATTTCGCCTTGGAAATCTTCGATCTGATTCATAGTCACTAATTGCTTTATCTGATAAACAATGGCCTTTTTCTCGGCTTCTTCTTTAGCGGATAAACTGAGCGCTCTATCTCTCTCTTTCTTCTCAGCCAGCTGTTTTTCCACACTCAGCTTGGCTTCATCGACCACAACTTTCTTTTGTGTCCTTGCTATCTTGTTTTTCTTACGTTTATCTTTATTAATTTTCTGAGCCTTTTTTTTATCCCCTAGGCCCGCTTTTAAGAGTTGTTCTTGCAAAGACAATGACATTTGTTGTACCTAATTAACAATGAGTAATAAAAAAGTAAATAAATAGTTATCAATATTCTGCACAATAATTCCGAGATAATCACCTATTTATACAAGACAATTTGTTCTCTTAGCTTAAAGCTTGTATGTTAGAAAGTTCACAAAGTCCATATTCAAAGTATTGAGCTGCACTTCTGATATGTTTGGTAAAAAGCTAAAAGTCGAAAAAGTCGAATTAGTAAAGAAAATCATTCGGCAATATAACTACACTGATTTTGAAAAAGCACATCAGGAATGCGTTGGTCTAGGTATTAAAGTTAACCGCCCTGCTTTGGATAACTTTGCACTAAAACTAAAACAACTCGACACCGCAGAAAAACCCAAGCTGGATTTATCCCCTCCTCCAATACACCAGACTCGTGGCAGCTTAGTGGACTACTTCGATAACGTGCGCGAAGGAATTGCAACCTTTTCCCATATTGAAGTTGATAGCATGACCGCCGAGCAAGCCAGTGAAAGGAAAAATGCGATTACTCTTGAGCTTGGGGAGTTAAAAATTAAAGAACATGCATTATTGCAAGAACTTTCCCTTATTCTGAATAAATTTGAGTCATATTAATTTTATTCTTTTTCCCTTTTTTGGCTTTAGTTCTTCATATTTCTTGAAAAATGCCGATTAACCAACTAGAAATAAAGGTTCATTAAATTTCAAACACGGTGGTTAAGAACATGATACTTAAAGATACACAGGTACGTGTGGTATCGTTCGTCAATAACAGTTTTCGGCTTGCTGTTATTCAGGGTTTGGAAAATAACTTATTAAATATCAAGGATTTCTACACAATTACCCACGAACAAACCAGTAGCCAATCCCCGATTGTTTGGTTGATATTAATTAACCATATTGATGATATTTCCTCCTTGGACATTCGGAAATATCATGCCAATCATGAACAATTTATTTACGTTACTGCCTCCCCTCAAAATACAACGCATTCTCAACAACATACTCTCCCCTTTTCCTTAAATGTCGTATTCCATTCACCCAATCAAACTAAACTACTGCAAGCAATTAGCTATGCAGAACAACAGATTTTGCAGCGTCAGCATTTTCTACCATCTGACGTTGATGCGACTTTTTTAAAACTCAAATTTTACGGGCGCTCAAGCCGATTCGTTAAAGTGGTTCAATTAATCAAAAAAGTCGCTAATACGGATACCAATGTTTTTATTAAAGGCGAAACGGGAACAGGGAAAGAGCTAACAGCTCGCGCCATACACTACTTAAGCGGGCGTAGAGAAGAGTCATTTATTCCGATCAATTGTGGTGCGTTTTCTGATGACTTGCTATTGAGTGAATTATTTGGTCATGAAAAAGGCGCTTTTACAGGGGCAGATAAAGAAAAAGTTGGCCTGTTAGAAATGGCGAATAACGGCACGGTTTTTCTGGATGAGGTTGATAGTCTTTCGCCAAAAGCACAGGTCGCGTTATTACGTTATTTGCAGGACTCTGAAATTCGTCGAGTCGGTAGCCGCTTCACGAAAAAACTTAATGTACGGATTATTGCGGCGAGTAACGCGAATATGAAAACCTTGATTCAGGCCGGTAGTTTTCGTGAAGATTTAATGTATCGATTAGACGTACTGCAAATTACGCTACCGGCATTACGTCATCGAGGAGAAGATATTCTGCTGCTTGCACAACGCTTTTTGGCAGGAATGGCCCTCAAAAACGATAACACCGTTAAAGTATTCCATTCTAATTTGCTCAGAGCAATGCAAGCTTATAACTGGGAAGGTAATGTGCGGGAATTAGATAACTTTGTGAAACGCGCATACGTCTTATCAGAAGGTTCTGTCATTCATGATGTGGAGCTGCTTTCTCCCTCAGAAGCTCATCCCGATTCTCATGCTGCGGAGCCTATTAGTGTAAATTTGCCATCAGTAGAACAAAGTTTTCAGGCTGCTAAAGATAAGTTAGTGTATCAATTTGAACATGATTACCTAGAGAAACTCCTCACTTTTACACAAGGCAATGTTTCCAAAGCCGCTAAAATAGCAAAGAAAGAGCGCCGTTCTTTTTGCCGTCTTATGGAAAAACATGGCCTAGAAAGACAACAATTCATGCTGTAACTAGCGTTGAAGCCCTAAAAGTTACTGGGCACAACCTATTGCCTGTCTACATCAATAATCATTCGATTAAATTGACCTATTTAGACTGTTATATTACCCATTCCTTTATTTAACGTCTTTTTATTCCCCCAGATTAAAGAAAATTTCACATAAGAAAAATATGTAATTTATATTTATTGAAATACGAAAAAATAAATGTATTTTATATCCTTTTGATGCTTCTAAGGCTTGGCTTTTTCTCCAAACAAGCTTGCAAAATGATTCAACAAAAGTCTTATTGATTATGAACGATAACTTGAAAAATCATTGGGGTAGTCGTTTGCGAAATTACCTCAAAGATAAGCACAACTTGAAACAATTGGCGCTTGCAAATGCGATTGGTGTTGAGGAAAGCACCATTTCACGTTGGCTCTCTGGAGGGAACATAAAAGTGAGCCACCTTATAAACCTATGTGCTTTTCTCGATATATCAATAGATTGGCTGATTATGGGAAGAGGCACCCCTGCTTTACATAAAACTGATATACAAGACGTAAATATGTTAAATGGGCTGCCGAAAGAAATCAGAGAAGATATACAAAGCTTAATTCATAAGCTTAGTGAGAAGTAGCCAAACAGAGAGCTATCGGCTCTTTAAAAACTTGCATAAAAAACAAGTTTATTGCATAGCAAAAAATAGTTTTAATTTTCGCTTATATAAAAATAACGTTATCTTATTTGCCAAAGCAGAACCAGAAATAGTGACTATTTCATATAAAAGTGCAAGTAAGGCAGTTTATGAAAATTGAATTCTTAAAACACGTTAAAAGTTACCTTTGTTCTAGAAGCATAATTAAAACACTAACTGTTACCTCGTTAGCGTTATTTACACTGCAAGCTAGCGCGGGCAATTTCAAATTAGATAAAACTCGTATTGTGCTGGATGAAGAAGTGCGGCGCGACGAAATCCGCATTTATAACGAGTCCGATACGTTACAAAGTTATCGCGTCTCACTTATCGAGATGAAAATGAATGCAGAAGGCTCGCTGGTAGAAGTAGAAGAGTACGAGCGCTCTGCGCAACCCTATTTACGCATCGGGCCACGTATTTCCCGAGATGTAAAACCGCATAGCTTTCAAAAAGTGCGCATTATTAAGCGTAAAACGCCCAAAGCCGGCGAATATCGCTCGCATTTAATGGTAGAAGCCATCACTCAAGACCCGATTAAACAAGTCAGCGGTATCTTTATTCGCCCGAACTTGAAATACGTTATTCCCATTTTTGTTCGCCACGGGCAAGAACCAGCAGAGCTGCGTTTTGGTAAGCCAGGTGTAACCGAAGACGGCAAATTAAACTTGGTGCTCAATCGCCTTGGCGCAAGTTCTGTTAGCGGCAACATCGTGGTGCGCGATAAGAATAACGAAGAGCTATACCGTGCAAATCAAGTGAGCGTTTATCCCGAGATAAATAGTCGTCAATTGAACACCGAATTGCTTGCCAAAGACCTCGAAGGCCAAGCCATTTCCCTGATTTTGGAAGACCCAAGCAACGACGACGAAGTTGTGGTTCAACAAGTGGTGAAACTGTAATTCACGGCAAAGCTCAGACGTTGGATCTTGCTACACCTTGGCTGAACGCTCACAAGCATGAAACAAGCGCACAGAACAAGCAGCACAAATAACCAATAGCTAAATGACAAACTTGGAAATTTAGAAATTAAGCATTTGCGCCCAGTTGGACTTACCTCTCCTTGATGTTGGGCGCATTGCAAAACCAAATATGTTAATTCGACTTCTTGCGCGCCGCTATGTGTGTGTTGTTGCAATCTCATTCTTCACGTTTTCTGCTTATGCAGTAGGCGATACGCAAGAAGACGATTTGGAGGACATAGTAGAAACGGACTTCATTTTTGCCGACTTTCAGTTGGACAACCGCAAAACCGGCGTAGAGCTTGACCTCGCCACCAAAGATTACCAATCCTACTTTATTGAACTTGAGTTGTTTAACGAACACTTTGCAGCCAACCTTTCTTGCGATGAATCAAATACACAACTAACAGGCGAATTTTGGGAAGGTCCTGTCGCCGTTTCTTTAGTCGATGAAGAAGCTCAACCGCTGTTTTTTATTGAAGATGAGCAATGTTATTTCAACATCGAATTGTTGCCGCAGCTTAATGTACGCATGCGTTTTGATGCACATCGCCAAATTTTCGCGGTACTCACTGAAGGCAAACATCCAAAAACAAAAGAAATCATGCGTGAAGCGCGCAAACTGATGCTGCTCAAACTGGACGAACAAAAAGCAGCCAGTTTAGAAATTGATGATCAATATCAGGCATTTACCATGCCTTCGCTTGATATTAGCGCCAATGAGCGCTGGAACAATGCACGGCACAACCCCAGTTTTTACGTTCAATCGGTTTTTGATCTGCTCTATCACCAATCAGAGTTGCAACTCAATGTGCAAAAGTCTGGTTCTATTCGCGGTCGCGGCAAATTTGCCAGAAAGTTAGATTGGGGCGGCGACAAACTGCATTACCAAATGGGCGATATTCAACATTCACAACAAGGGCTGTTTAACGTACCTAGTCGCGGTTTAGGGTTTTTGCTAGGTGAGCGCGCGTCGTTTGGTAGCCGTACCAGTATCGATTTATCCGGCTATGCACAGCCGCTTAGTGAAGTGGAATTGTACCGAAATGACTTACTCATTGACTTTATACAGCTAGATGACACCGGTTTTTATGAGTTTAAAAATATCGATTTACGCGACCAGAGTGCTGAGTATGTGATTCGCATCACCACACCTGACGGACAAGAAACCGAGCAACGCTTACAAAAACCCGGTAAGCACGGCTTAACGCCCTCAGAATGGACGCCCACCCTCACCTATTTAGACAGTGCAGAAGGCTTATTTGAAGGTGGAAGTGGTGATAGTGCTTTGTTTGCAGGTTCGATAAATTACGCATTATCAGCCGATGCGTTACTCATACTTGGCTTCGAAAGCAAAATTGAAGAAACCCGCGAAACCTTGTTCCACTTAGCTTTAGATGGTTTTAAATGGGCCGATATGCAAAGTGCTTTAAAACTTGGTTTGCTAGAAGACCAATGGCTCTACGATGCGTCCGTTTCTTATGGATTTGGAAATCAAAGTATTGGGCTATCAAGCCAGCGTTTAGCAAGCAGTTTAAACACCTCCACAACACATTCAGCCAGTTGGGGTTGGGGATATGAAGGATATTCCAGTAGCTTCGCCGCTTCCGAATCGCATTTTGGGGAAAGCTTGTCACGAAATTACTCAGCCAAAATGGGTTATAACGGCAGCACTTGGTCTTTCTCGGCCGAAGGACAGCGCAGTATTTCTCGCTCAAATACAGATATCGGAAATAGCAACGGCAATAACAACGATGCCCTATCTGTAAAAAATTTTTCTTTAGTAGGCTCAACCCAAACACCAATAGGCAACCTAAATCTTTCCTACCAAAAAAGCCTTGGCAGCACCTCACAAAAATCGCTCAATATGAGTTTGAGTAAAAACATTTTGGGCGTGAGTGCGGCAGCCAGCTTGCGTTGGGACTTGCAGCAAAAACGCAGTTCCACCAGTATTCGATTATCAAAATCCCTTCCCTTATTTCGAGTGAGTGGTAATTTGGGCTTTACCAACACTTCTGGATGGTCTTTTGGCTTTGGTATTAGTTTTGGATTATTTGCCGATGATCCGTTTGCCAGCATGACCAATAAATCATGGCGACGCTCATCGAACGTCGTTATGCAACCGTTTTTAGATGAAAACAACAACGGGATTTGGGATGAAACCGAAGCCTTTTTGCCAGAGGTTTCCCTTACCCAGCGCAGACGCAAATTTGAAAAAGGCGTAGCTGAAGATCATGTTCGATTATACGGCGTCGATGCCTACGATCCCAAGCTTTTCACTGTGGATGATAGCGAACTCGACAATCCATTCATTGTGCCAAAATACCGTGAAATCCGCATAGAATCACACCCCGGAGGAAGCGTGGCTTTTCAAGTCCCGTTTCACCTGCAATACGAAGTAGAAGGCGAAATAATACGCTTGAATGCAGAGCAAGAACCACAGAACAAAATCGGCGCTGTACCCCTGCATTTATACAAGTTAAGTGAAAGTGCTAAGAATAAAAACTCAAGCCAAAACACGAGCGGAAAAAATCCCGTTTTTGTGAAAACCTACTATTCCGAGCCAGATGGTTTTTACGTTATCGATAAGCTCAAATCAGGAGACTATCGGCTGGTTGTTGATGCGGAATATCAACATAAAGAAGCGCTAAACTGCGAGCCTTGCGAAGTGGAATTTAATACCGACTCAGCAGAGGACCATTTGCTCATGGCAGAATTGATAACCCTCTCTCCCCAGCCTGAAAATAAGCACGAAGACAAGGGGTGAAGATAAAAACCAAGATAACACGCAAGCAACCGTAGAAAGCGCCAATGCTAAAGCCGCCTAACGCCGCTTGAATGTAAAAATAGTGCCTATTCCTTCTTAGGGTTCAAAATAGATTGAGCAAAGCGGCGCTGTTCCGCTAACGCGGCAGAGTTAAACTGCTGTGCTGAAGATGGATTATTGGAAACGGTATCGGTGATTGGTTTTGTTGTCGTGTGACCTGTACTTTTTACTTCCTTCTTCATTTGTTGCGTTGTTGCACTAACCAAATCAAACTTCGACAAATTACTTTGTGGTTCTGGAAATTTCACAGTTCCCCCACTTCGATGCGGATTTCCGCGCCCTACAGGACTTGAAAACGCCTCAATATGCTGTGCATTTGCCGACGCCGTTGGCTCTGCTAACCCATCCATAATATTCAAACGCATTGCGGTTTGAGGGTCCATACCCGTACTTTTCACCATATCTTTGGTAACTTTAGAAACCGCCTTTTGCTTCCGTTTTGCTTCTTCTGGCTTTCCATTTTCTGGAATGAAAGCATGGACCGCATTTTTATTCCGTGTCACCGTTGGACCATGCGAGTGTTCTTGACGCGCACGTTGGCTGTTTCCTATGGTATCTCCGCGCACTTCAACATGATAAGCCGATGCTGCGCGATTCTTTGTATCGTCCTTTGTTAAGAATGTGGTTGACCTTTGAGCGCTCGGTTTAGATGCCGTTGTTACCGATACTTGTTTAGCACTCGCGCTCGAACGCTGAGATTCTTTTGATGTTGATCCTTGTTTAGGGGTTCTTGGCGGATTCATAGTGCATTCCTCTCTTTCTGCTTTTCAGCAATTTAAACATTTCAGCAACCGAAGACATGGGCAAACCTACAACCTATCCCGAACTATTAGTCCCTTAAGAGTTAGGAGCCCCCTCGACCGCAAGGAAGCAACTGTGGAGTCTACATGGAGTATCCACTGCGAATTTGCGATAAATCTCTATGGGATGACTGACAATTAAATACAGCTATTTAAGCTCAAACTTCTTTTAATAAATAACACAACTTTTGCACCTTTCAAGAATAAATAACTTATTGATTTAAATAAATTTTATTACTGTGTAAGCATCTAGGGCTAAATAACCACAGTGGGGCTTATTACCCTCATCATCCTTCTCCCCTAATGAAATCAATGCCTAGGCCGAATTTGGTCATTTTTATTAGGGTTATGAAGCCTCACCCTTCATTTTTGATTAAAAAAATATTCTTTAATTATCATGGGGTTAGGTTTTGATAAGGTTGGCACGAATTATGTGTTGTCAATGACTGGTTAACGTGAACATCGAAAATAAATGGATCAAAACATATGGCATCACAATTAATGGTCGAGAACATCGCCAAGGAAATTAAAGAATATTTCCAAGGCAATCCTAACGCTGGTGACACAGTGGACGGCATTGCCAATTGGTGGGTAACCAAACAAAGCTTAAACGACGCAAAAGACCTCGTTCAGCAAGCTCTTGAGTTTTTAGTAGCGAAAGGAGAATTGCATAAACGAGTGTACGGAGAGCGCGTTATTTACGTTCGAGAAGCACTTCATTAGTGCCTCTTGTAATACGCAAGATTGATATTAACGGAGGCTAGTCGAATGTCGAATAGCAATAGCATACAACACAAATTAAGCAGAGTGCGTCCGCCCCGCGTCCAGATAACCTATGATGTGGAAACTGGCGGTGCACTAGAGAAAAAGGAACTGCCGTTTATCGTCGGTATCCTCGCGGATTTATCGCATGAATCCGTTGTCCCTAAAAAGTCGATACGAGAGAAAAAGCTGGTCCAAATAGACAGAGATAACTTCAACAAAGTGATGAAGTCTATTGAGCCTCGCGTTGCTTTTGACGTTCGTAACACGTTGGGCGGCAACGGAGTATTGCTGGTAGATATCCCCTTCCAGCACATTGACGATTTTGATCCCGTCAAAGTGGTTAGCCATGTTCCCGCTCTTAATAAATTGTATGGTCAGCGAAGCCGTTTGCGCGACTTTCTCTCCAAACTGGATGGCAACGATACATTAAATAGCATTTTGGTTGATGTTTATTTCGACGACAAGAGAAAAGAAGCATTGCGTCAAAGTGTCACGGAAGCAAAAGCCCACAAAGCTATTGAGTCTGCTGTTGTTAAGAGTATCGAGACGTTAAGCAATCCTGAAGATGCTGTCCTTAAAGCAAAACAGGAACAACTGGAAACGAATTTAGAAAAATTACGTTTGTTACGCCAGCACGACAAAATTGCCAGCGATGTTTATGAAGCCACGCTACGCACCGCATTTAATGCCACCATTGATGATAAAAACCAATTCACCGATGAAGCCTTAAATGCGGATATCAAAGCCATGTTAAGCACCGGTCAATTAATCCTAGAGCCGGCACAAACGCCTTATGCGTTAGAGTTGGTTGTGGAATTTGTTGAGCAAATATTAACATCAAAACCTACGGCTAAAACCGAAGATAAAGCGGCGACAGAAGAAGCTAAACCGGAAACAGAGGCTGGTGCTGAAAAAGATACTGCAAATGCAGATGCTAATAAAACACCAACAAATACTAGCGAAGACGCATCCAACACTAAGGAAGCAGAAGACGTTAATATTACGGGTTTAATCACTTTAGATATTAGCCGCAAAGACAAACGCATCAGCCGGCAGCTTAACTACATTATCCACGATAAAAAATTCCAACAATGTGAAGCCACATGGCGCGGTTTGCACTTTTTAGTGATGAACACTGAAACTAACAACAAATTGAAGTTGAAAGTGTTAGATGTCACCCAAAAAGAGCTATTCAAAGATTTAGACAAAGCCGCTGAGTTTGACCAAAGCACCCTCTTCAAAATCATTTACGAAGAAGAATACGGCACCTTTGGTGGCGAACCTTACAGCGTGTTAATTGGTGATTACCAATTTGGTCGTGAACCACAAGACATCAAATTCCTTGAGATGATCAGTGGTGTTGCTGCCGCCGCTCATGCGCCGTTCATTGCTTCAGCGTATGCAAAATTGTTCGATTTAGAAGAATTCGGCAGCCTGCACAAGCCACGGGATTTAAGCAAAATCTTCGAAAGCGCGGAGCTTATTCAATGGCGCGCCTTCCGTGAAATGGAAGACTCTCGCTACGTGACACTTACCTTGCCAAGAGTGATGATGCGTCTGCCTTATCACCACGAGAAAAATCCGGTTGAAGGCATCTATTTTGATGAAGATGTAGCCGTGACTCTGTTTGATGAGAAAAACAATCCGATACTTGTGGATGATCCGAATGATAAAGACGTACAAGTCGAGAAAACCCGTAAAACGGTTGATGCCCAAAAAGTGTTATGGGGCAACCCTGCATACATTTTAGGTCAGCGCATTACTAATGCATTCTCGCTTCATGGTTGGACGGCAGCCATTCGTGGCGTTGAAGGCGGTGGCTTAGTGGAAGGCTTGCCGGCTTACACCTTCGAAACCGAAGATGGCGATTTAGCCTTAAATTGCCCAACAGAAGTGTCAATTACCGACCGCCGTGAAAAAGAGCTAAACGACTTAGGGTTCATGGCAATTTGCCACTGCAAAGGCACTAACAAAGCCGCCTTCTTTGGTGGGCAAAGCACCAATAGTCCGAAGCAATATCTCACCGATAGCGCAACGGCCAATGCACGTATTTCCTCGATGCTGCCTTACGTGATGTCCGCGTCACGCTTCGCGCACTACATCAAAGTCTTAATGCGTGAAAAAATTGGTAGCTTCATGACGCGCCAAAACGTTGAGAATTACCTGAACACGTGGATAGCACAATACGTTTTGCTCGACGATACGCCACCACAACACATCAAAGCCAAATATCCATTACGTGAAGCACGCATTGATGTTACCGAAGTCCCAGGAAAACCCGGCGCTTATCGCGCTACCGTGTTCCTAAGGCCGCATTTCCAACTCGAAGAACTCTCCACTTCCATTCGGTTAGTGGCAGATTTGCCTTCATAACATCATTGAATTAAGAGGAAAACATCATGGATTTAGTCCTATTAAAACCCGGCCTAGCCGATTTAGCAGGAGCCAGCCTCATCGATGGTGAGTTGGTTGATGCAGGCGACGATTTGTCCGGTTGTATCGAGCTGGTTTCCATGCATTTTGGCATGAAGCAACAAATGACCACGGATGTGAGTAATGCAGCAAGAACCTCTGGCCGCCCTGCTCTGCACGACATCACCGCAGTGAAGTATTTAGATAAAACTTCGCCTTTATTGTACAAGCATTGCTTGTCGGCAGCGCCGATTGACGATGGCTCAGAGCCAACACAAATCTTTTTGTGTCGTAATGCCAATTTAGACGGCGATGGCAACAGCATCATCGGTAACATCATGACAGTCAAATTGTATAACTGCATGATTAGCTCCGTTGAAGCGCAGTCGCACCCGAACGACATGGCAACAGAGCAAATTACACTGAACTTCACGGATATTGAGTGGACAACATCGCATCAAGATAGTCAGGCAATGATTACTGGAAGCTTTGTGTACTCATGGAGCGTTGCCCGTAACCGAGGTCCAATGTAATGCAACGATTCTTCTTCGACCGACTCACACAACCACAACAGCCAACGCCTTTGGATGCAGAGAGTCGGCTTGCGTTGTTGCGCGAGTCGATTCGAGAAGAAATACAGCGTTTGCTTTCTGGTAGGACTTTTCTTAATGGTTATGCCCCCTTCGCGCCCGCCAACCAAGGGACGAAAAGTATTTTAAATTGGGGCATTGATAGCCCTGTAGACTTTGGTAGCAGTTATGCTGAATTAACACGCTTAGCACAGCAAATATTGGATGCCATTCACACCTTTGAGCCCCGGCTTCACAACCCGAAAGCCAGCATTGTTGGTCGAATTAAAAACAGCAAACAAGCCCACATTTTAATTAGCGGTAGCATCGAATCTGAAGGCATTACCGATGCGTTTGAATACCGTTTCCCCGTGGGAGGACATCAATCATGACGCAAGCGCAAGAACGTTTAACCGACTATTTTAAAGCGGAACTTGCCGACCTTCGTTCAGAAGCGGTGGAGTTTGCCAAAAAGCACAACGACATTGCCACCGAGTTAGCCCTTTCCTCAGACAACGGAGAGTCTCGCGATCCTCACGTTGAACTTTTGATGCAGTCTTTTGCGTGGATGACAGGCCGTTTACGTCAGAATTTAGAGGCCGAATCCCAGCAACTTCCTGCCATGATGCTGCAACAGTTATATCCGCAACTGGTAAGCCCAATGCCGTCAATGGCGGTGATTGAGTGTAAAATTAAGATGGAAGATGCCAACTTTGTTGACGGCTATCACTTTGACGGAAGTCGTTTATTTGAGCCCAAGAGAGTATCACCAGACTCGGACTATACAGAGCAACTTAGTCAGTGCCGCTTTTCATCCTGTTATGAGCAAACCCTATGGCCAATAGAAGTAAAAGATGTACAACGTTCGCCACTATACAAAAACAAACGCGCCCTTGATGAGTTTCCGACAACACAAAGCATTCTTGGGGTGAATATAAGCCTGTTTCAAGAAGGCAAAACCTTTGATCAAGCCGTCACCCAGCCACTGCGTTTTTACATCAATTTAGCACCAACGGAAAAATACCGTTTTTACGACTTTTTGGCGCAACACTTTTTAGGTGTAGTGGCTTATGACGAAAACCAAACGCTTGTGGCGAAGCTGCCTAAATCCGCGTTGAAGTTTGCCGGGTTTGACGATCATGAACGCGCCCTTCCGGCCACAGAACAACAAGATTACGCGCTCACGCTTTTATTGGATTTTATGAATTTCCCTGAAAAGTTCATGTTTTTCGATATTCAAGGGCTAGAAAACGTGCGCATAGGCGCAGGATTAAACTTGCGTTTGTTATTCAGTCACCCTCTTCCTTCTGATATTGAATTTAGTGCGCAATCGTTAAAGTTAAACTGCGTGCCGGTTGTTAACCTGTTTCCAAAAACCTCAGAGCCAGTGCCGCTTACACTGAAAGACTATCGCTACAAGTTGTACCCTAGCCGCAAACATTACAATACTTTTGAGATTTACCGTATCAATAAGATCTTTTCCATGAACCGTCGGGGTGAATCTAGAGAATTACAGCCGTTTTTCAGCTTATCGAACACCAGCGCCAAAGCTTCAGATTACCGTTGGAAATACCAAATTGAACCAACGCAGCGTAAAACATTAGCAGGGACAGAAACATGGGTGTCGCTGTTTAACAAAAACTTTGACAGAAACGTGCCGAAAGGCGAAACCATATACGCGCAAACCTTGAGCTGTAACCGCGCTATGAGCGAACTTTTTCAGATTGGTCAGAACTTTAATGTCGTCGGCAGTTCGCCCATTTCCGACGCCTATTTAGTTATGCGGCCGACGCGCTATCGTGGCGTGAAAAACAATCATCAGCATATGTGGAAGTTGTTATCGCACCTCTCCACCTACTACGTGTCGTTAACAGATAACAGTTTGGCGAAAACAACGCTGCAATCCATTTTGGACTTATACGCAGACCAAGATAACCCCCGCAATCAGCAATACATTGAAAGCATTGAAAGCTTTACAGCCGAAGAAGACGTATTTCCCGTTCAAAAGAACGGCTGGCGCGGCTATTACCACGGTGTGAACTTTAAGCTCTCATTAAAACCAAGAGACTACGACACAACTAGCTCAATACTGTTTGGCAATGTGCTAACGCAATTTTTGGCTTTGTTTAATCATGTGAACGCGTTTGTTCGCATGGAACTCTTTATTAGCGACCAAAAGGTATATGAATGGAAACCCATCAGCGGTCACAAAAAGCTGGCGTAGATTTTCTAACGTCACAGGCCGAAGAACTGAATTTTTATCAGGCCATTCGTTTGCTGGAGAATCAAGCCAGTGGCGGAGCTGTATCTGATAATCTTTGCTTCCAATCTGTGAATACCCAAGCCTTCACACCTAATAGTATTGCTGGCATTCAATTCGATGCCCAACAAACCCAAGTGCGAGTCAATAGTTTTGGTTTGCTTGGGCAGCAAAGCCCGCTGCCGGACATTTTCGCCGAAATTATTCAGCGCGCGTCCGAAGCTGGAAATAAGGGCCCTGAAGCCTTTTTAAACTTGTTCAATCACCGTTTTATTCGATTGCTTTTTGATATTAAAAAAGAGCTCGACCCCATGCTGTTCAGCGAACGTCCACAGGATTCGGCTTTGTATAAATTAGCACTAGCCTTGCTTGGTTTGTGGACAGATGATATGCACGTCAAATTGCCCGTAGATTTGTTGCAACTATTGAGTTTTTGCACTTTATTCTTTGGTACTAAGCAAAATTATAGCTCGCTCAAACGCGTTATAGAGAGCCTATTGAAATGCGAAGCAACGATTGAACCGTGCGCGGGCGCATGGCAACCCCTACCGAAGCAATATCAAGCGCAACTGGATGCAGACAATTGTATTTTAGGCTCCGGCATCGGCCTTGGAAAACGTTACTGGGATAACCAAGCCGGTATTGATTTAGCGCTGAAAATGCCCTCTTTAACACTGTGTGAAGTCCTGCTACCTCAAGGCGAAAAGCATAACGTGTTAGTTGCTTTATTATCATATCTGACCGATGGACGGTATCAAATTAACGTCACTATGAGCGCCCCTTGGAGCACAGTTCCACTGAGTGAACTCCCGGAAAATCCTGTCACGAATGAAGAAGCTACTTCGCCAACCTCAGGAGCCTTGATGCGTTTAGGCAATACGAGCTGGTTAAAAAGCGAGTCCCCTTGCCCAACATTGGACGGTGAATATTGTGTTTATCCTGTTTTTGTCGTTAAACCATCGCTGGCTCACAACTTCAATGAGGCTGACCTATGAAGCTTGAGACAGGACATAACACCGAACAACACCTCGAAAAGCTGGATTATTTAAGCCAGCCCAAACCCAAGCCGGTGGATTTTGCGTCCGCTCCACGGTGTAGCTTAGATTTTTCCATAGAGCTAGACGATGGCACTATTTTAGATGACAGCGTACTGCGTATTCAGCAGTTTTCGGGGCATGAAGCGTTATCGCAGATGTATGATTTGTCCGTAACCTTACATGCTAATACCTTTACTTCGAGTGGATTAGATCGCCCTTGGGGCGAGTTAATTGACGGCAGCTACGGTGCACTGCTTAAGCCCAGTGGTAAAACCACACGTTCAATCAACTTCGAAGAACTCCTTGGCGCAAAAGCCTGTATTCGTATGGGCTTACCAGAAACCAGTGAAGATGTTATCACTGGTGACTATCCCGAAGAACGTCCAGTCGTGTTCTTTAATGGCATTATCACCAATTTTTCCATGTCTCAACGCGGTGTATACCAAGCCAGTATCAAACCAGCATTATACAAGTTGTCATTACAAAACAATTTTCGTCTATTTTCTCAGCAGACCATTTTAGATGTGGTAATGCAGATATTGTCGGAAAACAATATCGACTTTAATCACACAGAGCTAGAAGCCAAGCCCAACAAAATCATTTGCGGGTTAGCCACCTACCGTAAGCAAGATTGGTTACAAGCAGGTGAAACCGATCTCGCGTTTTTGCAACGTTTAATGGGCAAAGTCAATCTGTTTTATTACTTCAAACACAGCGCCTATAAACATGAAATGATCATTTCTGATCAGCCTTATTACCAAAGCATTTATCAGCGTGAGGTGAATACAGCCAACGGCAAGTTTGAAGAAACCGACAAGCTTAAACCGCTTTTCTTAAGCTTTAGCAAACAGCAAAGTGCGGATCGTGACGACTACATTACTCAATTCAATTATCAACAAAACTTAACCACTTCTGGCATTAAAACCGTTTTAGCGCAAAAGGAAGCCAATTGGGAATCTCAAAAAACCGCGCAAACCACACCCGTATATTTGGATATGGCTAACAGCACCGAAAAGCTCAATATGGAGCTATTGCACGTGGTTCAGTATGGCGCAACAGAAAAAGAAATTGAGGCCCTTACCAACACCTCAATGAATAAGCTTACCGCTTCACGTTTCAGTTTTTCCGGTGCGTCAAATTGCAGTGAAATGAAGCCGGGTTACATGTTTTTGGTAAAAGAACGCGATGCTGCTGACAGTGATCTTAATACTACTCCCATATTTCCCACCTTGAACAACCAAGAATTTGTTGTCACCTCCGTGCAACATCAAGCATCAGCAGAAGGCGATTATAGTAATCAATTTCAAGCTGTTGATGCTCGCGGGTTGGCTACGCCGTTTGAGAATCAAACAGGCAATATGGGGAGCATTTTGGCACAAGTGGTCGATAACAGTGCCGCTAAAAAAGCACAAGCCAATGAACAAGGGCAACTTGAAACCAATCGCCAACAAGGGGCGTCCGATAAATACCTGACCAAAGATGTGTTTAGCTACGACAGCAAAAACTTTTATTTTGATGCTGATACTCAAGAAGCGTTTAAATGCAAAGGTATTTATGTACGCTTCATCGATGAACCTAAAACCGCTGCGCCGCATTGGGTAAAATTGTCGGAACACATGGAAACCATTCCAGAAATCGAGAGTTTTGTCACCATTGGCCGCTCCACCGACGACAACGAAATTCCCGAGGTGCAGCAAAGTTTGCAAGCCAAAGGCAGCAAAGTGATCATGCCTGATGATTACACCTGTCACACCAGTGTTGGCAACAACTACAACACCAGTTACGGCGACAACACCAGCATTAGCTTTGGCGCGGATGTATCTCGCCCGCTCAGCTACGCCAAAAACATTGTTGAAACCCAGCGCAACAGCGGCAAGTACAATGGTGTGAGTTACAGTGAAAGTAGCAGCTACGGTTATTCAGTGACACCGCACAGCCATAATATTTCGCGCACGGGCGATGGCCCAGATTTACCCGCAAACCCATCTGACAAAATGCAGTATGTGTCCTATGGTCATCAAGCAACACACGGCAAGACCTACAATAAAAATGAACAATTTGGTGATACCAGCAACTATCACAATCAGGTTGGTCATAGTCATAGCGAATCCACACAAATTGGCGGTTCGACTAGCATTTCCAGTTTAGATTGGAGCAACAGCACCAGCCACGTAGACCAATCAACCAGCATTAATAGTGTGCAAAGAAACAGCAGCATTTCTATCACTGGCGTAAACGCAAGTTTAAGCAGCACTTCCATGTCCGTTGGCGCAAGCGTCACGGGAATGTCGATGAACGCTTCCATTACCGGCATGGAAATGCACAGTTCATTTACCACGTTAAGTGTTGGCATGAGCTCAACAGATTTAAGTTTTAGTGTGGGTAGCACGGGGCTTTCCCAAAGCAGCAATACCGTTGGGGCTTCTATTAGTGAATCCATCACGGGCGCGAGCGTTAGCAGCAGCCTAACGGGCGCATCGAGTTCAAGTGGCCTAACGGGCGTTAATGATTCTACCGACATTACTGGCGTGTCTTCGCGCATGAGCGTTACGGGCAGCAGCTCAAGTTTGAGTGTCACTGGCGAAAGCACCGACATTAGCGTTACCGGCTCCGGCCTTTCGGTAAGTGTGGTGGGCTCAGGAGCCTCGGTTAGCGAAATTTTGCGTCCAGACATCAAAATGAAGCAGCTCGCGTTAGATATTGTTAGCTCAATTAAAATGGTGTTGTAACAATGAAGATTATCAAGCCAATGACAATGGGAGTTTTGCATAAAGCTTATGGCTTTAAGCAACAGCATTACTGTGTGATTGCGCCGGTGATCTTTTTCCGATTGACCTCAAAGGACAACACCGCAAGCACACCGCCTTTTATACAGGAACGTATTTTGGTTGAAAGCCAGCAATGGCCGCTAATTCAAGCAGCCTTGGGCGACAGCATTTTCGATTTGGTGATGCCGAAGCCCAAAATGGAAGTGTTAATTGCTGGTAGCGCTGTTAATCCCAATCCAAATTCAGGCCAGTTTCAAGCGCATGTGCAACTAAGCCATAAAAATGCAGGCGCATTAGATTGGTCGTGGTCGAAAACCTTGCAGCTTTACGGTAAACGGTATTGGCAAAAACAGTTTATAGGTTATCAACAAACGCAAGCCAAGCCAGTGACACAAGTCGCACTGGATTTACAGCATGCTTTTGGTGGCGAAGGTTTACTAGAAAACCCCCAAGGGTTAGGTTATTACCAAAATAAAAAGCAATCCGCTCTGGCTTTAGCGCAAATTGAAGATCCAAACCAACCAGTTACCTCTATTCGCCAAACCTCGTCCCCCGCTGGGTTCGGCCCATTGCCAATAACGCATCCACAGCGTGAACAATTTAACGGCGATTACAGCAACCAAGAATGGCTTGATTTACACTTCCCTGATTTAGCGCCCGATACCGATTTTCAGCTATTCCAAGCCGCGCGCGTTGACCAACAATTCGATATTGAATTCGATGGCACCGAATATTATTGCTTAACACACTTACACGAAGATATTGCGCAACTTGCAGGAACATTGCCCGGCATTCGCCCGCGCGCTTTTATAAACGACACTCAAGAGCTTGAACTACGCTTAGACACCTTATGGTTCTTCCCAAATCAGCAAATTGGCGCGTTGATATATCGCGGCCAAGTGCCTTGTGTTGATCCCGATGCATTAGACATCAAGCAACTAATGCTAGCTTATGAAAACTTAAACGATGCGCCGCGCCCGATTAGCCACTATCAAACCGTGTTAAAAGAACGTTTAGACCCAGAACTTGCGGCACTGGTTGCGATGGATGAGTCCCAACTCACGCCTGAAAAAAGCGATGCACAAAAAGCGCAGCTTGAAGCGGAAATTAGCGAAGAAGCCAAAGTAAAGCATGCGCTACTGGTAGAGCAACAAGCCGACTTGTTGGAACAAGTAAAAGCCGCTAACAACGGCAAATTACCCAAAGGCTTTGAACAGCTTACGCCACCAACCGAACCTAAAGTGTTGGTTTCTCAGGCCGCTATTGATCGCGGCGACTTCAATTTAAAAGCACTAAAACAAGAAGCCGATGCGCAACAAGCAGCAGCGCAAGCACAAAAAGCTGAATTAGAAGCGCAACAAAAACAAGCACAAGAAAACTTGAAGGCATTGAAATCGCGAGTAGAAGCTTCTGAATCCCCCGCTTCAACCGCGAAATTACCACTCATGAGTGAACAAGTAACGGCGCTGAAAAATATTAAATCGACAATTCCAGCGTCTGCGGCGCAAGCAATACCAGACGATGCCCTCGCCCAAATTGAAGCCTTACAAGTTAAAGCTGGGCAATACAGCGTGACGCCTTTTGAGCAATGGCCGGAAGAGAGCCTCGCACAAGAAAAACGCGCGGTGTTTTTACAAGCATGGCAGCAAGCCCAGAGTCAATCTGAAGCAGAGAGGACGGCTTTGCGGCAACGCGATTGGTCCGGCTGCGACCTATCAGGATTAGATTTATCTGGCTGGGATCTATCCCACTGTAATTTGCAAAATTGCAATTTAGAAAACACCCTCTTTATTGGTTGCAACCTAGAATGCACCAGCTTTGTTGGCGCGAAACTTATCGGAACGCAGTTCGACAATGCCAACCTGAAAAATGCTAACTTTTCCAATAGTATTGGCTTTGAAAATCGCTTCAATCATGCCGACTTAAGCCACGCCTTCTTCATACAAAGTGTGCTAACGCAAAGCCAATTTGTTGGTTGCACGCTAACAAAAGCGCAATTTTTAAAGGCCGATTGCTCCTATAGCCAGTTTAATCAAAGTCGCTTAGATGGAGTGTGCATGGTGCAATGTCAGTTGTTCGACTGCGACCTGCAACAATGCCAAGGGCAAATGCTAGTGCTGCTACAAACCAATGCCAATGTAAGCCGCTGGCATCAAAGTGAACTTTCTCGCTGCGCCTTTTTAGAATGCCAATTGGTGCTCAGCGGTTGGGCGCAAACCAAATTGGAAAAATGCCAATTTAGCGGCGGTTCTCAACTAACGGCAAGCCAATGGCACAGCGCCATCGCAAAAGAATGCGGATTACGCAGAATACAAGGTACAGGCATGAAAACCGATCACGCCTTGTTCTACCAGTGCGACTTAGGCGACAGTGAATTTCAGCATAGCGCCTGTGCTAACACCGAATTTGTTGGCAGCATTTTGTCAGATAGCAACTTTGCACAGAGCCGCTTAACCCATGCCAACTTTTACCAAGCTTTAATGCGTAAAACACAGCTTAACCAGTGTGATTTATCCTATAGCCAGTTCTATCATGCAGATGCACTGCTGGCTCGCGTTGAAGGCAGCGAAATGTCGAATGTTCAAAACGTTGCACCGGTTATCCAAAAACGTTGGCAGCATCAGTCAAACCAAGTGTTAGCGCCTTCCGACAATACGAGTTTTGAGGAGCGTATATCATGTTAATGTCCGCGCCGAATGCCATCATCGCCAAAAAAGCCCGAATTAGCCGCCCTATTGAGCAAGCTGATATGGCAAACGCTGTGTGGCAAAACGTCGTCGTTGAAAATGCTGTCTTTAATGAAGTGCGCTTTGCCGCAGTAAACGAAACACAAAGCACTGAACACACTTTGCTAATTCAAAACGTTCACTTCAAGCAAGCCACTTTCAACGCCTGCGACTTACAAGGTATTAAGTTTGAGCGCTGTCGTTTTGAATCCTGTACTTTTGCTAACTGCAACCTATCGTCGACTTCCCTGTTAACATGCACATTCATTCAGAGCAGTGTAAGCAACACAAACTGGCATCAAGGGCAACTTTTAGAGTGTGACAGCAAAGGCTTAGCGTTAACCAATTGCAACTTGTCGCAAAGCATTGTTGAAAATAGCCAATTCGTAGATGGCGCACTGTTAAATTGTGCACTTGAACAATCGCGGATTATCAACAACCAATGGACCAATTTCGCGTTAAATGAACTCGACTTCTCCGCTTTACACTGGGAAAACAATCGCTTAAAGCAAGTTATGATGTTGCAGTGCTTGTTTCATCAAAACGTGTTCACACAGGCTCATTGGGAATACTGCACCTTGACTGGCAGTACCTTAACGCAGTGCGATTTTTCCGATGCCACCTTATTAGCGGTGAACTTCTCCAAAGCGAGTTTACTGGGGTGTCGTTTTCACAACACCCGAATGCCGCAGAATTTATTTATCGACACTCAACTCTCTGAGTGCGACTTCATCAACAACGTGATGCCAATGGCAAACTTTTCCCAATGTAAAATGCAAAACTGCCAAATCACCAATGCACAAGCAGACAAAATTATATTCACACAGAATCTGATACAAACGAGCCAACTTCTAACTGGAAATTTTGAAATGGGTGATTTTTCCCATAGCCAATTTGAACAATGTCAGGTACAGAAATGCCATTTCGAACAAGGTAATTTTCACAATGTTCAAATAACAAACAGCACTTGGCAGGACAATCATGAAAAACCGTTACGCGTAACCAACAAAATACAATTAAACGCAGAAGAGCGAATTAGAAACATCTTTATGAAACATGGCGCAAAAGCGGCATAAAACTAAGGCAAAAAAACCTTTAAATACAGAATGTTAAATTCTCAATTTGATAAGAGAAATAAAGAGTAAACATGATGAATCAGGCTAAAATAAACCACAAGGTGACGCCCATTACACCGCCCAAGCAAAATACATTGCAAGTGGGTGAAATTACCGCGGATAACCAAAGCGATTACAGCATTGACCATCGTTTTAGTGCTAAAAAGGCCCTCAGTTGCTTGCTCAACCCAGAGCTAGGTGATCAGGTTTTGTACTACCAGCAAGGTGAACATAGCTGGATTGTATCTGTTCTCGAAAGTGAATGTGATGCCATGCAAGCGGCATCAAACGAACAGAAAAATAGCACCACAAAAGATAGAATAATATCCATCAATAACCAGGCACCTATCACATTAGAAACCGCACGATTTACGGTTAATGCCAAGGATAGCATTAGCATGAATGCGGCCCAGAATATTCAACTCACCGCGGTGTTGGGAAAGCTATCCATTAGCGCAAGATCCTTAATTCAGAGTGTGCAGGAGTCCTGCATTTCACTCGCTAAACATTGGCTTAATCGCGCTGAATATATTGATCAAGAGGCGGAAAAGTTATTGAAAACTCATGCACAACATCAACTAATGACCGCTGAAAAAGACGTCAAAGTGGATGCTGAACGCATCAATATGGGATAAACGAGGTAAGTTATGTTTTGTAAAACACAAATGTTTTCAATGTCGTTTGGCTTTCCAGATGTGTGCAAGGTCCCAATCCCTATTCCGACACCACTGCCCTTGCCGAATTTTGCATTTTCCACCATGGCGGTGCCCAATGTATTTAACTTTTTTATTTCCGCGATGCCGGTACACAATTTAGCCACGACCACAGCAATAAGTTCAGGTGATGAAGCTTCAGCGCCCGGCGGTGGTGGCGTGGTATCAAATTTATTTATTGGCCCAAAGCGCAACGCCCTTGGCAGCTTTAAAACCTTTTTTAGCTGTATGCCGTCAACCAGAATGCTGGATATGACCTTACACAATGGGATGTTAAGTAATGTACCGGGATTAGTATTAACACCAAGCCAAATTAAAATGCTGGTGCTGGGGTAAATTATGAACAGCTACCGCACACTCATGTTGATTAACTTACTTTTATGCTTAGGCGCCTGCTCTACTATGCAAAGTTTAAATGAAAATATGCCGTGGTATGCCGCTAACGAAGTAGAAAGCATTGGTTTGCAAGTCAGTTATGATGCGCAATTACAACACGCAATTTCGGTGGATGTGGTGTTTGTTTATGACGAAAACCTGAGCGCACTACTAACGAGTGCAAGCGCAACGCAATGGTTTCAAGAAAAGCCCGGCTACTTAGCCAGTTATGGACACCAAATGCACATCCTGCATCGGGAAATCGTTCCCGGATATAACGAATTAATTAACACATTGCCTCAGGACCACAAGGACGCAAAAGCGGTGTTTGCGTTTGCAAATTACACCAATAACCCCAACACCAAGGCCACGTTGAGTGTTTACACCACGCCATGGTTATTGTTCGATGCCCAAAATATGGCATTACTTACACAGCGCCCTCAGGCTCAATCAGACGCCTCTGATGGCGGTTCAGCAAACGGGAGAAACCGCTAATGATAGACATTCAACAACTTCGCAACCAAGTACATTGGTCCGAAGGCATGTTGCTTTCAGCGCAACATTTCCAGCAAAACAATTTGTATTTTGAACAATTGATGGTGTACCGCGATCAGCTACAAAATCCTTATAGTTGGGGCGTAATACATTTAGACATCGACGAGTCAGCTATCAACCGAGGCAAACTGGAAGTCACCCGACTCATTGCCATTATGCCTGATGGAACGATTGTCAAAGACGGCACGCGCCACGAAGAAGTGTTATCTGAACAAGAAGACGGCACGCGCCGCGAAGAAGTGTTGTCTGAACAAGACGAACCCTCGAAATTATTGAGCTTAGACTTAACTAAATTAAATGATATTAAGGAAGATAAGCCTTTTTATGTATACCTAGCAATTCCGCAATTGACCGATGCCTGTGCCAGCGATAACGAAACGCAAGCAAAGCGCTACGACAGCGTAAAAGTAGGTAACGTGATCGACCAAAACGACTTTGGTAATCGTGCAGATATTGAACGCCTTAAGCCGCGTGTGCAGCTTATTCCCGAATCGCAATTTAATGGAAAATACAGTGGCTTTGAGTTGGCGAAAATTAAGCTTAACGACGCTAACTTCAAGTTATTGCCGTTTATACCAGCGCCGTTGACCTTGAGCCAAGACTCTTTCGCCTATTACCATTTGCTGATTCAAAAGCTCGATAAAATGTTGAAGCTGATCAATGAGAAAGCCAACAAAATCTGCAACTATTTTTCCGATAACGACAACAATGGCGTGCAGCGCCAACGTGTTTATCATTTAACCGCGCAGCTCCCCGCGTTTAATGCCGTATATTTAAGCAAAAACGTGACGCCGTTCGCCTTGTACCAAGCCTTAGTGCAAATGGCTGGGCATATGTCCCCACTCACCAGCAATCTTATTCCACCGACTTTTAAGACGTACGACCATAACAATCCAATGCAAACGTTCGAGCCTGTTATTGACTACATCGAAGGCATTTGTGAAAACATCTATTTTAATTTTTCTGAAGAGCATTTTGTATTAGATAAACAAGGTACGTACTTCGCCCCAATCCAAAATCTTTCGAAAGGGAATGTCATTTACATATCCTGTACCCAAGCTAACGGTTCAACAATCGACAAACTTAAACAATGGATGGAAAGCGCCATGATCGCTTCAGAAGCTAGTTTGCAAGATGCTATTTCGATGCGTTCCACTGGCGCTGGGCGCAACATTCAATCAACTCTGGACGCCTTTGATTTAGTCGCAAAGAAAGGTGAACTTTACTGTGTCATTAACTGTGATAAAGATTATATCGCGCCATATCAGACGCTTTACATTAAAGGTACAAACAAAACATTAGAGGAACATAAGCCCCAGCGTATCACCCTCATTGCCGACAAAAGGAATGGGTAAAGCAGCATGACTATCGCGCCGAAAGCCAGCAACAATGACTTATTGATTCTTCATGTATTTGAAGAATCTTTAGCCTATTGGAGCGAGCTTAAAAAGCGTATTCACATGCATAATCAAAGCGATAACAAACTTAAGCATGAAGATGGCACGCTGGTTTCGGATTTACCTTTGTATTTACATTGGGAATTAAACAATTTCTTCGAACAACAAAAGCAGAATATGGAACGTTCAAACTTGGGCGGGCAATTTGCCGATTACTTAGATATGCAATACGCGTTGGTGGCTTTTATTGATGATCAACTGCTCAATGAAAACGCAAATTTGTTAACAGAACCAATGCGTTGGATAGACTACTTATTAGAACGAAGCTTATTTTCAACCTCGGTAGCAGGCGATAAGCTGATCCAAAAAATGCAAGAGTTAACTCAACAAAATGTCAGTATGAGCTTGGCTTCCAAAGAAGCCCGCTTAAAGGCTTATGTGTATTTATGCTTACTCTGGCAAGGCTTTGAAGGAAGCCTTCGCAGATGCCTTAGCGATAAAACAGAGTTGGCACGAATGAAAGCAAAGTTAATTGAAATTTGTGAATATTCTGCACTGGACATTTCAGACAAAAACCATGCCCTGATTAATCAAGCCTTTGGTTACGCGCCAAGTCAACGCTCGAAAAACAAAGATCTCGATAACGCACGATTAGCGCCTATTTCCCGCTGGCATCGTGTGGTGCTTGTTGCTGCGGCCCTCTACTTGGTTGCAAGTTCTGCCCTGTGGTTCAGCCTGACTAATGAACTTAACGCTACATTCGATAAAGAATTTCAACAAAAGCAGCAACAATTAATGAACAACAAAGTCGAGCCTAAAAACGGTAAAAACAAAGAGGCAACGCTATGAGTTTCGGTCAATTTAAGTCCTACTTTAGCCAATACTTTGCTAAAGCGAATGAATTTGGCCTAGGTTGGTTGTTCGTTATTCTTATTGTTGCCCTATTGATTTGGTACCTTTCCAAAGGCAACAAATTGAGTTTCCGTGTGCCGTTTTTGCCGCGTTTTATGAATAAGGTCAGCATCGACCCTAAAGCCTTGAGTGAGCTAAAAGACAAAAGCGGGCAATTCATAAAGCATGATAATACCAAAGCAGCCCCATCGACGAAGGCCAATACACAAGCCACAAGCGACAACCGTAATGCTTCTGTTCGCGGTATTAGCTTGTGGCAAATGCTGAGAGGCGCAGATGAAAAGCGCTACAAGCAACCTACTTATCTACTCATTAGTGACAATCAGGTTCAAGAAAACCAGCATTTTCTACAAGACTTATCTCTTACTCTCGCCAGAAAAGGCCATCGGCTCGGGAGCAAAGTTGCTACGCATTACCCCAATTGGTATCACTTTGACCAAGGTACGATTATTCACGGTACACCACTCAATAACGCACTATCTCAAGCGCAACAGTACCGCCCGGAACGTCCGTTAGATGGCATAATTGTTAGCCTTTCGGTTAAGCGTTTATGCAAAGCGGAAAGGCCCAAAGAGATTCAGGAATGGGCAAACACCATTTTCCAACAGATTTGGGAAACACAAAATCAAGTAGGGTTTGTACTACCAATTTATTTATTATTAACAGAAACCGACGACTTACCTAATTTTAATGCCTTTTGGCAACAAGAAGCCTTAAAAGCCCGCCTAAATGAACCGTTTGGTTGGCTTAATTACGATAGCTCGGTAAAGCCTTATCAATCTCAATGGATTGATGAGGCCATGCAAAAGCTCAGCTTGTATGTGCGGAATATTCAAATTGGCATCATGGCTCAAGACAACTCCGAAAAGCAGTATAGTGACGACAGCGGAGCCCTCTTGTTTGCGAAAGAACTGAAAAGCTTACACGCCAATCTCAGCATTTTCTGCGACGAACTTTTTGCCCACACCATTTTCCAAAACCCGTTGGTGCTGCGTGGGTTACATTTCACGGGTTCACCAAACTCACAAATGCATGGTTCTTCGCAAACAGACGACACTTTATTAACAGATAATGGGCAGCAGCAACCTAGCAATTACAAATCAATTCATCACTATTTTGTGAAAGATTGGCTAGAACAGGTGGTTTTCCCTGAAAGCGGCTTGGCTTACGCACCTCGTAGCCGTTTGATGTCGAGTAATAAAAAGCTCAGAAATTATCAATATGCGTCTATATTTGGCTTTACTGCACTGACTATTTTATTGCTTACCGACGCTGCTCACCTTAACCAACAAACCAACGGACTCGTATTGTCCATTAATGAATTCCCAGAACAAAAAGAAACGGGTCCGATTCGGATTGAACATATTCATCGAGTGTTTGATCACATTAGCAATATGGATGCTAGTAAATTTAACCATCTCAGTATGCCATTTTCTTGGTTCACGCCATTTAACGAACGCTTAACGTCTTATTTTGATGAGCTGGTTTTTGATAGTGTATTGTTCCCTGCCATGGAATGCAGGATGCAAACCCTACTCAATAAAAAGCTCACAACGGACTTTAACGACTTACAAGTAAACGCCTATGGTGACTGGCTCGACACCTTGTCTGACAACTTCCAGAAACGTGCTCAGTTGAATAACTTAATCACGAATTCACTTAGTAAAAGAGAAGTTATGGGGCAACTTCCTGAAATGATGAAATACTTATATGACGAGAATTTGCCGGACAGTTTCTTCGCGCGCTCAGACTTGTATATCAAAGCTATTCAACGCCCTTCTGCTTTAGTCCCTCACCCCTGCTTTATTTCACCATCCGACCAAGATCAAAAATGGGCGAAAGTTAAATTGATCGCTGAACACGAAAAATGGGAGAAAATTAGATCAAGCGCTGAGCTCGAAATTCAACGCATTGTGAAAAGCGTAGAGGCACCAATGGCATTCTTCAAAGTAAGTAAACAAATGCAAAGCCTGCCAAATGTTGTTGCTTGGTACAAAAAAATTCCTGAATTCAGCGACGAGTTAATGCGCTTTAACGCTTGGTTTTTACATATGAAAAGTCACTGGCTCACGCAACATAATAAAACCAATGAATGTCAACGTATTCAGGCCGCATTGCAAAACCTCGTTAACTCTAAGTTTTTTCGTCAGCATGAGGATTATGCCAATCGCTTTTATAAAGTTTGTATGCGTAGCGTAGCGGAACGCATTCAGGATGAACGTAGTCTTTCCCCTATTCAGATTTACGCGAATAACACCTACCCCTACCAATTGTCGCAAACTGCGAAAACGTTATTCAAGGAAGTGAACAAGTTGAATGATTTGTCATTTATGCTTGAACACGCCGAAGTCGGTCGCCCGGCGTTAAAGTCCAACTTTTATTGGTCAACCGACCTGCTAAATCAGGCATTAGCAAAAGAAGAGGAATACGAGAACTTTGCCATCAACGAATACAAAAACCTGTGGCTACCTAAAAAAGTGGATAAGAATATTGAAAAATACTTTGCCCAAGGCATTGCAATGAAACAACTGCAATTTTCGATGAATCGCTATATTTTGCTGGCTCAAGTGGAAACTTTTCCCGAATATCACCCTGAACATTTGCGCCCTATCAACCAAGAAGAAGCTGATTTAGCCGCTGCCGTGGGTAATTTCCGAAAATCCATGGATAGCATCATGAATTTACTTGTTGTATTAAAAAAGCTGGAATTTAAAGAAAGCTACAACTGGCTAAAAGACGTTAGCCAAAGCCAAGCTTATGCCTTATTGAAAAAAGTCGACAAAATTTATCGTCAAAGCCGCGTGTACCAACCTTTGAATAAGCCTCGTTGGTCAGCTCATCAATACAATGACGTGTTATTTGGAATTAGTCATGAGGGCCAGTTAAAGGATTATATTGCCGCACAATCTGAACGCGCCAACGACATTGCCACCGAATACGCCGAGCCACTGATTGTATTTTTACTCAATACTAAGGGTAAATATTTGGATTACAGCTTGTTTGGCAAGTGGCAAAACACCTTAATTGAATTAAACAAAAAACTCAGCAACGACCCTGCAAATAGCCTAGATAACCTAGAAAGCTTTATGACAGGCCAACTGGCGGGAGTGAATCAAAGTAACTGCTTTAAGAAGGTGAAGGATCTCGTCGTGCCGGAAGGTAGTGATGTGTTTGCATCAAAGCAACGTTTGATTGTCACTAAAGCAGAAGAACACTGTAAGCGTTTTAGAGCCGATGAAATTCGCGGTGAATACGCTAAAGTGAAGTCGCTGTTTAATCAGTATTTACGAGGAAAAGCACCTTTCAGTCAAATGCAAACGGCGCGCACTGTGTCGCCTATGGAAATGAAACAATTCCTTAGCGGTTATTTGCCCATTGCCGCAGGCTTAATTGAACGCATGAATATTTTAGCGTGGAAGGATAAACGGAATGAAGAGGCGCAAAGGTTTATCACTGAAATGAATCATATTGCCACGTTTTTTTCAGCTATTTTGTATTCGCCCACCGAGCAAGGCGCCCAAGGTTTGGAGTTAGCCTTGAATTTCAACGTATTGAGTGACCAAGCCAGTATGGTGCGACATTTAACGCAATGGCAGTGGCACGTAGGTAATCAACATTTACGTTATCCGGGCGACGAATCTCGCTTAACTTGGCTGCCGAATCAGCCTATTACGATGAGTTTACAATGGGCTGATCAATCGCCTTATCGCCCCTCTCTTTCTGGTTTGCAAAGGGCTGCTGGCATGCAAGCAGCCGTATCTGGCAACACATTACGTTATCAAGCGGATAGTGTATGGAGCTTAATTGATTTTGTTCGCCGACATCAATCACTCGAAGTGGATTCAGAATCGTTAAACGAACATTCTCAATTGCTAACCTTTGTTGCTAATGTGGGTACGCCACAAGTGACGGAAAATGTGAAGCCTTTACGCGCATTTGCACGTTTAACCGCTTATGGCGTTATTCCTGAAATCGAAGAAAAACACGATCTCGATTCCGAAGCCGAGGAAAGTCATTCTCCCAACTTGAAACCCGAAAGAAAACAAGCTCTTGCGATACCGCTATCGTTCCCGCAAGCCGTGCCAGTTGTATATTAAAGAGGAACTTAGATGAACCCGCATCACGAACAATTAACGCGCCTATTTCAAGAGCAAGTTGGTGAATCCATCAACAATTTGTTGAAGGATATTAGCAAATCCGCCCCCTGCGGCGCCGACCTCAAATTAAATGGCGCTTATGCGGCCATTAATAAAGCACGTAAATCGGATGATGCATCGACACCAAGGGGTGAATGGAAACACAACCTGAACACCGCTAATTGGGATGAGGTAACGCAGTTGGCTACCGAGTCCTTACGCGATAAAACTAAGGATCTGCAAATTGCCATTTGGTTAATGGAAGCACAAATCAATAAGTATGGTTTTGAAGCTATTGCTCCCGGCGTGTATTTTTTACATCAATTAACGCAAAAGTTCTGGGGGGATATTCACCCACAAATGGAAGACCCCAAGCAAGATTTAGAGTATCGCACCAACCTCATTGATTGGGTGAACACTAAGCTGCACCCCACCATTAAGCAACTTGCTATCACTCAAACTCGAAATGAGCAAAATTATAGTTGGGCGGATTGGGAACGAGCAGCGCAGCTTGAACAACTGCCCGCTGACCAGAAAAAAAAACTCGGTCCAGATTTTATCCCAGTGAATACGATTGTTACCGCTGTTATTGCCTCGCCAGTGACGTTTTATCAGGAATTATTCAAAAGCCTAACGCTCGCTATTGAGGCATTAGAAGACTACGCCAGCTACTTCGATAATTTACTAGGCAGCGCTGCACCAGCGCTTAACGGGATTACCGGATTGGTAAACGGGATTTATGAAACCCTGTATAACCATGTGAAACATCGAATGAGCGATGCTTCAAACAATGGATTTGCGGAGGAAGCAAACGTGGAAACGGCACCCCATACCAGCATTGAACACCATGCAGGCCCCATTCGTAATCGCGAAGAAGCTTACGCCAGATTAGCCGAAGCCGCTGAGTATTTATCTCACGACGATCCCCACAGCCCGGTCCCCTACTTAGTATACAAAGCTATTG
Source organism: Alteromonas sp. a30 (assembly GCF_026788005.1). Taxonomy (GTDB): domain Bacteria; phylum Pseudomonadota; class Gammaproteobacteria; order Enterobacterales; family Alteromonadaceae; genus Paraneptunicella. Next base: position 57,476 of record NZ_JABEPE010000001.1, read on the forward strand.
AATGGGGCCAATTAAACACTGCGGAGTTGTATCAAGAGCTATTTGTACAGTATCAGGGCCAATTAAATATATTCGACATTTTGGGGCTGGATATAAGCCAGCAAGCCAAAAAATAGGAGGCGAACCTATGCAAGATGCGGATAACCACACAGACTATTCAACTCAGCTTCACATGGTTGAAGCCGGAGGTCGTCGTTTTCATATTGAGAGTGGGCGTTGTCCGAACCCGCCTAGCGAGCATCCTTTGGAATTCAAAATTACTCAGATGGAAACTCAAGCCCTTGGGCACTATGACATTGAATACGGAGGTTATATCAATCTATTTGATGAGGAAAACCACCTCGTCGGCGGATTACAGCTTCAACGTCGCTGGCAAATGTGCAAGTTATTCGCGTTTTGGTTAGAGGAACAATACCGAGGGATGGGTCTAGGCAAATATTTATTAGCCGAGGCAGAATCCTTGGCACAGTTGATGGGTGCAAACCATTTAATGCTGGAAACCAGCACGTTGCATCATTATGCCTTTTATTTAGCTCAAGGTTTTGAAGTCATTTCGGCGTTAGATAATGTTATCCCCGGACACGATTTTTACATTATGCGTAAATCAATTTTCACCTCGGCCTCCCAAGAAGAGAGCCGATTGGCGTCCGTTTAAAATGAATAATCGCCAGTTACACGACGTAAATAAACACCGCCTCTTGGATTGGGCGCAGCAGCAATTGTGCCAGCTTGATGCGAACGAGAAGCGGAAATGGCCTGCCCTAAGTGCACCGACTCAAGAGCAGCATGCCGTTGAAAATAAGCACTACGACCTTGATTTTGAAGAGGGAGCATCCCACCCCGAAGTTGTTGCTGTAGCTGTGGAGAAAGTTGATAAGAAAGTGCCGTTTGTTCACGTGCAGGGAGTGGTTGTTTAATGCCGGTTGCCGCACCGTTTCCAGCGTTTTGTGGGCGACCATTGTGGGCAACGCCCCAAGCAGAGGCAACGCTTTCGCGTTTGTTGTGGCTGCTGCTAAATTCGCGACCAAATTGTAACTTGGGCTCAAAAGGTGCGTTGATACCGATCAATTGCACGGGATTTTGGCCAAGGCGGCTATCGGATAAACTCATCGTGTTTCATTCGTACAAAACTGTGCTTATTGCCTGACATTAGGTGTTATTTAATCGATTTACAACGTTAATTTTCAAAAGAGAAAGCCGTTTTGCGCGTATTTCAAACCTTTAATCAAGGTGAAGCTCACTATATTGCCTACATTACTCAGGATGTAAGCCAAGCGGATTTGTGTGTTTATATCACTAAAAATCAAGGACTTGCTTATGGTGAAAACCGCTGGTTTATCACCAACAATAAAACCCAAACCGATAAAACGTTGTTCTTTGGTAGCCGTGGCTCAGCGCAATTGGTGGTGTGCTTTGTTAACTCCCCCGCTCTGGCAGGATGGCAGCGTAATCATCCACTCCAAGGAAAGCTGTGTCGTTTTTAACAGCACAAATTTTGTATTAGGCACTATTCGGACTGAGGAGGAGGCAAACGCACCACGGAAAGGTTAATGTCGTAGCGAATTTCTAGGGCTTTTTCTCGCTCTTGTGCCGCGTTTTGAGTGGAAAACTCCCCAAGCGTCACCAATACCCACTGACTGCCTGTTGGCCGCATAAAATCAAAATAAAACACAGTTTCTTCGATATTTCGATCTGCAATAAATTGTTCAGCGGCCTGCTTTGAAGGAAAGCTATCTAACGATAGTGTGGCTTTTTCTGGCAAATTCTTTGAGGAAAACATCAAGTCTGAGATACCGATGTAGGTTGTCTGCTGACTATCCCCTTCGATAACCTCGTTTGTTGGTGCGGTGTTTTTTGAAAGTGCTTCTGTTAATACCTTATCTTCACTTTGTTGTTCACTTGTCTCATTCCCTGTGACTTGTGCTTCTATTGTATTAACCGAGTTTGCACTTAGTTCTGATAATTTTGAGGAGAGGTTTTCTGGCAGCGGAAACCAGAAGGCAATCAGGTAGCCTAGGGCAACAAGCAAAACAACAAGCATGATTTTCTTCAACAGAAGACTTCCTTATTTCAATGGCTTAGCTCAACCAATGTAACCCTAGCAATGTGTTTATGCTTCATTATTGTTCATAATTCGGCTAACACAAGCACAAATTTGCCTAAACACTAATGCATTAAAGACAAAAAAACAATTGATAACAATGGTCTAAACAAGAATCATTCTTTTTGGTATCTATTTGTTTTTTAAATATTTTTTTGATTTCGATCAAGTTTAAAACTATACTCCGTCGGAAAGTTAGCAAATACCAGCGAGTGTAATTCTCATGCAAGGCAACACTAAAATTGTCAGCTTATTAAACGAGGTTTTGACTCAAGAACTGACATCCATTAATCAGTTCTTTCTCCATGCCCGTATGTACAAGAATTGGGGACTCGAAAAGCTCAATAGCGCCTGTTACAAAAAGTCAATTAAAGACATGAAACAAGCCGACAAGCTTATGGAGCGAATCTTATTTTTAGAAGGGCTACCTAACCTTCAGAATCTTGGCAAATTGATGATTGGCGAAGAAACGAAGGAAATGTTGAAGTGTGATTTGGATTTCCAAACGGCTCAACTCGACAAACTGAGACAAGCCATTAGCGTTTGTGAACAAGAGAAAGATTACGTTACCCGTTTACTTCTCGTCGACATTTTAGATTACGAAGAAGAGCATATCGATTGGCTAGAAACGCAATTTTATCAAATCGATAACATGGGCATCGAAAATTATCTTCAAGCTCAAGTAGGAGATGAATAACATGCAAGGCAAACAAAATATTATCGATGCGTTAAACCTTTTGTTGAAAAACGAACTCACTGCAATGGATCAGTATTTTATCCATTCCAGAATGTATCACGACTGGGGTTTAACCAAATTATATGAACGCATCGACCACGAATTTGACGATGAAAAGCAACACGCTTCCCTACTCATTGAGCGAATTTTATTCCTTGAAGGAACGCCGGATTTAAGTCAACGTGATCCGCTAATGGTAGGCAAAGATGTGCCTAGTATGTTGGAAAATGACTTAAAAGTTGAATACTTAGTCGATACGTTATTGAAAGATACCATCGCATTATGTGAGCAAGAACAAGATTACGTAACCCGTCATATGTTGTACACGCTCATTGAAGAAACCGAAATGGATCATGCGTATTGGTTAGAGCAACAACTTCGCTTAATCAAAACTTTAGGATTAAGCAACTATTTGCAATCGCAAATGTAATTCGAATTTCGATTGATAAAAAAGGGCGTCTTTTCAGGCGCCCTTTTCGTTTTCATCGGTTTTATTGTTAATTAAAAACGATAATTCAACGTGACTTTGAATTGTCTTGGTGTGCCGTAGCGATATTGTTCGAAAAAGCCGATTTGGCTGAAGTATTTTTTATCGAACAGGTTGTCGAGGTTCACTTGAATGCGAGTTTTTGGATTAATATCATAACGCGCCATCAAATTCACAATGGAATAGGCTTCTTGATCTAACCGAATACTGCCATTCACAGAATAAGTTTCATCCTGCCAATTGACACCACCACCAACGGTTAGCTCTGGTAATGCATCAACAAATTGATAAGTCGTAAAAAGCTTAAATTGTTTACGAGGATGATCGGTGTTTACGTCAATACCCTGTGCATCTTCAGCATTAAAGTATGAATAACCGGCGTTAATGTTCCAACCTTCAACGGGCTGACCAACCACTTCCAATTCAAAACCCTCACTCACCGTACCTTGTGCTTCTCGTTGCGCTTGGGTGTTGACTGTGCCGGGAACAAGGTAGCCGACATCAGGCTGCGCTAAATTATCTTGCTCAATGCGGAAAACCGCCACAGAGGTATGCAAGGCATCATTTAAGAAGGTGCTTTTCAGGCCGATTTCTTTGCTCTTTCCTTTAATAGAGTCGAGAAAATCACCGAATCTATCTTGAGCATTTTGTGGCTGGAAAATTTCGGTGTAGCTGGCATAAACACGATGTTGTTGGTTAATATCGTAAAGCACCCCAGTATAAGGAATGAGCACATCGTCTTCACCAAAATCGGTCACAACATCGTAGCTAATTCCCGTTCTGTCCCAACTTGATAAACGTGCACCAACAATCACTTTTAGATCGTCATTAATATGAAAACGTGTTGCTCCGTAAAAGCCTTTTTGTTCAGTATCCATATCTTGTGCAATGCTGCTTTCAGTTGACCAATCCGGCTCAGGAAACTCACCATTCCATTCAAAGAAATTACCCACTGGCAAAAAGGCATTGGTTAACGCTGCATAAGTCAGGGTGTCTGCGCTTTGCTCACTGTAAATTGCCCCCAACACAAACTCGTGGATGTCGCCAAAGGCACTGTAATCGCCTTTTAACTGAATATCGTAGCTATTTTGCGAACTCTCGCCGCTACTTTTATAAGGAAATGAACTTAAGCCAATACCCGTGTCTTTGTCTAACACACCTGATAGATATAGAAGCTCGGTGCTTTGTTCATACTTCAAATTGTTGTAGTTAACTAAAAGCTCCCAGCCATTAGCAAAGCTGTGTTGCACGTTAGCGAATACATTTTTGCCTGTTGTTTCCCATTCTGTCCATGTCGCTGCGGTGGTAGTAGATACATCCCAATCGGTTGTGCTGCCATCAGTGTAAAAGCTAGGTAAAGCGCCCCACGTTGGCGATGTTGGATCGTTATTTTGGTAGCTCGCTCCCACGCGCACTAGCGTATTTTTGCTCACATCCGCTTCAAAAACACCATATAAAACGGAAACGCTGTCTTCATATAAATCAAGAAAGGATTCGCCATCTTGATACTTTGCTACAACACGACCTCGCATTGTGCCGCTGCGGTTGAGCCCAGTGCTAACATCAGCACTTAATTCACGACTTTCCCAGCTACCAATTGCCGCATTTACAAAGCCCGTTAGCTCTGTACTGTTAGCGCGCTTTCTGACAAGGTTGATAGAAGCAGAAGGATCACCCGCGCCAGTTAATAATCCCGTGGCACCACGCACAAACTCAATACGCTCGTAGATAGAAACATCTTGTATGGTTTCGCCTGAATCACCAGCGAGACTCCAAGAAAGTGGCACACCATCAATTTGATAATTGCTGATTTCAAAGCCCCGTGCTTGCAGTGTATTACGCACGTTATCAATTTCTTTTGCTGATACACCAACCGCGTTTAATACGGTATCGACAATGGTATCAAGCGCCTGATCTTGAACGCGCAATTCGGTAATTACACTCACCGATTGCGGTGTTTCACGTAAGGTTAATCCCAACCCTGTTGCGGTATCAATGACTTCACTAACAGTATAACCACCACTTACTGTAATTCGCTCGATGCTGGGGTCAGCGTTGGTTGCGTTAGTTTGGATATCAGTTTGAGTTTGGGCATGTGCCATCCCCGTACAGGCAAAAGCGATTGATGCAGTTAATGGCATCAATGTGAATCGATTTTTAATGCTCACAGAATACAACCTTGTGTCAATTTAATGAAAATAATTTAATGATAATGCGATTAATTATTATTTGCGTTATGATGTTAGCGCTTTCCTTTTTATCTGGAAAGACATTTTTATAATTCACAAAAAAAACACAGCAGTATGAACAACACTAAACGCTCGAAACTAACAAACCGCTTTTGGTTTCAATTACACGGATGGTTTTCCCTCCCTCTTTGGATACTATTCTGTTTCATCGCTTTAACGGGGAGCATTGCTTCAATTAGTCACGAATTAACGTGGTTAACTAATCCCAATGCCAGAGCCACGAACCCTGACTCCGTTAGTGCCAAATCCCCCGACGACATTATTCAAATTGTGCAGCAAGCGCATCCAAGTGCAGATATATCTGGCATGAGCACCTTTGAACCTTATCTGGTGAATGCGGTGTTGTTTTCCGATAAAGACAAACCCTTCGCCATTGCCTACGTAAATCAATACACAGGTGAAATACAAGAAATCAACACAGGTACCACATTTATTACCTTTATGCGTTCACTACACGGTTGGTTACTTTTCCCTTGGCATCATGGTTACAGTGTGGGCTATTATCTTGTCAGCCTATTTTCGCTGCTGTTAATGGGGGCCGTTGTCACGGGTATGATTGTTTACAAAAAGTTTTGGCGCGCCTTTTTCCAATTTAAACTGCGTTTTCACCAAGGCGGGCGCACTTTTCTGTCCGATCTACATAGGCTTTGCGGCGTGTGGTCTATTTGGTTCATGATTATCATGAGCTTAACGGGTTTATGGTATTTAATTCAGGCGGTAATGTGGCATAACGATGTAGAAATTGACCCCTACCCCAATATTATTCCTGTAGAACACATCCCGATGCAAAAGACATCCGTTCCTAATGCCGCAGAGCGTGTTAAAACCGCGCTGGCAGCAGCAAAAGCGACTTATCCTGATTTTGAGTTGAGCTACATGATGTTGCCTGAACACAACCGAGATACGTTAAAACTTTACGGTAGTGGTAATGATATTTTCTATGATAATTTCAGTTATGTTGTTGCAGTGGATCCATGGAGTGGCAATGTAACCCATGAATTGAGTCCTGATAATATGAACCTGACTCAAAGTGTGATGCATATTGCCGATCCCCTGCATTTTGGTTACATCGGTGGACTGTGGACTAAGTTTATTTGGTTTTTCTTTGGTTTAGTTTTATCAGGAATGATGCTTTCCGGCTTTTTAATGTGGCGTAAACGCGTGATTACGCCAAAAGCAAAACGCCCAGCCACACAAAACAAGGAGGTAATATCATGAGAAATGCCAATAAAAGCGTTTGGAAAAGATACCAATATTTGCTCAATGGCATGTTATTAGCATTGCCTGTTTTATTTTTGTATCAATCACTTACCCCAAGTTTCCCTGCGAGCTTAGGCACTAAAACCGTGGGCGAATTTGAAATCAGCGCCATGCCATTTGATGCCAACCCGCCTTATTTACACGATGGTGTTTACGTTAAAGATTTTATGGTGACGTTTACGAAGGGCAATGTTGATGAGATTCGCCAAGCTTATTTAAATATTGGCGAAAAAGCACGTCCACTTAACCAAATGCAGCGCGCTTCAGAAGGTATTTTACATGGCAGCCGCTACGGGAAACATGTTCATGCATTGGCTTCTGAGAGCATCCATCCATCAGACAAAGTATGGTTAACAATTGAGCATTGGGATGGTCGTATTGAGCAGGTGAATTGGGACTGGCGCTGAAATAGCGCCTTTGAGGCTAATCAATATGCGTGGAAAAATCGTAGAATGCTGTTACGCTTTGCTGTGTTTTTTCGTGTTTCCATTGCGTTGTTAAACGCCAGTTCATATCGGGTTCACTGCAACTTCCTAAGAAAAAAACCGCTTGATATTGGTTTTTCTGGCTCTGACTTTCTTGTATGAGAAGGGGGGTTTTTCCCATATACATATTCACCCCTTCAACCCACCCTCGTTCAAGTTTCCAACCTTTGGATAAAAACAATATCGCCTGAATTTCCTCCTCAACGAGCACGGGATCAGGTGCCAGTTTTACCTTCAGCTTGGCATAGGTTTGACAATCGTCTCCATCTAAACACACTTTTGTCCCCTGATGAGATTTTCCCGACTGAAACCCCGCTAGTTGATCGGAAAAAATATAAGAAAAAACTACCAATAAGAGCAGTAATGTTACCGAGATAATCGCTTTCAGTTGCACCAAATTTAGCCTTTATTTTGAGTTTCTGCGTATAAGCTACTTTGTAACCTTGACCAAGATCAATTTAAAGTCGAAGGTACTGTTAATTTCTTTTCAAAAACCGTATTATCTGCCGCGTTTAGCTTCCGGCAATTGCAGCATTTTTAGCTAACAAATCGGCACATTACGAACTATGCTTGTATCATCTTTAAGTTGTTATCAAGGCAGTTTGTAGACATTTTAAAGATGTATGTAAGTCGTATTTAAATAGAATGTTACGCGGTTGTGAAAAGAAGCTTAAAACCGATACTAAAATAATTAACCGCATTGAACTGATTAACTAGTGGAAGAACTCCGAAAATGAGTGAAATGAGTCACACACTCCCGAATTACAACTACAAAGTTGTTAGACAATTTGCAGTCATGACTGTCATATGGGGTATCGTCGGAATGTCTGTCGGTGTTTTACTTGCGGCCCAATTGATTTGGCCCGAGTTAAACTTCGAAACACCCTGGCTTACCTATTCTCGTCTAAGACCACTTCACACGAACGCTGTTATTTTCGCGTTTGGTGGATGTGCGTTATTTGCTACCTCTTACTACGTTGTCCAACGTACTTGTCAAACTAAGTTGTTTAGTGACAAGCTTGCTACTTTCACGTTTTGGGGTTGGCAAGCAGTAATTCTTTCTGCTGCGATTTCGTTGCCACTTGGTTACACAACTTCTAAAGAATATGCAGAGTTGGAATGGCCAATTGACATCCTAATTGCCGTTGTTTGGATTGCATACTTAATTAACTTCTTTGGAACGTTAGTGATTCGCCGTGTTTCACATATCTACGTTGCCAATTGGTTTTTCGGTGCATTTATTATCACCGTTGCAGTATTGCATATTGGTAATAGTATGGCCGTTCCCGTTTCGCTCACCAAATCCTACTCTCTCTATGCTGGGGCAGTAGATGCGATAATGCAGTGGTGGTACGGTCACAACGCCGTCGGTTTCTTCTTAACGGCAGGCTTTTTGGGTATGATGTATTACTTCGTTCCTAAGCAAGCCGAACGCCCTGTTTATTCCTATCGTTTATCGGTTATTCACTTCTGGGCACTTATTTCTCTTTATATTTGGGCTGGCCCTCACCACCTTCACTACACTGCACTTCCAGATTGGACTCAGTCATTAGGTATGGTGATGTCAATTATTCTATTTGTGCCTTCTTGGGGGGGAATGATCAACGGTATCATGACGCTTTCTGGTGCTTGGCATAAATTACGTACCGACCCAATTTTACGTTTCCTTATCGTTTCTTTGTCTTTCTACGGCATGTCGACCTTCGAAGGTCCAATGATGTCAATCAAGACAGTAAACGCCCTTTCTCACTATACAGATTGGACAATTGGTCACGTACACTCAGGGGCTTTAGGCTGGGTTGCAATGGTATCAATCGGCTCAATTTATCACTTAATCCCAGTGTTATTTGGTCAACCTAAGATGTTCAGTACGCGTTTGATCAACGTGCATTTCTGGTTAACCACAATCGGTGTTGTACTTTACATCGTAGCAATGTGGATCTCAGGTATCATGCAAGGTTTGATGTGGCGTGCAATTAATGATGACGGCACATTAACTTATAGCTTTGTTGAGAGCGTTGAAGCATCAATGCCTTATTACTTCATGCGCTTCTTAGGCGGCTGTTTCATTGTAGTAGGCATGTTGATCATGGCTTACAACGTATTTAAGACAGTTTCTGCGCCTAAATCTGAAAAGAATGCGCAAGCAGAACCTCAACCGGCATAAGGAAAAGACCTGATGAAAAATGTTCATGAGTTAGTAGAAAAGAATACTGGTCTTCTTACCATTTTTATTCTGATTGCTATCAGTTTTGGTGCAATGGTTGAAATTGCTCCGCTTATGTTTCAACAACATACAATGACGCCAGTAAAAGGCTTAAAGCCATACACTGCACTGCAAATGGAAGGTCGAGACATCTACATCCGTGAAGGTTGTGTGGGGTGTCATAGCCAAATGGTTCGTCCTTTCCGCGCAGAAACTGAGCGTTACGGTCACTACTCGGTTGCGGGTGAATCGGTATGGGAGAGACCTTTCCTTTGGGGCTCTAAGCGTACTGGTCCTGACCTTGCCCGTGTAGGTGGTCGTTATAGTGATGATTGGCATTTTGCACACTTAATGGACCCGCGTTCTGTGGTTCCTGAGTCTAATATGCCGGGCTATCCTTGGCTTGCTGAAAACACGCTAACAGGTGAATTAACGGCTAAAAAGCTGGAAACCTTCCGTTCTTTAGGCGTGCCATACACGGATGAAGATATTGCGGGCGCAAAGAAAGCGGTTGAAGGCAAAACGGAAATTCAAGCCCTTATCGCTTATTTGCAATCATTAGGTACGGCATTGAAATGATAGATTACGGCATGATCGGTAGTATTTTCACCGTATTAGTATTCGTATTTTTTATTGGAATTGTTGCTTGGGCATATAGTAAGAAATCCAAAAAGGGCTTTGATGAAGCTGCTAATTTGGTTTTCGATGATGAACCCACTCAAGCCACAAAACAAAATAACGGGAGTCATCGTTAAATGAGTAGTTTTTGGAGCATTTGGATTAGCATCATTAGCTTAGGCACAATAATGGGGTGCTTCCTGTTATTACGCTGGTGCTTAAAAAACAAAACTGGTGTTACTGAAGGTGACGATATGCATCATGAATTTGATGGTATCGTTGAGATTAACAACCCCCTTCCGAAGTGGTGGACCTACTTATTCTACGCTTGTATCGTTTGGGGCTTGGCCTATTTAGCACTGTATCCGGGCTTAGGTAACTTTGAAGGGATGCTAGGTTGGAAGAGTTCTAATCAAGGCGTTTTAACATTAGAAGAGTCACGCGCAGCGGTAGCGAAAGCAAAGGCTGAAGGTAAGATCGTTCAGTATGACCGTGAAATCGCACATGCTAAACAAAAGTATGATCCTATCTTTGATGAGTACGCGAGCCGTCCTATTCCAGAGTTAATTAACGACCCAGAAGCATTGAAAGTAGGTCAGCGTTTGTTCTTACAAAACTGTTCTCAGTGCCATGGTTCAGATGCACGTGGTCAACTTGGTTTCCCTAACCTGACTGACAACGATTGGTTGTACGGCGGTACACCTGAGAAGATTAAGGAAACCTTGTTAGGTGGTCGTAGTGGTCAAATGCCATCATGGGCGAGCTTTGGTGAGCAAGGTGTAAAAGAAGTTGTTGCTTATACACTGAGCTTAAGTGGTCGTGAAGTTGATGCGGGCCTGAAAGCTGCGGGTGAATCTCGCTTTGCAACTTGTTCAGCATGTCATGGCTCTGATGGTAAAGGTAATCAAATGCTAGGCGCACCTAACCTAACTGACAACATTTGGTTGTACGGTGCAACTGAAGAGTCTGTTACCGAAACAGTTATGAATGGTCGTAACGGCGTTATGCCATCATTCAAGGACAGATTAGGCGAAAACAAAGTTCACGTTGTTGCTGCTTACATCTATAGCCTTTCTCACAAATAAGTTGTTGTATGTATAAGCCTCGCCTTCGGCGGGGCTTTTTCTAAGTCTCAAAATCATGATAAATAACCACACTCCTCCACCTTGGTATAAACAATTTTGGCCATGGTTTTTAATCACTGTGCCAGTGGTCACGCTTATTGTAGGTGCCATACTCATAACGCTTGCTACACAAACGCAAGATTCCTTAGTCAAAGATGACTATTACAAAGAAGGAAAGCTCATCAATGCTGATTTAAGTCGCGATCAAAAAGCCAAAGATTTAAATATCAGCGCGGAGCTAAATGTGACGGATTCCGAGGTTGCATTGCACTTTCTATCTGGCGAGCCTGAAGAAGGAGCGGCGCTTACCCTTGAGTTTTTCCACTCTACACTTTCGGATAAAGATTTTTCATTACAACTAACAAAAGAAACTGATGGCTTTTATAAAGCCAATATCCCTGCCGCTTTAAAGGGTAAATGGCGAATTACTCTATGGCCTTATCACAAAGAATGGCGTATCCAGAAAACGCTCGCTTTCCCCTACTCTGGCCCAGTTAAGTTAACACCGTAATGCCAAAGAACACGACTTGCTTCCATTGTGCCGAACCCATTCCCGAGTCAGCCCATTTTCATTTATCCCTATTAGGCGCAGAACAATCATTTTGTTGTCCCGGTTGCAAAGCGGTAGCTCAAGCTGTCGTAGAAAATGGTTTAGAGGATTACTATCGTTATCGAAGTGAACCAGCAGAAAAAGCCCAAGGTGACGAAGCCTTATTGGAAAAATTACGGCTGTACGATAATCCCGTATTACGCGACGAACTCGTCGTAGATGAAGGCGAAAAAAGTACCATACAACTTACCGTCTCTGGCATAAAATGCGCAGCTTGTGCTTGGCTCATCGAAAAACAATGCTTACAGGTAGAAGGCGTTAACCGAATTGGTGTCGATGTGGCGGCAAACCGAGCAACGGTTGAATGGAATAATCAGCGCACTAAACTCAGCGATATACTTTCTAGTATTGCCACCATTGGCTATGACGCCTCGCCATTTCAGCCCGACAGCCATGAGCAGGTTTTCAAAAACGAATCGAAACGATTTCTTAAAAAATTAGGTTTATCCGGCTTGCTAACGATGCAAGTCATGATGTTGGCATTTGGCCTTTATTTCGGCGTATTTGGCGACATTGATACAGAAACTCGCAGTTATTTTCATTGGGTTAGTTTGTTGCTTACAACGCCTGTGGTGTTTTATTCAGGCTCTGAGTTTTTTTCTCGAGCACTAAGTGCGTTGGCATTAAAAGAAGTCAATATGGATGTTCCCATTAGCCTCGCGATCATGATTATTTTCGGCTCAAGCTGCTGGGCCACAATCCAAGATTCTGGAACGGTTTATTTTGAATCCGTGTGCATGTTCATCTTCTTATTACTCATAAGCCGCTTTTTGGAACATCAAAGTCGTAAAAAAGCCGCTACGATCGCCGCAAACACCAATAAACATATCCCTGTTACCGCGCATCTACTGCATGAAGGACAGGAAGTCGAAGCGCTTGCCCGCTCACTCAAACCCGGCGATAGAGTAAGAGTCAAACCGGGGGAAACCATTCCCGTGGATGCCAAAGTGGTTTCAGGCAGCAGTGATGTAGATGAATCCATGTTAACAGGTGAATTTCGCCATATTGCCAAAGACGTTGGTAGTAACGTGTTAGGTGGGACGATTAACCAAAGCAGCGTGATGGAATTACGCGTAGAAAAACGTCTTCAGAATTCAGTAGTGCAAGAAATTAGCCGTTTACAAGAACTTGCATTGAGTCAAAAACCACGTATCGCAGTGCTTGTTGATAATATCGCCAAATACTTTGTGTATGCCGTTTTAATTTTGGCGGTAATCACCTATCTATATTGGACGCTAGTGTCGCCAGAACACGCACTACTCTATGCTGTTGCAGTGCTCGTCGCGACTTGCCCTTGCGCCTTGGGATTAGCCACACCAACGGCATTAACCGCAGCAATGGCGAAACTAAAAGAATTTAACATCATCCTAAAATCAGCGGATTTTTTAGAGAACTTACCCAATATTGATACCGTGATATTCGATAAAACAGGCACGCTAACAGAAGGAAAGTTCAGCTTAACAGATATACAACTGCATGATTTTGCCGATAATGAACACGATGCAATGCGTGTTAAAGCCATTGCCGCTAGCCTAGAGGCCCACTCTGAGCACCCCATTGCCGCAGCGTTCCAAAATCCACCTAACACACTGTTAAATGTGGAGCAGGTTAAAGTTCACACCGGCGCTGGCGTTGAAGGTATGATAAAGGGCCGCCACTATGCGATTGGCTCTCCAAGTTTCATTGGTGTTAAAGAAGAAAACGGCTCTTTTAATGTACTCTTAAGCTGCGATAATAAGCACATTGCTAGCTTCACGGTTAAAGATACGATTGCTTCAGGAACTAAAGAGTTTGTTAACTCTGTTGCTCATCTAAACCCCACTATTTTAAGCGGCGATGCCGAAATTAACGTGGCTGATACAGCAAAGCAACTCGGTATTCAGCATTGGCGTTCACGTTGTTTACCAAAAGATAAACTGGCCTATATTGAGCAGTTACAGCAGCAAGGAAAGCGTGTGCTCATGATTGGTGATGGTATTAACGACGGACCAGTTCTAGCCCAAGCGGATGTTTCGATTGCGGTAAACAAAGCCACGGATTTAGCCAAAAATGCCGCGGATGTCATTATGATGCGTGACAATATTAGTACATTAAATGTACTTTTTCGTATTGCCAAACGCACTAAAGTAACGATTCGAAGCAATATTTTATGGGCATTAGGATACAATTCTTGCGCTTTACCACTTGCCATGACGGGTGTCCTGGCGCCTTGGATGGCGGTTATTGGTATGTCATTAAGCTCCATCATTGTGGTCTTTAATTCAACACGCTTGCTTTCGACAGAGAAAAAGCCAGCGAAAATTTCAGGGGTTTAACATTCATGAGCATTATCTATGTGCTAATCCCATTAGCCATCATCATCATTCTTATTGCTATTGGCGTGTTTTTCTGGGCGGTGAAAAGCGATCAATTTAACGACTTAGAAAGGCAAGGCTATAACATTCTTTTTGATGAAGAAAATATCCCACCTAAAGATGCCCAAGCACAGGTGAAAGATTCAACAACAAAGAACAAAAACGTTGAAGATAAACACCCTACAGTGAATAAGCCCTAAGAAAAGGTTATTTTCATCGTGACATCCGATTTTATATCTGCCTTTCTTATAGGCATCGCCGGCAGCGTTCACTGTATCGCTATGTGTGGAGGTGTGACTGCGGGCTTATCACTCGCGATCCCCAAAGGGAAACAGCAACTACCGTTTATTTTTGCATACAACCTGGGCCGGATTACTAGCTACAGCATAGCTGGTGGCCTCGCTGGGGCCTTAAGTAGCATTTTGTCACATCAACTCCAAGATGGAATTGCATGGCTCAATTTACTCAGTGGATTATTTTTACTACTAATGGCTGCTTACATCGGGAACTGGTGGCCTATTTTAAGCCAATTAGAACGAATTGGAGGCGTATTGTGGCGCAGAATTAGCCCTCTTTCAAAGCGTTTTATGCCTTTTAAACACCCTCTTTATGCGCTTCCTTATGGGCTGATTTGGGGTTGGCTTCCGTGTGGTTTAGTTTACTCTTCTCTCACTTGGAGTTTGGCCAGTGGCAACGCAACAAACGGGGCATTAAGCATGTTCTTTTTCGGGTTAGGCACACTGCCCTCTATGATATTAGCCGCCTATTCGGCAACACAAGTGACTCATCTATTAAAAAAGCCTCGAACAAAACAACTGATCGCCCTGATATTAGCGTTGTTTGGTATTCTAAATATTTCCCAATCTCTCGCAAATATTTTATAGTGAAGGCAGAGCTCTAGAAGGAATCCCGCATGACATCACAAACCAATTTTTCAATTCATTGTCAAAATTGCAGCTTCAGTCAATTATGCCTGCCTTTTAACCTGAACAGTCAGGAACTAAACAAATTAGACGACATAATTCAACGTAAGCGCCCAATTCAGAAAAATGAACGCCTTTTCACTGCTGGCGCTCCACTTAACGCATTGTATGCGGTTCGCTCTGGCTCATTTAAAACCTTTACCGTTTCTCAAGATGGTGAAGAACAAATCACGGCTTTCCATTTGCCCGGTGAAATCATTGGCTTCGATGGATTAATTCAACAATCTCATCAGAGCTTTGCCCAAGCACTGGAAACCTCAATGGTCTGTGAAATTCCATATCAAACACTTGATGAACTTTCTGGCGAATTTCCTAAATTACGTCAACAGATAATGCGGTTGATGAGTAACGAAATCCATCAAGATCAAGAAATGTTTATGTTGTTGAACAAACGCACCGCAGAGGAAAGACTCGCATACTTTATTAAGAGCTTATCGAACCGATTCCATGATAGAGGCTTTTCATCTAACGAATTCCGTTTGACCATGACTCGAGGTGAAATCGGTAACTATTTGGGTCTGACCGTAGAAACCATAAGCCGCTTGCTAACTCGCTTTCAAAAAGAAAGCCTGATATCGGTAAGCGGTAAGTTAATTCAAATTTTAGACCACGCAAAACTGGATGCTAGAATCGGCTCTAAGCGTCATGTCTGTTCAACGCCATTACAGTAACCTACGGTAATCTAAAAATATTTGATCTTGAACAAGCCTTTTCCTAAGAAAAAGCCTAAGCTAATGTTAGATGTTTGACTTAGCGTAGGAAAAGGTACACTTATGAGTGATTTCAAAAAGATCCTCGCGGTAATTGACCCCACCGTACAGAAACAAAAATCCCTTGATCGTGCAATCGAGCTTGCTCAAAAAACAAACGGCAATATTACGGCATTTTTGAGTATTTATGATTTTTCTTATGATCTCACAACGATGCTTTCGTTAGATGAAAGAGAAACCATGAAACAAGCTTTGCTTGATGACAAAGTGGAATGGGTTACTAACCTTATTGCAGCGAAAAAGGGCGATAATAATCTCGAGATAGACATCAAGGTCGTTTGGCATAATCGCCCTTATGAGAGCATCATTATTGAATCTATCCAAGGCAATTATGATCTTATTGTAAAAGGCACACATAAGCACGACACGCTTAAGTCAGTGATATTCACACCAACAGACTGGCACCTTATGCGTAAGGCGCCTACCTCAGTTTTATTAGTGAAAGAACACGATTGGCCCATTAACGGACAAGTGTTAGCCGCGGTAAATGTGGGTACAGAAGATGACGCACACCGTCAGCTTAACGATAAAGTCACAAAAGTCGCCCATGAAATGGCAAATGTACTCCAAGCTAATGTGCACTTAGTTAACTCTTACCCGGGCACCCCAGTCAATATTGCTATTGAAATTCCTGAATTCGACCCTCAAGGTTATAACGAATCAGTGAAAAATTATCACAATAAAAGCATGACGGAGCACGCACAGCAATTTCAAGTTGCCCTTGAAAACTGCCATGTAAAAGAAGGTCTGCCAGAAGATGTGATTCCAAACGTTGCAAAAGAAATCGACGCTGAACTTGTTATCATTGGCACCATTGGCCGCCATGGCATTTCTGCGGCACTCATTGGTAATACAGCAGAACATGTTATCGATATGCTTGACTGCGATATACTGGCGCTTAAGCCCGATGGGTTTGAATCCCCTGTTATTATCGATTAGATAAGCAAACAACAGAGAGTCATCCGTAGAGATTGTGTGCAACTTGCCTTATAGTGCTTGCTTCTTCACGGCATAGAGTTGCATTTACTCTCTACTGGTGACAAATTTTTTGTATCCTTCTTCATCGTAGTTTAAGCCTTCTTTTTAATCTTCGACGTTAGCCGTTTCTCATAAGAAACCTCTTCACTACGTTGAATTGAAACACTTTTCTCTGAATCCCTGTCGTGAAAACGCTTACTTACCAAAAATTTTCATTTCATTAACATATTGGGTTGATTCTTTTCTCGCAGCAGTGTAACTATCTACCAACTAAGTAATCCAAATCATTCACCTTTATTCATAATCTGGACACATAATGAATCACCGCAGTAAACACGCTAATTTTAAAATGAAACGGATCGCGTTAGCTTTAGCTGGCCTTACCTTAACCAATAGTGCAGTAGCGCAACAGGAAACAACCGAAGCCGAAGGAGGAATTGAGGTCATCAACGTTACCGCACAAAAGCGTAGCGAAAACCTACAAGAAGTCCCCATTGCTATTACCGCTTTTTCCGAGGACGCTATTCGTAAAATCGGAGCAAGTGACCTCAATGACTTAGGTCTGTACACACCGGGTTTTGAATCAAACAATGCCACAGCCACACAAACCGCTTGGACTGTACGCGGTATCACAACGAATGACTTTGGCATCGGTCTAGACCCAGCCGTCGCAGTCTATATTGATGGCGTTTATATTGGTCGCCGTGGCACATCTAACCTCAACTTCAATGACGTAGAGCGTGTTGAAGTTCTAAAAGGGCCTCAAGGCACTCTATTTGGACGGAACTCCGCAGCAGGTGCAGTGAATATCATCACCAAAGCGCCCGTTAATGATGTTGAAGGCAATGTTCGCGTAACGCTCGGAAATTACAAAAAGCGGAAGCTAGAAGGGTTGGTAAACCTGCCGATCAACGATAATTGGTCTTTTAGAGGCTCATACACCAACAATAACCGCGACGGTCATATCAAAACCTTTGGTCGAGAAGACATTGGAAACGAGCATGACTGGGGAGCAAGAGCAGCATTTTTCGCAGAATACGATAATTTTGAAGCGGTAATACGTGCAGATGTTTCAAGTCTGAATCAAGACTCTCGTCCCGCAGCAACACTCAACACAGGTTATGGCCCGGGCGATCCATTTGGCGTATATCACACCGATGGCGGTGATGACGTATACGAAGCGCGCGATGTAAAAGGTGTCTCTGCAGAACTTAATTGGCATTTTGGCGACATCACTTTTACCTCAATTACCGCTTATCGCGAATTCGAACGTTACAATGGTATGGAAGATGATGGCAGTGCCTTCGATCGTGCTCGGTTTGTGAGTGTACTTGATGAAGATCAGGACCAATTTAGCCAAGAATTTCGTCTAACGGGAAGTAGCGAAAAGGTAAAGTGGACCGTTGGTGCAACCTATTTCCAAGAAGACATCGCCCAAACAACCGATGCCAAGTTCAATACACAAAGTTTTGATGGCTTCGCGTTAACCTCAGCCGGTGTTGATCCATCGTTAATTCCCAATATTCAACAGGGATTAGGGATGGCCGGGCTGTATCAACAGTTCATTCCAAGCTCAACATTGGCAGGCATCGTTAACGATACAATATTCACCCCCGAGCAAGTGCTTGGTTTAATTGTTGCCGCCAATTACGGTAAACCTCACATTGAAACTACCGCTAACAGTAATGATATTGAAAGTTACGCAGCCTACGGTGACATGACCTACTCTGTTACCGACAAACTCGATTTAACCTTCGGCTTGCGTTATACGCGAGATGAAAAAACATTCGATATTTTCACACAGTATCAAAACGAAATTGAGATCCCATTCGCAGGCTACGATAACGTGCCAATCGGTATCGCCTTCTCAGTCCCTACCGATGTCACGCAAAACGCAACATGGAACAAGTTAACACCCCGCTTTGTTATTGATTATCAGTGGACGCGAGACTTCATGACCTACGCCAGCTATTCAGAAGGCTTTAAGGCCGGTGGATTCAACACTCTTGGTGAAGCGCCGCCAGTAGACGAAGAAACCGTGGAAAACATTGAAATTGGTATGAAATCATCTTGGCTTGAAAACCAATTACGCTTGAATGTGGCACTTTACAGCTACGATTACACCGACTTACAAAATCATGAATTAGACGGCCCTGTAGGCTCTGTTCCAACCTATAATTTGCGTAATGTTGATGCTGAAGGCCAAGGCGCAGAAGTTGAATTAAAATGGCAAGCGACTAGAGACTTATTAGTTTCTGTCAATTACGCGTACTTAGACACGGAATACACCAAGTGGGAGTTCTTCCCTTGGGAAATTGACGAAATGGCGCAAGGTTTGACCGTGGAAGACCGAGTTGGCGAGCCTATTTCTGGTATGCCCAAAACGCAATATAACGTTGCTTTCGACTATTTAATGGAAACAGGTTCCGGTGATATTAGCTGGCACTTTGACTATGCCTACAGCAGTGAGCGTCAACAAGATATTGATGGGCCAACATTGCCTATTTTACCTTATAACCCAGCAGACGTTACTGGCTTAACCGCAGATAATAAGATTGACTCTTATGGTATAGCCAACGCGCGAATCACCTACTTCCCAGCAGACGCCGATTACGAAATTTCTGTATACGCACGTAATTTGTTTGATGAGGAATATCTATTAGCCATCGGTGGTCAAGCAATGGCAGTGGGCTCACCGATTGCGAATCCAGGATTACCACGAATGTACGGTGTAGAAGTGAATTATCGATTCTAAGACCAGACCATTCAACGTAAAAAAACAGGAGCTTGTCTCCTGTTTTTTGTGTTCCTCTATCACTATTAAGCGCTATATCGCTCGCTTAATTGGAGTCGCCTTTGTCTTGCTTTGAAAGCTCTTTTTCAATCAATACAGTAGAACGAAATTTCAAGGTTTCGATAAAGCAAATTACGCCCAATACAAACCATAATCCTCCTTCCAACAACAACCTTGCCCCTTCCACAAAATTATCGGAAACATCAGCAATACCAACCATAAAAATGGCAAAGCCTGTTAAATAGAACAAAACACCAAGAATGAAGCTACCAAAACCCAAAAATCTATCCATCGGCGAGATGTTAACAGCCAAACGTCCATTAACAAGCCGCAGGCAACTACTGGCTCTGCGAAAATGGTCGAACTTTAACTCACCTTCAAATCGCTCATGAGCTCGGGTAATCGCGTCTCGTAATTGTGGTTCAGCTTTGAATCCCGTTGCTAAACGGTAATACTCTGACTCTAATTCTCGCTCAAGATGCCTTCGCGTTAACCCCTTAATACATTCACACTGCAACGCCTCTTTTAAATGACTCAGCTTAATTCGCCGCCTTTCATCCCAAAAGGTAACGATACTTTTTGCTTTAAACAGCACCAATAAAATACCCAATGTGAGCATAAGCCAAATATTCCCATCTTCGATGGCATTGATCAGAGCAAACAGTATATCGGGCATGGCTTGGTTCCTTTTTTATGCAGCTTTAACGGTAGACTTTATACCCTACATTTAGGCGTGTTGCGAGATTTAACCAAAGAAAGAAAAGTGAAATAGTTGATGTAATACAAAACGTTAGTCATAAAAAAAGAGCGCTTTCTTAAGCTTTCTCATTTTCTAAGTATCATTTTGATTTTTCTCATAAGTCAACGGGTTAACTCAACGATAAACGTCAGAAAATTGTACTTTCGCTTACGCGCTTTTCCGCTATGCAATCCCCAAAAAGAACGCCCAAGAAACTCTCTTTTGAATGCCCAACAACATCAAGTATAATGCGCGCCAATTTCCTTAAGAGACAACGGCTGTTAAGTTCATGTCGGTGATACAGAAAGTAAAATACAACGAAAACAAACTACAAAAACGCCTGCGTGGAAAAGTCGGTAAAGCTATCGCCGACTTTAATATGATCGAAGAAGGTGATGTAGTGATGGCGGCTATTAGCGGCGGTAAAGACTCTTTCGCCATGCTGGATATTTTGTTGAGCCTGCAAAAGTCTGCGCCGGTTTCGTTTGAAGTCATTGCCGTAAACCTTGACCAAAAACAGCCGGGCTTCCCTGAGCATATTCTGCCAGAATATTTTGAATCACTAGATATCCCCTACTACATCATCGATAAAGACACCTACTCTGTTGTTAAAGCAAAAGTTCCCGAAGGGAAAACCACTTGCGGCCTATGCTCTCGTTTACGTAGAGGCACGCTATATTCTTTTGCGGAGAAAATAGGTGCGAATAAAATCGCGCTTGGACATCACATGGATGACATCGTAGAAACGTTATTTTTAAACATGTTTCACGGCTCTAAGATGAAAGCAATGCCGCCTAAGCTGCGTTCAGATGATATGCGTAATGTGGTCATTCGCCCACTCGCTTATTGCCGAGAAAAAGACTTAATTCGCTTTGCCGAAGTGCGTGAATATCCCATTATTCCGTGCAATTTATGTGGCTCACAAGAAAACCTGCAACGCCAGAGCATTAAAGCGATGCTAACCCAATGGGACAAGCAATCGCCGGGACGCGTGGAAAACATCTTTAAATCGTTGCAAAACGTTAGTCCCAGTCAGCTTGCGGACACTAGCCTTTTCGACTTTCAGAATTTACCAATAGATAGAAGCACACCTAAAGCAGAATATGAGTTTACTGATGAGCAAGTCTCGTCAACCAATATTGATGACTCTCTCATCATTGATGTGACGCATGTTTAAACCACTTTGTAGTGTTATGGGCGATTAAGAATCGCCTAATTTTCAACCCATGCAGTAATATGTGAGATTGCCGCTAGAGGAAGCGCTTGTTGATTCTGGTTAATCCAGTCCGTATCCAACTTGATTAACTCCCCCTCTTGATTCATTCCCGCTAACCCTTCTTGCAGAAGTTGGCTGGCCTGATAATCAGGTTTCAGATAAAGCTTTAAACCTAGCGTTTCTGGCATCATAAAGCCAAATAGCCCGCCCCCCATCGATTCAAAAAACTGCTGAAACTGTGTATTCAACTTCGCTAGACGCTCTGCACTAATGTGTGTTTTCGCCAGCGGCGGCTCTTTCGGCTCAACAATATTCAACTTACTCTTTTCTTGTTCACTCAACTCCACACCGGGAATAGCGGAGGTTTGTAACGGCAGCTCTGCTAACCAACGGGGGTTCGCTTCTAGGAGCACAGAAAGCTGACACGCTTCAAAACCGGCGTTTTGAAATTGAACATTCACTTCAGCATCCGCTAATTTGAGCGCACGCTCTTTTGGTAAACTGAAGCGATTTAGGGCATCTAAGGCAACAGGAATATCGATTTTAGGCGTGTGAATCGTGACATTTTTCATCACACAGGGAACTTTGCTTTCTGTATTCACGAAACCAAAAGCAAACTGTAACCCGGGCGTATCCTCTATATCGATTTTGCGTAAATGACTGTAAAAGGTTTTGTATTCAAGATTGAGTAAATTGGATGCTGTTTCAGCTTGCACAAATGAAAATGGGAGCATTGTAGCTCCCAAGGTAAGAAGGCATTTTTTTAACACTACATGTATTTCCTATTAACGCGAATCATAGCGTGTAATTCTTCAATATACGCCTGACCTCGTTCAGAGTAACTCAGCAAGCCTTCAATTAAGGCACTAGCGGTAATTGTTTGTTGATTGTTTCGTAAAACACTACGGATAACACGCAATTCTTCATAGGCAGGATGACGATTCAAATTACGCAGATACTTGCGCACACCTTCGGATAGACTGCCAAAGCGGGCAACCTCATGAGCGCTATCTTCATCTCGTCGGCGAGGCACAAAACCACAGCCTTTTCTAAAGCACCACAATCCGAAAAAGTTATATCCTTGCCGGGCAAACCGTGAGGTTCCCCACGCCGATTCATTCGCGGCTTGCACCAATACTAGCTCTACCGGAATAATGTCGACCTTACGCAATAGCTCGTCGAAAACGGCATCATTCAAGGTTGCACATTTTACGTTATAGTTATCACATACCTGCTTTAATTTGTTTAGCTCCGACGCGCTCACAGGCGCCCCACTACTAACCCGTTCTTGCAATAAAATAATTTTGCTTCTTAAGATCAAAATCCACTGATTTTGACGCTCTACTTCTGGCTTTAAATAATTGAAAAACGCTTTTTTCTTGTCCGTCACACGCTCATACTGACTAAAATCAGGCACGGGCGAGGAAGGAGAAAAGCGCACTTCATTTGGAATGAACTTTACTTTGGGTGGAATAACAAATGGGTAGAAAAAAGCAACTATCGCGATAAACGTAATTGCACCAACCCATAATCTTGTCCTGATAGATTTATGCATGGAATATATTATCTGACTTTAACTTTTCATTATTGTTTGGCAGCACTTTAACTTGAACGCCAAAAATATCTCGGTACAACACACCTTTGACATTGTAATAAAATGGTAGCGTCCAAATTAACGCAATACCAAAAGTCATAGCACAAATTACGCCTAAAAGCGCAAAAAAACCAAAGACTTTCATGAATTCTAACAAACGCCTATTCACAACGCTAATCGAGGTGACAAGTGCCCGAACCGGCGTAAAGCCTTTATCAAGAATCAAAGGAATCGTAAAAGAGCTTGCCATCAGTAAATAGATGCCGGGTAAAATCAGAAAAGCAAAACCGATTTGCACAACAAATCCAACCAAAAGAGAAGCCACGCTTAAAATCAATGTTTTAGGAACGAAATGAAAAATAAAAGATGGCCTTGAAATAGCGCGAATACTGTTACTTATGCCTGTCATTTCGAGTGCGGCAAAAAATGGCGCCAACAATACTGTTAAAGATGCTTCCATCAAGAATTGATTTAAAAATGCCGTTTCACCCTCTGGGTTCTTACCAAACTCTGTAAATTGATATAAAAATAAGGAGAATCCCGCTGTTATCCAAAAAATAAGCAAAACACCGAGCAACAGAACTGACTTGCCATTCTTAGTAATTTCCCAACCTTCTTTTAAAACCGACTCCGCAGAAAATGTAAACTCACCTTTCAAGGCTGACTCCAAACTTCCACCAATCGTATATCTATTATCTTCCACGTCTATTTAAACCTTTTGGGACAATCTGGCGACTATTATCCTGAAATACGAAAATAATCGCTACTCAGTTGCCAATTTTATACTTGTGAGTGAGTAACATGTGAAAACACCAACTTACGAGTTAGTGAATATAACCAATAAGTTGTGATTCTTGTTAGATAGTGGTCGACAATTACATAAAAAAACTATCAACCGACCAAGATTGAATTTATTTTCTTTATATTTCAATAAGTTAAAAGGTGGCATTGTAATTGCCAATCAATAACAAAATAAGAGAAACATGTGTTATCGGACAACTTTCATTTTTAATTGCCGATACTTTATCAGGAGAATACATATGAATAAATTGGTCACAAGTCTTATCGGCGTTTCTGCATTCATCAGCGCTTCGGTTTTAGCAGGTAATACCACCACTTTAAACGATACCTTTTCCATTCCAAGCAAAGGCACACTGCACTTAGATGTACCGGTTGGTCAAGTGATTTTAGAAACTCACGATGCCAATAACATTCAGGTCCGCGTTGAAGTCCGAAATGAAAGCGATATTTGGTTTGGCGACGACGATGAAAAAGTCAATCTGGAAAATGCTGAAATTAAACATCGCAATTCAAACAACAATCTTTATTTAGAAATAAACAACGAAAAACTTATTCAGAAATGGACCGTTTACATGCCTGAAAATACCAACTTGGAATTAGAGGTTGGTGTCGGTGAGGTCAACCTAAAAGGTCAACTTGCAGATATTGATGTAGAAGTAGGCGTTGGTGAAGTCGACGTTGAACTTGAACACAACAATTACACTTCCATTGAACTTGAATCTGGCGTAGGCGACGTTGATTTAGATGGTTTTAAAGGCGCAACGCAAGAACGTGGCATGGTCAGTGGCGGCGTAGAATGGCATGGCTCAGGTGACTACAAAATTGATATTGAGGTTGGCGTAGGTGAAGTAGACGTCGAGCGCTAAGCCACGACTCACTCAATACGATTCTCTCCCTTTCTTTTAATGTTCTTCTCGTCAATTAATGACGTTCCCGCTTGCCCATCCTAACGGATGGGCCTTTTTAAATACGTTTTTTATTGCACACCGGATGTTACTAGCTTAATAGCCAGCAGTATCAAAATCACTCCCATTACCCGATCGAACCAATGGCTTTGCTTCTGAATAAATTGACGTACTTTTTTCGAACTTAAAAAGTACGATAGAAAGCAGAACCAAACACCTGTAGCCAATGCCAAATACAAGCCATAGGCCAAACGCACTGAATTCGGTGTTTGCGTTGAAATAATGACGGCGAATAAACTCAAGAAAAATAGCGTCGCTTTAGGGTTTAGCCCATTAGTCAAAAAGCCAACCCAAAATGCTTTTTTGTCAGAGATATAATTTTCTACTGCTTTTTCCGGCGAGAGATTTTCTTCTACTGAAGCCGGTTGACTCCGCACCGCTCCATAGCCGAGATAAACAAGATAAGCGGCGGCCAAGTAACTAAATGCAGCAAATAACCAAGGCGTGGTTTGAATCAAAATCCCAATTCCTAATAGTGAATACGCAACGTGAACCAAAATAGCAACGCCAATGCCAATACTGGTAATGATCGCAGCTCTACGCCCAAAACTAATACTGTGTTTCAACACCACAGCGAAGTCGGGGCCGGGGCTCGCTACTGCGAATAAATGCACCGTGGCAATTGTTAAAAACTCGACCCAATACTGTTGAAATGCGGACATATTTCTCTTTAACTCTTGGTAACTGTTTAAAAAATTAATTAAGTTCTGCTATTAAGTTATCAACAAAGCGAGGGACAACCTCCCCTGCTTTACCGTATTCAGCTGCTTGAAAATCCGTTCCGTTTTCACTGGGTTCGAGGTTTAATTCAATTGTTTGCGCACCATAAAAGTTAGCTTCACGCACAAACCCCGCAGCGGGATAAACATTGCCGGAAGTGCCAATTGAAATAAACACATCTGCTTGCTGCAACGCTTTAGATATGCTTTCCATGTGATACGGCATCTCCCCAAACCAAACAATATCGGGCCTAACTGGCTGCGCCGGCGTACAACATTCACAGCGTGAATTCACATCAATATCTCCCGTCAGCACAAATCGTTTTTCCGAATAACAACAAAACGCACTGAGTAATTCACCGTGCATATGTAAAATTCGTTTGGATCCCGCTCGCTCATGCAAATTATCGACATTTTGTGTCACCAGTAAAAAGCGCTCGCCTAAAGCCTGTTCGAGCTTAGCCAATGCATAATGAGCAGGATTAGGCTCAATGTCAGAAAAAAGCTGTTTGCGCCTTTCGTTATAGAAGCGATACACCAACTCAGGATTGCGCTCAAAGGCTTCTGGTGTGGCAACATCTTCTACTCGATGCTTTTCCCACAGTCCGTTGTTGTCTCGGAAGGTCCCAAGGCCAGACTCAGCGGAAATACCTGCGCCAGTAAGCACAACAATGTTCTTTTTTTGCATCTTTTGCATAAATAAAGGTTTGTCTGGATGGGATTTGAAAAAGCTAGATTGTACCTTAAGCGAAATCAATTAAAACTAAACTTACGCCACTATTTTCATTTACTTATAACGAATATTAACCATGGTTTTTGCGCTTTTGTTGCAGACTGTGGAATAATCCGTAAGGAAAAATTCACATCTTATTTTTTAGCACCTACTTGAGCATCTAACATGATCAACGATTTAGTTCCTATTGTACTTGCCTTAGTGGCAGCCGGCACATTCGCAGGTATTTTAGCAGGGTTACTTGGCGTCGGCGGCGGAATTATAATCGTACCGGTTTTGTTCTTTATATTTCAGCACATGGGGGTTTCGCCTGATAGTGCAATGGTCATTGCTACGGCTACCTCACTCGCCACCATTGTCCCTACGTCATTAAGCTCAATTCGTTCACATCACCAAAGAGGTAATGTGGATTTCAACTTATTTTGGCGCTGGGCGCCCGCCGTTACACTGGGCGTGTTGCTCGGTAGTTGGATGATTACCACGATTTCTGGCATTTGGTTTACCTTACTGTTTGGTATTTTAGCCGTCTACTCCTCCTTAAGCATGCTGTTTAAACGCAAACAATCGGTTATTCGCGAAGGGCTTCCAAGTGCAGGCATTCAACGCATTATTGCCACATTTGTTGGATTTTTAGCATCAATGGTTGGCATCGGTGGCGGCACCATTTCAATTCCAGTATTAACGGCCTGTAACTATAGCGCGCAACGGGCCGTTGGCACTGCCGCTGCGATTGGCTTATCCGTTGCGCTCCCCGGGGCAATTACTTTGTTATTTTTGGGTAATACGCCCCCGGATGCTCCTCAAGGTACTTATGGTTTAGTTAACTTTTTAGCAATTGCCTGCATTGTGCCTCTCACGGTTTTCTTTGCCCCACAGGGTGCAAAATTGGCAAGTCGGTTAAATAGCGATATGCTAAAGCGTATTTTCGCCATCTTGCTGTTTATAACTGGGCTGAGAATGCTCTCTCAACTTTTCCTGTAACCATCTATATTTTAAAGAGATTTGTGCATGACTGACTTTGCTGACTTGGCTCAAGAAGTGTTTGATCAATGTGAAACGCTGGCACAATTTAGCCAAGCGGAAGGCATGATGGATAGGCGTTTTTTGACCAAAGAACACCAACAAGCCAATGCTCAAACCGCTTTTTGGATGGAAGCCGCTGGCATGCAAACATGGCAAGATGAAGCAGGAAACCAATATGGTCGTTTCGAGTGCAGCACTCCTGATGCCCCCACTTTACTGTTCGGAAGTCATTTAGATACGGTGCCGAACGGCGGTAAATACGATGGCATTTTGGGCGTACTCACCCCTATTGCGTTAGTAAAATACTTAAATCAAACCAACCAAGCTTTACCTTTTCATATCGAAATTGTTGGTTTCGGTGACGA
This sequence comes from Alteromonas sp. a30, assembly GCF_026788005.1. GTDB lineage: Bacteria > Pseudomonadota > Gammaproteobacteria > Enterobacterales > Alteromonadaceae > Paraneptunicella. The sequence goes on from NZ_JABEPE010000001.1 coordinate 85,386, forward strand.
AGAAGGTACGCGATTTGGCATCACGTTAATTGGCAGCCGCGCGATTTCGGGCAATTGGGACGACAACTGGCTGCTATTACAAGATGCAAACGGGGTAAATCTATCTCAAGCCATGGCGGAATTTGGTTTGGATTACACCAAAATTCAGCAAGCGAGTCGCAAGTCTTCAAATTTATTGGCCTTTGTTGAAATCCACATTGAACAAGGGCCTGTTTTAGAAAAAGAAAACCTGCCAGTTGGTATCGTTTCATCCATCGCAGGAGCGAAACGTGCCATTATCAGCCTAAAAGGCAAAGCTGGTCACGCAGGCACAGTGCCCATGCATTTGAGGCAGGATGCAGTGGTCGCCTTTGCTCATATGGCTGTTGCTATTAACGATATTGCGAAAAAACACGGAGTCGTTGCTACCGTTGGTTATTTGGAAAACAAGCCCAATGCAGTTAACGTCATCCCTTCCCGAACCCAATTTTCCTTGGATATTCGTTCTGAGTACGATGCACTTCGCGATGAAGCATTAGCAGAAATTGAATCGCAACTCGCGGTTTTAGCAAATGAATATCAGGTTGAGCTCGAGTGGAAACAAACTCATTCCGCATCTGCGGTCGCCTGTGACCCTGCACTTAAATCTATGTTAGAAAGCGCAGTTGCGGACACAGGAACTCAACCACTGACCTTATTTTCAGGCGCAGGGCATGATGCTATGGAATTAGCCAATTTATGCCCAATGGCAATGTTATTTGTTCGTTGTAAAGAAGGGATTAGCCATCACCCAGATGAAGCCATTCAAGTGGGTGATGTTGAGGCAAGCCTGCACGTTTTAGCTCGTTTTATTGAGCGTTTTGCCGAAGAAAACCGTTAACGACTTTGTTAGCCTGTAAACGGATGCGTCTGCAACCAATGTTGAGCTATCTGCTCTCGTGTACACACCCACACTTTATCGTGTTGTTGTATATATTCAATAAAGCGTTTAAGCCCCGCAATTCTACCCGGGCGCCCAATTAATCGATTATGCAAACCAATCGATAGCATTTTCGGGTGAGTTTCACCCTCTTCGTAAAGCACATCAAACGCATCTTTTAAATACGTGAAGAAGTGTTCGCTCGTATTAAAGCCTTGCATCGTGGCAAAGCGCATATCGTTACTATCCAGCGTGTAAGGCACCATCAATAATGGCTTGCTATAGTGACAATCGTAGTAAGGCAAATCGTCGGCGTAAGAATCGGCGCAATATAGTATGTCATCACGCTCTGCGATCAGTTTTAGGGTGTTTGGGCTGGTTCTTCCCGTGTACCACCCTGCTGGCTTGCTCCCAGTTAAAGACTCATGAAGCTGAATACTGGCTTCAATCATGTCGCGTTCTTTTGCTTCGTCCATATCTTGGAAATGGATCCAACGCATTGCATGACTGGCAATTTCCCACTTCGCTTCTCGCATCGCTGTTACTGCTTCTGGGTGACGTTGCATCGCCATAGTCACACCGAACACCGTTACTGGTAATTGATACTTTTCGAACAACCGATGTAAGCGCCAAAACCCCGCCCGAGAGCCATATTCATAAATCGACTCCATGCTTAAATGCCTATCTGGATAAGCCTGTGCGCCAATAATTTCTGATAGAAAAATCTCTGAGTGACTGTCACCATGCAACACACAATTTTCGCCACCTTCTTCGTAATTCAAAACAAAATTAATGGCAATTTTGGCTTTATTTGGCCAATTTGCGTGAGGAGGTGTTTTTCCGTAACCAATCAGATCTCTGGGATAATCATTTTGCATATTCATACCTAAAAGAAGCGCTCATTGTAATGGGAACTCGTCGCAGTGTTATTATTCTGATGGCTTAAGCCCGCATCCTGCTAAAATACTGCGAACTAAATATTCCGTTGCATCTTCATATTCTTCGCCTTTCAACTCACCACGATTCAAACGAGCAATTTGAGCGCTAAAGTCTGCATAGTGCTGAGTTGAAGCCCAAATATGAAATAGCAAAAATTTGGGGTTGATCGGCTGCATTTTGCCTTGGTCAATCCACGATTGAATTACCGCTAAACGCGACGCAAACCATTCCGCTAACTCGTTTTCTAAGTAGGCATCAATATTTTGCGCCCCACTAATAATTTCCAAGGCGAAAACGCGTGAAGCCTCTGGTCTTTCAAGCGACAACTGCATCTTTTCGCGAATATATTCGCTTAATACTTCAGCAGGATCATCGTCAATTTCTGCTTTATCAAAAACCGAATTCCACAAGGTTAAAATTTGATCTAATACCGCATGATAGAGGTCTTTTTTACTTTTGAAATAATACAAAACATTGGCTTTTGGCAATCCACAATCATCGGCAATACTTTGTACCCGTGTGCCAGCAAACCCAACTTTTGCGAACATTTTTGTTGCTGATTGAAGGATTTTTTCACAATTCGCTGTTCTTATTTCTGAACCACTCATTTTATTATTTTTACCTAGATTCAAAAGTTATTTTAGTTATTGTAACCAGAACTCTGGCAGAGACTCACCTATATCAGAAAATATCCGGTGATTGACTTGCTTATAAGCGTAAATATAAATATATTGACCAGTTGGTCAAGTTTTAAAATTATCACCTAATAAAGAAGCGTCCATCCCTATGATTAATTTCTTGCTAAACGACTCATTAATAAGTTTGAGTGATGTTCGTCCTAATTTAACCGTCCTTGAGTATCTGCGGGAACATGCACGCTTAACGGGCACCAAAGAAGGTTGTGCCTCTGGTGATTGTGGCGCTTGCACTGTTGTTTTAGCAGAATTGAACACAAACACCCAGCAGCTCGAATATAAAAGCATTAATAGCTGTATTACGCTAGTTGCGGCGCTTCACGGCAAACAGCTTATCACTATTGAGCATTTAGCCAATGGGAAAAACTTACATCCAGTGCAACAAGCTATGGTGGATCATCATGCTTCTCAATGTGGATTTTGTACTCCCGGATTTGTGATGTCGATGTTTGCGCTTTATCAAGCCCAACATAATAAAAATGCGAAATGCATCAACCGCGAAACCGTTGAACATGCCCTTTCTGGCAACTTATGTCGCTGCACCGGTTATCGCCCTATTTTGGACGCTGCGCTGGACGCCTGCCAGCAATATCAACCAGATAAATTTGCTAATAACGCTAAACAAACTATTCATAATTTAGCGACAATTGAAAATGGCGCGGAAGTCACTGGCATTTGCATTCCTGAGTCCAAGCAAGCATTACAACAAGCTAAACAAGATTATCCCAAAGCCAGATTAGTTGCTGGCGGCACCGACATCGCTCTTGAATCCACACAACAATATAAAGATTTCGATAGCGTGATTTATTTAGGACGCGTAAAAGAATTAAATCGCCTTGAAGAAACAGATACAGGCTTAGTGATTGGCGCAGGCGTAACTTACCAAATGCTATTACCCTTGCTAGTGAAACATTTCCCCGAAACCGAAGAATTGATTCAGCGGTTAGGTTCCATGCCGGTACGTAATCAAGGCACAATGGGCGGTAATATTGCCAACGCTTCCCCCATTGGCGACACGCCACCGCTTTTAATCGCACTAAACGCCCGCATTGTAGTGGATAACGGCACTCAGCAACGAAGTTTGCCCGCAGTAGGCTTTTTCACTGGCTACCGACAAACACAAATGCACGACGATGAATGGATTGACAGCATCGAAATACCTTATCGCCAGCCCAACACCCTACTTCGCGCTTACAAAGTGAGCAAACGTTTTGAAGATGATATTTCAACTGTATGTGCTGTTTTTTCTGTACTGTTAAACAATGGCAAAGTACAGCAAGTGAATGTTGGATTCGGCGGTGTCGCAGCCACACCGATGAGTTTAAATAAGCTCGGCATTGCCCTTCATAATCTGGAGTGGTCAAGTCAGGAAACACTGAAAAAAGGTCAGCACATATTAGGCAACGCCTTTGCTCCTATTACCGATGTCCGAGCCAGCGCTGAATACCGCCAAACCCTGTTAAGCAACTTATGGCATCGTTTCTGGCTGGAAACACATCAAATCGCAACACAATCAGTCGTCGTGAGGGTAAACTAATGCGCAAATTAATCACGCCCAAATCGGTATCCGAAACCCAAAACCGCACTGACCAAAACCTTCCTAAAGATAAGCTCAGTGTGGCTCATGAAAGTGCCATTCAGCATGTTACTGGCTCTGCATCTTACATTGATGACTTACCTGAGCCACAAAACACTCGATACGCCGCCATCGGTTTAACACAACACGCCAAAGGCAAAATTACTCGCTTGAATCTAGATCCTGTGCGCCAAGCGCCCGGTGTTATTGATGTAATTGATATTAATGATATTCCCGGCCACACAGACATCGGCCCCGTATTTAAAGGCGATCCAATTCTTGCCGATCATGAAATACGGTTTCACGGGCAAGCTCTGTTTGCCGTGCTGGCCAATTCAGTGCGCGAAGCACGACAAGCCGCGTTACTTGCTCATTATGAGTTGGAAGAAGAGACGCCGATATTAAGTGTTGAACATGCTCACGCAGAAAACACTTTTGTGCGCCCTGTTCATACCATGTCTCGCGGCGATCATGAAACAGCAATTCAAAATAGTGAGCATCAAATATCAGGTTCGTTAACTATTGGCGGTCAAGAGCATTTGTACCTTGAAGGCCAAGCGGCACTTGCCATTCCTAGCGATAACAGTAGTTTAATTGTGTACAGCTCAACCCAGCACCCAAGCGAAGTGCAAAAACTTATTGCGGAGGTGCTAGATTGGCGCTTACACAAAGTTAACGTTGAAATTCGTAGAATGGGAGGCGCTTTTGGTGGCAAAGAAACACAAGCCGCACAATGGGCTTGTTTAGCTTCCGTGCTCGCCGTACGCAATCAATGTGCGGTTAAACTGCGCTTACCGCGCGCGCAAGACATGCAAGTAACGGGCAAACGCCATCCCTTTAGCAATCATTATCAAGTCGGCTTCAACAAAGAAGGCGTGATACAAGGTAGCAACATCCACATTAACGGCAACTGTGGGCACTCGCCAGATTTATCAGATGCCATCGTTGATAGAGCGATGTTTCACTGCGATAACGCTTACTATTTAGGTGATTGTTACATTGAAGGTCATCGCTGCCAAACTAACCAAGTATCACACACTGCGTTTCGAGGGTTTGGAGGTCCACAAGGAATGATCATGGGTGAAGCCATCATCGATCGTATCGCCCGCGTTATTGGTGAAGATCCGCTCACCGTTCGCAAACGCAATTATTACAATGAGCAGCGTAACCAAACGCATTACGGCATGGAAGTAGAGCATTTTAGTTTGCCACAACTGGTGCAGCAACTTGAAGAGAAGTCCGACTATTGGACACGCCGTGAAGCGATCACCGTATTCAACAACACCAATCCGTTTGTGAAAAAAGGTTTAGCATTAACACCTGTTAAATTTGGTATTTCATTCACTGCACAATTGCTCAATCAAGCTGGCGCCCTCGTACACATCTATACCGATGGCAGTTTGCAAGTGAATCATGGCGGCACGGAAATGGGCCAAGGTTTGCATACTAAAATTCAACAAATAGCGGCCCACGAATTCGGCTTGCCACTAAATTACATAGAAGTAACTGCCACGCGCACAGATAAGGTCCCAAATACGTCGCCAACCGCTGCATCGAGCGGCACAGATTTAAACGGCAAAGCCGTGCAAAATGCGTGTATCACGCTAAAGCAACGTCTCGCAGACTTTATTTCAGAGAAATACGAAGTGTCTGCACAGAGTGTCACTTTTGAGAACGGAAAAGTGATAGCAGGCGCACTAAGCTTTGAATTCGCTAAATTGATCCAAGACGCCTACGTTAATCGCATTCAACTCTCTGCGAATGGCTTTTACAAAACACCGAAAATCCATTACGCCAGAAGCACAGGGAAAGGCCGCCCATTTTTCTATTTTGCCAATGGCGCTGCGGTATCGGAAGTCACACTGGATACCCTTACTGGCGAATATAAGGTAGAACGCGTCGATATTTTGCACGATGTCGGCAATAGCATTAACCCATCACTGGATATTGGGCAAATTGAAGGTGGTTTTATTCAAGGCATGGGCTGGCTCACTACAGAAGAATTAGTCTGGGATGAAAAAGGCCGTTTGCTCAGCCAAAACCCCGCTACCTACAAAATTCCGGCCATTGGCGATTTACCAAAAATCTTCAACGTTGAATTGTTTGATCAAGCTAATCCAGAAGACACAATTTATCATTCCAAAGCCGTTGGAGAACCCCCTTTTATGTTGGCTATTAGCGTGTGGAGCGCGATAAAAGATGCCATTAGCAGCCTGAGTAATTACCAAATTGATCCCGATTTACACCCACCTGCCACACCGGAAGCCGTGCTAAAAGCGATCCAAAGCATCGCATCAAAAACGGACTCAAAAGACAAAAATGAGGCCAGCCAATGAAACACCCAAACACATGGCATGATGCTGTACAATTTTGCCAACAAACAGGCAAGAGTTATGTGCTTGTAACCGTGTTAAGCACCTCTGGCTCGGCTCCTCGCAGTAGTGGCGCAAAAATGGTGATTACAGACGCCACAACCCACGATACTATTGGCGGTGGACATTTAGAGCACCTAGTTACGCGTAACGCCAGATCGCATCTTTTGGCGGGTAGTTCGCAACAAATTATCGAGAATTACCCTTTTGATAGTGGCTTAGGGCAATGCTGTGGTGGCGCGGTTCATGTTTTATACGAAGTTATCACTCAGCACAGCCAACATTTAGCCATTTTTGGGGCCGGACATGTGGCGAAAGCGCTGGTGCCTATTCTAGCGCAGTTACCAATTCAAATTCATTGGATAGACACCCGCAGCGAATTGTTCCCAGCGACCGTTCCAACATCAGTAAACCGTATTCACAGTGAAGAGCCCACTTACGAACTAAAAACCCTACCAGAACATAGTTGGGTATTGGTAATGACCCACAATCATCAGCTGGATTTCGACATTGTGCTTCAAACTTTAAAGCTCAATTGTTTTGATTTTGTGGGCATGATTGGTTCCGATACTAAAGCGAGACGTTTCAAAAAACGTTTAGCACAACGAGGGTTAGTCGCAACACAAATTCAACAACTTGTTTCACCTGTAGGTGATTTAAGTATTCCGGGAAAACGCCCGATTGAAGTTGCCATTTCAATTGCGGCGCAGCTCACCCGAAAATTACATGAGCAAATACCATTAGCAGAAAAATCGACCCAAAAGGCGTTATGGGACGCCTCTAAAAACGCATTAGATTTGCTCAAATAATCAATGCATAACGTAAAAAACACATAGAAAACATATGATGACCTTGGACACTCTTAACACACTGCCAGAGCAAGAAGCTGACGCATGGTTTGGGCAATGCTGTGCCGCCACAAAATGGCGCAAGCAAATGACTCAACAACGCCCTTTCACGTCACTGGAATCGATAAAAAAAGCCGCTGTAAGTATTTGGAATACGCTAGAAGAAACAGATTTTCTTGAAGCCTTTGAAGCTCATCCCATGATTGGTGATGTGGCTTCGTTAAAAGCGAAATTTGCGCATACGCAAGCAATGGCCTCCCATGAACAAAAAGGCGCAAGTGAAGCCGATGACAGTGTGCTTCAACGACTTAGCGAATTAAATCATGCGTATTTAAACAAAAATGGCTTTATTTTTATTATTTGTGCCACCGGGTTAAGTGCTCAAATCATGCTAGAGGCATTAGAAGAACGCATTCATCACTCACGCGAAGAAGAATTGCGTATTGCTGCACAGCAGCAAATTCAAATTACGCTTTTACGACTGGAGAAAAACCTATGATCACCCTTTCTAGCCACGTACTCGACACCACACTTGGTTCGCCAGCACATAATATGGTGATCACCTTAACCACCCCAGCAGGCGACCGTGTGACCGCTAAAACTGACAACGATGGTCGCTGTAAAAATTGGGGCGACATCAACTTCAGCGCGGGCGTGTACTGCTTACGTTTTGAAACCGCTGAGTACCTGCAAACACATCACGGAAAGTCTTTTTATCCGTTTGTCGACATTCACTTTGAAATGCTTGAAGACGGCGGTCATTACCACGTCCCTTTACTGATTTCACCGTTTGGCTTTAGTAGTTACCGAGGGAGTTAATATGGCAAACCTTTTTGCAATTAAAGCCAATATTTTACATTTTCCCAATGCCACCACGAATCCAGAAACTGAATATCAGTATTTTGAAAATGGCGTCATGGTGGTAGAAAGTGACAAAATCAAAGCGTTAGGCCATGAACAGGATATTCTGCCGCACTTTCATGGCATCGAGGTTATAGATGCCTCGGGCAAGCTATTAGTTCCGGGTTTTATCGACACTCACTTGCATTTTCCGCAAACCGAAATGATTGCTAGCTATGGCGAGCAACTACTTGAGTGGCTGGAAAACTATACTTTTCCAACAGAAAGAAAATTCGAAAACGTCGAATATTCCCGCTTCATTGCGAGTAAATTTATGAATCAGTTGTGGAGCAACGGCACCACAACTGCCCTTGCCTATTCAACGGTACATGCATGCTCAGCAGAAGCTTTGTTTGAAAAAGCCGATACCCACAACATGTTAATGATCACCGGCAAAACCTGCATGGATAGACATTGTCCCGACTGGTTGCAAGATACTGCTGAAACGGCGGAAAATGAAACCCGCGCGCTCATTGATAAATGGCACAACAAAGGCCGGTTAAAATACGCTATTACCCCACGTTTTGCTCCTACTAGCACCACAGAGCAACTGCAACGCCTTGGGCGAATTGTGCAAGATCATAGCGACGTGTTTATTCAAACGCACTTAAGCGAAAACAAAGATGAAATTGAATGGGTGAAAAGCCTTTATCCTGAATGTATCGACTATTTGCACGTTTACGAGCAATTTGGTTTGGTCAATGAAAGAACCGTGTTTGGTCACTGTATTCACTTAGAAGATCATACATGGGAGCGTTTAGGTGAACTGCAATCGATTATTGCTTTTTGTCCTCGCTCTAACCTGTTTCTTGGCAGTGGCCTGTTCGAGATCGCCAAAGCGGAGCAATATAAGGTGCCTGTTACACTGGCGTCGGATGTAGGCGCAGGTGATAGTTTCAGTATGCTACGTACTCAAGGTGAAGCCTACAAAGTGTGTCAGTTGCAGCACATTAAACTACACCCATTTAAAGGCTTATACATGATGACACAAGGCTCCGCTCACGCCTTATCGTTAGATGATTCCATCGGTAATTTAAATGTGGGTAGCCACGCTGATTTCACCTTGTTAGATCCCAAATTCAATGAATTATCAGATTTAAGAATGTCGTCGCGCACAAACACGCCAGACGACACCTTATTTGCGCTGAGCATGTTGAGTGATGAGCGCACAATTGCAGGCACTTGGATAGCAGGCAAGCCTGTTTATCAAGGTACAAATTCAGGAGTGTAACTATGCCTTGGCTTGATTGGTTTACCTTAGCAGCAAGATGGTTTCATGTTGTTGTTGGCGTTGCGTGGATTGGCGCGTCTTTTTACTTTATTTGGTTGGATAACAACTTAAAAACACCTCCAAAGTGGAAATTGGAAAAAGGTATAAAAGGTGACTTGTGGGCAGTTCATGGCGGTGGGTTTTACGAAATTGCCAAGTATCAATATGGACCTGAAACCATGCCAGAACCCTTACATTGGTTCAAATGGGAGGCTTATTCCACATGGCTCAGTGGCATGCTATTACTGTCACTTGTTTATTATTTAGGCGCTTCAGCCTACCTTATAGATCCTAACGTGATGCCATTGACCCCGACTCAGGCGGTCATTTACGGTGTGGTTTATATTTTTGGTGGCATCGCTATTTATGAAGCCGCTTGTAGAAGCCCGTTAGCAAAATCTGCCATCCTATTTGCAATATTTTTGGTGGCGTTTCTGACTTTTGCAGCATGGTTAGCTACCAACCTATTCAGTGCAAGAGGCGCCTATATTCACGTTGGCGCGCTGATTGGCTCGATTATGGCGGGAAACGTATTTTTAAATATCATGCCCGGTCAAAGAAAGATGGTGGCAGCGGTAGCGAATAAGCAAGACATTGATCCGGCATGGGGTGCTGGGGCAAAACTACGCTCTGTTCATAACAATTACCTTACCCTACCCTTGCTATTCATTATGATCAGCAATCATTACCCCATGACCTATCAACATCCACAAAACTGGTTAGTTTTGGTATTAATGAGCGTGGTTTTGGCTTGGGTACGCCATTATTTCAACCTAAAACATCAAGGCACAAAGCAACCGCTGATACTTGTCACAGGTTTTATCGGCTTTTTGTGCATTGCCCTTTGGGTATCATGGCCTTCAACCTCAACAAATGCAGACGCATCCGTTTCTACAAAAGCAATCACACAGCAACAAATCCAGCAGCTTATCGAGCAGCATTGTGTCACCTGCCATTCCGCTCAACCGACGGATGATGTATTTAAAGTGGCACCTTTAGGTGTGAAATTAGATTCTTGGGCCGAAATTCAGCAATGGGCGCCGAAAATTATGAATCGAGTGTCTGTTACTAAAGACATGCCCTTTTTAAATAAAACCAACATGACAGAAACAGAAAGGCAGCTAATTGCACAGTGGTATCAACAAAGCATCCAATAGTTAACGAGCCATTTAGATACGTTAATAGCACCACTTAAAAAGCTGTAGATAAAAGCCGAGTTTACATAGCTTGGCTTTTTTATGTTTGATAGCGCATCGGATGCATGCTTTGTAGGTGGCTCTATTAATCTTGCATTTACTCTCTGCAAAACAACGAAAACCAAACCTAGTGAAAAGCGCATTATTGAATTCGTTGTTGAGTGCTTGCGGTTGCAGCTTTGAATTCATTTAACGCAGTAAGATAAGCAAAGAAAAAGCCCGCATAACGCGGGCTTTAATGTCATTTTATCATCGATAATTTATCGATGATAAATGTTCAGCTTATTGGTAGCTGTAGTTCATTGTTACGCCGCTATACGTAGAGTAAGCGCGGATACCAACGTGCCAAGTACCTGAAGACGGATTGTTGAAAGTACATGTCTCGTTGTTACCTGAACGATAAGGACGGCAATCGTAAGTAGACGTTGTTGGCTGTGCACCATATCTTAAGTAAAGGTCAGCATCACCTGAACCACCAGAGATAGAAACGCTCATAGTCGCTACGCCTGCTGGAATATCCCAAGTGTAACGATCCCATGCTGAACGACTACCAGAAAGACCTGACAACTGACCAGATACTGGCTCAACACCGCCGCCATTACCGCCACCGTTGTTACCGCCGTCACCGCCGCCAGCACAACCGTATTGGTTTAAGTAGTTAACGGCGTCAAGCGCTTTAACGATACCGTGACCATAGAAGTTATCACGACCAGAAGCACCGCGATCTTGTGCAGTTGCGTTTAACGCAGCACGGATTTGCTGGTTAGAACAAGACTGGTGATAAGACCAAACTAGCGCTGCAACACCAGAAACGTGCGGAGTCGCCATAGACGTACCGCTGATGCTGTTGTAGCCACCGTTGTTCCAAGTAGAGTTTACAGCTACACCAGGACCTGCAATTTCAACTTGGCTGTTATATTGCGAGAAAGATGCAACGTTTGAAGAAGAATCAACTGCTGCAACAGACATTACCGCATCGTAAGAAGCAGGGTAAGAGAAAGAACTGTTACCAGAGTTACCCGCTGCTGCGATAAGCATCATACCGTCGTTTACAAAGCCTTGAAGTGAGCTAGCTTCTGCAGAAGAAGAACCAGAACCACCTAAAGACATGCTAACGACGTCAGCACCGGCATCTTTACACTGTTGAATAGCGTTGATGATGTTAGACGCGCTTGTCCAGTTACCTTGGTCGTTAAAGATTTTAACGATGTGAAGGTCAACACCAGGGAATACACCAACAACACCTGTGTTGTTATCTAGTGCAGCAACGGTACCCGCTACGTGAGTACCGTGACCGTTACCGTCGTTGCTCCAAGAACCCACTTGAGAGTTGTTAGCTTGACCAGACGCGCTTGGTAAATCTGCGTGACCAAGTGTGTAACCCGTATCGATGATACATACTTCACGAGCAGTTGTGTTGGACTGACTTAACTGGTTAGCTTGAACCATTGGAATACCATATGGTGTGCTTTGAGCTAACAAGTAACGGCGTGGATCGTCAGAAACCGATTCAACATTACGGTTATTAAGAAGGTCGTTGTATTGCTTCTTAGTTAAGTTAGCAACAGACATACGTTGCTTTTCAATAGAAGAAATGTATTTACCGCCAACAGCAGCAATAGCAGCTTCAGCAGCTTTAGCGTTCAAAACGCCATCTTTAACCATTGCTACGCCAGTAGCATTACGGCCTTGACCATTAGTGAAGATCGCATCTTCTTTAAAAGTGATGATATAGCGACCCGTTTTTTCTTTATCTTTTACAGAAGAAGAAACGAGAGTTGGTTTTGAATCGAAACCGCCTACGACTTTTTGAGGCGTTGCAGCCATTACACTAGTTGCAACTAAAGTTAAGGCAGAAACACCTAATCCTACGAACACGTTGTTTTTAGTAATCTTCATAAATACTTCTCTTGTTTTATTTTTTAGTACAAGTTTCTTGTAATTATCTTTAAGTAACGACCTTTGGAAACAGCTAAACCGTTACTATTCTGAATTAGTCGGCTTCAATTTTTTACCGACCCTTTCGATTAAGAACCAAATGGACTTCATTTTCAAGTGCTTATTAAAGATTTATTTCACCTTAATTAAAAAAATATTATGAGACACTTTTAACTCAATATGGTTATTTTCGTTTAAGTCTAGAAAAAATGAGGCATGCAGGAGGATTGAGAAGGGTATTTATACACAAAATGGATATATAGATACCCCCTAATTAACTAAGCACAACCTAAAAGAGTAAAGCTATAATTACATATTATTACTTTTTTAAGGCGTAAAAAAACAACGAATAAAATAAAAATTAATCATATTTGAATAGCTAAAACTTTCACATAAACGAAAGCTAATATTCCCTAAGGCAGGGCTTGTCCTCGTGCTGTAACCAATAATTTATACCAATGATTTCGACTTAACAGCACGCTATTAGCTTCTGTGCAAGCTTTAATTCGTTCAGGTTGAATCGTTCCAATGACAGGTTGTACATTTGCGGGATGACGCATTAACCAACCAAGCACAATTGCTTCTTTTGTGGTTTGATATTCCGCAGCAAGCTCAGCCACCAAAGCCGCAGTATTCTGTACAGCCAAGCTTTCACTTGAAATATCGCGTCCCGAAAACAGCCCTTGCGCTAAACTACCCCAGGCTTGAATTTGAATATCGTTCATGGCGCAGTGCTCTAACTGACCGCCTGACCAATGAGTCGTATTTAATGGTGCATTTCCAGCGTGTAGTGTTTCTTCAACCCAACCATATTTAAACAAACTCATCTCTAGTTGGTTTACAATTAGTGGAACATCACAGTAGTACTGTAAATACTTAATTTGGTGCACATGCATATTAGAAACACCAAAATGCTTCACTTTTCCCTCGTTATGTAACCTATTAAAAACATCAGCCACTTCTTCCACTTGCATAAGTGGATCTGGTCGATGTATTAATAAGATGTCTAAGTAATCTGTTTTGAGCCTTTTCAGTGAAGCTTCTACTGAAGTTTGTATCCAATCTGCAGAAGCATCGTATTGCCCGACTAAACTCCCCTCTTCTAACCGAATACCGCATTTGCTCTGAATCACTATTTGTTCACGCACATTCGGCATCGACATTAAGATCTCGCCAAAAACGCTTTCCGATTTTCCATGGCAATAAATATCAGCGTGATCAAAAAAGCGGATGCCTGACTCTAATGCTGTATTCACCGCATCATGAGCCTCTCTCAATTGAGATTTTGTTAGTGTGTTCTTATCCCAACTTCCTCCAAGGCCCATGCATCCAAAAGCAATACGGCTTGTATTTTTAACGTGTTTTTGAAGTGGAATGCTCATTCATCTTGTCCTTTTATGGGTTGCATATTTTCTTTTAACCATGAATTAAGAAGTTTTATTTGGCCGCATTTGTATGCTGCATAGGTAATTTTAAGCGCGTTACTTAAAATTTCACTATCGGTCCACGAAGTCACTTCTTGGATATTTTGGTAGCATTCAAGCGCTTGCTGATCGACGTACCCTCTTACCTGTTTATGACCTTTCGCCTTCTGTCTTTCCCGATAACGTTTTTGCTTATCCGCATTTACATTGGTTTTCTGGTTCATCGTTGACCCACTCAACTATTTTCTCTTATTAGAATATCTTAACGTCAGTATACCGGACATTGTTTTGGGCGAGTTTGCCTGATCTATAAAAAATTTACTGTTCAGAGTTGTTTAGCTTACAAGTGTTCGCTAAATTATACCTTTGTAGCTTTAAAACTGATTATCTCTCTATGTTTGAACCAAAAAATAGTTATTCAAAAGAAGAATTGTTGTCCTGTAGTCAAGGAGAGCTTTTCGGACCCGGAAACAGTCAACTTCCCGCCCCTAATATGCTAATGATGGACCGCATCGTGCAAATTACAAATGACGGTGGTGAACACGGTAAAGGCTACATTGAAGCTGAGCTCGATATTACTCCTGATTTATGGTTCTTTGACTGCCATTTTCCAGGAGACCCTGTTATGCCAGGCTGCTTGGGGCTTGATGCGATGTGGCAACTTGTCGGTTTTTTCCTTGGCTGGAACAAAGGTCCCGGTAAAGGCCGAGCTCTCGGTGTAGGAGAAGTAAAATTTACTGGGCAAATATTACCAACCGCTAAAAAAGTCACCTACAAAATCACGATGAAACGCGTTATTAAACGTAAGTTATTCATGGGAATTGGTGACGGGGTGGTAGAAGTGGATGGTCGCCCAATTTATCAGGCAGATAACCTCAAAGTAGGACTGTTCCAAGATACCAGCTCATTTTAGAGTACACTTGTTAGCTAAAGTGCCTTGCTGTACCCACGACAAGGCACTTTACACAATCCAGCTAACACCTTAGCTCAACGATATGTAACTTTTATTACGCTTTGTGTACTTAAAAGTGTGATTTCCTATTTTTAATTCGCTTTTACCTGTTACAAATTCGGTGTATTAGTGAAACTGGTCTACACTAAAAGTGGTTCGAAAACTTAAATTTTAACAATGCTTCAGTCGCCTAACTTTGTTGATACTGACTTCGAAACCATTTCTTACCCCGCATAATTAACTCTTTATACGTAGTAGTGATAAAAATCGTCATAAATATGAAAAAAAAATGTAACCGTAAAAATCGTTCGCTTTTATCTGGTTATAAAATGTCAATAGTCTCTTTTGGAAAAAAGCATTGAAAAGTTTGGATGCATCCCCTATTTCTAGTTATGTAGCCACAGCATTTGTGGTTCCACATCTTCAAATAAGTAGAGGTGAAAATGAAAAGACAAAAAAGAGACAAACTATCCCGCGCCCACGCTAAAGGGTATCAAGCAGGAATCATTGGTCGCTCTAAAGAAAATTGTCCCTTTCAAGCTGTAGAAGCAAGATCCCATTGGTTAGGAGGTTGGAGAGCCGCCATGGAGGATAGGAGTTTAGGATTCGGTAAAACCTAATTCACCAGTTACAATGAACTGATTTTTAACATTGAAGAAAGCTATCATTCCAGAAACCTCAAAGATACTTATTCGGGTTTCTGGAATGTTGAAATATCTATTAACTTACCCTTTGTAAAAGCGTCTACGCCCGAAGCCAATCAAGCCCGCAATAAGCAAAGCTCCCCAACTAAGGCTACCACTGCTTCTTTCCTGATTATCAGGAAGATCAGGTTCATCAACACACTCATCGATTGTACCGCCTTCAATAGGGTTCAATAAAACCGAAACAATAGCATCATCCAAAATTGGCTCATCGTTTTCATCTACTGCCGGCTCACCTTTAATATTGTAGGCTTGACGATGAATGATCGCTGTCGCTGCAATTTGATTACTATTATTAATGCTGTTGGCTTGAACAATGGTATAAGGTGAGTCACACGATGTTAAATCGTTAAGGTTTTGGAATGTCGCATTATCAATATCGTATAAAAAACCGTGATCACGACGAGTTACATTAATCGAGGAGTCCACCTCTCCCTCACCCACAACAAGGTTGTTATCGTTAATATCACGGGCAACACTAGCCGAAGTTGGGAAAAAGTCTTCGGGATACACAACCGAGTCAGCATCAACATCGTAAACGAAAAACTTAGTGCGAGTAATACCGCTAATACGACGACTAGCTTGACCAACAGCGATGTTGTTATTGTTAATGTCAATCGCAATACTGTTGAAGTATTCTTCGTGATCGGTGAAACCAATCACTTCGTCGTCACGAAAGACGGCGGCAAAAGTTCGTGGTAAATCTTCGTCTTCTTGAAAAAAGTTCGTTGCTTCACCCACTGCAATACCCGCATTGTTTACCGCTAGCGCTCGACTGATATGAATACGTGTATCATCTTCTGCTGGAGTGATGTGTAAGCCAAGTATTTTACGATCAACGACTTCCCCTTGATCATTAAGCTGCCACAACGCACCACGCAGTTGAAAGCCGGTTAAAAAGCCTGCATTGATAATTTGTTGCTGACAAATTTCTACCGGAATATCACCACGCTCTTCATCATCTAAACAATTGGCTGATGCATTTATACGTGCACTGGTTGGTTCCACGGTTTCATAACCTGCCACTAACAAATTATCGTTAATGGAAAAACCTTCTGTTACCGCACCTATAGCATCAGTTTCTGGGGCGATACCGTAATTTACTCCGTTCATATTCACAAAAGCACGCAAACCGTGTGACTGAGCAACATAAGTAATGTCGGTGTCAGATTCGTTGGTATAAGGCACTTTTTCAAATTTACCTTCACTTGAACCTACCGCAATACCGGCATTACTAAGTAAACGAATACGCGTATCTGTACTACGGGAGTAAGCACTGAAATCTGGGTCGATTTCATCAAAGCCTTGAATGAATGTAACTTCTTCAGGAGAAGTTGCTCCGGCCGGAACTACATAACTTTGTGAACTCGCCAACTGCTGGCTAATACTGCTGGATTGACCATCAATAAATGCCGCAATAAACGTTAAATCAACAGCATTAAAGTTGCCTTGTCTGGCGCTTTCAATGTCAGTTAAATTGTTCACTAAGGTTTCGCTTTCAAAATCCAGTAAACTTAAATCAATCGGCGGATTAAACACACCGGTTGCCACTACGCTTACGTCACCAGCATCATTGATACTTGATGAAAAACCTCTGAGGGATATGTCCTGCATTGGCAGCTCTACTACTTCGTACACTGCCGCTTGCGCCGCTTGGCTGAAAATAACTGACAGACTTGCTGCCACCAACGCTAACTTAACCTGTCTCATGTTGTTTGTTCTTTCCTATTTCATGCTTTCTAGCTCATCCCAGCGGGCATAAGCTTGTTCTAATTCTGTTTGTAAATCCGATAAATTTTGTAACGCTTGATTGGACTCGTTTGGGTCCTGCTTGAAAAAATCTGGCGCATTCACGACTTGTTGGAATTCTTCTACTTTTTCTTCTAGCTCTTCAATTTTGGCGGGAAGTGATTCCAGTTCCAACTGAAGTTTGTATGATAGCTTTTTCTTGCTACCGGATGAAGTGTCAGCCTTTGGACTCTGCTTCTTGGTTTTAGTTTCGGCCTCGGCCTGTTTTTTTCTGCGCTGCTCATACCACGCATTAATATCTTGATAGCCACCAACAAAATCCCGGACGATGCCATTGCCTTCAAAAAACAAGCTATGGGTAACGACGTTATCGACAAATTCCCTATCGTGGCTCACCAATATTAACGTGCCGGGATATTCAGCCAGCGTATCTTCCAGCATTTCCAATGTTTCAACGTCTAAGTCGTTGGTAGGTTCATCCATAATCAGCAAGTTACTTGGCTTGGATAGCAACTTAGCTAAAAGAAGTCGGTTTTTTTCACCACCTGATAAGGCTTTTACCGGCGAGTTGGCGCGATCTGGGGTAAATAGAAAGTCTTGTAGATAGCTAATGACATGACGGCTGCGTCCATTAACATCAATTTCACGCTTACCGTCGGCGACCACATCAATCACCGATTTTTCAGGATCAAGCTGCTCACGATGTTGATCAAAGTAAGCTAGTTCAAGATTGGTTCCTTGCTTCACATTACCTTCGTCTGGTGGCAAATCACCAAGCAACAAGCGGATCAAAGTGGTTTTACCACTGCCGTTAGGACCAATTAATGCAATACGATCGCCACGCATAATGGTTGTAGTTAGCCCCGTAACAATACATTGATCTTCAATGCTGTAGGCTAAATCTTGAACATCAAAGACAACTTTACCCGATTGACTACCTTCTTGCAGAGTGACTTTTGAGGTTCCGAGTTTTTCTCGGCGCTGAGAATATTCGTTTCTTAGTTTATGAAGCGCTCTTACCCTGCCTTCGTTACGGGTACGGCGCGCCTTAATACCTTGTCGGATCCACGTTTCTTCTTGGCTCAGCTTTTTATCGAACAACTTATTTTGCTGCTCTTCAACTTCTAAATCTTTCGCTTTTTTCTCAAGATATTCGGCGTAGTTTCCCGGATAACTCACTAACTGTCCGCGGTCTAAATCAACGATGCGCGTAGCAACTCTGCGGATAAACGCCCTATCGTGGCTTACGAAAACCATGGCGCCGTTGAAGTCCATCAGTTGCTTTTCAAGCCATTCGATCATACTGACATCAAGGTGGTTGGTCGGCTCGTCCAACAATAAAATATCTGGGTTCACAACAAGCGCTTTAGCCAGCGCTGCTTTTCTGCGCCAACCGCCGGATAGCTCAGATAACATCTGATCTTCTGGTAACTGTAATTGCGTTAACACTTGTTGAATACGCTGTTCTAATTGCCAACCATCTAATAAGTCCAATTGTTTTTGGATTTGCTCCAAACGATTGTAGGCTTTGTCGGTTTGCTCTTCGGCAATGGAAAGCGTGAGATGATGATATTCTTTAAGTAAATCCCCCACTTCGGCTAAACCTTGCGATACATAATCGAAAACCGAAATTTCGCTGGTAATGGGTGGGTCTTGCGGCAAAGTGGAAATCCGTACGCCGTTATCGACTATGCGCATACCGTCATCTAACTGAACATCGCCAGCAATCACTTTAAGTAACGTCGACTTGCCCGTACCATTGCGCCCCACTAAACATAGGCGCTCTCCTTTATTTACCAACAAGTCGGCTTTATCCAATAATTGGATACCGTAAGATAAGTTGGCTTCTTTTAACTGCAATAATCGTGTCATTTTAAGAATTCAGTTAGCTGATTCGCGTCGAACGGCCAAGGCAATTCGTTCAGGTTGTCTTCGCGTTTAACTACCGGAATACGCGCGCCATATTCATGAAAATATTCCCGCTGTGCTTTTACATCGATGCTCGTGACATCAAAGTCGCCAGCCTGTTCATCAAGCATGGCTTTAGCCATATCGCATAAACTGCACTCAGAGCCGGAAAATAAAGTTAATTTAAGCGTCATCTTGCATTACCCAGCAATGATGGATTTTTTGGTTACGTTTAAAGTCAAACGGAATGCTTTCTGCACTGATATCGGTAATCCGCAAGCCAAGTGAATCTTGGAGATCTGGATCTAACTTAAATTGACGCAAATTATTAGAGAAAATGATTGTGCCGCCCGGCGCCAAACGCATACGAACTAAGCGTAAAAAGCCAGCATGATCGCGTTGTACATCCCATGAACCTTGCATATTCTTGGAATTTGAAAACGAAGGAGGGTCAACAAAAATTAAGTCAAATTGCTGCTCACACTCTCGGATCCATGTAAGACAATCTTTTCGTACAAGCGGATACTGATAAGCGCCTTTAATCCCGTTTAACGCCAAATTACGCTTCGCCCAATTTAAATACGTATTAGACATATCCACCGTGGTTACGGATTTAGCTCCGCCCAAAGCAGCAAACACTGAGACTGACCCTGTGTATGCGAACAAATTCAATACACGCTTGTCCTTGCTCATTTGACGAACCTTTTGGCGTACATCACGATGGTCGAGGAACAAGCCAGTATCAAGATAATCGTGCAAATTCACCGCAAACTTGGCGCCATTTTCATGCACAATCAGTTCATCTGAAGACTTATCAAGCTTTTGATATTGTGCTTTGCCCTTTTGCACTTGTCGCGTTTTCAAAACAAGCTGACTCGGCTCAATTTGCATAATATCTGGAATGGCAATCAAGATATCCTGAAGGCGGCTGATAGTTTTATGCTTAGGAATGTTTTTAGGGGCGGCATATTCCTGCACAACCACCCAATCACCATAAACATCAATGGCTACGTTATATTCGGGCAAGTCAGCATCATAAACGCGATAACAATCCGTATTGGCCGTTTTTAGCCACTTTTTCAATTTGCTGATATTTTTACGTAATCGATTGGCGAAGTCGGAATGGTTATCTTGCTCTTTGTCTGCAATATGACAATTTTTTTCGTCCAAATGGAAATTCACCAACTGACATTCAATATTGCCGTTGATGAATTGATATTCCTTGCCCGCCATCAGTCGTAATTGGCGTAACATATCTCTGTCACTGGTGAGCAAGGATAAATGCCATTCTGGGAAGGCTTGTTTTAAGTGTCCCCCCCAGCTTTTAAACATCGGCAACAGCTCTGTTAGCTCACCTAAACGCTCCCCATAAGGCACGTTACTGACAATATAACCCGCTTTTTCGAAGGTATTAGGTTGTTGAGTTGCATCTGCCACCTCAAATTGAATAAAGTCGCCAACGTCGGCAATATTGGCATTATCTTTAGCAATTTCGATGACATGTGCGTCAATATCCGTTCCTAAAAAACGCATAGATGGTGTGATTTGCCCCACTTTTGCTTCATCTAGTAATGAAAACCAAAGTGGAATGTCATGGCCTTTCCAATGAGAAAAACCCCACTGATGACGATGTAGACCCGGTGCAATTTTGGCTGCGTATTGCGCGGCCTCAATCAAAATCGTACCTGAACCACACATTGGATCAAATACAGGAATCTCTGCACTAGACTCATCACCATTTCGAATAGCGTCCACCCATCCACTACGCATTAGCACTGCAAACGCTAAGTTTTCTTTAATGGGGGCTCGTCCCGCTCGCTCGCGGTAACGGCGCTGATGCAAACTGCCACCAGATAAGTCTAAATAAATGCCAAAGCCTTCTTTATTCAAACGACCATGAAATTTTAAATCGGGAAATTGTTTTTCAACATTAGGACGCGTGTCGAACAGGTCTTTAAAATGATCGACGATCGCATCTTTGATTTTCATTGCGCCGAACTGAGTATTGTTAATTGCCCGGCTGGTGCCAACAAAATCAATACTAAAGCTTTGATCAGCAGAGAAATGTGAAGACCAATTGACTTTATTCGCTAAATCATAAAGTTCATCCCCAGTCTCCCCTTTACCACTGCGCAATTGCAGTAACACGCGGTTTGCTAAACGTGACCACAAACACAAACGATAAGCGTCGGCGAGTTCGGCTTCAAACACGACCTGCCCCGGACGATTACGGGTCTCGATTTCAGGTAAAAGGTGTTGAATTTCTTGCTGTAATAATTGTTCCAACCCTTTTGAGGTTGTGATTAGAAAACGGTACATAATTCTTCGATTGATAAGCGGAGCGGCATTATACGCAAGCCCTTGAAGCACTGTCGATGCTTTTTTCGTAACCTCATCAGGTTACAAATAGGTAATAAGGTCATCGCCGACCGCCGAATTTAAGGTATTTATGTTGGTTTTTATAACATGATAGCGCGCAAATGACTTTTGTTCAGGCACGGCTAACGCAGCCGATAACAATAACAGCGTGGCAAAGCCGGCGCTTTTTTCGAGCACTAACGCCAAACCTCTATCCGTTTGTGAGTGCAAGAATACAAGTGGCGTAGTATGCAGCGCGGCGTCTGCGGGTATAAACAACCAACTTTTGTTGGCAACAGACTTGTGAAACGTGTTCGCCGCTATGGCATGAACCACAATTTGAAACAATACTGGCTCAGGCACATTTTTAACGCACTGACTCACGATGTCAGCTAGCTCATGATATGCCTCAGATTGTGCCAAATTAAATGCTTCGTTGAAGCCGGGTTTGACAATAAGTTGCTTGCTCGAGTAAGCGCTGGTTAAGACGGTATCGGCATCATCTGCTAACACCAACTTATCCTGTGCTGTGTTAAAACACCAATGCCAGTCCATTTGTGGTGTTCTAATCATTTATTTAAGTCCTGTTGCAATGCGTTGGATTAATTGCGGTCCTTGATAAATAAGTGCTGAGTAAACTTGAACCAAACTTGCTCCTGCATCTAAACGCGCTTGTGCCGCCTCCGCTGAATCGATTCCCCCAACAGAAACAATAGGCAACTCTGCTTGAAGCGCTGAAGCAAGCGTCTGCGTGACTTGCAAGCTTTTCTCTAGCAGAGGCGCACCTGACAATCCTCCAGCTTCTTTTCCATGATGTAAGCCTTCTACGCCTTCTCGGGATAAAGTGGTATTAGTAGCAATTACACCATCAATTTCAGCCTTGCGTAATGAATCAGCAATGGATTGAATTTCTTCATTGGTTAAATCTGGGGCAATTTTCACTAATAATGGCACATACTTTCCGTGCTGTTGCGCAAGTTTAGTTTGTGCTTGTTTCAAACCCGACAACAAGTTATCTAGGGCCTCACCGTATTGTAAATTACGCAGTCCCGGGGTATTTGGAGAGGAAATATTCACTGTGACATAGCTGGCATGAGCATAAACTTTTTCTAAACAAATTAGATAATCTTCTAATGCTTTTTCTTCCGGTGTGACTTTGTTTTTACCAATATTAATGCCCAAAATGCCTTGATAACGAGAGGCTTTTACTTGTTCAATAAGGTAGTCCACGCCTTTGTTGTTAAAGCCCATACGGTTGATAATGCCTTTAGCGTCTTTAATACGGAATAGACGTGGCTTATCGTTACCCGCCTGCGGTTTTGGCGTTACCGTTCCAATTTCAACAAAGCCAAATCCCATGGCATCAAATGCATCTATGCACTCTCCGTTTTTGTCTAATCCTGCGGCTAATCCGATAGGGTTTTGAAAAGTTAAACCGAACACCGTTGTTGGCTTAGCGGGAATGGTTTGCGCATAAGCAGACTTTAAAAAATTATGCTGAGAATGTTTTAAAAACCACAGAGTCATGTCGTGGCTCATTTCAGCATCAAGTTGAAACAGTGCGGACTGTGCCAAAGAATACATCTCGTTTTACCTGTTGCAAAAAAGCCCGGCTGACGCCAGGCTTTGGTTAACTTCTATTTTTTAGCTTTAGCATTTGTTTGCTAAATTGAGCAATTATGTCGCACTCAAATCACACTGATTTTGTGTTAAATGAGTGCATTATCGAATCGTTTTAGAGCTTTTACCCACAATTTAAGCTTAACAACATCAGTTCCCTAAGCGCAACGGAGAATTTCGCAAATTCGTGAGTTTTGCTTGTTTTGAACTCTGCCATCATGTGATACCAGCGCCCTAGTAAATGTTGCTGCTCTTCAATCCATTTATCGAGGATTTCATCCGCATCTTCACCCTTCTTGTCTCGGTTTAGGATCACGCTGGTTAATGAGCGTTGCTGCCAATCGAGCTCTTCACGATAAGCGGCTCTTGCCATTGCTTGCCAATGATTAGCGACCGATTGCGCGTTGATTTGTTCTAAGAACCAATGCAATTCCAGCTTTGAACCTAGCAAGAAGTACAAACGTGAGATCAAGGCAATGTCACGCGACTCGGTCTCTGCCATTTGCGCTAAATCTAATGTTGGGAATAGATTACTCAAGCTAGAAACCTGATAAGCAATGTCTTGTGGCACATTTTTATTAGTTAGCTCACGTACCTTTGCTTCCATTTGTTCGTATTCTTCTGGCACTAGGTACGCTTGTAAATTCTTATCTAGGTCATCAAACGCAGGAGTGTAGAAGTCGATACAGCTTTGAATATCTTCGCCTTTCTTACCGTGTCGTAGATACCATCGCGATGCACGTCTCAAAGTACGTCGTAGCGATACCAACATATCTAACTGAACACTGGAAGGCGCTTTGTTATCCAAAGCTTCAATGCCTTGCCACAGCCCTTTTTTGTTGTAGATCCCTTTTACAACACTGTACGCATTAGCAATTTCTGCAATGGATGAACCTGTTTCTTCTTCCATTCTAAACAGATAATTTAAGCCCATATCGTTGATCATATTATTGGCGAGTTTTGTCGCAATAATCTCAGCGCGTAGTGGGTGCTCATCCATATTTGCGGCAAATTTATCTTGAAGCACTTGCGGGAATGCCGTAACCAATAAGCGATGGTGGTATTTATTATTGGTAATTTCTGGAATATTGAGCTTTTCCTTTAATACCATTTTTGAGTAAGCAATTAACACAGACAATTCAGGTCGAGTTAGTCCTCTTCCCATTGCTAGACGTTCAGATAACTCATCATCCGTTGGAATAAACTCTAATTCACGGTTCAGATACCCTTCGCGCTCTAAACCATGAATAAAGCGAATTTGTTCTTTTAATGATTCAGGACCATTAAAGTCTGTAATCGAAATAGATTGTGTTTGACGATAGCAATCTTGCAATACTAACTCTGCAACATCATCGGTCATGTCATATAACAGTTTATTACGCTGCTTTGTGGTTAAATCTCCAGAATTCACTACTGAATTTAACAAAATCTTTATGTTAACTTCATTATCTGAGCAATCTACCCCACCAACATTATCGATGAAATCTGTATTAATGCGCCCCCCGTGGCTCGCATATTCTACGCGGCCTAATTGAGTCACACCCAGATTTCCACCTTCACCAACAACCTTCGCTTTGACTTCTTTGCCGTTAACACGTAAGTCATCATTGGCGCGATCTCCACAATCCGTATGAGATTCTTTGCTGCCTTTGATGTATGTGCCGATACCGCCATTCCAAATTAAATCGACAGGCATCTTAAGCGCGTTACGAATTAATTCGTTTGGTGTCATCGTGGATTGACGAGTGCCTAACCATTTCTTCATTTCTGCTGTC
Source organism: Alteromonas sp. a30 (assembly GCF_026788005.1). Classification (GTDB taxonomy): domain Bacteria; phylum Pseudomonadota; class Gammaproteobacteria; order Enterobacterales; family Alteromonadaceae; genus Paraneptunicella. Next base: position 110,508 of record NZ_JABEPE010000001.1, read on the forward strand.
AAAGAAATAGATTTAGACGCGCGTGAAAAAACACCACCGCCTTTTGAGATTAACGATTTGTCATAATCGTCCCACGTCAAAGATGGGTTCTCGAATAAACGTTGTCTCTCTTTGTACGAAGATTTTGCATCCGGGTTTGGGTCGAAGAAAATATGCAAATGGTTAAAGGCAAACACTAAACGTGTGTGCTCTGATAGCAACATGCCATTACCAAATACATCACCTGCCATGTCGCCGACTGCTAAACAAGTAAAATCGGTTGTTTGGCAGTCAATATCCATTTCGCGGAAGTGACGCTTAACGCTCTCCCACGCACCACGAGCTGTAATCCCCATTCCTTTGTGGTCATAACCAACGCTGCCACCAGAAGCAAACGCATCACCAAGCCAGAAGTTATATTCACTTGAAATAGCATTAGCGATGTCGGAAAAGGTTGCGGTGCCTTTATCTGCGGCAACAACCAAATAAGGGTCATCTTCGTCATGACGCACTACATCCGCAGGATAAATAACATTACCATCAACAATATTGTCGGTAATATCCAAGAGGCTTCTGATGAAAATTCGATAACAGGCTTTACCTTCTTCTAAGAACTCATTACGACTCATGTCGTTTTTGAGCTGCTTACAAACGAAACCACCTTTCGCACCAACAGGAACAATAACGGTGTTCTTCACCTGTTGCGCTTTAACCAATCCCAATACTTCGGTGCGGAAATCTTCTCGACGGTCAGACCAACGTAAACCACCACGGGCAACCTTGCCGCCTCGTAAATGAACACCTTCAATACGAGGTGAGTAAACAAAGATCTCAAACTTCGGCAACGGTAAAGGCATTTCTGGAATAAGATCGGGCTGGAACTTGAAGGAAATGTAAGGTTTCTCATTGCCTTCCTCATCGGTCTGGTAGAAGTTGGTTCTGAAGGTTGCCAAAATCATTTCCATATATCGACGAATAATACGGTCATCGTCTAGATTAGCAACTTGCTCCAAGCTTTCTTTAATCTGACCAATCAGGTTTTCTTCTTTCTTTTCACTATACTTTTTAGACGGGTCGAAACGTTGTTCGAATAAGGCCACAATTTGAGTCGCAATTTGCGGATATCGGTCTAGTGTATTAGCGATGTAATTGTTACTGAAAGAGCTGCCAGTTTGACGCATATACTTGGCATAAGCGCGCAGAATAGTAACGCTACGTCCCGTTAACCCAGCGCCAAGCACCAAACGGTTAAATCCATCGTCTTCAAGCTGGTTATACCAAACTTTAGAGAACGCATCTTGGAACAATTCCATCGCGGTGGTCATATTCATGCTGCCACCCATGCTATGTAGCATGGAGAAGTCCATAATCCAGTTAATTTCTCCATCACTGGTTTTGACTTCATAGGGACTTTCATCAACTACGCGCAAGCCAAAATTTTCCAACATTGGCAAAACAGCAGATAAGTGAATTGGCTCATTTTTGTGGAACAGTTTTAAACGTACAGATTGACTGTCTGTACGTTCTTCTTGTGGCCGATAGAACAACATATCAAGTGTATGGTTTTCATCCAACAATTCTAACTTTTCAATATCGACAACACTCACACTTGGCAAGTTACGCTCTTTATAGCTTGGTGCAAATGCGTTGGCGTATTTTTCATCGAGCACTTTACCATTCGCTTCACCGTGACTCTTACGAATTGCACTTGACAGTTTGTCGTCCCAGCTTTTGGTTAGCTCAATAATGTTCTTTTCTATTTCCTTCACATTAAATTCCGCATTGTTGTTGTCGACTCTCACCATGTATTGCGTTCTCGCATACACAGACTCTGAGAAATACGTCGTAAACTCAACTTCTTCAATACTATTGAAAGATTGTTGCAGCAATGCCTGCGTTTCTTTACGCAATTTAGTGTTATAGCGCTCTCTTGGTACAAAAACCAAACAGGAATAGAAACGTCCGAAGATGTCTTTACGTACGAATAAGCGCGAAATACCACGCTCTTGCATTTGGAAAATACCCAAGACGATACTACGCAGCTCTTCTTCAGAACATTGTAGTAACTCATCACGAGGATAGGTTTCAAGGATATTCACCACCGCTTTGTACGCGTGAGACCCTTTATCAAATCCGGTTTTCTCACAAACACGCTCAAGTTTTTGATGAATAATCGGTAACTGAGTCACGCTACTGTTGTAGAAAGAGGCAGAGTACAAACCAATGAAACGGTGCTCACCTACGACATTGCCTTTTTCATCAAAGCTTTTAACACCAATATAGTCAAGATACGCTGGACGATGAACGCGAGAACGCGTCCCCGTTTTAGTCAGAATAACAGGCTCACTACTTAGCGTATATTCACGAGCTGAAGGAGGAACATTTGACAAGAGACGAGGCTTATCTGAAATTGAGTTTTTCATTAACCCTAAGCTGGTATCATTATCAGCAATCCACTGATAATCTCCTTCTATCGCTTTTACCGTGTAATGGCGATAACCCATTAAAGTAAAGTTATGGTTTTCAATCCAATCAAGAAACTTCTGCACTTCTTTTTTAGATTCTTCGCCACAAGGTAATTTGCTAGATTGATATTCTTTGATAACCGCTTCTAGTGCATCGCACATGGGCTTCCAATCAGCAACAGCAAGTGAAACCTCATCAACCACAGAGTGTAGTTCTGCAACCAAGTTGGATAACGCTTCCTTAGTTGTCTGGCGATCAATTTCAATAAGAAAAACCGTATTTCGTGTTAAGCCTTTGGCTTTACTGTTCTGAGACTCAAAACTGATAATCTCATTTTTATCGTTTCTTACAACGGAGATTGGAGTATGTAAAAGCAGGTGTGCATTAATGCCCATACGATTTAGGGTCATTCTCACTGAGTCCACTAAAAATGGACTATCTTTTACAATAATTTCTACGATGGTGTGTTCTGACTGCCAACCGCTTCTTGCTAAGTCAGGATTAAACACCTGAATAATGGGTTGACTTCCGTCAAACTTAAAAAACTCATTCCACAAGCTTAATGCCGCACCATATAGATCACTATCGTTTCGGTGATCTAAGTCTTCTTTAGGGATATTTTGATAAAGGTTGCGGGCAAACTGCTCAACTAAATTGACTTGTGAAGCGTCAACTTTATTTCGAATAAACTGATACACATTCTCTAAGAGAACAGAGTGCTGATTCGATTTAACCGTCATTGTAATTGCCTTTATGTCGATCGGTTTCTGTAGGTACAGGGAAAGCCGTCTTTTCGTTTATTATCATCAAAAAAATTCGGTATAGCTAAGTCGCTACATGGGATTAATTCTAGAGCATTTTAAATTATTAACAATTGTTTAAATAACAATTGTTTGAGAGTGGAAAAATGGCACGGATAAATATGCAGAAGGGGTAAATAAAAAAGCAAATTTTGCGTTTTTACTTGCACATTGATTAGAAAAATTTGGGGTAAACAGGACGTTTACCCCAAAATAAGTAAATTAATATTTAAATAACAATTAATTTGTAAAAATTGTTAATAAATTTAACTTTCGTTCTGCTTTCTCCAAAAGACAGCAGCAAGAGCAGGCAGAACTAATATTGCACCCAGCATGTTTACGACGAACATGAATGTTAACAAAATGCCCATATCCATCTGGAACTTCAACGATGAGAAGACCCAAGTGCTAACGCCTACTGCAAGCGTAATTCCGGTAAATAATACCGCGCTACCGCGCTCTTTAAGTGCCTCAATGTAAGCCAAGCGACAAGACATGCCATCTCTTAACTTTTGGTTCATTGTCGAAAGAATATAAATGCCGTAGTCAACACCAATTCCCACACCAAGTGCAATAACAGGTAGCGTTGATACCGTTAAGCCAATTTCAAGGAACGTCATCAAGGCTTGTGCAAGTATCGATACCACATACAAAGGAATAATCACAGATAATGTGGCTTTAACTGATTTAAAGCTGAGTAAACAAAGCAAAACAACCGCTGCAAATACGTAAACCATCATCGGTGATTGCGCATTTTCCACTGCTTCATTTTGCGCAGCCATTACGCCTACAGGCCCAGACGCTAACTTAAAGCGTAAGTCTTCAGACTCATATTGAGTTCGATAATCCTTCACAGCAGCCACAACACGATTAATCGTTTCTGCTTTGTGGTCTTCCATAAAGAGAATAACTGGCATCACCGAACAATTACTGTTTAATAATCCAGAAGTAGTTGGTACACGACCAATGGCCTGAACCAGAGTTTGTTGATTACGAGGTAAAACCTGCCATTTGGGGTTGCCCTCGTTGTAGCCCGCGTTAACTTTTTTCGCAACAGCAGACAAACTAATTGCCGACTGAACGCCTTCTACGTTCGCCATTTTCCACTGGAAGTCGTCAATGGCATTCATGATAGTAAAATCAGTACACGCCTCTGGCTTGGTTTCTACCAGTACAGAAATGTAATCCACTGTAATCTCAAACTTATCAGTGATGAGGAAAGTATCTTGGTTGTAACGGGAATCGGCATGAAGAGCGGGCGCCCCTGCATGTAAATCACCAATTTTCATTTTTTCCGACTGATACCAACCAAATACGAATAGGATAGCTGTCACAGCAATAATGTATTTTGATACTTTATTCGTAGCGCAATGCCCAATTCGCGTCCAAACACGTTCAGCCAACTTATGATCTTTACCTGACATGCGCTGTTTATAAGCCTCTCCTAATTTCAAGTATGACATTAAGAGCGGTAACAACAGCAAGTTAGTTAGGATAATCACCGCCACTCCCATACTGGCCGTTATCGCTAACTCACGAATAATACCAATATCAATGACGAGCAATGTCATGAAGCCAACAGTATCGGAGATTAAGGCAATGCCCCCCGGAATTAGCAATTTGCGAAACGCTTTACGAGCGGCTTCTTTACAGACCTCACCGGCTAACACTTCTTTACTAACCGAGTTAATCATTTGCACACCATGGCTCACACCGATGGCAAATACGAGGAAAGGTACTAGAATTGACATAGGATCAAGACCGAAGCCAATCACTGTAAGTAAGCCCATTTGCCAAACAACGGCTATCACCGAGCATAACAATGGCAATAACGTAAGCATGATTGAGCGAGAAAAGAAGAACACCATTATCGCGGTAATCGCAATGGCAATAGCAAAGAAGATAACCACATCTTTCGCACCATCAGCCACATCACCTATCATTTTGGTGAAGCCGATAATATGAATGCTGGTACTTTCCGTTTCAAACTGGCCTCGCAGCTCAGTCTCAAGCTGTCCTGATAGCTTAAGCGTATCTAGCTTGTCTCCGGTTTTTGGATCTATATCCATTAACTGCGCACTTACCATGGCACATTGGAAATCATCTGATACTTGTCGGCCCACAATTCCGGCCTTTCCAATGTTTTCAGAAACCAATTGCAATGCTTCTGGTCTATCAGGACTAAAATCGGCTGGAATAACAGGTCCACCGGCGAAACCGCCTTCTACAATTTCAGTGAATCTTGTTGAAGAAGAATACAAAGATTTAACTTGTGAGCGATCAACCCCCGGTATAAAGAATAACTGGTCATGCACATTTTTAAGGGTGACAAAAAAATCTTTGTTAAAAATATCGCCATCGCGGTCACACACTGCTACTAACACGCTATTTGCACCACCAAAGTCTTTGCGATGCTTCATGTAGTTTTTCATATACTCATGATTTAGAGGAATATTTTTAGTAAACCCTGCATCTAACTTAAGTTGTGTAGCTTGGAATAATAGGAAAAGAGTTGTTGCAGCAAACGCCAAAATCACTAATAAGCGGTTACGAAAAATAAACAACTCAAAAAGGTTGATAAGTTTATTCATTATTGACTTTGCCTCCCTGAGTTCAACGTTTTCACACCCACTTCTGACACTGCAATAACGTTACTATTGAAAAGTACCGCCGACACTAAAGCTTTACCATCTTTGGTTTTCCCGAGGTCAACTTCCCCGTCATGCAAACGCAAGGTTGTACCGTTATTCCCAAGTAATAAAGCCGTACTTTCGTTAATCGGAAGGATTGAGTTAAAAGTAGAAGTGGTTTTCGAATCAATACGTTTCCACTCTTCCATATCTTTGGAGGATTGATACACAGAGCCACGTAGACCAGCAGCTAAAATGTTTCCATTTTCCAATGTTTTAATATCGAAAAATGAACCATAGTAACCCATATCAATACGCTTCCATGTTTGACCATAGTCATCACTGTATGACACTAACCCGGCTTCTCCAGCAAGTAGTAACCTTCCATCGTGATACGAAATACGGTTCAAATGCGGCAAAATAGACGACATTTCTTCACGATAAAATTCGGGATCTTCGTCCTTAAGTGACTCTACGTAGTCTTTATCGTCTGGGTGCAAGAAGGAAGTATGGTACTCACGAGCCCAGGTTTCTCCGCCATCAGTCGTTCTAAAAAAGACACCATAGGAACCAACAGCAATGCCATTACTATCATCTTTAAAATGAATATCCAGCAATGGACGTTGCAACTTAGGTAAAAATTGCTTAACTGACCATGACTCTCCACCATCCTTTGAGCCTAGGATGATGGCATCGTGTCCTACAGCCCAAACCGTATTTCCATTAATATAAACACTGGTAAGTAATGATTGCGTAGGAACGGTTTTTTGTGCCCAACTTTTACCATCTTGAGAGACCAATATATGCCCTCTTTCTCCAACAGCGACTAATTTTGAAGAATCCTTGTCGATGTCCAACAAAAGTGATTTCGAAGCCAACGGCGCTATAAAAGCATCGCCATTTGCTTGAGTGTCAGATAATGCGGCTCCGACAAGTAGCGTCGAAGTGAGGTAACAGGATACCGCGACAAAATGAGTTAATTTCATATCAGATAATTAAGTAGAGGATCCGTAATGGACCGAATTATGTTAATCCAATAATTTCTTGGGCATGTAGACTGATTAGGGTTTATTCATGTTCTTTTCACACCATTCCAGAAACTAATAAACCACAAGGCGTCAATCTTTACTAACGCAACAGCGACAAAAGATAGATATCAATTGTCGCTGTTGTTGAAGATAAATAAAAAGTTAAGATGTATTAAATTGCCAGTGTTAACGGCGACCTTCTCTTCTCAAAGCTTGAGGAGTAAATTCAATATCATTTAATTCGATATCAAACTCGTACATCTTTTCTTCATTATCCAAGCCAACCGCTAAGTAACGACGAGCATTCAAATCGTGGTTAACATCAAGTGTTGACCAATGAGTTGGAATCTCGTAATAGTTGACACCATATGCAACATTCACTCGGTATAATTCACCGCGATTGTCATACATGTCGGCAACTTGAATCTGCCAGCTATCTTCATCAATATAGAAAACACGTTTTTCATATACGTGACGCAGCCCTTCTTTTAGCGTTGCTTCCACCACCCAAACACGGTGCTTCTCATAACGCGTTAGGTCTGGATTGATATGCCCAGGCTTCAAAATATCATCGTATTTTACGTCGTTGCTGTGTAATTTATAATTGTTATAGGCAACATACATCTCCTTTTTGCCTTTCAATTCCCAGTTATAACGGTCAGGAGCACCGTTAAACATATCTAAATCATCACTGGTACGTAAGCCATCAGACGCCGTTCCCGGAGCATCATAAGCAACGTTCGGTGCACGACGTACACGGCGTTGACCGGTATTGTATGTCCACGCCTGACGAGGTTGTTTAACCTGATCCATTGTTTCGTAAACCAACAATGCTGTTCCTGCTAAGCGCGCTGGGACGGTTACTTTTTGTTTGAATTTAAACAACATGTTTTCTTCAAACAAGGTTTCTGGCGTTGCATCTTTTTGTGAATACTTCACCATCAATACATCGTCAAAACCAATGATCGTGTAATCGCCTGAAGCCGTTGGTGCGGCTTGCCCACCAAAACGACGGACACCTTGACCGCGATAGCGTAAGAGGTGATTCCAAATAACTTCTAAACCATTTTGAGGAATTGGAAATGGAACCGCTTTTGATGCGTTTTTCACACCGTTACCGCCCTCAACCAATTCTGCATTCATCGCATTGACTTTCGCAGCATCATAAATCCACTCTGGGTTTGAAGCCGTTCTGCGTGAGGGATAAACTGGCATTTTGAACGTTTCAGGATAGGTCTCAAATAGTTTTACCTGACCTTCTGAAAGGTTGTCAGCGTATTCTTTGTAATTTTTACTGGTAATAGTAAAAAGAGGTTTATCTTCCGGGAATGGATCAGGATGAAAATCACCCTCAGTGTATCCCTTTGGAGGCGTTGTGATACCGCCATTCCACGCCGGAATACTACCGTCCTTATTACCCGCTTTAAGCCCACCTAGCGGCGTGAGTTCTGTTCCTAATTTTGCCGCTTCTTCTTTTGATACCTTAGCATCAGCTACAGATACACTCAGAGCCAAGGTGATAGCGCTTGCTACTAGAGCTACTCTCTTCATAATAATTTCCCCCTTGGACTAAATAGCGTATTTAAAATTCAATGAAATAAAGTCACGATCTGACAAACCATTAGCAGCACCACCACCCCAAAACGCATTGTAGGAGAAAGTAGCTGACATTCTGCTTAGGTAGTCAAACGTGAATGAAATGTTTGAAGACTTGCGTCCTTCAAAGAATAAGAACATTGGATTTGGTGTGTAACCATCAACATCGTGAGAGAAAGTTGCTCTCACTTGTAAGTTAACACCTGATGCTACGTTGTTAAAATCCGCTAACGCAAGTAAACGGTAACCCCACGCATCATCAGTGGCAAACTGCCCTTCTACTTCTGGACCGTTAGATAGACCAACATGCAAACCATTTCTGTTGGAAATGATGCTACCATCATCGGCTCTCAATGGCTCAAGGCCTCCAGAGCGGAAAGTGCCCGGTACTTCTAAACGTAATAAGCTCGGATCTGGCATGTCACGAATATCGACATAACCTACTTCACCCAATAATACGAGGTTATCTGTTCCCCACGTTGGTCCGAACAAATGGCTCACCGTAAATTGTGCCTGAACGGTATCAGACTCAATATAACCTTCTAAAAACTCGCCGGGAACTGGCGCACGACCAAGTATGTAATTATCAACTTGTGAAATACCTGCCAAATCTGGACGCAAACCCGCCGCAGCTAATTGCTCAGGAAATGCTGCATAGAGTACTTCTACATCGTCGATTTGAAGAGGTTCATCTACTCTATAGGCAATTTCACCCGCAACCGATGTTTCACCAATATTCGTATTAAAGCTGAAACCATAAAGCTTAATGTCTTCTGGGAAGAAGGCTTCAACCTGTGGGAACGCCGCTAAATCGGTGATATTTTCATAGTTAATTTCATTTGCAGCTAAATAAGCGACACCTTGGCCTAAACCAGCCGCTGTGTAATTAGCCGCCGTACCACCTAATAAAGGTCGCTTGCTGTGGTAGTTGATGTGATAAAAACCGAATTCAGTATCGTTCAAATCAGGCGCTAAATAACTTAGCTTAATACCGTACTGGCCTTGATCATCTGCATCGTTGTAGAAGTTATCGCTATAGCCGCGAATTGCTACTTTTGTTGCATGAGAAAGCAAGGCTGCAGCAGCTAATTGTGGGTCAAGACCTCCGCGAATTTGATCACCCAAGTTATTTAAAGAATTAATTAGGAAAGCTGCGTCGGTATCAGGGTTTCGAGTAAATGCCAATTGGATATTATTTAAATAACCACCATCACCTGCGAAATCGTTGGTAGAGAAATAGCTACCCGATGGAGGCAAGATGCTTCTCTCATATTGGTATTGATAATATGCTTCTAGGCCAATATTTTCAGTCAAACCAATTGAAGCGTACAACGTGCCTACAGGAATAAACACTTCTTTTAATTCTGCACCCGGCGCTCTTGCACGCGCAACGTCAATTGGGTTTACGGTATTAATACCATGCTGAATGAAGGTGCTTTCACCCCAACTAATAACCTGATCACCTAAACGAACAGAAATGGGCATATCACCAATATAAAAATCCGCGTAAGCAAAAGCGTCGAGTAAACGAATATCCTTACAGAGATTTTCACTTGCACGATCATCAGCACAAGGGTCGTTAGGCTCGTTAAATCCGGCTAACTGACCTGAAAGAGGATTGGTCCACGCACGAGTACCATCTTCAAGCTCCATATCGTAAAAATACAAAACACGGCTAAAGAAGCCGACATTTTTGTAATTTAACTCGATATCATGTGTGCCTTTTAGCAAGATAGAGAAGAACTCACCTTCATCAAAATTAAGATTGCCGTTGTCCGAGTTTGCAGAATAGGCCCCCACATCTGAGTTGATGGCCCATATGTCTTCACCAGAGTAAATAATGTTGTCGACCATGTTGTAACCGGTCCAATCTAAGTTGGGTTGGCTACTTTTTGCAATCCTGTTGTAATCGCGATCTTCAATACGCATTCCCGCGCCAATAGAGAAAGTCGAATCGATCTTAAAAGTTAGATCGCCTTTTTCCCATTCAACGGCTTGCACCGGCGCATGGATGGAAGCTAACGCAATAGCTAACCCCATTGCTAAAGGTGACTTTTTGATAAAACGTGACCCTATTTTCATATTATTAATTCTCCCCTGTCTTTGCAGGATGGGTTGGTGTGCTCTCGTTTCCAAAACCCTAAACCTTGAAGCCTAGCTGATTAGAAAATGTTCAAAACAGTCCAAATTCTCACTAGACACTTCAAAAAACTAAGGTTTAATGAGCGCCGGAGTCCCAAGATTCCTGAGCGCGCAAAAAGATTAACAAAATAATTACATCATTTTAAATCTTACGCAAGAACTAATCCTACCAGTTAGGATTTGCTAAGAAAACTCCTTAACATCAAGTACTAACTGACTTTTTCAAATGAACTTACCTTGTTATCCATGTCGGTAATAAGTCGAAACCGTCCTCTAATCCCCATTCTAGTAACAAATGGTCGAAGATTTGAAGAAGGTAAGCGAACTCTCTCCCCTGATTCCGATTGAATAAGAACAGAATTGTTACCAGGCATATACAAATTTTCGCATTCCGGGTAACTAAGGTTTATTGAAAAAAAGAAAGTAGCCACAAAAAAAATCCTTAACGATTAAATCTGTAATGCTTTAGTCACTTTTTCGAATATATCCGAGCTTAAATCGGGCTCATCAGCGATCCTAATTAATTGCCCCTGCATTAAGTCTCTACGTTCTCCCTGATATTTTTTCCATTGACTTAACGGCGTAATAATTCTAGACGCTACTTGAGGATTTATCCTGTTTAATTCGATAACTGCATCAGCGACATAGCGATAACCTGAACCATCATTCTTATGGAAGCCGAGTGTATTTCTAAAAGCGAACGCTCCCACCACTGCTCTTACGCGGTTTGGATTAGAAAGTGTATACTGTGCATGAGAACTAATTAGCGCGAGTCTTGACAAAATATCATCCGATTCCACCTCCGCATGTAAGGCAAACCACTTATCCAAAACAAGCACATCATCACGCCATTTTTGTTCGAATGAAGCCATTAAATTATCAAAGACCGGTAAGTTATGTTTCTGAGCAGCCTTTAATGCCCCTAAAACATCGGTCATGTTATCCGCTTTTTCAAATTGGTTAACAATAACGTTGGCGTTGTCTTGGTTACTCGCCAAATTTGATAAACAAACGTTTTTAAAACGACGCTGTGCAACTTGTGCAGGCTCATATTGATAATCAATTGCAGGCATTTGTAGGTATTCTTGTAACATTTTGTTAGAAAAATGTTTAGCGATACGCTGCTTCATATCCGATATTGCTGAATACAAGTGATCGACGTCGATGCTATCAAGCAATTGCGCGACAGAATCAAAGTTCGGCACACTGAAAAGTTCAGCTAATAATGCTAAATCAGCAGGCTTTTCAACCAACACTGTATCTAAAATTGATATTATATTTTCCGACTTCTCATTGTTAATGGCTTGTTTGTTTTCAACAGCCTCTAATATGGCGTCAAGATACAGCTTTTGCCCAGCTTCCCAACGGGAAAAATCGTCTGTTGAATTTCTAATAATATGAGAAAGTTCATCAATACTTTGTTCGAAATGCACTTTGACAGGGGCGCTGAAACTTCTAAACAGATCAACAACAGGCTTTTGCTTAAGATTTGAGAATTCAAACGACTGGGAATCCTGCGTTAACTCCAAGACCTGATGTGTATCGCCATTTGCATTTAGGGCTTCCGCTTCACCATTCGCATTCAGCAAACTGATGTCGACTGGGATATGCAGCGGGCTTTTCTCCGTCTGATCGGCTGTCGGTTTGGTTTCCTGAGTAAGCGTTAAAGTATACCTGCCGTTTGCATCATCAAAATCTTCCTTCACTGTCACTTCGGGAGTACCGGACTGGGAATACCAGCGTCTAAATAACGTCAAATCTTTACTATTCGCTTGTTCCATGGCCGACACGAAGTCATCACAAGTAACAGCTTGCCCATCATGTCGCTGAAAATACAAATCCATGCCTTTACGAAAACCTTCAACACCAAGCAAGGTGTGCATCATGCGAATAACTTCTGCTCCTTTGTCGTAAACAGTCACGGTGTAGAAGTTATTCATTTCGATCACTTCATCCGGGCGGATTGGGTGAGACATGGGACCGGAGTCTTCCGCGAATTGATGCTCTCGCATGACTTTTACTTGGTTAATGCGGTTAATCACAGGCGACGACATATCGCTAGAAAATTGCTGGTCGCGGAAAACAGTTAAACCTTCTTTTAGGCTTAATTGGAACCAATCACGGCAAGTAACACGGTTGCCCGTCCAGTTATGAAAGTATTCATGCGCGATAATGGATTCAACATTAAAGAAATCATCATCGGTCGCTGCTTGGCTATCAGCGAGCACACATTTACTATTAAAGATATTAAGCCCTTTATTTTCCATTGCCCCCATGTTGAAGAAATCCACTGCAACGATCATGTAGATATCTAGATCGTATTCAAGTCCAAACGTATCCTCATCCCAACGCATCGATTTTTTCAGAGACTCAAGGGCATGATGAGCTCTTGATGCATTGCCAATATCGACAAAAAGCTGTAACTGAACCTCCCTACCAGACATAGTAGTGTAGGTATCCTCAACAATATCAAACTGCCCTGCTACTAAGGCAAATAGATATGAAGGCTTCTTAAACGGGTCGTGCCACTTTACCCAATGCTTACCATTATCCAACTCGCCTTTTTCAATACAGTTACCATTGGCTAATAAAGATGGATACAGGGTTTTATCTGCATAAAGGGTGACACTATAGGTTGCTAACACATCGGGACGATCGAGAAAATAGGTAATTTTGCGAAAGCCTTCTGCTTCACACTGCGTACAAAACGTTCCGTTTGATAAATATAAACCTTCAAGACTGGTGTTATTTTCAGGATCAATCTGATTTTCAATTTCCAGCACAAACTCATCAGGCAACGCATTTAAAACTAATTTACCCTGTAGTGCTTGATAATCGGTATGGACTTCCCCATTCACCTTGACCGACAACAGAGTCAACTGCTCGCCATCAAGCACTAACGCTTCTTGATGCTCGCCATTTCGACGAACATGAGATTTCGCCATCACTTTCGTTTCATTTGGCTCTAGCCAGAATGTCAGGTCAACAGTATCAATTAAAAATTGGGGAGGAACATAATCCAATCGTTTTTTTGCCACGGGTGCAGTATTCGTCATAGACCTTTCTCCTGAATGCTAATTCGCCGTTTGTGCTACGTCTTTCTCAGCACTCTGTATAGGCGGCTCAATACGTAAAATTTTAATACCAACAAAAGCATAGATAATGGCTAAAACTGGATTTATCAAATTAAACAAAGCATAAATCGCATATTCGAAAGGATGGACCGCCAACACACTGTGCATATAAGCACCACAGGTATTCCATGGAATGAGCGGTGATGTTAGCGTTCCGCCATCTTCAAGGCTTCTCGACAAATTAAGCTGATGCAGCCCGCGCTTGGCAAATTCTTCTTTATACATTCTGCCCGGCATAATAATCGACATATATTGATCTGCTGTGATCAAATTCGTACCAAAACAAGTTAGGATAGTTCGAGTAACCATATCGCCAGCGGATTTTGCGCCTTTTAGGAAGGTGCTTACCGCGCGCTTCAATAGTCCGACTTTTTCTAAAACTGAGCCAAATGTTAAGGCGCACATGATCAACCATATCGTCGTTAACATATTCGCCATCCCGCCACCGCTTAATAAGTCGTTGAGTTCCGCATTTGAAGTATTAAACTCGACCCCCGCATACAGCGTTTGCCAAACCACGGTTAACCCACCATAGCTCGCTACGTCACTACGAGAAGCAACTTCCTGAATGACTTCCGGTTGAAATACAATTGCCCAAAGTCCACCAAGTAAGGCTCCAATAGATACCGCTGGGAACGCAGGCATTTTCTTAATCGCAAGTGTTAACAACACCACAAGCGGGATTAACATTTGCCAACCAATATTAAATTCTTGATTGAGCAGTATTTGCATTTCTGCGATTCGTTCAGAAGACGCTTCACTTGAGGCGTTAAAACCGATAATCGTAAAGATAATTAGTGCAATAAGCATACTTGGAATGGTTGTCCAAAGCATGTAACGGATATGTTCAAATAAGTCGGTTCCTGCAACAGCAGGAGCAAGATTCGTTGTTTCAGATAATGGCGAAATCTTATCACCAAAATACGCACCGGAAATAACAGCTCCCGCAGTAATGGCTTCAGACATGCCCATGCCATTTGAAACGCCCATTAACGCCACACCAACAGTAGCGGCGGTTGTCCAACTACTACCAATACTCATGGCCACCACTGCACAAATTATGCTGGTCGCGGTGTAGAACAAAGACGGGTTAAGTAACTCTAAGCCATAATAGATTAGTGTTGGAACCGTACCTGACAATAACCATGTGCCAATCAAGGAGCCTACAGCCAATAGAATAAGGATTGCACCCAATGAAACGGTAATGCCCTTAATTATTCCCTCTTCTATGTCTTTCCACTTGTATCCATTCTTCATGCCAATTAACGCACTTACCGCCATCGCTAGCAGCAACGCTATTTGGTTTGGGCCACTTGAAGAATCATTTCCAAAAAGAAAAACAGAGGAAGATAAAAGGAATACGAGAAAGATGATTGGGATCAAAGAATCAAGTAAAGAGGGTTCTTTATAATTCTGCGTCATAAATTTGAACTCTGGTTGCGTTTACAGCTAAAAAGCAAATGCAGGTAGTTGGAATTGCTGCCAAGTACCTGCTCGATGAAATTAGGGTTGTTATGGGTTTAGTACAGAACGCACAAACATAAGCAATATAACGATAGGACAGACAAACTTGACGTACGTGGGCCAAATCTTCCAAAACAGACTAGACTCAATGTCCTCATATCCCTTTTTAAGCTCTTGTAGTTTGCTGTTCCGATTCCATAACCATCCAACAAAAACACATAATATTAATCCAAGTATCGGTTGACTGTATTCAGTTGTTATCGACACCACAAGGACAAATAACGCATCGAAGTTTAACGCGATAGTAATACTAATTGCCATAATAATACCCGCAATTAGCCAAACCGCTTTCGGACGACTTAACGAAGTATCTTCCACGACATAAGAAACCGGCACTTCCAACATAGAAATAGATGATGTGAGTGAGGCAATGACCATTAGGGCAAAAAATGCTAAGGCGATGATGTTACCAATGGAACCCATCGTCTCAAACAAAGCGGGTAAGACAGTGAGAATAAGCTGATCACCGTTTATCAAACCACCGGATTCATTAAAAATCTCAACGCCGTTATGAAGTGCGACGTACATCGCAGGAATAATCAACAAGCCAGCTAAAATCGCGACGCCAATATCAACAAGTGCAACGGATGCCCCCAACACTGGCAAATTCTCTTTGTCGTTTACATAGGACGCATATACCAACATAGTTCCCACACCTAAGGACATAGAAAAGAACGCCTGTCCCATCGCACTGATGAGCAGTTCTGTGCTAAAAACAGCAGAGAAGTCGGGGGATAAATAAGCTTCGAGTCCGGCTTGTGCACCATCAAGGGTAGCAACATAAACGATCAGGATGGCAATGATAACAAAAAGCGTTGGCATCAACCTGACTGACCATTTTTCAATACCGTTGCTCACACCACCAACCACAATGCCGGCAGTTAACACAATAAAGATAGCGCTAAATATACTGTTTCTGGAATCCGAAAAAGCGCTCAGCCACTGAGAAATGTCTGTCAGTCCCGCAATATCAGTTAGCGCTTTTAAGCAATATGAAATCATCCAGCCAGCCACTATGGCATAGAACGACAGGATGAGAGAAACGGTAACAAAGCCCCAGAAACCAACGCCTCTAGACCACTTTTTCCCAGTAATTTTCTCAAAAGCATCTGCGGTATTTGATCTTGTTGCTCGCCCTATTACTAACTCAGCCATCAGAACAGGATAAGCCAATACAAACGCCAGAATAAGATAGACAACAACAAACGCTGCGCCACCGTTACTTGCCACTTGAGTCGGAAAGCCCCAAATATTTCCTAGCCCAACAGCGGAGCCCGCAGCCGCTAAAATAAATCCCAATCTGGAGGAAAACTCACCCCTATTATTCATTGATTATTTCCCGAATTAATTATTATTTTACACGGTTATTAAGTGGCTGAAATCCTAACCAATTTAACGAATTATTAACAGTTCCAGACCCAAAATAATTGCTTCGTCCCGCTGTAAACAAGGCTTTTTGAACAAATAACATTCAAAAAAAAGGCGAGCACTTAAGACTCGCCTAATAGATTTTTGTCATCCGCTAATGCGTGTTGATGGCATATTTTCCTGTTTCTACCACATCCAGCATAATAAGAGCAGTTTCATCTAAGAAAGCGTCTATTTCTTCCACTTCCTCAGGAACATCATCTAAATTTTCGACAGGCTCTTTACCCAATCGCTTTAAACGTTCATTGGTACGAGTTAATTCTCTTAATTCATCTTCTTCTTTATCTGCCAGACGCTCTGCCTCAACCAAAGAAATAAAGTCCTTATCTTTTATTTCTTGGTAACGGGCAATATCATCGTAGACATAGCTAAACTCAGGATTTTTAGCAATTCGACGCTGATGGCGTTCAGTTACCAATTTGATGGCATCTTCACTATTTCCAAACGTTGTGTAGGATGCTCGCTTAATACTATCCCAAGGTAAAGCCGACTCTGCCTGACTCTCTCCCCAATCATCTGCATCAATTGGTGACGGTAACAACACATCAGGAATCACGCCCTTATGCTGGGTACTACCACCATTAATACGATAGAACTTCGCAATTGTATATTGAACGTGGCCAAGTGGATTGTCATATAAATCGTAAATGCGACCCAATCCTCGATGTTGTTGAACGGTGCCTTTTCCAAAAGTTTGTTCACCAACAATCAAGGCTCGACCGTAATCCTGCATCGCTGCGGCAAAGATCTCAGAAGCAGAAGCGCTGTAGCGATCAACTAATACTGTTAACGGTCCTTCATAAAAGGTAACGCCATCTGTATCACTTTCAACGTCAATGCGCCCTGCACTGTCACGAATTTGAACAACAGGGCCTCTATCAATAAATAATCCTGAAACAAGTTTGGCTTCTGTAAGTGAGCCGCCCCCATTACCGCGTAAATCGATAATCACGCCTTCGACATCTTTTGATTTCAAGCTTTCGATTTCTTTTTTAACGTCTACATGCAAATTATTGTAAAAAGAAGGAATCGAAATAACGCCTACTTTCTTACCTTTATGCGCGCCATCTTGGGGAACGATAACATCAGATTTAGCAGCTCTATCTTCTAACTTGATTTTATCTCGCGTAATAGGAACAACAATTGGCTCACCTTCTCGCGTAGGTTTCACCACTTGAAGTCGCACTTCTGTGCCTTTTGGGCCTTTAATGAGGTCGACAACTTCGTCCAAACGCCATCCGATTACATCAACGAACTCTTCACCTTCCTGAGCAACCCCAACAATTTTATCTTTAGGTTTAATTTTGTTTGAGAGATCAGCTGGTCCTCCCGGAACGATACTGCGAATAACAGTGAAATCATCTTCGCTTTGTAACACAGCACCGATGCCCTCAAACGACAAATTCATTTCCATTTGAAAACGATCTGCTCGTTGTGGTGACAGGTAGCTAGTGTGCGCTTCGATGGTTCGCGCAAAGGAGTTCATAATCGTTTGAAAAACATCCTCACTCTTGGTTTGAGTTAGACGTTTACTAGCACGCTTATAACGCTTAGTTAATAAGTCTTTAATTTCTTCTTCAGATTTGCCTGCCAATTTCAAGTTAAGTGCATCGTACTTAACTCTCTGCCGCCAAACTTCATCTAGTTCCGCTTCAGATTTCGCCCAGTCTACATCTTCGCGATCATAGTAGTATTTATCGCCTTCCTTACTAAAATCAAATTTAGAGTCAAGTAAGGTCAGGGCATATTCAAAACGTGATATACGTTTCTCTAAGCTCTTTTGATAAATTGTATACGCGTCTTTCAACTTACCTTTATACAAGGCATCATCGAAGGCATGTTGATACTTTCTCATCGCATCAACATCGGCTTGTACAAAAATAGATTTATTAACGTCTAAAGATTGAATGTAACGCTCGAAAATCGCTTCAGAAAAGGAATCGTCTAGCTTTATTTTTTTATAATGCGTTCGCAAAAATTGTGCTGAGATCCGTTTAGAAGCGACCGCGTGTTGCGATTCTTGCTCTAAATTTGGCAGTGAATAGTCTTCCTCTGCCTGTTTTTCTTTAGCACATAAACTCGTGCTCAACAAAATTGATGTTGCAACTGCCGAGACGCGAAGCATTTTTTTCATATTACGACCTTTTAGCTTTTGCCAATCGCAACTTATCCTCTGTCACTCGAATTTGCATTCCAGATTGAAGTTGCACTTGGACTCCATCCTTACCAACCTCAGTAATCACAGCGGGCATAGGTGCTTTTCCTACTTTCACTGTTACTTCTGTACCACTGATTAATTGTTCAGCGGTTAATTTCTGAGGAATGACTTTAGTTGGTTTCGGTTTACCAGTAGAAGTTCCATTTAGTTTAGCTGGCTTATCACCGTTTTTCTTATTCGTTACCGGAGCTTTTGCGAATTTCTGCTTATTATTCGCCTGCTTACGGCGTTCTGATGCCTTTTGCTTGCTCTCTTTTAGTTGTAACAAAGCATGATCAGCATGTTCTTTCTCAACTAAATCTCCTTCATTACCTTGAAGATCTACACGAGCCACGCCTTCTTTTACAGAATAAAGATAACGCCAACTACTGGTGTAGTGACGTAATGCTGCTCTTAAGGTGGTCTTACTTAAGCGAGATTCTTCTTTTAACGCTTCTGCGAGTTCTTGGAAGATACCGATTTTTAGCGGTTTGGCCTCCCCTTCGATAGAAAAACATGAAGGAAATGATTCAGCCAAAAAGGCAATGACTTCTTTACTGCTGGAGAATTTCTCAGAACTATCCATTTGGTTATTTATCAACATTAATCTGGTTCAAATGAGTTTGCATCATCCCAAGTTGCCATCAAATGGTCAACCCAATCACTTAAATCTTGAGTATCAATATCCAGTAAATGCTGGTCTTCAAGCCAGACATCCCATACTTTTTGGATTTGATGTTCAAGAGTTTCGACGGGTATATCCTCTGGCGATCTGTCATAAAGCATAAACAATAGATCGTTTAATCTATCAGAAGCTGCTTCAGCCAGATCCTCCCAAGCGTCCAGATCAGCTGGCGTTGAGAGGGCAACATGGATGTCTAATAATGATTTCAAGCAATCGCCGCCTGCACGATTGCTACGACTTTTGATAGACCCTCTAAATCTTCGTTGTCAAAACGTGAGAATTTGGGACTATCGATATCTAAAACACCTTGCACTTCGTCGTTAACGACAATCGGCAACACAATTTCAGAATTTGAGGCTTGGTCACATGCTATGTGACCTTCAAACTGGTGGACATCCTCTACAATTTGAGGTTTTTGGGTTTTTGCGGCTGTACCACAAACACCACGTCCTAACGGAATTCTGACACAAGCAGGTTTCCCTTGAAAAGGACCAAGAACAAGTTGCTCGCCTTTAAGGAAGTAAAAACCTGCCCAATTAATATCCGGTAAAGCATTCCAAATCAACGCACTCACATTTGCTAAGTTCGCGATAACATCGGACTCACCTTCAAGCAACGCTTTCGTTTGCTCTTCTAATTCCACGTATAACTGCTGTTTATTTTTCGCCATATAATAAAACTCTTAATCATTGCCACCTGCGGCAACACTTACGTAAAGACCTAAGTTACGCAATCAATCATTCAACTAATATTCCAACTCAAATACCACTTCAACTCGCGCATGAAGATCGACCTCACCGGGCATAAAGCCTCCCGCACTATCAGCGACGGCCATACTCTTCTCTAGACGAGGTGCAAAACTTTGTGCAGAACCAAGCTCTTTTACACTAACCGCTTGGCCTATTTTAGCCCCTACGTTTTGAGCAATTCTTTCTGCGCGCAAAGCGGCATTTGTCATCGCCAAATCAACTGCTTGTAAATATCCCAACTGAGGCTGAGATACAGAATAATTGAAACCGTCAATTCCAGTTGCTCCGCCTTTTACAAGGCGATCAATGAGGTAATCAAATTTATCTAACTCATCAAAACTGACTTTTATCTGGCGATACAGACGAAATCCCTTATTTTCCCGTTGGTTATTCACATATTCATACCAAGGCATTATTTGAATATGTAACGACTGGATATGTTTTTCTTCAACGCCACTTTCTAATAATACTTTTACCAAATGTTCTGTTTTTTGAGATAGTGCTTTATTCAGCTTACTCACATGTAAGCCTTTTTCTTCTATGGATAAATTAAAATGAAATCTATCAGGCTGCTGTGAAACGTAAGCCTCTCCAATCACAGTGATGGTTTTGAGTGGCTCCGCGTAACTCACGAAAGCGATACATAACACCATTAACGACAAACTAATCTGTTGTGTAACACGCAATATTGACTGTCTCATTTTTTCACCTCTTACTATCTGGCTTATGTAGGGAGACAACTTTTAGTAAAAAGTATTAAGCTCACGAAGTTTGACCAGAAGACATAATCAAGCGGGATCGGGATATTACCATTTAAAGCCGAGCGCACAAGTGCTTTGTCCTTAAGATGTGTAGAAAGAAATGCAGAAATAAAAAAGGCCAGTCTGAAACCAGGCTGACCTTAATGTTATTGATAGGCTCAATTAACCACGGCTTTCAATTGGCTCAACAGAGCGCAATTCTTCACCTGTGTATTCCGCAGAAGGACGAATAATGCGGTTATCTGCACGTTGTTCAAATACGTGACCCGCCCAGCCTGTCACACGAGACATGACAAAGATGGGGGTAAATAACGGTGTAGGGATTCCCATGAAGTTGTATGCACTCGCGTGGAAAAAGTCTGCGTTACAGAACAGTTTTTTCTCACGCCACATGATTTCTTCACAACGCACTGATACTGGATACAACACCGTATCACCCACTTCTTCCGCTAATTTTTCAGACCAAAGCTTGATGATTTCGTTACGCGGGTCTGATTCACTATAAATGGCATGACCAAAGCCCATGATTTTGTCTTTATTTTTCAACATCGTCATGATGCCTTCTTCTGCGTCATCAGCAGAATTCCAGCGTTGAATCATTTCCATTGCGGCTTCGTTTGCACCACCGTGTAAAGGACCACGCAAAGAGCCAATGGCGCCCGTGATGCATGAATGTAGGTCGGATAATGTTGACGCACAAACACGCGCGGTAAACGTAGAAGCGTTGAACTCGTGTTCAGCATAAAGAATCAATGAAACATGCATGACTTTTTCATGCAGCTCAGATGGTTTCTTACCATGTAGCATGTGCAAGAAATGGGCACCTATGCTGTCGTCGTCCGTTGCCGTTTCAATCTTCACACCGTCGTGACTAAAGCGATACCAGTAACAAATAATACTTGGGAAAGCCGCCAATAAACGATCAGCTTTATCTTCTTGCTCAGAAAAGTCGGTTTCCATTTCTAAGTTACCGAGCATAGAGCACCCTGTACGCATGACATCCATTGGATGTGCTGATTTAGGGATCTGCTCCAATACTAACTTCAACGCTGCTGGAAGCGCTCTCATGGTTTTTAACTTAGTTTTGTATTCAGTCAATTCCGTTGCATTTGGCAACTTGCCTTTCAATATTAAATAAGCGACTTCTTCAAATTGACATTTTTCAGCTAATTCCTTTACGTCATAGCCACGGTAGGTTAAACCTGAACCGGATTTACCTACCGTTGATAATGCGGTTTTACCTGCTACCTGACCGCGCAAACCTGCGCCTGACAACTTCTTTTCAGCCATAATTGCTCCAAAAAATCGTAATTAAAGGTTTTTATTTTGAGCGAACAAAGCGTCTAGCTTTTGCTCATACGTGTGATAATCAAGGTAATCGTACAATTCCATACGTGTTTGCATCGCGTCCACAACATCACGTTGATCACCCTTTTCTAGAATGCTTTGATAAACCATTTCTGCGGCTTTGTTCATTGCACGGAATGCGCTTAACGGATAAAGCACCATATCCACGCCCCACTCGCCAAGTTGTTCTTTATTCCAAAGTTCCGTTTTGCCAAACTCAGTTATATTGGCAAGAATTGGAGCATCGACATCGGTAGCAAAGCGACGGTAGTGGTCTTCTGTTTGAACGGCTTCTGCAAAGATACCGTCGGCACCGGCTTCAATATAAGCTTGTGCTCTTTCGATTGCGGCATCTAAACCTTCTTGTGCAAATGAATCCGTGCGCGCCATAATGAAAAAGTTTTCGTCGGTACGCGCATCAACAGCAGCCTTGATTCGGTCAACCATTTCATCAACACTAACAATTTCTTTGTTCGGACGATGACCACAACGTTTTTGTGCTACTTGATCTTCAATATGCACTGCCGCAACACCGACTTTTTCCATGTCCTTCACAGTTTTAGCAATATTAAATGCTCCACCCCAACCGGTATCAATGTCCACCATTAATGGCAAATCCGTTACCGATGTAATTCGATTTGCATCGGCCAACACGTCATTGAGTGAGGTCATGCCTAAATCGGGTAATCCATAGGAAGCATTTGCAACGCCGCCACCCGATAAATAAATTGCGTTGTGACCGATTTTCTCAGCCATCATTGCACAGTACGCATTGATTGTACCGACAATTTGCAAAGGCGAATGTGCTTTTAACGCCTCTCTAAATCTTAATCCAGCAGATTGGCTCATGATTCAACCCCTTCTTCGTTTAACAAATTTCGCTCTGTATTCGCCCTTGATGAAGATATATGACGACGCATTAAAATCTCTGCGAGTTCACCATCCCCAACAGACAAGGCATGAGCAATGTGTTGATGTTCGAATAACGCTTGTTTAGCGCGGTTACTCACCATGCCAAATTGATAACGATACATTCGAACAAGGAAATACAGTTTTTCGCACAGCAAATCGATAAGCATAGGATTGTGACTTGCCTGAACAATCAAGAAGTGAAAGTCCATGTCTTTTTCTTCTTGAATATAAGCCTCACCAGCTTTCAGCTGAGCGCTGTGTTCGTGACTTTCAAGTAAGCTGTGCAAACGTGATAATTGTTCAGGTGTGATATTGGCGGCTGCAAGTCGGCACGCCATGCCTTCTAGCGCTTCCCGCACATAAAAAACTTCAATAAGGTGTTCGCTAGAAAGTTGGATAACGGAATAACCCACATTAGGTTGGCTTTTTAACAAACCAATGCTTTTTAAGCTGGCGAGTGCGTCGCGCAATGTACTGCGACTGACTTGAAATTGACTCGCAAGTTCGGGTTCACTAATTTTGTGCCCATGTGGGATTTTGCCTTCTATGATTTGTTGCCTTAAGGCTAAAAACAACTCTTCGGCACGTGTCATCCAACCTCACCATTGTCGACAATTTAAATAGATGGCGCGCATATTAACGCTTAAAACAGTGAATTGCCAACCAAATTGTAGACAATATCAAAATATTATTAGCAATGAATCAATTATCACTAACAAGAATAAGCTGGCGTGAACACACTTAAATTACCGATAAACAAACAATCAGTGTAGAACAGGAATGTCAATTTGGTCAGGTGGGATTGTCGACATGACGAGGTTCATTCCATGATTAACTAACTTAACCGCAGGATAACGAATAGGTGTAATTTTACCTGTAGGTTGAACTACCACACCTCCTCCTTTGGGCAGACCGAGCCCTTTTTGCCGATTTTCCAAATGCAACATGAGGTCTTTTAAATTGGTCCAGTCTCTGTCCTCGTCATGAGCATCTAGTGAAAACGGCAAAATGTTTAACATTTCAATGGGATATTCTTCCTCATCTGACTTATAAATATAAGCTCTTCCTAATTGAATCGCCCCCGCTGAAATTCCAATCAATACGGCGCCTTTTTCATACCTATTGCAAATAATGTTATCTAGTCCAGATGCCTCGAATGCATCGATACCTGCAAATACGTCACCACCCGCTAACAAAATAATATCCGCAGAAGCAACAAAAGCTTTCTCTTCTGGTGTTGGCTGGCTATGAATTTTCATACAATTGGTAACACCAATACCCGACATTGCAGCGGTAAAAAGTTGATAATATTCGTCGATATCACCGTTTGAAGCGCCAATGTAAGCGGCTTTAGGCGAGTGAGAGTCAATATAGTTTAGGATTTGTCTAGCAAAAAGCATTTCTCCATCCTGCCAGAATAACAAGCTACTGTCGGAAAACATGAATACAGGCTTTTTTTGGGACATTATTATCACCACTCTTTAAATAAATGGCAGGACCAATCGGATATTTACTTTCCCATTATTACCAAATGAAAAACGTAATGTCGAGCTTTGAGCTTGATTGCTTCATACATGATAGTTAGAGATAAAATATCATACCCTAAAAAAGGCTCAGGATTTCAATTTCTGATTAGCAAACAGATGGACATAATATCCAGAAGAACGCATGGTTTCAGGAGTTTTGAGAATTATCGGTTAAGAGTGATGACCCATTGTGGATGGGATGGAATTATTAATCGAACAAGGTATGAATGATAATCCCCCGATAATGGGGTAGAGCCATTTTCTTTTCAAAGGTAAGTGAAATAGATGGCGGAGTGGACGGGACTCGAACCCGCGACCCCCGGCGTGACAGGCCGGTATTCTAACCAACTGAACTACCACTCCGCAATAGGGATACTTAGTCAAACTCGCTGTTGCAAATAATGGCGGAGTGGACGGGACTCGAACCCGCGACCCCCGGCGTGACAGGCCGGTATTCTAACCAACTGAACTACCACTCCGCAGATTTGCAAAGCTTAGCTAATAAAAAACAAAATTGGCGGAGTGGACGGGACTCGAACCCGCGACCCCCGGCGTGACAGGCCGGTATTCTAACCAACTGAACTACCACTCCGCAGAATATTTTATTTTTCATCAGCTTAGGGGAAACGTTTTTAATGCTACTCCCCCTTGACTGCGGCGCAGATAATACGGTTTCGCCTTTATTGAGTCAATAGCTTTTTTTTGAAAAAGTGTCTGTAAGCTTCTTTTATAACCACTTTGTTTAATCTTTATCTCAAGTGGCGATTTAATCCACTTGCAGCACGACTCAATCACGGCTTTTCATTTTCTTTTTTAGACTTTTTCTTGGTCAATTTTCCTAATAGAGCAGTTAGCTGATGCTTAACTCCCGAAACATCTATTTTTCCTAATTTACCGCGTTTTTTCAGTGTCACTAGTAAAAACACAAGCCCTCCCCCAATCACAATAATTCCGAGGTTAATTCCTAGGATTAATTTAACGAGGGTTTCTGTGGGCATGCTCTCATCTTCCACAGTTTGCATCTTATCTTGCATCATCGGCGAGCTTGCGGGGCTATTGATTAACTGCTCTTCTAGGTCGGCGGGCATTGCAGCCGAAACCGCCATTTCTAATTCAGGTTCTTCTGCTAAAAACGTGAATTCTGGCACATCAAGAATAAAGTCTCGGCCCGTCGCCGTATTCCCATAAGCCGTTAACTTAACGCGATAAATACCGTATTCATAATTGACAATATTATACTGACGCACATCGCTAGATAACCGCGTAATTGAGAAGTTTTGAACATCACTATTGGGGTATTTCACTTTGCCATCAATAAGCAACGTATTGATGTCTATCATCTCTCGATTCGCATCAACTTTGAGTAAATGAAACCCTCGTCCAGATTGATCAAGTTCAACATCCACGGAGATAGGATTGGGATGCAGCACAATGGGTTCGCCAATATCCTCTCTCGAGAACATGGGGGTACTAACGGTAAAAGTAGGACGCCATTCGCCATTAGGAATAGACAGATTAAATTGCCCGGTAAAGGTGCCATCAAGGGGAATTTCATCCATGCCTTTACCGTTATCCTGAAAAGTTGCGACGATTTGCGTTTGTGCACCAAAGTTATTGAAATTGGGATTATTGGTGCTAGCGAACTCCATATTTAAATCAACAACATCTCTAAACTCGGCGTAATCAATTGGCTTACCGCCATTAGTCAGATAAGCGGTTTGTTTGAGGATTTCCCCCGAAAATAAGATTTCGGGCAGCGGCTCAGTGATGAGTTCAATATCACTGACCACCATCACTCTACTTTCAGGGAGAATTTCGCCAACAGCCTGCCATGGCCCTGGCATGGGTTCACGCATGCGAATAATGTCGTAGGTGGCAGCGTCATACCACTCTACATCGTTATCAATTGCTTGGGACTGAAAAATCTTACTGCCATCGGGTCTTACTAACACAATCGGAGCTGAACCGTACTTTCGGAAAAATACCATGGTGATTTCATCCACCTTGTAATCAATCCGAAAACGGTTCTGTAGCAACTTAATCCCGTTTTGATACTGAGAGCCAAGTTCTTTAAGTGGCGTTGTGTCAATTTGGGTGATAGCGGCATTCGCAACCGCCGATTGTGCATTAATGCCGGGTTGTTGTGCCCACACCTTAATGCTAAAAATTAGTAAAGCCAGAAAACACGCTTTTTTCATATTAACCTTGTAGTTCACGCCATAAACAACTACCGCCTTCTTTCTCTACAATATCAAGGCGTTCTTCATGCTGTTTAATTTCATCGGCGGAAGCACGAATAATCTTTAATGCTTTACGATCGTTACTCAGTCGGCGGATCCCTTCTTCACCTTGCTGCTCTTTATTATTACCCGACAAATTAAAGCTAGTTTGCCCGCCTGTCATCATTAAATAAACGTCGGCTAGGATCTCCGCATCTAGTAAAGCACCGTGCAATTCACGGGCGGAGTTATCTACACCATATCGCTTACACAAGGCGTCTAAATTATTTTTCTGCCCCGGATGCATTTGTCGTGCAAGCGTTAGCGTATCAAGCACGGTACAAATTTGATCGGTCTTTTTTACCGACGCCTTGCGACTTTTAGTAAATTCGTGGTCCATAAAACCAACGTCGAACGGCGCATTATGAATGACTAATTGTGCACCGCTAATGAAGTCGATAAAACTCTCTACAACTTCATCAAAAACTGGTTCGTTAGCAAGCCTTTCATTAGTAATCCCGTGAACTTCTATTGCTTCTTGCTCAATTTCACGTTGAGGATTGATATATTGATGAAAATGGTTTCCGGTTAGCTTTCTGTTGATGACTTCAACACAGCCAATCTCAATAATACGATGCCCTTGTTTTGGGTCGATACCTGTTGTTTCGGTATCCAATACAATTTGTCTCAACCTGATGTCTCCAGAAAATAACGGTGGTTGTTCACAGTCTTAAGCATAATGCGCGCATTATCCTCTTTCAATGTGGGAATTGAAACCACACTGACTGCCTTTCTCTTCTCTAAATCACCCAGCCCATGCGCATTAAAGTAACTCAATCACTTTCCAAATAATCGCTCAAGCGAATTAATATACGGTATGATGGACGACTTCATTCATTACAAATCACTAAGTCTACTTTGAAAACGATTCATATCTACACCGATGGTTCCTGTTTAGGTAATCCTGGCCCCGGCGGCTACGGTGCAACACTCATTTATAATCAGCATCGAAAAGAAATTTCCGGTGGATTCAAGAAAACCACCAATAATCGCATGGAATTGGTCGCAGCAATTAAAGCCTTAGAATCGCTTAAAGAGCCGTGTCAGGTAGAGCTTACGACCGACAGTCAATACGTGAAAAATGGCATTAATCAGTGGATTGAAAACTGGAAGCGCCGAGGCTGGAAAACGGCAGACAAAAAGCCTGTGAAAAACCAAGATTTATGGCAAGCACTAGATAGCGCAGTATCAAATCATACTGTCAACTGGCACTGGGTCAAAGGCCACTCTGGTCATCCTGAAAATGAACGCTGTGATGAGCTCGCAAGAGAAGCCGCATCCCAAGATAATCTTCCTGAGGATACGGGCTTTTCTGAATAGTTATAAAGTCTAAATAAATGAAGCAGTGGCGGATTAAACCGCCAAGTGCTTGTTAATAGGTAGATCGCGAATACGCTTCCCACTGGCATGGAAAATGGCATTCACGATAGCAGGGGCTACCGGCGGAGTTCCCGGTTCACCAACGCCACCAGGAACCGCATCAGATTCTATAATGTAGGTTTCGATTTTAGGACACTGGCCCATTCGCATCACTGGGTAATCATGATAATTGGATTGCTCCACTTGGCCTTTGTCGAAGGTGATTTCCCCCATAAGTGCAATGGATGAGCCGAAAATCATTGAACCTTCTTGCTGGGAGCGCACTCTATCTGGGTTGACTACAGTCCCAGCATCAATAGCTGAATGCAGTTCTAAAATAGACACCTTACCGTTCACCACTTTTACTTTTGCGGCCACGGCAACATACGTAACAAAACTGCGATGTACGCAAATGCCCCACCCTTCATTAGCTTCGGTTTGCTCATTAGCCCCGGATTTTTCCACCACCGTATTCAATACTTGCTTCAAACGTTTGGTATCGATGGGAAATACCTCCGGTGATTCACCATAGTTTTGATAATCAAAGCCATCTGCTGTGGGATCAACAATACGATCAGGGCCAATCAGTTCAAGCCACATTTCATGAGGTGTTTTTTTCGAATGTGTCGCGAGTTCATCAACAAACGAGCCCAACGCGAAGGCGTGTTGAATATTACTGACTGAACGGATCCAACCGATTCTCGCATGCGCAGTGGCTTTATGTTTTTCTAAGGATAGATTCGGTATATTAAAGGGCAAATCACCAAAGCCCAAAGACAATTCCGAGTTTGAAGGAATGTCGGTTGTTCCGGTAAATGTCCAGCTGATACTTGGAAAGGACGTGCGTTGCACCCAACTGGTAACGTCACCAGAGGAGTTAATGCCGACCTCAAAACGTTGTGCGCTGATAGCGTGGTAGTAACAATGTTGTAAATCGTCTTCACGAGACCAAAACAATTTCACCGGTTTACCAAATTGCTTGGCTAAAAGCGCGGCTTCAACAGAAAAGTCAGGTTTAGATTTACGCCCAAATCCACCACCGAGCAGCGTTACATTCACTTTTACCTTTTCTGGATCAAGTCCTAACGCTTGTGCCACATTGGTTTGCGTAGACTGCGGGGTTTGCGCACATGCCCATACCTCAACCATGCCATCTTTATAAACCGCGGTGGCGGCAGGTGGTTCCATTGGCGCATGCGCTAAATAAGGGACGGTGTATTCCGCTTCAATAATTTTATCGGCAGTTTCCAACGCCCGATATGCATTCCCTCGTTGACGAACGACTTCCCCCTTACTCGGTAAACGCCCTTTTAGCTCAGCTAAGTAATGACGCGAATTATGACGCTGGTTTTCGGCTTCACTCCATTGAATATTTAAATGTTTGCGTCCTTCCATTGCTGCCCACGAATTTTCAGCAACAACAGCCACCCCTGAAAGCGGTCTGAAAACAAAAGGTTTTTGCGCATCAGGTAATTGCCAAACACCAACCACCCCTTTTACTGCTTTTGCAGCTTCTTCATCGAAGCTTTTTACACTGGCCCCAACTACTGGCGAGCGTGCGATACAGGCATATAACATGCCTTCAATTTGAGTATCTTGCCCGTACACTGTTTTTCCTGTTTGTATATCTCGCATGTCAACAATGGGAATATCTTTGCCGATATAGCGAAACTCGTTGCTGTCTTTCAGCTTAATTTGTTCCTTAGCTGGTAAATCAAAGGTAGCAGCAATAGAGGAAAGTTGCCCGAAACTCAATTTTTCGCCAGAAACAAGGTTCCGTACAAACCCGTTTTCAGCTTTCACTTTATCCGCTGCCACTTGCCATGTTTTTGCCGCAGCTTGCTCCAACATTAAACGTGCTGATGCCCCCATTTCTCGCATCACTTGATAAAAGCGACGAACCGACCGTGAGCCATCGGTATTTTGGCTACCATACGCAGCATCCGCTAAACCTTGTATGACTTTTACCTTATTCCAGTCGGCTTCCATTTCATCGGCTACAACTTGTGGCAAACTGGTTCTAATGCCTTGCCCCATTTCTGAACGGTGACACACTATATTCACCGTGCCATCAGGCTCAACGCTCACGAATAAATTAAGCTCATTTCCTTGCGATTCAGCGGCATAGACTAACGAAGAAGAGCCCAGCGTTGTTGCTAACACTAACCCTGAGCCACTCACACCGACGAGTTTGAGAAAGTCTCGGCGACTCACATTTTGCACTTCGCTCATACCTCATCTCCTACTTGCTGAATGTGAACACCCAAATTCGCTTGTGAAGAGTCTGATCGCAGCATTTTTGCCGCACTTTTAATCGCCGCTTTGATTCTAGGATAAGTACCACAGCGGCAAATGTTGCCATCCATAAACTGATTAATTTCATCCTCTGAAGGATTGCTATTTTGTTGTAGCAACGCCGCCGCACTCATCATTTGCCCGGACTGACAATAACCACACTGCGGCACTTTATGCTCTGCCCATGCTTTTTGTACCGGATGAGAAGCATCCTCAGACAAACCTTCAATTGTAGTAATACGTTTATTCGCCACCGTTGAAATAGGCAGCACACAGGCGCGCACGGGTTGACCATCCAAATGCACAGTGCAAGCACCACACAAACCTTGGCCACAACTATACTTAGTGCCAGTTTCGCCTAGCACGTCGCGCAAAACCCAAAGCAACGGCATGTTCTCGTCAGTATCAACACTGACCTTTTTATTATTGAGTGTGAAATTCAGCATTATTCTTCACTTAGCCTTTTGGCTGGTTTTGTTTAACTATTTATTTTTAATACGGTTTAATTAATCACCGAAAACGGCTTTTTTGCAAACCGAAAGCTGATCAATCATGTTTCTAAATTTGTCTTATTCCACTGCTGCCAATCTTGTGGCGTATCAATATCGATTGCCGCATTTGGCAAAGAAACGGTTACAACTGAATCCGATTGTTGAATCACCTTACGCGCACCAACATCGCCTTGAAGTTGCATCAACGCGGGAAAATAATGCGCGGGGAAAATGGCTGGCGCACCAATTACGTCCTTATTGAGTAAAGCGTTTATTTGTGTCGATTGAGATTCGGGTTGAGTAGTGTGCTTCATTTGCACAGAAAACCGAGAAGCCACTATTTGCGAACGCCGCCTAATACTGTTTGCAATTAATGTTGTAAAATCTTGCTCCTGAAGCGCGACTTGATCGGCTAACGCCACCAGCAGGTGTGTAAAATCGAAAGGGGAAATATGGGAAACTGACTCTGCTAATGATTGCCCCATTCCAAATTGCCATTGGTTAATATCAATAAAAGTAACAAACTCGCTAAATGACGCTTCTTTTAACGCCAATGTAATGGCTTGATGGTGCGCGCCTATCGCTACAAATATTCGAGCACCTGATAAACCGGTTACTGCATAAGCAGATTCAATTTCCTTTACCGCCCTCTCAATTAACGTTTTGCCCCGACACGCCAGTAATTGCTTTGCAGAACCGAAGCGCTTGGCTTCTCCTGCGGCTAACAGCAAACAGGCCAAACGGTATTGTGGAGCATTATTAACTTCTGAATCGAGGTTTAGACTAACGGACACACATCGACTCCCCGTTGCCATCAAACAACACCGCGTGGATTTCAGCACAGGTTGCTAGCGCAATGGATTCAGGTAATTCTCCACCAAGCTTCAGTCCCATTGGATTCCAAAGAGCCTTTTTATAGTGGTTTGGCGCTTTAGCAATAGCGTTAAAAACCCGCTCTGTGCGATGCATTGGGCCAAGTAAACCAATATATTCCGCTGCGCTACTTTCCAATAATGCCAAAGCTTGTGCGTCTTGTTCTACACTGTGAGTCATGACCACTGCGGCGTTAAGTCGTTGCAACCAATCTTCTTGAGTTAACTCATGGCATGGCTGACGAATAATACGTTCACAGCCGGGAAAATAGGCGTCTCTAGCGTAAGCACTTCGGTGATCGACTAAATACACAATCCACCCCATATTCACCGCTAATGCCACCAGCGGACGCGCGTCCACTCCCCCGCCAAAAACGCCAAGCGCGACCTGAGGTCGATATTGGGTTATATGAATTTGTTCACTTGAAGAGGACGTTGAAGAAGCCAAAGGAGATAACAACGTTTGATTGAAATTGGCGTCTTCAACATTAACTTGGTAATAACAGGTTTTGCCTTGTTGCAAAGCAAAATGAAGACTTTCTAAAGCCAGATAATGGTTATTCCTAGCAATAGGTTGCAATAATATTTTCACTCTACCGCCGCAGCCTAACCCTAACTGCCACGCTAAATCGGCATCATCACGCATATCGTATTCAATCATCTTGTTTGCTTGTGACTGCAAACAAAAACGTGCATGACGCATAATATCGGATTCTAAACAACCGCCACTTAGCAAACCGTAGTATTGCCCTAAATCGTTAATTAGCATTGCCGCACCGGCTTTACGATATGAGGAGCCTTCTGTTTCTATGATGCTGGCAAGTACCCATTCTTGCTCATCTTTTAACGGATACCAAATAGATAAAATGTCGCTGATATGATTCGCCATAATGAATAAGCATGGTCCTTTATTGCCAAGTCGTAAAACAAAGAAATAAGCTAAATAGTTGGTTATCAGCCACCACGGAAATTCATCCATCGACACTCCGCAGCCCCTTTTGCTGCTATGCGCCGCTCTCCACTTCCTGAGAATGACTCATCGCTCTGCATGCACACTTTAGGTCACGCATTAAGGCAATAACCTAAGCGAAGGACACCCTACCAGAAAAGGAATTGAATCAGCCACCCTAATTACCCCATTAATTGATAATTAACCTCTGAACAATTCGACAAGATTAGCCCTTAAACATCGATTCTTGCGGGCGATTAGTCGCCGCTATTTCCTAAAGCGGCTCACGTCTGCTACTGGCGAAATACCAAATAATCGACTGTATTCTCGACTAAATTGCGATGGGCTTTCATAGCCAACTTTGTAACTTGCGGCGGCAGCTTCTAAACCTTCATGAAGCATTATTCGGCGCGCTTCGTTAAGGCGAATTTGTTTTTGGTACTGTAACGGCGACATCGACGTAACCGATTTGAATGCGTTATAAAAAGAGGACTCACTCATATTCGCAGTATCAGCTAAATCCTTGACCCTCAAGGATTCATCATATCGTTCTTTTATCAATTCGATAGCTTTACTCACGCGATTCGCTTGAGTATCGAACAGCAAGAATTGACGCAACTGGCAACCAATGGAGGTTTGCAACAGCCTGAAAAGCATCTCTCTTTTTAGCATGGGCAGTAAAATGGGAATATCAGATTCATTTTCCAACAATGACATTAACCGGGAAAAGACCGACATCAGCTCTTCATCGGTATCAATAATATTCAAGCAGCAAGGGTGCACATCCTTATTCTCAGAGATTTGCGCCATATCGATCACTAAATCCGCTAATTCGTGCATATCAATATTGATACAGAATCCTAAATAAGGCTTATCTGGCGTCGCTTTCACAACTTTGCCAATCACCGGCATCATTACCGGTACAATTAACATATTCAATTCTTTGAATGCGAATTCGTCGTTACCCACATAAATTCGCTTTTCGCCTTGCAAAAGCACACACAGCATTGGTTCATAAACAGTAGGAGAAGACGATAATTCAGTGCTACTTCTGATCAAACGAAAAGTAGGAATAATCGTGTCCAACGCTCCTTCTCCGCTGTGATAGCGCTTCACTTTTTCGATTAATTCTAGCTGATAATATTGAAGCCGAGTTGTCATAGTGTTTCCCCCCTTCTCTTTGAGTATAAACAAGAATTAGGCAATAGCACTATTTGTAAATCATCATTTTAGAGAACTAGGCAAGGAACTGACAGATTTAGGCAATCAACCATGGTTAAAATACAAAACAGCCGGGACACCACACCATAAGAGGGATTTGAATTATTTTATTAAAATAACCGCCTTCCTATAAAACTTAAGAAATTTACTTTCCCATTATTTAACCCTGTTAACCATTGAAAACCAGAAAAATAGAAATAGGCAATCAATAAAAAGGATTCGGCATTAAGTCAAACCCACTTTCCCTCTATCATTCTTTTCACACTATCTAGCGCTAATGCATTCACTCACGCATTCATCAGCGCATCTCGAGTTACATCATCTCTGAATACATAATTGAGGAAACTTACATGAGCCAATTTTATCGGTATTGGACTGTTACATTTAGCGGATTAGCGTTATTGACGCTTTCTGCTTGTGGCACATCCGACGGTAATAACCAACCAAGCGCAGCAACACCGCCAGAAGTGGTTGTTGCCCATGTGGTTAATGAACGCATCACCGAATGGGACGAATACACTGCTCGATTGCAAGCACCGAAGTCAGTTGTCTTGCAGCCACGGGTTTCCGGTTATATCAACAGTATTAACTTCCAAGAAGGAAGCTTAGTGAAAAAAGGTGAAGCGTTATTTTCGATCGATGATCGCACTATAAAAGCTGAAATCGAACGTTTAAACGCACAAAAAGTCAGCGCACAAAGCCGCCTCACACTTGCTCAAAGCGATGTCGTTCGCGCTAGAAAACTAGAAGGTAGCAATGCGATATCGAAAGAAAGCTTGGACAATCGCACCGCCGCGTTAGCGCAAGCACAAGGCGACTTAGCCGCTATTGAAGCCTCACTTAAGCGCGCGTACTTAGAGTTGTCTTTCGCCCAAGTAACCTCCCCCGTGGATGGCAAAGTAGCAAATGCCTTAGTAACCGAAGGCAATTACGTCAGCGCTGGACAAAGTGTATTAACCACTATCGTGTCGACGAAACACATGTACGCCTATTTCGATGTTGATGAACAAAGCTTTCTAGAATACACAAAAAGCAACCTGTTACGCAGTGACGCCAAAGACGCCCGACAACCCGTATTTATGGCACTGTCTGGCGAAACAGACTATGCCCACCAAGGCGTGATTGATTTCATTAACAATAGTGTCAATGAAACTACAGGCTCTATTCGGCTGCGCGCCACTTTCGATAATTTAGAGGGCAGCCTGATCCCCGGATTATTTGCCCGTCTACGTGTAGCAGGCAGTGAGTCCTATGTAGGCACCCTTATCGACGACAAAGCCATTGGCACCGATTTAAACCGCAAATATGTTTTAAAAGTTAGCCCAAACAATGAGTTAGTTTACCAAGCAGTGGAGCTAGGCGAAAAAATTGGCGGTCTGCGTATTGTCAAAAGCGGATTAAGCTCGGATGACACCATTGTCATCAACGGGCTACATCGGGTACGTGACAAAATGACCATCACACCTGTTGTACACGCTATGGCAAGCCAACAACAAATTGCCCACATTCGCAACAGACAAGCACGCATCGACGATGCCACAACGTTATTGGCATCCAACGCCTCTCAAACACTCGAATAAGCGCTGGAGAGTTCCTTATGTTTTCGCAGTTTTTTATTAACCGACCGATCTTTGCCAGTGTTATCTCACTGCTATTTGTGATCGTTGGTGGTATTTCGTTATGGCAATTACCCATCACCGAATACCCAGAAGTTGTACCACCAACCGTGGTGGTTACCGCGAGTTACCCCGGCGCAAATCCAAAGGTCATTGCACAAACCGTTGCATCCCCGTTAGAACAGGAAATTAATGGCGTGGAGAACATGTTGTATATGTCTTCACAAGCCACATCCGATGGCATTATGACGCTCACCATCACCTTTGCCATTGGCACAAACGTAGACCTTGCACAAACACAAGTACAAAGTCGGGTAGACAGAGCGTTACCGCGTTTACCTGCCGAAGTGCAACGCCTTGGTGTGGTTACGGAAAAAGCCTCGCCAAATTTAACCTTGGTGGTTCACCTATTCTCGCCTGATGAACGTTACGACATGTTGTATTTGTCTAACTA
The DNA here is from genome assembly GCF_026788005.1 of Alteromonas sp. a30. Lineage (GTDB taxonomy): Bacteria > Pseudomonadota > Gammaproteobacteria > Enterobacterales > Alteromonadaceae > Paraneptunicella. Next base: position 146,948 of record NZ_JABEPE010000001.1, read on the forward strand.
CGCCAATCTTTATGTGAAAGACGAACTCGCTAAGATTAACGGTGTGGGATCCGTGCGTTTATTTGGTGCAGGTGATTTCAGCATGCGAGTTTGGCTGAACCCAGAAAAACTTGCGGCGTTAAACTTAACACCAAGTGATATTGCTGCCGCAATTCAAGAGCAAAACCAACAAGCTGTTGCCGGAAGCCTTGGCACACAACCGTCTTTAGCATCAGATTACCAATTACTAATTAACGTGAAAGGTCGTTTATCCAGCGTTGAAGAGTTCGAAAACATCGTAATTAATGTGGGTGAAAATGGTGAAATGAGCCAACTCAAAGACGTTGCCGAAATTGAGCTTGGCGCCGATTCCTACGCTTTACGTGCTACGTTAAACAATAAAGATGCAGTAGCAACCGGGATATTCCAAGCATCAGGCTCAAACGCCATTCAAATTTCCAATGATATTCGCGCCACCATGGACCACCTCTCAGAGAAATTTCCAGAAGGGGTTGCTTACGAAATTGCTTACGACCCCACAGTGTTCGTAAAAGGCTCGATTGAAGCCGTTATCCAAACTCTACTTGAAGCCGTGTTGCTAGTTGTGTTGGTGGTTATTCTATTCTTACAAACGTGGCGTGCTTCCATCATTCCTTTAGTGGCTGTGCCAGTATCGTTAATTGGTACGTTTGCGTTTATGCATTTACTTGGCTTCTCTTTAAATGCGCTGTCTCTGTTTGGTTTGGTGTTAGCCATAGGCATTGTTGTTGATGATGCCATTGTGGTTGTGGAAAATGTTGAGCGTAATATTCAAGAAGGATTAACGCCTACCGAAGCCACAAAAAAAGCCATGACAGAAGTTACCGGCCCAATTGTCGCCACGACTTTGGTGCTAGCCGCAGTGTTTATTCCTACGTCTTTCATGACAGGGTTAACCGGCCAATTTTACACACAATTTGCTTTAACCATTACTATTTCAACCTTTATCTCCGCCATTAATTCACTCACGCTTAGCCCCGCGCTTTCAGCTTGGTTACTCAAGAGTCATGATGCCCCGAAAGATTGGCTCACCCGCATGATGCAAAAAGGCTTTGGTCGTTGGTTATTTTCACCATTTAACCGTTTATTTAGCGCATTGTCGGCACAATACGGCGTGTTCATTACCAAGGTCATTCGTTTTGGTGGGATTGCAGGTATTCTTTACGTTGGTTTACTCGGGTTAACTGGCTTCCAATTCGCCAATACTCCAACCGGATACATTCCAGCGCAAGATAAACAGTATCTCATTGCCTTTGCACAACTTCCTAACGCCGCTTCGTTAGACAGAACCGATGCGGTAGTGGCAGAAATGACCGACATTGCGTTAGCGCATCCGGGTGTTGAAAATGCCCTCGGTTTCCCCGGCTTAAGCGTGAATGGTTTTACCAATGCATCGAATAGCGGCATCGTTTTCGTGATGTTGGACGACTTCGATAAACGCACAGATAAATCATTAAGCGCTGCCGCCATAGCTCAAGAATTAGGAAAACAATATCAAGGCATTGATGAAGCCTTTATTGCTGTATTTCCGCCCCCGCCCGTGATGGGACTTGGCACAATTGGCGGCTTTAGGCTGCAAATTCAAGATAGAGACGGCTTAGGTTTTGAGGAGCTAAACCATGTCACTACACAAGTGATTCAAAAAGCCGCTCAAGCACCAGAACTTGTGGGAGTATTTACAGGATACCAAGTGAATGTGCCGCAAATAGAAGTGGATGTAGATCGCATTAAAGCCAAGCAACAGAATATCGATTTATCTGCCTTATTCCAAACCATGCAAGGTTACTTAAGTTCCACCTACATTAACGATATCAATCTGTTTGGCCGTACTTTTCAGGTGAACATGCAGGCACAACAAGCATACCGCCAAAATGCCGAGCAAATCGGGCAATTAAAAGTACGTAACGCCAATGGCGAAATGGTCGCCTTTGATTCCATCGTGGAGGTATTTACCGTAGCGGGACCGGATCGTGTAATGCACTACAACGGCTTCACTACTGCGGAGATAAACGGTGCACCCGCCCCCGGTTATAGCTCGGGCGAAGCTGAAGCGGCTATTGCCCGCATCTTAGACGAAACCCTACCAAATGGCATGACTCATGAGTGGACGGAACTAACCTACCAACAAATCATAACGGGTAACAGTAACCTTTTGGTATTCCCCTTAGTGATACTGTTGGTTTTTATGGTGTTAGCAGCACAGTACGAAAGCGTTCGTTTGCCAATGGCAATAGTGTTAATCATCCCGATGACACTGCTATCCGCGCTAAGTGGCGTGATTTTATATGGTGGTGATAACAACATACTCACGCAAATTGGCTTTATTGTTTTAGTGGGGCTTGCCACAAAAAATGCCATTTTGATTGTGGAATTTGCCAAAGAATTACAAGAGCGCGGCCTTGACGTAATGGACGCCATATTAGAAGCCAGCCGCTTGCGCTTGCGTCCCATATTAATGACCTCTATCGCCTTTATTATGGGCGTTGCGCCATTAGTTTATTCCTCTGGTGCAGGGGCAGAAATGCGCCAAGCAATGGGCGTGTCGGTATTCTCAGGCATGATAGGTGTAACTGTCTTTGGTTTATTACTCACACCGTTGTTTTATTACGTACTTGCCAAACGTACATCCAAGTCGCAGTAAGGATTATTCCATGAAAGTATTGATTAAAGCCGCGCTGGTTGCGGCTATCTCTGCCAGTCTACTCAACGCATGTGCCGTTGGGCCAGATTACAAAAGACCAACACAGGTTGGCGACATCACGATTCAAGCCTCGGCCATAAAAAACGATGCAAACGCTGATGCCCTTCAAGATAACTTACTCAACTGGTGGCAACAATTTGAGGACGACAGTCTCAACCTTCTGGTACGCACAGCCATGGAAGAAAACCGAGATATTCGCCAAGCTCAATGGAACGCCAAACGAGCTTACGCAGCCTTTTCGCAGCAATCATTGCAACAAATTCCACAAGGTGACATCAGTGCATCTAGCCGTGCCATGCGAAATGCAGACGCTGCCAGCGTCAACCAAAATATCCTACGAACGGAAAACTTAAACCTAAATTTACGCTGGAACATGGACATATTCGGCAAGCTTCGGCGGGCAAGTGAAGCGGCCTCGGCCCGCGCTGAGCAGGCCAACATACTGTGGCGAGAAGCGCAACTTCAAATTATCAGTCAAGTGGTGAGCAGTTACGCGCAATACCGAGGTGCAGAATTACGCTGGGTTGTTGCCCAGCTCAATTTGCAGTTTTTACTGCAAAGCCAAGAAATTATTGAGGCGCAAATTGAAGCCGGGGTTGCAACCAACTTTGAACTGGCACAGATGCAAGCACAGGTAGAGCAAGTAAAAGCCAACATTCCTCGTATCAAACAGCAAGAGTTCACTGCAAAGGCAACACTGGCAGCATTGCTTGGCAAGTCAATGAACGGGTTAACCATTGCAAAAACCAGCCACATTCCAAAGCTGGATAAACCCATTACTGTTACCTTAGAAAAGGACTATTTGCAATACCGCTCGGACATCGCCGCCGCAGAGCGCGCTTTAGCGGCCAGTTCCGCCGACATTGGCGTGGCAACCGCAGACCTGTATCCCGACATTTCCATCAGTGGATTTTTGGGATACCTCGGTTCGCCTAATTTGGCTTTAAACAGTGGCAATGAAAGCTGGTCTGTCGCACCAACGCTCAATTGGAGCGGACTAAACTATGGACGTGTAAGAGCCGGTATTAGCATCGCCAATGCCAATGCTCAAATCGCACTGAATGAATTTGAACAAACCGTTATTAATGCCATAAATGACATGCAGTTATCCCTGAAAAATTATGCATTGAGCCAACAGCACATATTAATTAGTGAACGACATTTTAAAGCCACAGAAAACGCGGTAAACATTGCTAGAGAGCGCTATAAAGCGGGTACTATTAACTTTTTGCAAATGCTGGATACAGAACGTGAGTTGCTCGCCAGCCGGGACCAGCTAGCGCAATCGCAAGAACAAAACTTTTTGCACTTAGTCGATGTTTACCGCAGTTTTAACGGTGCGTTACAAGTCAACCAATCAATAACACCAGTAAACAATATTAAAACAGGTCATTAAACATGAATGGGAGAACGCAAGGGATGGCCGAGCCCGAAGTCAACGCTGTGCAACACTTATTGCAAAGCTATCATCAAGCAATGATTGATGCAGACATAAAGACATTAAAGAATCTGCTTTGTATTCACTTCAACTTGGAACATGTAACAGGATATCAGCAATCCATGTTGGAGTGGCTCAATCGCATCGAAACTCGCTACTTTGCCTATCACAGCATCAGTATTGACGACGACTCTCCTGCTATATTTGTACAAAAGACAACAGCGGCGATCATCGGCAAAGCAACGTTTAACGTAAGCATTTGCGGAATAACGTCGCCTTGGCATCTGCAATTTGTTGTCAGATGCGTTAAACAAAATACGCAGTGGTTAATCGAAAACGCGCAATACGCAACTTGTGCTATATCAGCTCGCCATTCCTAATAAAAACCTCTCTAAGATAAAAGCCAGTAAGGTTAAAAAAGCGAACGTTGAGGAATGAACATTACCTATCCAGACATATTTATTCACATTATCAATCTCACTAAGATTTAGTTTTTTTAACCACTATTGCCTTATACCTGTACAGAGCAGAAACCACCCAAGTACAATATCCTATTGTTTTATATCAACATTTTTTATTGGCACGATGAATGCTCTACAAACTTCCTCAAACTATTAAATCAAATGTAACGTTAATTGTCTGAATGAGACTTTATATTTTCTATCAGGCAAAATACAATCGAACAATAAATCTTGGGGACAAAAATGCGTCAGCTCATGAATAAAAAATGGAAACATGTCATAGCAACCTCCTTCATTTTAGGAAGTTTAATTGGCTTATCAGGTTGTATGGATGCGGAAGCTGAAAATAAAGATAAAAAGAAAGCGCCTGAAGTTATTGCCATCCCCGTTGAAGTTGCCCTGCTTAAGCAAGGCGATATTTCATCAAACTATATCACCACCGCCACACTAGAAGCGAAAGAAGAGGCTTTTGTGGTAGCGCGAGCATCCGGCATTATCGAGGAGATTTTTGTTGAAGAAGGTGACTATGTTAAGAAAGGTCAACCACTTGCCAAATTAGAACAAGAACGTTACATCCTCACATTAACCCGAGCAAAGGCAGATTTAAGAGGCATAAAGAAAGAACTCGACAAAATCAACAAGGTTTATGACAAGAAATTAGTCAGCGACGATACTTTCGATAAACTAACCGCTCAATACGAATCGGCTAAAGCGAGTGTAGAATTAGCTGAACTAGACTTAAAAGAAACCACCATTGTCGCCCCAATCTCCGGCTTTATTGCAGAACGCAACGCTAAAGTCGGAAATTTAACCGAGTCATTCCAACGCCAACGCATGTTCCATGTGGTCCAACAAAAGGAACTGCACGGCATCGTTCACTTACCAGAAAAAGAACTCCCTCGTATTCATGTAGGACAACAAGCATCGCTTAACCTCATCGCTCTACAGAACAAAAAAGTAACCGCAATTGTTGAACGAATCAGCCCTGTAATTGATGCACAAACAGGCACCTTTAAGGTTACTCTGCGGGTTCCTAACGAGGAAAACACCCTAAAATCAGGTATGTTTGCCCAAGTTAAACTGAATTACGACACCAAGCACAACGCTACCTTGCTACCCAGACGTGCTCTACTTCATATCGACGATAAAATTAACGTTTTCGTCGTTAATCAAGGTAAGGCTGAGAAAATCGCAGTGCAAATTGGTTACGAGGAAGGTGATTACGTGGAAATTACGCAGGGTTTAACGGGTGACGAACAAGTGGTTATTACCGGACACCAAAACCTGAAAGACCAAGCACCTGTTGAAATTGTAAACAATTAAGCTGGGGAACAATCATGAGTATTGTAGACATCGCGGTCAAACGACCTGTCGCGATTTGGATGTTCACCTGCGCCGTTGTTTTATTTGGCTTGGTTTCGTTATCGCGCTTATCCATTAATTTATTACCTGAATTAACTTACCCAACACTCACCATTCGCACCGACTATAACGGTGCGGCTCCCGGAGAAGTTGAGCAACTCGTTTCCAAGCCCATTGAAGAAGCTATCGGGGTGGTAAAAGGTGTTCGAGATGTGAAGTCAATCTCCAAATCCGGTCAGTCTGATGTGGTACTCGAGTTTGAATGGGGCACTCGCATGGATTTAGCGAGCCTGGAAGTTCGGGAAAAACTAGATGTTATCAGCTTACCTTTAGACGTCGATAAACCTTTATTGCTGCGCTTTAACCCTAACACTGACCCTATCATGCGATTTGGTTTGGGAGCGGTAGTCGAAAAGTCACAACAAACCGCACCACTTTCCAGCGCCGATGTGAATGCCCTTAAGCAACTTCGCGAATACGCAGACGAACAAATCAAACGCAAACTAGAATCTGTTGAAGGTGTAGCTTCTGTTCGTATTGGCGGTGGCTTAGAGCAAGAAATTCAAATCTTAATTGATCAGCAAAAAGCCAGCCAACTTGGCTTAACAATGGCGCAAATCGTAACGCGTTTGAAAGAAGAGAATGTCAATGCAGCCGGGGGACGTTTAGAAGACGGCTCTCAGGAATATTTGGTGCGCACGCTGAATCAATTTCAAACCTTAGATGACATCAAAAATGTATTTATTGCCACACGAGAAGAGAAGCACATCAAGCTCAACGACATTGCCACGGTAATTGATTCATACAAAGAGCGCTCGTCTATCAACCGCTTTAGTGGTTTGGAAGGCGTTGAAATGGCCATTTACAAAGAAGGTGATGCGAATACCGTTGAAGTAGCTAAAAACATTCGTAAGCGTGTTGCTGAATTACGCAACGACATTCCTGCGAAATACAAATTACAGCAGATTGCAGACCAATCTGTGTTCATCTCAAGTGCGATTGATGAAGTTAAGTCTGCCGCTATTATTGGTGGCATTTTGGCGATGATTGTTCTGTATTTCTTCCTGAAGAATATTTGGACGACACTGATCATTTCCATTTCTATTCCGGTGTCCGTCATCGCCACGTTTAACTTGATGTATGGCAATGACATATCATTAAACATTATGAGTTTAGGCGGCATCGCGCTGGCGATTGGGTTACTGGTTGATAACTCCATCGTGGTGCTGGAAAACATCGATCGCCACAAGAAATTACAACCTAACGAGGTCAGTTCGGTTGCCACGGGAACAAAAGAAGTATCGACGGCGATTATTGCCTCCACGCTAACAACTATCGCGGTGTTTTTCCCCTTGGTTTTTGTAGAAGGCATTGCCGGACAACTTTTCTCCGACCAAGCACTGACTGTCACCTTTGCGTTAATCGCTTCCTTGGTAGTGGCATTAACCATTATTCCTATGATGGCAGCCACGGACATTCGAGCAAAACAAGCCGACACTTTGGATTTAGGCTCATCAAGCCCTGCCAAAAAGCCAACGAATAAACTTTTACTTCCATTGTTTTATCTAAAAAAGGCCATTGTGTTTTTGATCAAGTTGGTCATTTACTACTTACCGATGCTGATTGTTACGGCGGTAACACTGCTGTTTAGAGGACTTAAAAAAGTATTAGGTCTGTTATTTAAACCATTGTTATTTATCTTCGATAAGCTCTTTTTCGCGACGGAATCTGGTTATCAAAAATCGCTGCAAAAGGCACTTAAGCACCGTCTTTCCGTTGTTGCCATCATTATTGCCGTTTCACTTAGTGCCGGTTTATTGGTGCCTCGATTGGGTGTTGAGTTAATTCCAGATATGTCACAAGGTGAGTTTAATGTTGAAATTACCTTACCAACTGGCTCTCCGCTCAGTTATACCGACAATATGCTAGCGAAGCTCGCCCACTATACTGATGCTCTCCCCGGCGTTGAGCGAACTTACTCCCTTTCTGGCACAGGAAGCTTGATGAATGCCTCACCTTCGCAAGGTGGCGATCATTGGGGCAAACTAAATGTGGTTATGCAAAAAGGCACAACAGCGGAACAGGAACTCGCTGTGCAAGCATCAATGCGTGAATTTTTGCGCTCACAGGCAGGTGTAACAGGAAAGTTCGGAAAAACTGAGTTGTTCAGTTTTAGTACCCCACTTGAAATAGAATTAGTAGGCTACGATTTAGCTCTGCTTAACCGCTATGCCACTAAGCTTGTTTCACTGCTAGAGCAAGATAATCGATTTACCGATATTCGCTCATCACTTCAAGCCGGTAGCCCAGAACTCAAAATCCACTTCGACCATGCAAAATTGGCGCAATTAGGTTTATCGGCGCCTAAGGTATCTAACCTTATTGCCTCGAAAGTTGCCGGTGATTTTGCCAGTAAATATTCCATCAATGATCGAAAAGTCGATATTCTTGTGCGGGCGCAAGAACAACAGCGCGACTCACAACAAGATATTGCACAGATCATCGTCAATCCAGACTCCGAGCGCCCGATTACTTTGGATACAGTAGCACGAATTGACACCTCAGTTGGTCCAAGTGAAATTACCCGTATCAACCAAGAGCGCGTAGCCATTGTATCGGCGAATCTGGCTTACGGTAATTTGGGCGAGGCGGTAAACGTTGTAAATTCACTTTTACCCGATATTGGTATGCCGCTTAGCATGACCGCACGAGTTACGGGGCAAAGTGAAGAAATGGATGTTTCGTTCCAATCGTTAAAATTCGCCCTACTCCTTGCGATTTTCCTAGTGTATTTAGTAATGGCATCGCAGTTTGAGTCGCTATTACACCCCTTCCTTATTCTTTTCACGGTGCCTCTTGCCTGTGCAGGATCAATTTATGGGCTGTACCTGAGTAACACACCTATTAGTGTTGTCGTCTTTATCGGCTTAATAATGCTAGCCGGGATTGTGGTAAACAACGCCATTGTTCTTGTCGACAGGATTAACCAAAATCGGGCTAATGGCGTGGATAAAACACAAGCCATTTTTGAAGCCGCACAAAGCCGCTTACGTCCAATATTTATGACCACACTAACCACGACACTCGGCCTATTACCCATGGTGATTGGTATTGGTGACGGCGCAGAATTGCGTAAACCTATGGCGATTACCGTTATTTTTGGCCTACTGTTTTCAACCGCGTTAACCTTGTTCTTTATTCCTGTGCTTTATAGCCTGTTTGATCGAAAACAGTTTGCAGCAAAAGCAGGAGACACAGTATGAACAAAGTGATGTCTTTTGGAGAAAAACTGGCTCGGTTGGCGCTAAAGCGCCCCGTGACCATCATGATGCTATCAGTTTCAATGCTGATTACAGGGTTATTTTCGAGCCAGCTTTTGCCGCTTGAGCGGTTTCCGGGAATTGATATTCCTGAACTATTTATTCAAATCCCTTACCGTGATGCCACGCCAGTTGAAGTTGAAACAATGATCACTCGCCCGGTGGAAGAAGCCATTGCCACCATGTCGGGAATTAAACGTTTGCGTTCTAGTTCAAGCGAGAATCAAGCCGAAATACATGTGCAGTTTGGATGGGGACAAAACATCACCGCCAAAGGAATAGAAGCACGTGAGAAGATAGATGCTATCCGCGCTACCTTACCCGATGATGTCGAACGCGTATTTTTGTATCAATTCAACACAACGGACATGCCCATTTTTCGTTTACGCGTATCCAGTGAACGCGATTTATCGAACGCGTATGACTTACTCGATAGAAACTTAAAGCGACCATTAGAACGCATTCCGGGGGTGTCTCGGGTAACGCTATACGGCGTTCAAAAGAAGCAAATCAGTATTAGAGTAGACCAAAGTCTGGTAACAGCGCTTAAGATTGATACCGCACAGCTTGTTCAGACTTTGCAACAAGCCAATTTTTCGATGACCGCCGGCAACATTCAAGGTGGTTGGCAAACTATCCGAATCAATCCTGTTGGTGAGTTCCAGAACTTAGACGAAATACGCAACTTATATATAAAACAGGGCGTTCAATTAAAAGATATTGCAACCGTGGAATATGAAACGCCGCCTAAAGAGGAAGGCCGACACCTTGATCGTACTTTCGCCGTTGGCTTCGATATATTCAGAGAATCATCCAGTAACTTGGTGGATGTGTCTCGCCGTATTTTGGAGGTGATTGATGAAGCAAACGACAATCCAGCTTTCCACGGCATCAACTTAATGGCTATGGATGATGAAGCAAAATCTGTCACCACCTCACTTCAGGACTTGTTAGAAGCCGGCTTAATTGGCGCGTTATTATCCTTTGTGGTGTTGTATCTCTTTTTGCGTAACTTGCTTAGCACGTTAATCGTGGTGCTCTCTGTGCCCTTTTCTATCTGTATCACTCTTGGCTTCATGTTCTTCTTTGGTTACAGCATCAATATTTTGTCGTTAATGGGGCTAATGCTGGCCATTGGCATGCTAGTTGATAACGCTGTTGTGGTGACAGAAAGCATTCACTTAGAACAGCAATCTAACAGCGATAAAACCCAAGCCACCATTAAAGGTGTCACCAAAGTCAGCCTTGCCATGATTGCGGGTACAGCCACAACCGCTATCGTTTTCTTACCCAATATTATTGGTGAGAAAATTGATGTCACCATCTTCTTAGAGCACGTTGCCATTGCAATTTGTATATCGTTGATTGCTTCATTGGTGATTGCACAAACATTGATTCCGTTATTAATTAACAAGCTTCCCGCCCCCAAAAAGCGAGAGAAATCAAAATCACTGGTTTGGCAACAGAAGTATCGCGCTTCACTCGCATGGTGTTTAAAGCATCAAGCATCCACCGCTTTCATTGCAGTGGCTATTTTAGTGAGCACGGCTATTCCATTTTCACTCACCAATTCTGATTCCGATAACAACGATGATCAAACTCGCATCTGGTTAAACTACAACATCCAAGGCAATTACTCATTGGAAGAAGTTGAAGAAACCGTGAATAAAATGGAGGCTTTTTTATATGACAATAAAGAACGCTTCTATATTGATACCGTTTACAGCTATTACCGTTCAGGTCAAGCTACATCAGGGCTCACCATTGCAGACGATGCGCCTGTCGATGTTAAAAAGATAAAAGAAATGATCAAAGAGTCGTTCCCCGTGTTCGTTCGCGCCAAACCCACCTTTCAATGGTCAAGCAATGCTGGTGGCGGTATACGAATGACATTATTAGGTCAATCCTCGGAAACACTGGTAGAGCTAGCCGATCAATTAGTCCCGGTATTTAACAGCATTGATGGTTTAACTGATGTGCGAGCAGACATTGACGCCGACCAACGTGAGTTGCAAGTGATAATTGATCGCCAACGCGCCTACCGTTTTGGTTTAAATATACAAGACATTGCAAACAAAGTGGGAATGGCATTGCGTGGCACCAACTTACGTACTTTTCGTGCCAGTGAAGAAGGTGAAATCGCCATTCGCTTGCTCTTTGATGAATCATTACACCAATCCATTCAGAAACTGAAAAACCTGCCAATCAAAGAAGTCGATGGTCAAAACGTCACACTTGATATGATTGCTGACATCAATGTTGAAACCCGTTTGGGTCAAATCAGGCGCTATCACCGCCAAACGGCCCTTGCGATAGGCGCTAATTTAACGCCCGGCACCACTCTAGAGCAGGCCAAAAAAGACATTAAACGCATAATGCAAAGCATTGAGCTTCCATCTGGGTACGAGCTCAGTTTAGACGGAAGTTTCCGCAACCAAGAGCAAGCAGAAAGCACTATGATCACCAATATGATTTTAGCAGTTTGCATGATATACATTGTCATGGCAGCCTTGTTCGAATCGCTATTGTTGCCAACTGCGGTCATCACCTCCCTGATTTACTCCATTACTGGCGTATTTTGGGCCTTTTTGATCACAGGAACTGCAATGTCGGTAATGGGGATGATTGGCATGTTGGTGTTGATGGGCATTGTGGTCAACAATGGTATTGTACTCGTCGATAGAATTAACCAATTAATTGACGAAGGTTACAGTGTTCATGATGCGATATTAGAGGGCGCTTTTAATCGGGTCCGCCCAATTCTAATGACGGTGCTTACCACTGTCCTTGGTTTAATACCGCTCGCTCTTGGGGATACCAAACTTGGTGGCGATGGCCCCGGCTATACTCCTATGGCTATCGCGATTATTGGAGGCTTAACCTTCTCTACGTTAACTAGCTTGTATTTAGTGCCTATGACTTATTTACTGCTGTTAAAGATTAGAAGAAAAGCTAGCCACTTGGTTACGCAAAGTAAGCAAATCGCGTCTCGACTTATTCAAGCCTAAGCGCAAAAGGATGGTGTTGCGCTACCAAACGCGCCACCATCCTCGTTTATTTGTTGCAGGATGCACATCTCGCTCACACAAGTTTTGCATCAGCAGCACTTCATCTCGGGTCATGTTTTCAGGCGGCAGTTGCAATAATACTTGATAGAGTACGCCACCGACTCGACGACTCGTGACCACCAAATCTTCTGATTTCGATACTAAGTCCCAACGAATATAATCTTTATCTTGATATGAGCCTAATTGACACACTCGCTTCCCAGCCCGGTTCAATAAACGGGCCTGTTTGCGCTGTTCAAGGGTGAGAGGCTTAGCTTTTTCTTTTGTCGGTGATGAGGCAGCATCGAGAACTTGTTGCGTAAAATTAGCCGCGTTAAATTTGGTTTGTGTCGCAATAAATGCCCCTTTTAACGACGGCACCCGCCTAATACTCGCAAGCGCTTTGCTGGCTTGTGCTCGAGTCGCAAACTTACCCACCGTAATATAACTCATGCCATTGTCACTATTTCGATAAATTGCGGTAGAAAATGGACTTCCATCTTCCCGAGGAGGGATCGCGTTTAAAATGACAGGAGCGGAGCGCGCTTTTTTATATGCGCCGACTTGTACAAGATACCCAAGCGTAGGGGTTTTCGTTTGCGCAGCTCCAACGGCTACTTGTTGACTCTTTTGCGGCGCTGTAAATTCGGAAGTGGATTTAGCCTGTGCATGCCGTGTAAGAATTAAGTCCGACAGCCAAATAATATCTCCAACCTCTTCCACTTCAATCACTTCTGGCATCGCTTTGATGTGCAATGACTTTTTAGCTAGATAGTCAGGATCCACACTTATATGATATTCCCCCGGGGATACTTTACTAAATGCATAGTAACCGTCCGTTTCGCTTGTGGCCTGATAAGCAATAGTTTCCCCTTCGAGCAAACGGATAGGCACCCCCATTGCACCTCGAGTTCCAAAGTCATCTTCCACGTAAACGCTACCTTCAATATCACTAAAGGACAGCACAGGTAACATTATACGATTCAATCCCCCAGGGTGCGTTTTTACCGCCAGCTTTTCATGAGTAGGATACAAGAATGGGTCTTGTAAAGAGGCGAGATCGACCCCAACTAACTGCTGACCGGACACCGACGCGCCCATCAAAATAGCTTGACCATATTTGTCGGTTGAAACCGACTGCCAATCACTATTGCCGGCAAACTTAACATTCTGCAACGCATGATCCCCAGCGGTAAGCTGGTGATTTCGGTCATGATCAAGGAACGCCAACATATGTAAGTTACCGGAATTGGACGATTTTTTATGTGAGAAACGTGGCACTTTCTTCACATAATCATACCCGATAGAGGTAACAAAACCAGCGCTGAACTCCCAATCACCATGTTCATTAACAGTAACGCCGGAAGTTAATGTGAATTGTCTTGTACGCCAATTTAACTGATGGTTTAAGCGATATTTATCGTCACTATCGGGAAGGTACTGCAAACGCGTGATTTGAAATAACCTATCATCAGTTGCCCAGCGAGCTTCTATGTTGCCACTGTTGATATCCATCCCATCAAAGGGATACCAGTTTAAACCAACGGATAACGAACCAAATCGCGTATTTTGAACCCAATATAAATTATTATTAAGACGATCAAAACCATTTCGCTGATTGTAACTAAAGCTTGATGAGAGTGCGCCTGAGGGCAAACTTTTGGTGGTTGAAAATAGAGCTTGCAGGTTGTCTTCACCGGTTTCATTGAATTGCTGAGCTAAAGAAGCGTTCCAGCCAAGCCCTCCCCACCAGTCGGCACTGCCTGATATGCGCGCACGCAGTTGCGTTTCTAGGTCGGAACTATCAGAGCGCAATTGGCTGGTAAAGTCGTGATAATGGGCAACATCAAAACTGACGTTATATTTGTTTTTCCAATAACCACTGTACCCACCGAAAATCCCGTATCCATCACCAAGTTCACTGCCTAGCTCTAAGTTAAACGCACCCGGACCATATTGTTTATAAACCGAGGCCGTTACATAGTTCTGCATGCCATCGGTAATATGATCTAGCGACTGAAAGGCAATGCCTGCCGTCAAGTCTTGCGAGACACCGTAATTTACCCCTACTTTGTTTGCCTGCGTATAAATTGAAGATAGGTTACTGTCATTATCAATGAAGTTCTCGCCGGGGTTAACGCTATATACTTCAATATCGAGTTTGTTTTTAACTAATTGATCACGGCCCATCTGGTAGGTTCGAATGCGAGTTTCCTCCTGGCCATCAGGACCAAATAGACGCAATTCATAGCGGTTTGGGCCAAAAAACGCAGGAACTGAATTGAATACCAGTTGGTTTTCCTCATTGGCATTTTGCGCCTCAATAAACTGCCCGTTTCGATATAGCTCACCCCGCCAATTTGGCGAAACGGTCTCTTGAATGCTGATAGAGTTAAACGCGTTAAACTGGTTTTTATCGCCAGTGTATAAAAACAGTCCTGCCCCCAAATTACTCCCGGCAATCAGATTATCAGGCGTTGTGAAAACATCACCCAACTCATAACCAATATTAGAAATTGGCGCACGTTCCCCACCTAAACGGACATCACGGAAAAACTTCAAGCGCTGAGAGCTAGTGTCATCCGTTTCATTCAAACGCAGTTCGGTGCCATGATATAAGGTATCGAAATAAGCATTAACACGAGCATTGTAATCGCCATCGGCATTCTCATCTTTATATCGATAGCGTAGGTCTACATCTGCGGTGGGAAACGTCGATAAATGATACTGGTCATCAATGAAATATTTGGGCTTAGCACGAAGAATATGGGTTTGGGGTCTAGCCGATTTTTGTTGATTAGCCAATGTAACCGTTGCGTCTGTTTCAATCGTTACCAGCAAAGCCGCTAGCGAATGTGTCGCTTTTCCTTGGAAAAGTGTTTCTAAGAATGCCGTATCAAGATAGATGTCGAACTCATCTTGAGCCCACAACTTCACATCGCTTTGAATGGGCATTGCACCAAGGTCAAAGGGTGATTTCTGTAACGTAATGGCTAATTGGCAATGCTCGTCTGTTCCATCAATAACAAGGTTGTCATTGTTAAGCATCACCTCTAAACCAATGGCTTCTGCAATAAGAGAAAGAGGCAGGAGAATGCGGCCATTAACAGCGTAACTGTCTAACCCTTGTGAAATAAAATAACGCCCAATTTTCAACGCGTTCACTTGCTGGACGTTTTCATCAACGTACACTCGTTGTAGCGTTAATGGCTCGCAGTGAGATGGCTCAGCGGCATATCCCGTTTTCCATAGTAGGGAAATTAGACAAACGTGTAGGAATATACCAAGCCGTTTCATTCGTTTTTATTTTTTGTTATGTGTCGTTACTGAATATCAAATGTTTTGATTACTGTTTCTGTGCCACCAAATTCTTTTAATTCTTCATACTTTACAGTGACTTGACGCGTTACTGGACCAGTTAGTTCTATATCTACAGAACGTTGCGTCAATGGTTCGTAAACAGAAATACCTTTGGTTAAACCAATTTTTTCTCCTCGATCATTAGTGATGGTAAAACTACCAAACAAAGAACGATTACCTTCTCGCTTCACTAAAATCGACATAGCAGGTTTACTATTCGCGCCCTCTTTTATCCCTAAAAACGCAATATCTGCGGTTGCTTCAGTTTGCCCATGACGAATAATAACAGGCATATTATAGGCAATACGCGCAGCTAAGGTATTTTCGTCACCTAACAATCCTCCTTCCATGCGCAATTGACTGCGATACTCACCGCTTTCGAGACCAGCGGGTTTTCTAACTGTGAAGCGCACTATTTGAGAGCCACCCGGTAAAATAGTGCCACTGCGAGGCGAATAGCGGAGCAACTTTTTAGCAGATTGTTTAACCGTTGACTCGTCCTTAACCGGCAAGACTTTCCCTTCCTCTGTCATATAAACGTGATTAACCTTGATGGTATAAGCCACCGGCGCAGAGGAGGTATTACGTAAGGTTAAGGTTTGAAAGCGAATATTTCGGTCGAAATATAAACGGGTTTTATCAATTGAAAAATGCGCAAAAACGGAGGATGAGAATAAACTAAAAAGTAAAATGAAATGAGATAATCTGAACATATGTATAAGAGGTCGTTATTGTTTTGCTCAGATTATCATTATTTATCACTAAAACCCATATTATTGATAGGTCACATCGAGTGTGTAGGTTGTGGAGTAATTTTGCCCGCCGGTTAACGCTGTTGCGACATCTAACGTGCCATAAACCGTTGCTACAATATCTTCCGCAGTACCCGCAGTAGTGGCTAAAGGTGCAGACTGAACTCCATCTGCTAAGGTAGCTTCAACACCCGCGTTACCTGAGTTCATTTCTAACTCTGCCGCTGCAAGAAAGTCGACTTCGCTGTTATCGTTTTCACCTGTAATTGTCACCAACACGTTTGATGAAGCTGCCAACCCAGAAACGGTGATTTGCCCAGCTTGCTGAACACTGCCAACGTTAGTACAAGGACCGGTCACTGCGCCAGCATTATCCATCACACATGTTGCCCCAACTGAAGGTGGAATCTGTCCGAAATTAACAACTAAATCTTCAACAAAGTTTAAAGAAGCAAAAGCCGTTACGTTGACGTTTCCAGTTGTAACGTCTCCCACACTTGGCGCACTGACAACAAGGAAACTCAGGGCCGAGAATGCTTTCCAATTGCGAAATAGCGACATTGTAGTATTACCCCATAAATTAAATGTAGTTCACTGTATGGCTATCGGCAGCAACAGTGAAAGATTTAGAAAAAATACTTAGATATTCCAAATTGCCACTTTTTTCATCAACAAAATAGCTTTTTTCACATTTTAGTTCATTTTGCGAGAAATAATTTTGTCATAATAAAATTATGCTCGCTATACTGAGTTCTTAACGGATTGATAACTTGATGTTTACAAGCACCGTTTTGTCAAGCTATTGGCAACCTACTTACGCCAAAAACACAATCACCGAGAGAAAATCCAACAATAATAGGGTTGAACAATATGAACAACGATTCGCGCATTCCAAGAAGTAAAGAGAACGATTACAGCAAAGAGCTCGCCACCATGCGACGCAACTTTATCAAAGAAAAAACCGGCGAAGCGCTTGATTACACAGGTCAATACACAATCGACGAAAGTGTTTTACCCGGCAATATTGAAAACTTCATTGGGATAGTCCAGATGCCAGTTGGTGTCGCGGGACCGATTCGAATCAATGGTGAGCACGCACAAGGTGATTTCTACGTGCCACTCGCAACAACTGAAGGCACCTTAGTTGCTAGCTACAGCCGGGGAATGCGAGTCATTAGTGAATGTGGCGGCGTGACCACCACAGTTGTTGAGCAGTTCATGCAACGCGCACCAGCCTTCTTATTTGATAATGCAAGAGAAGCCCGTGAATTTGGTAACTGGGTCAAAGAAAACTTTGAGTCAATTAAAGCCGCAGCAGAAACCACCACAAGCGTTGGTAAATTAAAGCATATTCACCAGTGGTCTGTTGCCCGCTCTCGTTACCTTCGTTTCAATTACACAACAGGTGATGCAGCAGGTCAGAACATGGTAGGTAAAGCAACGCTGGCGGCCTGTGAATGGATTAAACGTAACTACCCAGGCGGTGCAAATTATTTACTTTCTGGCAATATGGACACCGACAAAAAGCACTCCCACTTAAACATGCTGCACTCTCGTGGTAAGCGCGTGATCGCAGAAGTGGTTATCAAAAAAGAAATTTTACGCGAGGTTATGGGCGTTGACACCAAAATGCTAGCCAAAGCAACGGTATTGGCTAACACTGGCGCCTTGATGGCAGGTGCAGCATACAACGGCCCGCATGCCGCTAACGGGATAGCAGCACTCTTCATCGCGACAGGGCAAGACGAAGCAAACGTGGTTGAATCTCACGCGGGTTTATTCTCACATGAGCTTTTAGATAACGGTGACTTGTACTTGGCGGTAACACTTCCTTCGTTAATTGTTGCCACTTTTGGCGGCGGTACCGGTTTACCAACACAAAGAGAATGTTTGAATATGTTAGGGTGTGTTGGTAAAGGTAAAGCCGATAAACTTGCTGAGATAGTTGCAGCAACCGTTTTGGCGGGTGATATTTCCCTAGGCTGTGCAGTTATTTCTGGGGATTGGGTAAGCAGCCATGATGCATTAGGCAGAAATCGCGGCTAAACCTGCTACGAATAAACACAAAAAAAACGGGTACTGACTGTGCCCGTTTCTATGTTGTTTTTACTATAACTTGAAGTGCTACTTTCTTATTTTTTCCACTTCTTCACTGTTCATTTCTCTGGCTTCACTTTGCAACATGACCGGAATATCTTCCGTAATGGGAAAAGCTAGACGGTCAAAGACACATACCAACTCATGTTGCTCTGCTTGATAGATAAGTTTTCCCTTGCACACAGGACAAGCCAAAACGTCTAACAACTTCTTATCGAAAGCCATATTTTCAATGCTCCAGTTCTAAAATACTAAGCCAGCTACGCCGAAATCTTGCGTAACTTCTGCGAAAGATGATCAAAAAATGTGTCGGGAAGCTTACCTTCAACCGGTAAATACCACCAGTTATCTTTTGCAAACTCACGACATTTCACTGCATCTTTCTCCGTCATTATCACCATTCCATCGAAGTGTGGAATATCAGTCGGCTGAAAGTGATGATGATCAGGAAAAGACAGCTGAGTTTCAACATCAATTTGGTTTTGCTCAAGGGTCGTAAAAAAACGCTGAGGGTTGCCGATACCTGCAAATGCCAACACGGAATCGGATACCTGAGACACTGGCAGGCGATGTTCACCATGGTTGATATTCACCAAGTCTCCGGCTTGTAAATGCATAGGGAATTCACCCGCTCGTGCTTCTCCTCCATTCACCAACACCGCATCCACCGAAGACAAACGCCATGGACCTTCTCTTAATGGTCCCATGGGCAACAAATAACCATTTCCGTGACGTCTTTCACCGTCAATAATCACCAGTTCAATATCTCGCTCAAGCGCGTAGTGCTGCAACCCATCATCACAAACAATAATGTTACACGCACATTGCTCAGTTAAATATTTCGCACCTCGTCGGCGCACAGGGTCAATCACCACAGGCATTTTCAAACGCTGAAACATTAAGAAAGGTTCATCACCGACAAACTCGGAATGATCTTTTGAAGTAATGAGATGCGGGAACGTTTTGCATTTAGCACCGTAACCACGACTAACAATCCCAGGGGTATAGCCTTGCGATACCAAAAATTCACACAAAGCAAGCACGGTTGGAGTTTTACCGTTGCCGCCAACACTGATATTGCCAACCACTATCACCGGCACATTCGGCTTACCAGAGGCTTTTATACCCAACCTAAATAGCGCGCGACGAATACTTGAAATAAGGAAGAACAACAATGACAGCGGTGCCAATAGCCATACCCATTTACTGCCATCAAACCATGCTTTCTCAATTGCTCGCATTGATTCCCCTATCCTTCAGAGAACTGTAATGCGTGAAGTTGATAATAAGCCCCCTTTTGAGACAACAACGTATGGTGATTTCCTTGCTCAACAATTCGGCCCGCTTCCAGCACTATAATAGAATCCGCAGACTCAATGGTAGACAATCGATGCGCGACTACAATACTGGTTTTATCTTTTTGCAATCGCGTTAACGCTTCTTGAATATAGCGCTCAGATTCAGTATCCAGCGCGGATGTGGCTTCATCTAAAATTAAAATCGGCGCATCTTTTAAAATAGCGCGAGCAATGGCGATACGTTGTCGTTGCCCACCAGATAGTGCCAGCCCATTTTCACCAATAATGGTATCCAAACCGTCAGCTAATTTTTCCACAAACTCCATAACATGCGCGGTTTTCGCGGCCGCAATAATATCGTCACGAGAAGCTTTGTCCTCCACACCATAAGCGATATTGTTCGCTATAGTGTCGTTAAATAAGGTGACATGCTGAGATACCAGCGCGATTTGGCTGCGTAATGAGCGTAACTCAATATTATTGATGTCTACACCATCCAGCAGAATCTCGCCTTCTTTATCCGAATAAAAACGCGTAATTAAGCCCGCAATTGTTGATTTTCCACTTCCTGACTTGCCTACCAAAGCCAAGGTTTTTCCGGGCTGTAAATGAAAAGAAATGTTTTCTAACGCGTTGTCTTGTTTGCCCGGATAGGCAAAGTTAACGGCGTTAAATCGGATGTCGCCTTGGCACTGTTTAAGCACTTGTTTACCGTTATCTTTTTCTTCCAGTTCATCCAGAACCGAAAAGATACTCTCACACGCGGCCATGCCTTTTTGGAACTCACTATTCACCGTAGTCAGTTGCTTAAGCGGCTTTAACAACATGGTCATGCTTACCACTATCGAGGTAAAGACCCCTGCTGAAAGCTGCTCTATCATCCCCGGAAAACTCGAAATATACAGGACAACAGCTAATGCAATAGAAGCGATAACTTGAATGCTCGACACACTTAAAATCCGAGCCACGATTAGTTTCATGTTCTGATGACGGTTATGGTTATTTTTGTCAGCAAAACGCTGGCTTTCTTTGTCCTGACCACCAAACATCAGAACCACTTTATGACCTTTTAGTAATTGCTCAACGGACGTTGTTAAATCGCCCATCGCTTTTTGAATATGATTACTGACCAAACGAAATCGCTTACTGACAACCGATACAATGACAGCCACTACCGGGCCAATCAACAAGAAGACTAAGCTCAGCTGCCAAGATTGATAAAACATCAAACTTAACAAGCCAATGACCAAAGCCCCTTCTCGCACAAGTGTTAATAATGCCTTACCTGCGGCATTCGACACTTGCTCTGTATCATAAATCACCTTTGAAATGAGCAAACCAGTTGAGTTTCGGTCATGAAATGAAACCGGCAAATGCAAGTATTTACTAAACAGTTCTTGTCGCATCTGCATCACAACCATGTTGCCAATCCATGACAACGTATAGGTTCCCATGAAATTGAAAATGCCGCGCAAAAGGAAAATAGGAACAACAAAATAAGCGGCTAAGCGCAAATATCCGTAGTCGCCTTTCACTAGGCTGCGATCAATAACGGGTTGTAGTTCGGAAATAAAAAACACATCGATTAAGGAGTAACCGATCATGCCAACAAGCGCAGCAGCAAAAGCCATGACATAGGGCTTTAAATACACACTAAATCGCTTAAAAACGGTAGACACGGATTGATGTTCAGGCATTGATAATTCTTTATCTAAATTATGGGCTAAAGGAGAAAATTAGAGCTGCGCATAGTACCCCATCGCTGTTCGACAAGGAAGAATGAGTCCGGCTTATTTACTGAAATACCAATACGGCGCCCAATCATTACGATAACTTTCGATGTTAATTCCATCATAAAATGTCACCCGAATTTGCCCAAGGCTGGAGGTTTGTAACGTTGTAATTGAATGCTTTTGATAACGTTGCAGCACATCTTGATGAGGCATATTCCATCGGTTCTTATAACCTTGGCTAAAAATAACAACGTTCGGCGCAACAGCTTGAATAAAGCCTTCTGTAGACGAAGTTTTACTCCCATGATGCGGAGCAAGTAATACATCGGCTTGCAACACATCAGGTTGTTTCTGGTATAAAGCTAATAAAGCCCGCTCGGCTTGCGCCTCAATGTCACCGGGTAACAGCACCGACCACAACCCAAAGTCTGCTTTAATAACACAGGATAAATCATTTTCAGACCATGCCTGTGATGCCTGTCTCGCTTCATTCGTTGGCCAAAGTGCTGTAAATCTTGCGCCCGAAAATTGCCATTGTTTGCCAGCCACGCACGAAGAGTCGCTATCAATAAATTCGTGAACATGTTGCGCTGCTAAAATGACTTTTTGCCCGCCAGCGTGATCGTTGTCTTTGTGGCTAATAATTAATGCATCTAAAGTTGAGAGATTTTCTCCTCGAAAATACGGCAGTAGAACAGATTCAGCCATAGAAAAGCCACTGTCAAAAGCGGCTCCGGTATCGTATAAAATAGCTTGAGACCGATGCTTACCTTGCTGGCTTAATAACACCGATAGCCCTTGCCCAACATCGAAAACATCTAATTGCCAAGAATGTCGTTGGTCATGCAATACTTCACTTAATAAGGGCAGTAACAAAATAGGCGTGATCTTTTTCGAAATAGGAAGCGCTGGTAGCGCCAAAATGATGATCATTCCAAAAGCAAGCAACCAACTAATCGAAGAAATTGCATTGATTGTTATTGCTCCCCACTCAATATCATTCACCCACTGTAAAAATACAATTAACGCCGTAAAACTAGCATCGAGGCCCTCAAATAACCAAGTGACGATTGAGGCATCAAACAACGTTAGGCAGGTTGCCAACAGGGTTAAGGGTAATAGAAAGAAGCTCATTAGAGGTATTGCAATTACGTTTGCAAAACTGGAAGAAAAACTAACAATCTGCATCTGCCAAGCAACCAAAGGCAGCATTAGCGCACTCAGCATAAGTTGCATTTGGATAGCAAGTTTGCATTTCGCCCACCATGATCTTTTTTGATCATTCCGACCATAGCGCCACAATAAAAACCCAATAAAACTCACAGCAGAAAAACTCAACCAAAAGCCTATTGAGAGCACACTTAAAGGCGAAATCACAAACATCAGTGCCATACTCATTAACACAATGCGCCTAAATGACCAATGCCAGCCGAATTGATGCGCCGCTAACACAAGCGTTAACATAACCAATGCTCGAAGCGTTGATACGGAAAATCCAGCCAACCACGCATAACCCAGTGCGGCAAACCAACCACCATACAAAGCTATACGATGTAAGCTGATTCGATCGTGTAATCCACTTATGGCAAGAAAGGGATAAATGAAAATAGAAGCCAGAAAGTATCCCGCAATCGCAATCATGCCAACATGTAATCCTGATATTGCAATTAGATGCGCGGTCCCGGTACGTTGCAATAAGTGCCAATCATCAGGCGACAACTGGTCGCGAAAGCCAAGGGATAAAGCGAGTATCCACGCCTCATTTTGTAACGAATAATTGCTGATTCGAGTTAACACTGTCTGACGCAATGTTTGTTCTTTATTTAACCATTGATTGTCGGCGTGAAGAATAACGTAGCCTGTCGCTTGGATCCCTTGACTTAGTAACCAAGGTTCGAGTTTAAATCCATGTTTATTGGCTCGCCCTCTAGGCGCTTTAAGTTTTGCAACCAAACGCACCTCTTGACCTTGTTTCAATGACCAAGGAGAATCAAACCACGACAGGCGTATCCGGGGCTTTAACACATGAAACGATTGCTTTCCGATGGCGTCTGCTCTGAGAACGAACTGAGATATTGACTCGGGCTCTTCAAGAGTTTCAATCGTTCCTTGTACTGTTAAAGTTTGTTGATAATAGTGGTGTGGGAGTTGCCAATGCGTGTACCAATGGCCTACACTCCCCATCCAAATTATGCCTAGAGTAGCCGCTATAAGATTAAGAGTTACTCCAACATACCGAGAAAATAAACGTCGAGAGCCGAGGGCAATAACAGTTACGAGTATGATGAGAAGGCTCGAAATAGGTGGCAACTGATGCCACAGTAGCGTTGAGCTACACGCTAAAATAAACGTTATAAGTAAACTATCCATAGTCAACACCTGCATCCTGCAAATTAATTGGCTTTAAGAATTATTGAACCTGTAGATTCCTTTAGACGACCTAAACACGACGATTAAGTATGCCAAAGAAAATCATAAAGAAAATACTACCTGATCATCAAAAGATCAAAGAGCAAAAAGTCTTATCGATTTTCGGCACCTTGTTACATGATGCAAATTTGTGGCACTTAAATCGAAAGTCAGCCTGTGGCGCCATCGGCATCGGTTTATTTTTTGCCTTCTGGCCAGTTCCATTTCAAATGTGGTTAGCCGCAGCTCTCGCCATTCCACTAAGGGTCAACCTTCCACTGTCGGTCGCCACGGTTTGGATCACGAATCCATTTACAATGCCCCCTATTTTCTACGGTGCTTATTTGATCGGAAACCTAATACTAGGTGAATCATCCGCCCCCGAATTTCATTTTGAATTAAGCTGGGACTGGTTAATGCAAAGTGCTAGCACCATTGGTCCAGCATTCCTGTTAGGCTGCGGGGTCTGTGCTGTTTTTTTCGGATTAGTAGGCTACTTTGGCTTAAACATTCTTTGGCGAATTTCGGTTGCAAAAGCGTGGCAAAAACGCCAGCAGCGTTATAAAAAATAACGACCATTTTCACATATACGAAAATCCACACATCACGGCACTCGTGCTATCTTAGTCCCTCTAAATCTATACACTTTTACATTGCCCCCCTTCAAAACTAAGCGCTAAGCAAGACATCGATAGCCAGTTTTATGAAACACTTCACTTTTAATGAAGCACCACAAGACTTGTTTTTTGCTTTTAATGGATCTAAAATTTTTTCCCTTATTTATGAAGTTGTGTATTATGAAGTTAAAGCTGTTTCTTATTAGTATCTTGATACTGCTGTTTTTAGTTGTACCACGCTATATTCTAGGATTTTCGATTTGGCATTTAGGCGATGCGATCAATGTTGCAGCCAACATGGGGGCAAAGCTAGCTTGTTCTGGGAAATTCATATCACAACTATCGCCTCATCAAATTAAACAAGATCTACTCTCTTATTCGCCTGCAAACTCTCTTGTTACTTTTGATTACAATACACAAGAGCAATCCGTTACAACGGATCTATACGGCCTCTCAACGGCAACAGCCAAGCTTCACCCTGCACTCGGGTGTATTCTTCAAATGGAAGATGCGAGCCCGCTTCCCCCCATTGAAGTCAACCGCAAACCTGCCAACACCGCTCTTTGGCCACAGGGTGGAACAGTTAACACCATTCCAGAAAAACAAGCTGCTCTTGATGCGCTGCTTTCCCAAGACAATGAAGCAGACTTACAAACACGCGCATTAGTCTGGATCGAAAATGGCGAATTAATTGCGGAGTCTTATGCATCAGGATTTGACTCCAATTCAATGCTTCTCGGTTGGTCAATGGGCAAAAGCCTAAGCGCAATTATGTTTGCACGTATGGAACAGCTAGGCTTGGCAGACAGAAACCAAAAGGCACTTTTTCCTGAATGGGAAACAGATAAGCGTCGCGAGATTACCCTCGAATCACTTTTACGTATGTCTTCTGGATTAAAGTTTGACGAAACTTATGCTCCCGGCAGTGATTCCACCAAAATGCTATTTCTTGCGCCAAGTGCCTCGGATGTCGCCTTAACCGCGAGCGCAGAACACGAACCCAATACTTATTTTTCTTACTCATCGGGAACCACCAATATCCTTAACCGATGGATGCATGAGCAATTGGGAGCAACACCTCGGTCTAGTTATCAATTTTTAAATGACGAAATTTTTGACAAGTTGAATATGCGTCACTCTATTCTCGAGACTGATCCTAGCGGTGTATTTGTTGGTAGTTCATATATCTATGCTAGCGCACGAGACTGGGCCAGATTAGGTCAATTGATGTTAGACGAAGGTCGTGTTGGCAACGAGCAGCTCATTCCCAAATCTTGGGTTAAAGCTGCATCTCGTCCAAATCACTCTCAAAACTACGCCGCTTATGGTTATCAATTTTGGTTAAATCAAAATGCAGAGGGCTTGGAATACCCTGATCTGCCAAAAGATGCCTACTTCATGTTAGGCAACCGTAAACAAGCCGTCATGATTGCCCCCTCTCAAAATACCATTATCGTTCGCCTCGGTTGGACCTCTGGTTCATATCCAATGAATGATAACTTTTCGAAACTATTACAGCGTTAACCTTAATTAACCAACCTATAAGGTATTTTTTTAAATAAGGTGAGATTAATAGCTACCTATTTATAAGCCTTAATCTCACTTTATGTATTTTATTAAATACTCAAAATAAAACCTTTTTTATCCTCCAGAATTTAATTTCAAAATTGTTTGCATGCCTAATTAAAAGTGTAATTGTTTCTCATTTACAATTAAATGAAATTGGAACAATTAGTTCCATTTTCATTTTGTTATTAAAACTATCTTTAATATAGTCATTTTGTATTTTAAAAATACCCACTCTTCTTATATCTATCGATACAAACACAAATGTTATTTCAGACATAATTTTCGGTATTTCAGACATTGCTCAATTTGATGTCTAACCGTCAAACTAGGATAACCAATACAGGTAAGGCTAGGCGGCCCATATAGGCTAGCGTGTCTTATGAATTTATAGTAGTTAGTTGGTAAAAAGATTTTGTCAGCATCCTCAAGTAGTACATCGGAGTTACAGCAAAGCAGTTCAAGAAGTTAACCTTACTAATTAATTTGTTTACCTAAACAACAAAACGTAGATTATACAAATTTAGCGAATTAAATATTCGCCTGTATTTTCGTGGAAAAAACTTAATTCACAGTAAAGTTAACCACTTCTCTATTTGATAGTATTCCTAACAACAAAATCGAAAAAAAGATTTTTTCCAACCCATAAAAATCAAAAGAGAAAACAAATTAGAGAAATTTTTTTATTGACTCACATCCAATAAGGTATATAATTTACCCAGCTTGAAGTTTTGGTTTATATTATGTGCATTAAGTTGTGCACCTCGTACCTTGGCCTGTTATTCGTAAGTAGTAACACATCTTCAGCTTAGTCGCCGCTTTGCAGTTTAAACGGCTTTGGTATTTAACGTTTTTAATTAGGAATTAGTATGTCTACAGCAACTGGCACGGTTAAGTGGTTTAACAACTCAAAAGGTTTTGGCTTCATTCAACAAGAAACGGGTCCTGACGTTTTCGCTCACCACACTGCGATTGTTGGCACAGGTTTCAAATCTCTTCAGGAAGGTCAAAAAGTAGAGTTCACTCTTATTGAAGGTGACAAAGGACTACAGGCTAGAGATATTGTTAAGCTTTAATCTAGTGACAGCTCTCAGGTATAGGAAAGTGAAAGCTACATTTTTTATACCTGAGAGTGTATATCGAGGGCAGTTAATTGACTGATTTTTCGTTTTTCAAATCCATTTCTAAAGAAGCTTAAAGCTTCACTCGTATTACGTCTCTTAATTTTCCTTATTGAACAGCGCTAACATCTCGTCTTCGGTTAACACTTCCACACCAAGCTCTTCTGCTTTTTTCAATTTAGAACCCGCACTTTCCCCTGCTACCAGATAATGGGTTTTAGCAGAAACACTACCCGACACTTTTGCGCCGAGCGCTTGCAGTTTTGCCTTTGCGTCGTTTCTTCCCATTGCAGACAGGGTTCCCGTTAACACAAATGTTTTGCTGGCCAAAGGAAGTTCATCTTCTGTTTTTTTCTCAACTTTAGGCCAATCAATACCAGCTTCACGCAACTTCTCGATAATATCTCGATTATGCTGCTCCTTGAAAAAGTGTCTTACATGCTGCGCGACGACTTCGCCAACATCATTCACTTCTTTTAATTCATCAACACTGGCTTTTTCTAGTTTTTCAAGGGTTTCAAAGTGTAATGCTAAGTTTCGTGCCGTGGCCTCTCCCACTTCTCGAATGCCCAACGCATAAATAAATTTGGCAAAGGTGGTTTGCTTAGCTTTTTCAAGAGACTTTAACAGGTTCGTTGCTGACTTCTCCCCCATTCGCTCTAAAGCAGCAACCTGAGCTAAATCCAAATTGAACAAATCTGCGGGCGATTTAACCCACCCTTGCTCAATAAATTGCTCAACTTGCTTATCGCCAAGCCCATCTACATCCAATGCTTTACGCGACACAAAATGCTTAATGGCTTCTTTCATCTGCGCCTTGCACACCAAACCACCTGAACAACGCGCCACCGCTTGGTCAGCCAAACGCTCTATGTGAGAATCACACACAGGACAATTTTCGGGGAAGGTGATGTCACGTTTTTCAATGTTGCTGTTTTCTTCGGGAATAACACGGACAACCTGCGGAATAACATCTCCTGCGCGACGAATGACAACTTTGTCGCCAATACGAATACCCAATCGTTGAATCTCATCTTGATTGTGTAAAGTCGCGTTAGAAACCGTCACACCACCGACAAATACAGGTTCTAAACGTGCAACCGGCGTAATTGCGCCCGTTCTACCCACTTGGAATTCAACATCTAATAAACGCGTCATTTCTTCTTGAGCGGGAAACTTCTGAGCTATAGCCCAACGTGGAGCACGAGCAACAAACCCTAATTCTTCTTGAATAGAAAGATCATCAATTTTAAAAACAACGCCGTCTATTTCATAAGTAAGATTGGCGCGTTTTTCCGCTAAGTCTCGATAAAACTGTAAGCAATTTTCAACGCCTTCAACACGTTTTAATTCTTTTGATAATGGGAAGCCCCACTTATTTAACTGCTGCAAACGATCATAATGGCTATTTGATAACACACCTTTTTCGCCAGTAACGACTCCCATTGAATAAGCATTAAAAGCCAATGGACGTTTCGCTGTAATACGAGAATCCAACTGACGCAAACTACCAGCGGCAGCATTACGTGGATTGGCAAATGTCTTTTTTCCAGCCTTTGCTTGCTGCTCATTAAGTTGTTTAAAACGTGCAACGGGAATAAACACTTCACCACGGACTTCAATGCGATCGGGGTAATCATCGCCATCCAACGATAAAGGCACGCCTTTAATGGTACGCACATTAGCCGTAATATCTTCTCCGACCATGCCATCGCCCCGAGTTGCACCACGCACCAATTTGCCATTTTCATACAACAAACTAACAGCTAGTCCATCCAGCTTTGGTTCACAACTAAAACTCAATTTATCATGGCGTTTTAGTCGGTCTTGAATACGCTTTTCAAATGCAATCATGTCTTCTTCAGAAAAAGCATTTTCAAGTGACAACATCGGCACTTCATG
This sequence comes from Alteromonas sp. a30, assembly GCF_026788005.1. GTDB lineage: Bacteria > Pseudomonadota > Gammaproteobacteria > Enterobacterales > Alteromonadaceae > Paraneptunicella. The sequence goes on from NZ_JABEPE010000001.1 coordinate 176,150, forward strand.
CTGAACTTGCTCAAATTCCGGTAACGGTGGCGCTCCCACTTTTTGGGTCGGTGAATCATCGCTTTGAAGTTCAGGGTGGGCTTTTTCGATGGCTAACAATTGTTGGAATAACGTATCGTATTCCGCATCGGAAACCGTTGGGTCATCATTCGTATGATATTCATGACTGTATTTTCTTAATAATCGTCTTAGTTCGCTTACTTGTTGAGTAAGCTCTTCAGGACTCTTCATTTACTAACTTCCATAAAGAAATAGGCAGAAGTACCTAAGACGACCTCTGCCCTTAATAACAAAATAAATTTAGTAGAGATTAATTTCTATTGATCATGCGCTTACGTTCAAATTCTCGAATCTTTTCGACATATTGTTGCAAGCTTTGTTTTGTGAGCAAGCTACGTCGAGCATCTAGAATTTGTGCGCCAAACTCATCCGCGAGTTTACGCGCTGCGTTATGCATCATATTAAATACTTGTTGCGGTTCACCTTCGATAGGCAAAATCATAAATAAAGATAACCCTTGGGTTTCAAAGGTTTCCATTGCATCAACATCAAAGGTACCCGGCTTAAACATGTTGGCTAAGCTAAATAATTTAGGCCCTTTACCATTACTTGCGGCATGACGATGAAACACATTTTGCTCGCCAAATTTAAACCCTAATGTAAGCAATGCCGGTAATAGCGCGGCACCAGAGATAGACTTCCCTTCAGGCATTTTCACATTCAACACTAACACTTCTTCTTGTATATCTTCCTTTGGTGCATGTGATGTGTCGCTTGTATTTACATTAATCGTAGATTGGTTATCGAAGTCCATGCGGATTTGTTCCTCCGATGGAGTCAATTTGGGCTCAAATCGATGTTCAGCTACGCGTTCTTTCTTCTCACCACTCACAAACTGCTTGGCTTTCTCAGCGAAACTTTGCTTGCCAACATTTTGCTCAGCAGCAACTTTTACCGGTTTTTGTGTGGGCTTTTCTGGTGAACTAACGTCGACAGAGGAATTGGCAGTTTCTAAAGAGGAGGCCACTTCATCTGTATTCTTCATTAATGACGAAGGCGGCTCTGGTATCCGCTCTTCTTCAAGCTCTTCTGGTATAGTGTCTTCACGCTTGGCTGCATGGGTAGGTGGCTCTACATCTGTTTTTGCAACCGTTCTGACTTGCCCAATACCATCTTCATCAAACCCTACTTCAAAGTCATCTTCAAGGTTTGCATCCGTCATCGGCTCTCGCGAATCAGTGTATAACGATGGAGAAAAATGAGGTTCGTCATCGGATAGTGCTTCCTCAAGTGGTAAGCCCTCGGGCACCTCTGGATTTGATGACTCCGAATGATTTAACCCCGGCTCTTTTCTGGATTTTTGTTTGTTTTTGTCTACCGCGTTTTTACGGATGGTCCACAACCCATGGATCAGAATCCCTAAAATTGAGAACACGCCTAAAACGATAATTGCCAGTCGCAAATCTTCCATCAATTAACAAACCTTATTATGCATTTACAATCGCGACAGCTTCTTCAACGTCAACAGCAACAACCCGCGAGACACCCGGCTCCGCCATCGTTACCCCGGTTAAATGTAACGCCATTTCCATCGCAATCTTATTATGAGTTATGTAGATAAACTGGACACTTTTCGACATTTCCGAAACGAGCTTACAAAAGCGCCCAACATTCGCATCATCCAGTGGCGCATCGACTTCATCAAGCAAACAAAAAGGTGCTGGATTCAAACGAAATATTGCAAACACCAATGATAAAGCGGTCAGCGCTTTTTCTCCACCGGAAAGCAAATGAATTGTCGAGTTTTTCTTTCCAGGTGGTCGCGCCATAATCGTTACGCCGGTATCAAGTAGGTCATCTTCGGTTAAATCAAGATAGGCAGAGCCCCCACCGAAGACTTTGGGGAACAATTGTTTCAAATCGTTATTAACTTGCTCAAACGTTTCTCTGAAACGCGCTCGGGTTTCTTTATCGATTTTACGGATAGCATTTTCGAGTGTTTCTAATGCAGCAACCAAGTCGTCGTTTTGTTCATCTAAATGGTGTTTGCGCTCGGCTTGTATCTCATATTCTTCTACCGCCGCCAAATTAACAGCTCCTAATCGACTCAGTGAAGCCGAGGTTTTATCTAACACGGATTGCCATTCTTGCTCATCGGCATCTTCTGTAAGATTTTCCAGTACCGACTTTAATGGTTGTTGCATTTCTTGCAGTTGTTCTAATACTGCGCTCGCTCTCGCTTTATAACCTTCACATTCCACTCGTGTGGATTGCTGCGCTTCTTTAGCTTTTTCAATGCGAGATTGCACGCCTTCTCGACCTTTTTCAAAATCGAGTAATACCGATTCTACTTCCGCAAGTGCATCGGAAACCCTTTCTTGTTGAGCTAACAGTTCACTGCGTTTTTCCAGCAAGCCTTCTAGTTTTTCCGCTTGCTCTTCCATCGGCAACGTTAAGGTCTCTTGTTCTTCTTTAAGCAATGCAAGCTGCTCCTGCGTTTTGCTTAACATCGCTTTATCTCTTTCTAAATTCGCTTGTTCCGATTGATACTGATTTCGCTGTGATTGCAGTTGTAATTCCAACTGATGCAGCTGATTTTGGTACTGCGCGGTGGTGATACGAAGATCATCAATAGCGTTTTGCATCCTTTCGCGTTGGAGTTCAATGTCGGAACTGTCATCATCACGTTCGTTTTGTTGTTCTTCTAATTCCGCAATTTGAATATTAAGCTCTTCCAGTTGCTCTTGCTCTAACTCTATCTGCTCTTCTTGAACCGATAAGTCACGCATTAGCTTATCTTTTTTCTGGCTCTGCCGGTCAAGTTGTTGCTGTAAAAACTCGGCTTGAGTTTGGGCTTGCTTATATTGCACTTCAACTTGAGTCAGATCACTCTTCGCTTTTTGCTTTGCCTGTATCGCCTGCTCGTATCGACTCTCCAGCGTTTCCAAGGCATCGCTTAACGTTCGATAACGACTTTCTGATGCTTCAATACTGGTTTGCAGTTGTTTAATCTCGTTGAGTCTGGCAAGCGCACCGCCTTTTTCTTTATCCGCCCCAAACACAAACCAATCGGGCCCCAACCAGTAGCCATCTTGTGTAATAACAGATTGATTCGCCAATAACGACGTTTTTAGCTGTTGCGCATGACGGGTATCGTTGGCAATAAATACTTGGTTTAGCACATCCGGCACCTGCTCTACTGAGCACTTCCCGGCCAGTGTGTTGATGTTTTTTTCCGGGGTAAGCGAGGCTTCAAAAAAGAGCTTTATGCCAGCGATTTCAGGCACCTTAGCATTTGATGTAAAATGCTCAATGACCAATGCGTTTTGCCACTGCTGCATAGCCACTTCAACAGCATTTTCCCAGCCAGACTCGACTTGCAGATAATCCCAAATTGACGTTGATTTGATTGTTTGCGCCGTGAGCCAATTTTCGATGTCGTCACCCTGAGATGACTGTTGAGCGTGCAAATCTTGTAAACTCGATAGCTTTGCACTTTGTTTTTGCCAGGCTTGGTATGCCGTCTGTTGCTCAACCTTGGTGGTATCCAATTCAGACTTTACCGATTCAAGGTTATCTGTTTCTTGCTGCTCTAGAATACGCGCTTCTTCTAATGTTTCTTGTAATTCAAACTCTGTTTCTCGAAGCTGAGTAAGCTCTTCTTCAATTTCACGACTATTGAATGACTCTATTTCTTCTTTTATTTCAGCAATACGCTGTTCAGTTCTGAGTTGCATTTGCAAGCCGGATTGAATCTGACCGTGAATACTCTGAATTTTTTGCTTTAATTGATTCTGCGCTTGTTCTTCCTGACGCCACTGACTTTGTTTGTTGTGAAACGCCGTTTCTTTTTCCGCAAGCAGCGCTTCCGCTGACTCTTGTTGTTCAAGCAAAAGTGCTTTTCGAGGTTCAAATTCCTCAAGCGATAACGCTAGGGTTTCTACATTTTCAGCGAGTGATTCAATACGAAGTGTGATGTCACCAACCGTTTCTTGCGCTTGCTGTATATCCTTAGCCACTTGTTGAGTGCGTTGACGGTTATGGATTTGGCTTTGCTCAATACGTGTGATGTCAGTGGCTAAATTGAAGTTTTGCTTCTGGATGTCATCAAGTTGTTGTTTTAAATCCGCTTGTTCTTCTCTATAACGAATAATATTAGTTTCATCACCACGCTGCTGTGCGATTAATCCTTGAATATCAGACTCTTGCTGCTCAATACGGGTTTCTAGATCGGCAATGATATTGCTGTGTTTCAGCCACTTTATTGCCGCTAATTCGGCTTTATATTGACGCTCTTTGGCCTTTAGCTCTTTATAGCGCTTTGCCGCCGATGCCTGACGCTGTAATTTCTCTAATTGCTGTCCAAGCTCTAATCTAACATCTTCCAAACGTTCTAAGTTTTCACGGGTATGGCGAATGCGATTTTCGGTTTCTCTGCGTCGTTCTTTGTACTTGGAAATACCCGCAGCTTCTTCAATAAAAACCCGTAATTCCTGTGGTTTAGATTCAATCAACCGAGAAATCATGCCTTGTTCAATAATGGCGTAGCTACGTGGCCCAAGCCCCGTTCCTAGAAATAAATCGGTTACATCCCGACGCCGGCACTTCGTGCCATTTAAATAGTAGGTAGATGTGGCATCTCGAGTTACCACCCGCTTGACGGACAACTCATTATAGCCAGCATATTCTCCGTGAATTCGGCCGCTACTGTTATCGAATACCAATTCGACACTGCATTGGGAAACTGGCTTACGCACTGACGAGCCATTAAAAATGACATCAGTCATGGCGTCACCACGTAAATTTTTCGCGGAGCTTTCGCCTAACACCCAACGCACCGCATCAATCACATTGGATTTGCCACAGCCATTCGGACCTACAATAGCGGTCATATCATCGGGGAAAGGAATGTTGGTTGGATCAACGAAAGACTTAAAGCCTGCTAATCTTATTTTTTTTAATCGCATGCCACTGCTATGCTAAAACTGCTTGTAAATTTTACAATGCGTTATCTTATACTTAATGCTAAATAGGTATCCCTAATCGTCAATTATCTCAGGAAAGTAACGCAAACTCGCTACGCATTTATATCCCTTAGTATTTAGCAATAACTTTCCTAAAGCTGAGAGTTTGCTTCTAATTGAACGAATAATCACCTATTTTCCACGGTTATTTAGCGCTAGATGCCCTTGATATAGGCCGAAGAAATGTATTTCATTTTTCCCTCGCACTCTATCAAATCTCAAATTCTGTAACAATTGAAGATTCGTAACGACAAAGTTAGGCTTTATCTTTTATAGTTCATAGTTACCTTAGTTGTTAAATAGGATTGAATGTTAAATCATATGAAAGCTCATTCTGGCGCAGGCTATTTTTTATTAGGTTTTAAGCTTATTCGTACAAAAGGTGTACGCCGCTTTGTGTTTATACCCCTTATCGTTAACTTAATTTTGTTTGCCTCCGCGTTTTATTACTTATTCGGTCGTATTGATGATCTAATTATCTATACAACAAACCTACTTCCCAATTGGCTGGAAGGTATCGAAGAAGCAATCGCATATTTTATCTGGCCTCTAGCAGTGCTGACGATTTTACTCGTAGCAGCCTATATTTTTAGTACCTTGGCAAATTGGATTGCCGCTCCATTCAATGGGTTGTTGGCAGAAAAAATGGAATTGATTTTAACAGGACAACCAACCCAAAATGATGACTTTCTAGCGTTACTCAAAGACATTCCTCGTACATTAGTGCGTGAGTTCACAAAATTGAAATATTACATTCCAAGAGCCGTCGTTTTTCTGTTAATTTTCTTCTTATTGCCAGTGATTGGGCAGGTTGTGTGGTTTTTGTTTAGCGCATGGATGATGGCAGTGCAATATTGTGATTATCCTTACGACAATCACAAAGTTGACTTTCCAAAGATGCGAGAAGACTTAGTTAAACACAAAGGGTATGCCTACTCCTTTGGTACCGTTGTAATGCTATTTTCTATGATTCCTATTGTGAATTTCTTAGTGATGCCCGTTGCCATTTGTGGAGCAACTGCGATGTGGGTAGATAGGCTCAAAGACAGGCATACAAGCTAAGCTTTTTATTGCGTTAAATCAAACACCTGAATATTAAGGTAATGATAAACAATAAAAAGCATTTATACTGAACTAATGCAGAGCATTAAAAAATAGGGTGTAAATATGTATACGGCGACTGACTTGATGACCACTGAATTAAACGCGTTATCATTGAAAGCTTCAATTTTTGATGCGATTCAGCTTAGCAAAGATAATAATATTCGAAATATTCCTGTTGTTGATGACCAAGGTCATTTACTCGGTGTCATTAGTCAAAAGAGCTTGTTTAATAAGACGATGCACATGCTAGCTCTATACGGCACTGAGTATTCAGTAAAACTTGAACAAGAAACAAGTGTAAAGGAAGTGCTAGAAACCGACTATTTAACGGCTCAGGAAAGTACGTCTTTGGATGATATTATTCCGTTGTTTAAAGGTAATAATCACGGTTGTTTACCCGTTATTGATGCAGACAATAAATTAAAAGGCTTTATTACTTCTGGAAACTTTGTCGACTTTTGCGAGCGACTATTATTAAACAACCAACTCATCACGAGCCCCGCCGTTTAAATTTTCAGTAAAATCAGGTGGAGAAGCGTATATAGAAGTGCATACCACCTGATTTCTTCCCAACTTTTTCGCCTGATATAAAGCTTTATCTGCTAAATCAACAGCTACATCAAACTTATCTTTCGGTTGATATTCCACCACACCAATACTCGTTGATTTTTGTATTTGCTTGCCATTAATTTCATAACGAGAATGTTGATAGCGATAGCGAATTCGTTCTGCCACTCGGTTTGCTATCTCCATTTCAGCATTTAACACCACCAAAAACTCCTCACCACCATAGCGAAAAGCATAATCTCCTTCCCGGATTTCCGCTCGAATGACATTTGCCATATGTACTATCAATTTATCCCCCTCTAAGTGACCATAATTATCATTAACTTCCTTAAACCGATCCAAATCGATCATGACTAATGACAGTTTTTGAATTGGAGACAACTGGTATTTTATCTGAGTAATGAATTCTGTATTTAAGAAGTGGCGATTGTATAACTTGGACAACGAATCGGTGTTGCTCACTTTTGTGAGTTCCACCTTTTGTCTTTGCAAACTTCGAAGTTGTTTTTTATAACGATTCGACCATTTCAATATTGCGATTGTTACAATAATTACGCCTAAGTTATTGGTTATGTTTTCTAAAACCAAGCTAATCCATGTCGGTTGTATATCAATAAATTCGTCTAATAGATCGTGCGTATGACCAATCAATAAGCAGCATAAACCAATGAAAAGCCCTAACGAGTTAGAGGAAGCCGAACGCAGGCGAATATTGATAATGAGCATCATCAACACGAAAGAAATAGAAAAGGTTTCACTCACTACATCATTATAATTAATACTGGATGTTTCCAATGAAACGTTATTTTGAAGCAACCAAATACTCCAAAGTAATAGCCCCATAATGAGCCCCAAAAATGTATAAATGCGTTCTATATTCATGGCGGTATTTTTTAAGTCTTCACCTGCTCAACAATACGCATCAAAAATGACTAATTTATGTCATTCATTGATTTTGAACTTTGGTTAAAACACCCCAAAAATGTGAAATTTTTTCGAATGATAATGACGCAAAATCGACCAAATATTAGAAAAATATTAATGATTGATGATAATTTGCTATTTAAATTGCTTTTTACCTAAGTTTGTCTCTAAACTGGAGTTGATGGTTAGAAGTAAAGGTTACTTCAACCCGGCATCAGGTGATTTTGACTATTGGCATCTGGATGACGTTTCAGCCCAATAGTCGAGAGAAATAGAAATGAAATTATACGTAGGAAACTTATCCTATCGCTTGTCAGATAGCGAACTCGAACAAACCTTTGCAGAGTTTGGTGAAGTACAATCAGCGAAGATCATTATGGATCGTGAAACTAACCGCTCTAAGGGTTTCGGGTTTGTTGAGTTTGACTCTAAAGAAGAAGGTGAAGCTGCAATCGAATCTTTAAATGGCCGGGAAGTTGGCGGAAGAACTATCGTTGTGAACGAAGCTCGCCCACCTAAGCCAAGAACTGGTGGTGCGCCACGCAGATTCTAAGCTGCCATTGTACAAATTCCGAGCGCCCTGGCTTGGTCAGGTCGCTTTTCTTACCTCTCTTTTTTCATCCTGCCTTATATTTTTTTCGCATTTAAAAAACATTTTATTATTACTTTTGCTTTTAAGAAAATCGTAAGAAAAACGCATTTTTTCAGTAAATACAACGACATATTTTCACCCCCGCCAAATTAAGACAAATAAATATCTAAAAAGTGACAATTAGGAGACAAAAAACTTCTTCTTTTTCAATAAAAAACAGGATAAATTATTAACCTACTAACAGATACAAAGGTTCTCAACTAGGTAAAGCTATGGAGTAGCTCAGGGATTTTCAGCACATCTAAAATGTTTCCCCAATCTATTTTCCGCTCGGATTCAGGCTTACCTGTTTTACGTACAGTAATGCAATATTTAAAAAAAATAACAGGAATATTCGGATTGTTAATGCTTTGGTTGCCACTTCAATCGTACGCATTAAACATTCCTAAATTTGACACGGAAATTAAAGTCGATGGCGACTTATCTGATCCTGCATGGCAACATGCCAACACGCTCACACTGCATAACATTACTCAGCCTTACGAAAATTTACCTGCACCGGTTGAGACTAACGTTAAATTTTTTGAAAATAGCAATACACTATTTATTGCATTTATTGCTCACGACCCAAATCCTGAGGAAATTCGATCGTTTTATCATCAGCGCGACGATGCCTCTCGTGATGATTTAGTTGGTGTAAGGCTCGATCCATACGGCGATCACCGCCTAGTTTTTCAGTTTTTTACTAATCCATTTGGCGTACAGGTTGATAGCATTGAAGATGTGTTAGCCCTTGAAACCAGTGACTCTTGGGATGGTATTTGGGATTCTGCGGGAAAAGTCACAGACTCAGGTTATCAAGTTGAAATAGCGATTCCTTTGCGTAATTTCAACTTTAATAATCAAACAGAAATTCAAAGTTGGGCAATGGAATTTGTACGCATTTATCCCAGAAAAGAACGTTACCGGTTATCCCATATCGAAATAAACCGCGATAATGAGTGCATTGCTTGTCAAATGGCGAGTGTCTCGGGATTCGAAAATATTGAACATGGGAAGTCTTTAGCGCTCACCCCTACCCTAGTTTACGATCACACAAAAACGCGAAATGTTATTACTGAGTCAGACTGGAATAGCAACAATAATTATGAACTTGGGCTGGATATTAAATGGGGAATTAATTCCGATGTGTTCCTAAATGCGACAATAAACCCCGATTTTTCACAAATTGAAGCCGATGATGCGCAAATCAGCATTAACGATAACTTTACCCTAACACTTGAAGAAAAACGCCCCTTCTTCTTAGAAAATCAAGACCTATTCAGCACCAGCTACAATTTGGTTTATACCCGCAATATTAGCTCGCCCAACTTTGGAGCAAAAGTCACGGGCAGAAGTGGCAAACATGCTTACGGTGTATTTCTAACAGACGATGACAGCACCACATTTTTCGTGCCGGGAAATTTAGGTTCATCCATTGCTCGCCTAGAATCAACCAGTAAAAATGCGGCTGTTCGTTATCGTTACGATGCAAACAAAGACCTCAATATTGGCTTTTTAGGAACATTCCGTGACGCCGATAATTACCATAATTACGTTGGTGCAACCGATATTCGCTATAAGGTCACAGACCAAGATATTATTAATGCGCAGTTTATTGGCTCGGATACCCAATACCCAGAAGATTTGAGTGATCAATTTTGCTTTGGCGACGACTGTTATGACGAGAATCTTCAATGCGAGTTTGCCAACTGCAACATTGATGAATCGTTTTTAAGAACCAATATTGATGACAACTTTAGCGGTCATGCGCTTCGTATTGTATACACTCATGACGAGCGGCATTGGTTTTCTAACTTACGCTATCAGGAAATTAGTAGCGGTTTCCGTTCTGATTTAGGCAACCAAATTCGCGTCGATCAAAGTCGAACCTTCATCCAGCTTGGCTTAAATTTTTGGGGTGATAGTGATAATTGGTGGAATAAAATTAGCGTTTGGAGTGACTGGGATATACTTCACAACGATGACAGAGAAGTATTAGAAAGAGAATGGGAATGGGACATCTTAGTTCAAGGCGCATTGCAGTCCTATATCTTCTTTCGTTACTTAAAACGAGATGAAGTGGGTTCTCGCCTTGACGATAGCAAGCTCTATCTTAGAGGCAACACCACCATGTTCGATATTGGTCAATACGAACTCGAATCTCATTTTCAACCTACTGCGGGTTTATTGATTGGATTAGATGCGTTTCTAGGCGACAAAATTGACTTCACCAACAATCGAGAAGGCCAAGAATATCGCTTTATTCCTTATTTTGAATACAGCTTTAATAAACATTTTAGTACCCGCTTAAGCTTTGATAGCAACCGATTAAAAGCCGAAGGAGAAGAAGTATTTCGTGCTCATGTTGCTGACTTCCGCTTCGACTACAATTTAGATTTACGGCAAAGCCTGAAACTCAGTCTGATATATACCGACATTGAATTTAACCCCTTCAACCAACCGGCACTGTTACCGGAAAACCTACCCTATATTGATAGCACCGATATTGCTAGCCAGTTAATTTACAGCTACAAAATTAACCCACAAACCGTGTTTTTTGCCGGCTATTCCGATCACTCCTTCCGTAATGATGATGTTGAGGATTTAAAGCGAGACAGTTACAAAATTTTCTTCAAATTTAGCTACGCTTGGCTACAATAAAATTGTAATTTAATTACCAGTAAAATAGAGCACGACACGCAAAGTGTGTTGTTTTTGCTCTATTATTGTAATTCGTTTACGTTTTAGGGGGAGCTATGAGCCTTAAGAAACAATATTTAAAATCTAAGCCTGTTTGCAAAGTGACTTTCAAACTCAATAAAAACGAAGCCAAAGCCGCGAAAAACGTAAGGTTATTGGGTGATTTTAACAATTGGGATCGCTCAGCAGCCCCAATGAAGAAACTAAAAAATGGCAATTTTACAGCCACGATTGACTTAGAAGTAGGTCGAGAATACCAGTTTCGTTACTTATTAGATGATAATGAATGGGAAAACGACTGGGAAGCAGACGCATACATGTCCTCCCCAGCCTCTTTCGATGACAATTCGGTTGTTGCCCTATAACTGTTCTAGCGCTTGTTTGAAATCAGCGATGATGTCATCCGTGTCTTCAATGCCAATTGAAAAGCGGATCATATTGTCGCTGATGCCCATTTTCTTACGGGTTTCCGCCCCCATTTCATAGAAAATAGTGTGCGCAACGGGAATCGCTAACGTACGAGTGTCACCCAAATGCGTTGCGTTCAACACTTGTTGCAAATGATTCACGAAGGCAAAGCAATCATATTCGGGTTTTAAATCAATACTCATGATTGCACCAAATAGGCGAAAACACTGCGATGCAAGCTTATGTTCAGGATGCGCTGCCAAGCCCGGATAATACACTCTGTCAACTTTCTCATGCGTCGCCAGATAAGCGGCTAACTGCAATGCATTATGGCAACAACGTTCCATTCTTAGCGCCAGTGTTTCTAGCCCTACAGAAATGGCATGGGCAGACGTTGGAGATAAACTTCCCCCCATATCACGAAGCCCCTTTTTCTTAATTTGTGTCAAAGCCTGGTCTTGAGGAGGCAACGCTCGCAATGCGTCAAGAATGCCAGGAAACGTCGTCCAATCGAACAAACCAGTATCAACCACACAGCCACCTAATGCTTGACCGTGCCCTGCGCAATATTTGGTAAGAGAGCTAACGACCAAAGCAGCTCCTACAGATTTGGCTTGAAACAGATAGGGAGGCGTCATGGTATTATCGACCATATACACTAAGGACTTCTGCTCGCATAACTCCCCAATGGACTTTAAATCGGCAACTTGTGTAACCGGATTGGCAATAGTTTCGACAAACACTAACCGAGTATTGTCTTGAATAGCTGCTTCCACATTTTTCACATCGGTGACATCCACCATAGAAACGGAAATGCCTAAACGCTCCAATGTACCTGCAAAGCTATTGGTATTACCAAATACAAATTGGCTAACAATAATATGGTCGCCTGCTTTTAGCAGTGTCAGTAATGATGTAGTAATGGCTGCCATGCCTGTCGCAAATACTAATGAGCCAACACCCTCTTCTAAACGCGTCATAATATTTTGCAATGCATCAATTGAAGGGGACGATTGACGGGAATATGCATGCCCCCCTACTTTGCCTTGAAAAATATCGACGAGCTCTTCAATTTTTTCATATTCAAACAGAACAGAGTTTGTACTCGCTTGGTGTACGGCCCCATTTTCTGGTTTATTTAAAAGACGATCAGCATGAACTAATTGCGTCGTAAACCCTTTATTTTCCAACTTTTTTCTCCAGATTTAGGCCCGTTGTATCGCAGTTTTCAGGGTATTTTCCCGAAATAGCACTATAAAATTCAAGCACCTGTTGCAGTTCATCTTCAATATTCGCATCATTTGAGATTCGTTTACACGGCCCAACTAGCAAACATTTTCTTTTGTAGTCTAAACCGATTAGTAATATCGGCACATTCGCTCGCGCCGCTATTTGCAAAAAGCCCGTTTTCCAGCGCGGAACCAAACGACGCGTGCCTTCCGGGGCTAACGCTAAAACCAGAGCATCAGATTGTTCAAAGCGATCAGCCATCTGTGCCACTACGCCGTGTGCGCGATGACGCTTAATGGCAATTCCCCCTAACCCTTTCATGATGAGCTTTAATGGTCCTACAAACAAATCACTTTTTGCCATAAAGGAAGCGTTTAAACGTAATGCAAACATAAATGCCAAGCCCAAGACGAAATCCCAGTTGGAAGTATGAGGTGCAACGACCAATATGACTTTCTTCTCATTAGGGAACTCGCCTTGCAAACGCCACCCTAAGAGTTTTAGTGTTAGCACGCCTATGGAGACTGAAAACGCATTACCGCGTGTGGAAATTTTTTCTGGCAATTTGTGCGGTATATTTAACTGCTGTAACCAACGATTAATCAGAACATACTCCTTAACAGCAACCTCACCAATGAGTGAAATACTATGGTCTCAGGCGACATATTATAAATGCACCAAAATAAAGCATTATGCTAAGCGAAAAGACATTTTATTAACAAGTGGATTCTCACTAATCGTAGCAGTGAAGCCACTTTTTTACATTTGTTGATGTGGATCAGGTGACATCGGACTAGCGACTCCGTAAAATGGAAACAGTTACGAATTTAAGTAGAGTATCTGGGTATTATGTGCATCCTGTTTTTGGCGGTGAATCAACATCCAAGGTATCCCTTAATTATTGCGGCTAATAGAGACGAGTTTTACGCTCGCCCCACAGCGGCTTCGCAATTTTGGGAAGACAGCCCTGATGTGCTTGCTGGGCGCGATCTTGAAGCTGGCGGGACTTGGATGGGCATGAATAAAAATGGCCGCCTTGCTGCGTTAACCAACATTCGTGCGCCAAGCCCTCCAAGAATTGAAACGCGTACACGCGGCGAATTAATCAGCAATTTTTTAAATAGTGCGACCGCCGCACAAGACTATGCCCGGATCCTTTATAAAAGCTTTAATCGTTATCGCGGTTATAACCTACTATTTGGTCACTGGGATAACTTACGCGTTTATAACAATCATTTAAATCGTATTGATAATGTAAAAGACGGCTACTATGGCTTGTCTAATGCGTGGTTGGACTCTCCTTGGCCTAAAATAGAGTCAGGCAAAGCAAACCTCGAGCAAATTTGCTCGACTTCTGACGAAATTTATCACGAAGATCTTTTCGATTTACTACGTGACGAAACTAAAGCGCCTGAAGCAGAGCTTCCTCAAACCGGCATTCCTTCGGAACATGAAAAGCAGTTATCCTCGATTTTCATTAATATTCCAGACTATGGTACACGCAGTTCTACTGTATTAACGGTGAATGAAATGGGCCATGTAAATTGGTTCGAGCGTACTTTCAACGAAATGGGTGACGTAGTCGGCAATGACCGCGAATTCAAATTTAATGTTGCTCCTTCTAGAGCTATCGAGTCTGCATAAAAAGTAAGCGGCTTTACTGCCGCTTTCCCCTCTTATAACAAGAAGCGTAACCCAATATTGACGCCATGTTTCGCAAACAATACGTATTGATATAAATTAGTTGAAAAAACCCCACCAATTTGCGCTTTTGTCTCTCGAAAAATTTTCTTTCGATGTCATAATACCGAACTTTAGTAAAACGATAATTGATGAGGGTAATATGTTCGACGTGCTACCACAGCTACCGGCCGATCCGATTCTTGGCTTGTCTGCTGCTTTCAAAGCAGACACAAATCCCAACAAAATTGACTTAGGTGTTGGCGTTTATAGAGATGAAGCAGGTCGCACTCCGATTTTAGATTCTGTTGCACAAGCGCAACGCATTCTTATGGATAAAGAAGACTCAAAAGTTTACATTTCACCGCAAGGTGTTCAGGGTTTCATTGATGGAATGTTGAACCTTATTTTAGGTTCAGAGCTAAAAGGCAGCATCAACGAACGTATTGCAGCAGTTCAAGCACCGGGTGGATGTGGCGCTTTACGTATTTTAGCGGAACTAATTAAGCGCAGTAATTCAGATTGCACAGTATGGGTAAGCGACCCGACTTGGGCGAATCACATTCCGCTTATTGGTAATGCAGGATTAAAAATCGAAACCTATCCTTACTTCGACAAAGCTTCTGCAAGCATCAACTTTGATGCCATGAAACAAACACTGAGCCAAGTGAAAAAAGGCGATGTCGTATTACTTCACGGCTGCTGTCACAACCCAACAGGCGCCGATCTAAGCAAAGCGCAATGGCGTGAAGTGCTAAAGCTCGCACAAGAAAATGAATTCACACCTTTTATTGATATTGCTTATCAAGGCTTTGGTGATGGTTTGGAAGAAGACACGTATGGCGTGCGCTTATTGTGCGAAAACCTACCTGAAGTTGCCATTGCGGCGTCCTGCTCTAAGAACTTTGGTTTGTACCGTGAACGTGTGGGTTTGTCAGCAATTGTGACCAAAAATGCAGAATCCCGTCAGGCAATTCAAACACAAATTCAAACTATCGCACGCGGTATCTACTCAATGCCGCCATCCTATGGTGGTGCATTGGTCGACATCATCCTTAACGATAAAGACTTAAAAGCACAATGGGAAGGTGAAGTCGGCGCAATGCGAGATCGTATGCAGTCGTTACGTCAGTTATTGGCGACTAAGTTGAAAGAAAAAGGCGCAAGCAAAGATTTCGACTTTGTTACCCAGCAAAAAGGCATGTTCTCGTTCTTGTGTATTTCGCCAGAGCAAGTGCTTCAATTACGTAGCGATTTTAGCATTTATTTTGTGGAATCTAGCCGTGTAAACATTGCTGGTATTAGCTTGAAAAACGTAGATTACCTAGCAGACGCCATGGCATCCGTTTTATAAGTATTACTTTGTGCAAGAATACAAAAATCATTAAGGACTATTGATTCTGTTTCAATAGTCCTTTTTTATTGCAGTGAATCTATTACATCAACGCCAGACAGCGATCATAAATTGCATCAGCAATAGGCATGGCTGAAGTGGCAGCAGGCGATGGTGCGTTGCCCACGTGCAAGCTTCTGGCGCTGCTAACAAATTTAAAGTCATGAATAAGCTCGCCATTTTTCGATACCGCTTGCGCTCGAATCCCACTGCGATACGGCAATAAATCTTCTTTGCGAATGCTGGGGCAATACTTTTGCACCAAAGACAAATATCCTGATTTAAACACCGAGTTTTTCATTTCATTTAAACCGCTTTTTAAATTCTTACGCAACATCGGCCATATGCCAGAAAAACGCATCATTTGAGCAATATCAGCTAAATCGACATCGGTTTTTCGATACGCTTCTCTGCCCATTGCCAGCACCGCGTTAGGACCGACAGTCACGGTGCCATCAATCATTTTAGTTAAATGCACCCCTAAAAACGGCAATTCAGGATCAGGGATCGGATAAATTAAATGATTCACCACCTGATTGTGCTTTTCTGCAAGCAAGTAATATTCACCGCGAAATGGAATGATTTCAAAATCAATATCGAGTCCCATCATGGTTGCTAAGCGATCCGACTGTAAGCCCGAGCAATTGACTAAAAATTGACTTTGATAGACACGTTGTGAAACCGCATCTTGGGAACCGCTTTTTTGTGCGGCAGTAATAGTTACACCGCTTTCGTTTTCCGCCAAAGCGGTGACTTGATGAGAGTACAGCACCTCTCCACCTTTGGCTTTGAATTGTGCCAACATGTGCGCTGTGAGTTTGATGTAATCGACTATGCCAGTGTCTTCTACCCAAAATGCTCCTAAACCGGTAATGTTTGGCTCGCGCTTTTTGAGTTGGTTTGCATCCAGCATTTCAGGCCGAAGTTCATTTTCCTGACAACGCTGAAACAAGCTCTGCATACGTTCCATTTCCGCATCATTGGTTGCTACCAATAGCTTTCCACACTGTTCATAGGGTAAGTCAAATTGTTTGCAATAAGCGATGGTACGCTGCAACCCTTCTCGGCAATATTGTGCTTTTAAACTACCGGGTTGATAATAAACGCCCGCATGGATCACGCCTGAGTTTCTCCCAGTTTGATGCCTTGCAGGCTGATTTTCTTTTTCCATCAATACAATACGCTTTTTAGGAAAAGCTTGAATAAGCTTCAGCGCGGTTGCTGCACCCACAATACCGCCACCAATAATACAAATATCTGACTGCTTCATCTTTATCCCAGACGCTAAAAATCTGGCTGGCATACTAGCTAACAACGCTTAATTAGGCAAAGCCTTCTCTTCCCTCAAAAAGCACAAATCGGTAGAATACGCCTCCTTTTTGATCTGGGTGGAAATGTGGGTATGTCGAAACAACGATTTGGTGGACTAGAGCGCCTTTATGGTCAAGCACAAATGCAATTTTTACAGCAAGCCCATGTGTGTGTAGTTGGAATTGGCGGCGTAGGAAGCTGGGTTGCGGAGGCATTTGCCAGAAGTGGCATTGGCGAAATTACCTTGATTGATTTAGACGATGTCTGTGTCACCAATATTAACCGCCAAATCCACGCATTAGACAACACGGTAGGTCAATCGAAAGTGCTCGCCATGGCGCATAGAATCAACCTGATTAATCCTGAGTGTAAGGTTAATGCCGTCCAAGATTTCGTGATCCCCAGCAATGTCGAAACCCATCTGCCAAAGGACCTTGTTTACGTGGTCGATGCCACCGACAGCATTAAAGCAAAAGCAGCAATGATTACATACTGCAAACGCCATAAAATTCCAGTCATTACCATTGGCGGCGCAGGCGGACAAATAGACCCAACGCAAATCACCATTGGCGATTTAGCGAAAACGACTCAAGATCCACTGGCTTCTAAGCTACGAAATTACTTGCGTCGCTTCCATAATTTCAGCAAGAACCCGAAGCGTCGGTTCGGCGTTGAGTGTGTCTACTCAACGGAGCAGCTTCGTTATCCACAAGAAGATGGCAGCGTGTGCCATACCAAGAATTTGTCTCAAGGCAGCGTGAAGCTTGATTGCAACAGTGGTTTTGGTGCGTCAGTAACAGTGACCGCAAGCTTTGGTTTGTTTGCCGCATCCCGCGTCATTAACAAGCTCTTAGCCAAATTTGATGAGGCCAGTGAAGATAACGCTTAAGCGCAGATTAACTATGGATATTAAATCCATCCATGTAGACTCCGCAGCCGCTTGCCTATGGCTGCGGGCATGCGTTTAATTATCCAGAGTTAATCAGTTAAGTTAATCGGTTCACCTACACCTAATAATAAGGAAAACGCTTTGAATAAAGCTCAAGCATACCAAGCATTATTTGCCATCATGATGCTAACCTTACTCAGTGTGGTGGGAATGGCGATGCCGTATCCTATTTTAACGCCGCTGTTGCTTGAAGGCAGTAATCCTATCAATCAATTTATAGGCATACATCCAAAACTGTTACTTGCCGCGCTGCTTGCAGGTTATCCACTTGGTATTTTGCTTGGCTCCTCATTTATTGGCTCGTTATCTGATGTGTTTGGCAGGAAACGCACTTTATTGTTAACAACGTTAGGCAGCGCCACGGGTTATCTGGTAACGGCGTTTGCTGCATTCCAAGAAAGCTTCCTGCTATTGCTAGCAGCGCGTTTTTTCACTGGTTTGTGTGAAGGCAATATTGCTATTGCCCGCGCCATGTGCAGCGATCTACACCCTATTATTGACAAAACCCGAGCGATGTCGATGGTGTATTCGGTTACTTATAGTGGCTGGTTAATTGGCCCGCTTGTCGGTGGCTATTTGATGTTACTGGGGGCGGATTTTTCCTTTATGATCGCCGCCGCTATCACCTTTGCTTCTGCGCTGGTCATTTTATTGTTTGTGCACGATCCCGAAAAAACACCTTCCAACGCAGAGCCAGAGAGAAAAATAATAGGTATGTCTGGATTACAGCGCATTTTCCAGCACGCCATTCGTCACAATGCCTACACCCTGCTCTCGAACACCAGCATCCGACATGTATTCTGGCAATACTTGATCATTATGTTAGGGCTAAATGCTTTCTATGAATTTTTACCCGTGTGGTTACATGAAGATTTAAATCAAGACAGCGTGGGCATTGGGCATATGACAGCGCTTGTTACCCTTGCTATGGTGCTCACGTCCACTGTATTTATTGAACGCTGTAAAGGTATCTTTGGCATTAAGCCATTGATTATTGCTGGCCTAGTCGTTTTTGGTATTGCCCAAAGTTTAAGTGGTATTGTCGATAACAGCACGGTGCTGTATTACTGTCTGGTTAGTGGTTCCGCTATCGCTTTTTTCAACGTGTTACTGCCTGTATTTCTGAGTGATAACTACAATCATATTGAACAAGGCAAGTTGTTTGGATTACTCACCAGCACCTTTTGCCTTAGCAACGTCATCATTGCCTTATTTGGTGGCGCTATTAGCTTGCTCGGGGCTGCAAATACGTTGATCTTTGGTGGTTTTCTAATGTTTGTTGGAGCACTGTACTTTCACCTGTATTTTTCTAGCGAATCCTTGAAAATAACAAAGGGCTTAGAACAAGCAGAAGAAAATATAGCTCGCGAAACAACAAAATAACGCATTGAATTAGCACACACATTGCTGCCGAATCAAAGTAGATTGCGATAGCAATGCAGACTTTCGCTAACGACCTTGCCTCAATCGCTCAGCTAGCCCTGAGGCACGGATACAGCGCTGCTTCACCGCATGATGTATTGCACTTGGCTCGCTAATCAACACAAACGACTGCTTTGCCCTTGTCACACCGGTATAAAACAGCTCTCGGCTAAGTAACGATCGCTGGGCTTCCGTTTCTGGCGAAGGCATACACAAAATCACGCGTTTAAATTCCGAGCCTTGGCTTTTGTGGGTGGTCATTGCATAAACGGTTTCATGCTTGGGCAACTGGCCCGAGAGAAAATGCGTAAACTTGCCGTCTTCACCTACAAACCAAACTCGCAGCAACGCATTGGCATCACTCTGTTCGCCAGACGTTGATTGATTCGGCAATACCACGCCAATATCACCATTGTACAACCCCAAACGATGATCATTTTCCACAATCATGATGGGCCGACCGGCATAGTATTCGGTGCGCGCATTAATCAAACCTTGGCGACTAAAGTGCTGCTCAAATAACGCATTTATCGCTTCAATTCCCCACGGTCCAGCACGCTGCATACACAAAACTTGCAACTGAGAAAGCAGGTGGAAGACCACTTTGGCTTGTCCCTGATTAGCGGCTTGGAAATAGTGCTGCCAATGTTCGGAAACTGCATCTATTAATGTGCTGTGCTGCATGTATTGATGCCATTCCAAATCGGCAAACTGCGGATGACGTAACACATCCATACAAAGCCCACCTTGTCCGCTGTTTATCGCTTTTGCAAGTTGTCCAATACCACTTTGTTCATCAAATCGATAACTCTTTCGTAAATGCACCAAGTTATTGGCAATCGCAGGGAGATTGAGTTCAGAGGTTAACGCGTTGTCCGTTAGCTGGGTTAACAGCTTCGACATCGTCGGCGAAAATACATTAACTTGAGGCATAGTGCTGCAAATGTCGCCCAAAACCGACCCTACCTCTACCGAAGCAAGCTGATTATTATCACCCAGTAAAATTACACGAGCATGGTCAGGAATCGCTTGAAATAACTTACTGAGCAAAGGCAAGTCAATCATGGAAGCTTCATCTACAATCAAAATATCGAGTTTCAACGGGTTGTTTTCATCATGATGGAACTGTGCTGAATGGCGTTTTACCCCAAGCAGGCGGTGAATAGTGGTACATTCATCAGGGGCAATGTTAGCGCCTTCAGGGAGTTTGTTTGTGGCATCGCGTAGTGATTCGTTTAATCTCGCCGCCGCTTTTCCGGTTGGCGCCGCCAGTTTGACAACCAACTCGTCTTTGTTAGTGTATTTCGTTAGCAACCATAAAAGCTTTGCCACTGTGGTAGTTTTACCGGTTCCCGGTCCGCCAGTAATAATACAAAATGGTTTCACCGCCGCCACAGCTACTGCAACTTTTTGCCAGTCGGTTTCACCTTGTTCAAGGGTATTGCTGCGAGGAAATAACGCCTGTAAATCGTGGTGTAACCCTTGCATCGATGTAGGCTGGTCCACATTGGCGATATAGGTTTCCTGCTGGGCAAAAAAGGCCAAACGAGACATAAGCTGCGTTTCATAAGCCCAATATTTGTGCAAGTATAAAAGATCCCCTTCAAGCACCAAGGGAATCGCCAAAGGGGCCTCGTTATTATCATTCCCTTCATCAGAAAACACCCTTACGCGCGGGTCATTGTGAAGTAACGCTAATAATTCGCCAGTATCGGGAACATGAATGTCCGAAGCTGAAAAATAAGACCATACATTAGGCAACATCTGAGAAAGCAAACGAATATCCACACAGGTATGCTGCTGCCCAAGCTGCTGACTGGTTAGCGCACCAAGTAACGCCACCCAATCAAGTTGTGACGGTGCTGGCTCAAGCCCTAATGTATCCGCTAAAAACACGCCAAAGGCTTTATCGATAGCCCGCATTTGCCCTTTTTGATAAAGCGTATCCAAACATTGAAAGGTGGCGTTATCTCGGTTAAAAAGTAATTGATTCAACACCATTAAGCTTTCCCTCCGGCAATATCATGTGGTGCGAGACCGGAAAACAACGCATCTAAGCCTAAAACAAGGGATTTTTGGGGAACAAAATGCAAAACCCCAGTCCCCTTTGCGTTCTCACTCATACCACGAATAAACAAATACACCGCGCCGCCCATATGGGTGTCGTAATCATAGTTGGCAATACGAAGCTGTAAATAACGATGCAATGCCACGGTATAAAATAAGCCTTGCAGATAGTAATCATGTTCTTTCATTGCCGCATCTAAATGCGCTTCAGCATAGTCCTCAAACTGATTACCCAAATGGTTAGACTTGTAATCCGCCACATAAAAGCGCCCATTCCATTCAAAGGTTAAATCGATAAAGCCTTTTAACATACCGCTTAGCTGACCAAATTGATAAGGTGTTCGAGCTGGAAATCCGTGAGACGTTATTAGTTGATTAAACGCATCTTGGTGCAACGCATTCAGCGGCAAATAGAACTCTAATTCGGCCAACCGTTGAGATTCGCTGATGTCGATAAGTCTTGGATTATGTGTGTTATCTCTGTCGTCGCCAGCGGCTTTATCGGGCTTGGCGTTTGCTCCAAAAGACGAAGCAAAAAGCGGCGTATTTAATGTGTCGGCAATCCACTGCTGCAACTGAATAAATTCGTCTGTAGCAAGCTGGCTCCCCCCGTTGACGCTGCGCCTATTTTGCTCAGCGTTGAGCACTATACCGTAACGCTTCGCTTGTTCAGGAAGCACCTTGCTCATCCAGTTTTCTGTGTGTTGCTCTGGGCGTTTATTCTTTAAATCATCAAGCGTTTGTGTTGCTGTTTGCCAATCTGATAATTCATAAATAGCATGCAAAAAGGAGCCGGGATTTGCCCCTTTTTCAAAGCGAAAACGCATAGGTAGTTTGGCATTCTCAATAGCTTGAACCTGCTTACTGGGTAACTCTGCACCCTGCTCGTCTGCGGCTTTACTCACCTCTTCTGGCAAGAAATCCCGCGCTTGATGATGCTGACTCAAACTGGAATAGCTTGTGAGTGTCCAATTAGAAAAGTGTGTGCGGGATAAACTCGCTGCTTGATACTGGAGCAAGGGCGATGAAGACTCTGCTTCAGGTGCTAATAATGAGGAATGCTCTGTTACGGGCTGCACTTCGTCATCTACTTCAATAATTGAATAGTCTGTGGTTTGTGATTGCGAAAGGCGTTCTAAACGTTGAATTATCGCTGCATCGTTTATCTCTATGGACTGACTCAAATCTGCTTGATGAAACAATACTTGCCCTAAAGCCGTCGATAAAAACGCACTGTTCTTAACACTTCGGCCTTCGCCGTTATTCCAAAACCCAATCCAGCAATGATACATTGCCCGCGTTAATGCTACGTATAATAACCGGGAATCTTCACCTAAACGCTGTGCTTCTTGTAACATTTGGGCATTATCGTCAGGTTCAACATCCCATACTAAGCCTTCACCCTCCTTATGATAAGGCGTATTATTTGCGGCTTTGAAGCGACTCGCAAACGGCAAAAATACCAAAGGATATTGCAACCCTTTTGAAGCATGAATAGTGGTAATTTGCACAAGGTTTTCATCGGTTTCTAAGCGAAGTTGTTGTGCCTCATGACCATGATCCGGTTCAGCCAAGCGGTTTTCAAACCATTGCAATAACAAGCCTTCACCTTGAATGACGCTGGCTTCCACTTGCAATAACTCCCCCACATGACGCACATCCGTAATGCGACGCAGACCATCGTCAAAATGTGCCATCAAATGCTCATAGGTGTTAAACCCTTGTAAAATATGGTTTAACCCACGCATTACACCTTGGCTATTCCATAAATGATGTGCTTCTTTAAAGGTTTGCAATACCTGATGCCATTGCAACTCGTTTTGCACCAGCTCATCGAATTGCGTCAATGTATAAGGAAACAACTCGGTAAGCATGGCGGCGCGCACTAAGCCTTCGTCTTGCGGGCTGTGAATTGCTCGTAATAACAGTAATAGTTGATACGCCACGGCCCCTGAAAACACACTTTTTCGTGCAAGATACACACTATCCACCTTAGTTTGCGCTAGGGCTTGCTTAATAATTTCCGCTTCACCTCTGTCGCGTACCAAAACACAAATATCTTTAGCTTGCAGCGGTTGACCATCGAGTAGTAAATCCGTGTGTAAATTACTTGACGAATGTAAACGTTTACCAAGTAAATCGGCAATGTGTTGAGCACATTCCTGCGCCAGATATTGGCTGGCAGCGCCCCAACTCCAGAGCTTTTCTTCGGTTTGCGGTAGATACAAAAAATTCAACGCTGCCGAGGTATTTGCCAATTGATTGACATCTTTATGGGCGCTAACACTGTGATAAGGAATGCCATCACCAAACTCAAAAGCGGCGTTTTCAGGCATAAAAAGTTGGTTCATGCTATCGATGAAATGGCGTTGTGAACGATAGTTTTTCGCTAATGTATAATGTCGCGATGCATCAACACGTTGTTTCGCTGATAGATAGGTGAAAATGTCGCCACCACGGAAACCATAAATCGCTTGTTTAGGATCACCAATCAGCACCAATGTGCCGTGTTGTTGTAGGTAAATATCACTAAAAATACCAAACTGAAGCGGATCGGTATCTTGAAATTCGTCCACTAAAGCAACCGGATACTGTTGGAAAATGGTTTGCGCTAATCGCGTGCCATTTTGCGGATGTTGCAACGCCTGATACAAATTCTGGAGTAAATCATCTGGGCTGATGAGATTATAGCGCTGTTTTTGTTGAACCAAGCGCTGGCGCAGCCAATTCAAGGCTGATCCTAAGTAATATTGTTTTAGCGCCAATCGCACTTTTTCTTTCAACTCAACAAGGCGGTCAAACTGCGAAAAATCCAAATGGCTGATGTCATTGCTAGTCTTCTTGAGCGCTGCGCGAACTTTGTCTTCGCAAAACACGTCGAATCCTGCAACGCTTTTGCCGGAAACTATCCGCAATGTTAACGCCTCAGATTGCGCGAATTCCTGCATTTGGCTCAGCGTTTCAGGTTTACCCACTTTGACATTGCCTTTTAGATCAGCATCGATAAGTGCTTGCATCACCTTCTGTTCCAACCACCAATGCTTTAGCGCTTTTACGGCTTCAGCATATTCTTGAAGCAGTATGTCATAATCGGATTTCGACACTTGCGGGAGGTGCACTTCTCGGTGAATCAGCGGCCTCAGTTCAGCTAGCAAGGCTTCTGGACTATTCCAGTGTGCTATAAACCCCTGTAAATCAATGTCGGATAACGTCGCCACAAATTGACGCCAATAATCGCTAATGGCAAGTCGCTGCCATTCTGAATCATCCAAAATCAAGGTTTGATCGTAGAGCACGCCACTTTCAAAAGCGTGTTCTAATAATGTGCGCTGGCAAAAACCATGAATAGTATAAATGGCCGCGTTATCCATGTTTTGCTGAGCCACTAATAAACGCTGTTTAGCTAAACGTAAGTCACTTTGCGCGGCTATGAGTGTTTGTACAAATTCATCGTCACTGTTGCCTCGCTCAAAATCAAGGAAGGCTTCATGCAAACGCGCATGTAAACGGGATTTAAGCTCATCAGTAGCGGCATTGGTGAAGGTGACAATCAACACTTGGTCAACCTGACGCGGTTCGCATTCATGACCTAAAATCAAGCGCAAATAAAAGCTACTAATGGTGTAGGTTTTCCCTGTGCCTGCGCTGGCTTCAATCAAAGATGCTCCGTTTAAGGGAAAATCAATCGGATTTAGCGTTTGCATGCTTATTCGCCTCTCTTATTTTCTGGCGCTTTTCCCTGTGCAACCCCTTTGCTTTTTACACCGCTTTTACCCGCGCTCGCTTTGGTCTTTTTCTTGGGCTGGTTGTATTGCTCATCAAGCAGAAACAAGGGTTTCACTAAAGCATCGGCATGGCGAGTTAACGCCTCGAATTGCCGCCCTAAATCCGGGCAAATTCGCTGAAAATGTGGATCATCAGCTTCTGCTGCTCCCCCTATAAAACCATTTCCTACATAGGTTTGAATGCTTTGTTTTTCATCTTGCGAGCTAAGCCAAACCCAAGCGGTTTCAGCAAAAAAGATTTGTGGCTGAGACAACGATTGATACCAGAACGCCAACATTTGTTGCAGGTGGTGAGAAGCGGAACCTGCATCAATACGAGGTAGTTTCATCACTTTGTCAATGCCAATAAAACAGGCTTCCTGTACTGTCTGTTGCTTATCTGCCACGCACAAAAACAACCATTCTGCCCACAACAATAGTCGGTCGATAGCGCGCAATTTCCCCGGACGCCAACGCACCAATACCGTGTTGACTGGGTTGCCATTTAAACCTTCTACCGCAGATGCCAACGAATAGATCCCGCTAACGCGGCCACTTAAACGAATCAACTGTTCTAGTTGATGTTCGGGAAGATCTTGCTGCGAGTTTTCACCTTGTTTAAGCGCCAGCGTGCAATGCAAATCTTGCCATTGCGGTTGGTCATGCAATATTAATGGAGAATAAGCGCTTTTTGCTTGCTCGCTCAGTTGATCACGCAAAAGTTCAAGTTCCTTCAAAGCCACATTGGCAATGCTGCCGATGGGTAATTTCCCGTCAGCACTCATGTGTTCCCGAGCCTGATGACCTGATGCATCTCGCATCACGCTTGGCACTAATTGATAACGAGACAGGCTGTCGAGTAGCAAAGGTTCGTCGTCTTCCACCACGCCATGCGGAGCGCCAAATCGCGTATGCCAACGCTGTTCAAAAAAGTATTTAGCCGGATTACGCAAACACATGAGTAAAGACGTCAACGTTAACTCTTGGGTGTTTGTGTGATGTTGAATGGGAAGCCCAGCATCAACAAAGTCAGTTTCTGATTTCGTAATTTGGGGGTTCTGTTTCTTATGCTGGGAAGCATTCAATACCGAAAGCCATGTTCGGTTAAAGCTCTGTGCAAGCATTTGTTGATTTACATCGGTTAAACATTCAGCCGCAACATTCTCAGCACCACCCTTTTGATAATAGGCGCGATGGAACGGCTGTAAAGGCTGCTCAATGACGTTGACCAGAGGTTTGTCGTTTGGGTGATAACGCTGGCAATAATGCAGTAATTCAGTGAGTAATATCGACGGTGTGCGATCGGCATTATCACGCTCATCTTTGCCAATGTAACTAATATAAAGCTGTTCACGGGCAGACAAAATCGCTTCCAAAAACAGGTATCTGTCGTCCCAACGGCGTGAACGATCGCCCTTTCTTGCAGGTGAATCGGCCATTAAATCGAAACCAACAGGCGCAACAACGCGCGGATAACCGGGGTCATTCATGCCCAAAATGCACACTTGCCTGAACGGAATACTCCGCATTGGCATTAATGTACAAAAATTAATTTTGCCAGCGAGAAAACGTTGACCAACGCCTTTTGAGCCAAGTTGCTGCTGCATAGCTTCAACAAATACGTCCTGCTCGACGCCTTCTCCGTATTGGCTTTCATGCTCCGACACTTTTGCCAACGCATCCAATATTTGCTGCAAATAGTAAGCTTGTTCATCTGACACTTCGAATAACGCTGCCAGCCAGTTTTCCGCTAACGCTGCTTTTTCTGACAAGCTTTGTTGTTGTTGCGCTTGTAATAGAATGCTTTCCAAGCAAAGTAAGAACTCGATGAACTTACCCAAGACATCGCTTTGTTGTCCTTCAAGCTCGGTATAAGGCGAAATATGCTCATCAGATGCGGTCACTAACAACGTCTCATCAATTGATGATGCTTCGGCTTTTGCGTTGATACCTGCATTGCCCATGGCATAACCTGACAGCAATCGCCGTAGGCCAAATAACCAAGTGTTTTGCGACTCGCTTGGCAAGTCCCAACGCTGCTTATCTTCTCCGCTCATCCCCCAGCGTACGCCTGCCTCTCGCAACCAATGATGTAAAATCGGTAATTCACTCTCTTCGACTTGAAAACGAGTTAGCACATCGGGAACTGCAAAAATTTCTAAAACTTGAGTAAAAGTAAAACGGCTTTGATGCAGTGCTAGTATCTGCATGAAGGCTTTCACCACCGGCGATTCTTCAATTACGTTTCTATCGGAAATGGCGTAGGCCAAGTAGCGAGATTTGTCGGCTCCACCAAAGACGGCATCAATATAAGGTGCGTATTCCGCTACATTGGGCATCATTACGATAATATCGCCTAACGATAGCTCTCTGTCGGCTTGCAGGCGATGTAATAAATGGTCATGTAACACTTCCAGTTCACGCAATTTTGAATGACAACTCACAACGTACAGCGATTGATCATCATGAGCATTTTTCACTAAATCAGCTTGAGGTGATGGCGCACAAAGTTGCAAAATGTCTTCTTGAATATGAGATAACAGAGTGTTGTTTGGCGCGCGCAAGAACGCATCCTCACTGTTCATCCCAACGGCATTTTCACATTCCAACAGCATGTCTTGGAACTCGCGCCCTAATTTGCCCCACGATGCTAACAACGGATTGCCGGTTTCATATAAGGTTAACGCGTTTAACGCATCCTCAGACACATCTTTTTGTTGCTGTTCGGCTTGTTCGAATAGGTCAAGTTGCTTTTTCTCTTTAACCGCTTCAGAAACAATATCGCCCCAATAGTGTTCGCAAGGGTTCGCCCAAAATACGAATACATCGCGCGTTTGTGCCAATACACTAAAGACTTCGAGTTGTTGCTTGGGAATGGCGGAAATGCCAAAAATAAACACAGGCGTATCACTGTCTGGTAAAGCGGCTAATTTCGCTAATAGTTGTTCATGTAAATTAGCTCGGTGCCACGGTGATTGCGCTAGCTTCTGAGTTTGAGTCACTAATGCTCGCCACAACACAGGTTGCCACGGATGTGCCTCTATATTTACAAACGGCGCAGCTTCGTTTTGCTCCCACGCAAGGATCCAATCAGGACGGTACACCAAGTATTGGTCATAGATATCGGCAATTTTGCCCGCCAATTGAAATAAGCGGCGTTGCTCACTATTGGTATTGTTTTGCTTGGCATGTGGGAAGCGAATGCTGTCCGATGGCGCCAACAAATATGCTTTAATAGCTGAGAACTCCGGTAAATCGAGCATTTGAGGCAGGATTTGCATTAACTTCCATTGCATATTTTCTTTGGTAAATGCCGACTCTTGAGGCAAATCGTTAATATGCTGTCGGTACAAATCCCAGATGTAACTTGAAGGTAATGGAAAAGAAAAGTTTGCAGCAATGCCAAGTGACTCAGCGATTTTCACCTTAAGCCATTGCGCCATTCCGGGGCTTTGCACCAAAATCGGAAGCGGTTGTAGCACCTGATTCAGTGATTGTTGCGCGCTACTTTGATAAACCTGTTGAATATAGTGAAGAAGATGCTGACAAAGCACTTCCATTTTGTTGGACTGAACAAGATGAAGCATAGAGGTGTCGGGCACTATTTTATTCGCTTTTCGTGGCAGCGAGTGTAGCACAAAAGCGCGAATAGCTAGCAGTTGCATGCAATTTTAGTGGACATTTCCTATTCAGCCCCTACTACCCTTTTCCGGGTTCTGGTAACATGAGCGAACTTTTGATTGACTGCCTGAACAAATGAAATTTATTTCTTTTAATATCAATGGCCTAAGAGCCAGAATTCCTCAACTTAAAGCCCTTATCGACAAACATCAGCCTGATGTAATTGGCCTGCAAGAAATTAAAGTTCACGACGACATGTTCCCCTTAGCCGACGTCCAAGCATTGGGATATAACGTGTATTACTTTGGTCAGAAAAGCCATTACGGCGTAGCCATCATGTGCAAACAAGAACCGATAGATGTGCAATACGGTTTCCCAACCGACCCAGAAGATGCACAGCGTCGTATGATCATGGCGACCTTCACCTTAGAAAATGGTGAGCAAGTACGTGTATTAAATGGCTATTTCCCGCAGGGTGAAAGCCGCGATCATGAGATCAAATTCCCGGCAAAACGCAAGTTTTACCAAGATTTAATGACCTATTTAAACACTCATCACACGCCACAAGACAACGTGATTGTAATGGGCGACGTCAATATTTCTCACACTGATTTAGACATTGGCATAGGTGAGCCGAATCGCAAACGTTGGTTAAAAACCGGCAAATGTAGCTTCTTGCCAGAAGAAAGAGAGTGGATGGATTTACTAATGAGCTGGGGCTTCCATGATAGCTTCCGTAGCATTCACCCAGAAGTAAACGACCAATTTAGCTGGTTTGATTATCGCTCACGCGGTTTTGATGATAATCGCGGCCTACGCATTGACCTGATTTTGGCAACACCATCCTTGCACGAGAAACTCGAATCGGCTGGCATTGATTATGAAATTAGAGGCTTAGAAAAGCCTTCTGACCACGCGCCTATTTGGGCGGTGTACCAATAACGTAAGCGAACGAACTGTGTTTGATATCACAATGCTACAAGGTTTAAGTTTGGTATTATACGCTGGTGTGCTGGTGTATTTACTTAAACAAAAACCCTTATGGCTGCGCTTAGAAAACAAAGGCAGCCAGCACTTGTTATTCGGTAGCGCAGCGGCACTTTTCATTATGTGGATTTTTAGAACCGGAATTTATCCGGGTTTGAACGTTCACTTTTTATGGATTACCGCTTGTGTGTTATTGCTTGGGTTTCGGCTGTCGGTTATTAGCGCAAGCCTAGCTCTCGTCGGCACCACCGCTATTGGCGGAGAATCATGGGAAATGCTTGGCGTAAACGGATTACTTGGCGTTTTTCTGCCCATTACCTTTACTTACGCCATTTATAATCTGACCTTTTACCGCTTACCTAAACATTTGTTTGTTTATATTTTTGTCAGTGGCTTTTTTGCAGGCGCAGCAACCATTGCCTTTAAAATGGGGCTATTGGGTTCATACTACGCGTTAGAAGGCATTCACAGTTGGCAAGTGGTGGTTGATAATTATCTTATCTTGATACCATTACTGCTATTTCCTGAAGGAATGCTCAATGGCATGACAATGACCATGTTGGTGATTTACTGCCCGCTTTGGGTTTATACCTACCAAGACAGATACTATTTGGATAAGTAGCAATTATTTAGCTTTGAAATTGAGCCGTCCAAGAACATAAAAAAGGGCATGATATACATGCCCTTTTGTCCCGCTTAGCTAAGGTTTGACAAATAACGCCATAACGTTAGCTAAGTCCGACTTTTCTTTAATCTCGTCGTCAGTTAAGCCCTTCAATTCATGTGGGAAAACCAACCATTCGCTGGTTTCATGAACATAATAGTCTGGCACCATTTTGGTTTTGTTATTACCCGGCTTATACCATGGTGTCGCTACTCGCACATCTTTCGGGTAATTCAGACGCATCGATTGCTTCATTTGATTAATCAACGCATCAACACTGCGGCCTGAATCAAAAACATCGTCGACAATGAGCAAGCTATCGTCTGCGTTGGCATTTTCAATTAAATATTGAAGACCATGCACTTTAATGGTTTTTGATTGTTTATTGATACCGTAGTAAGACGAAGTTCTTACCGCAATGTGGTCGGTTTCAACTTCTTTAAATTCGAAATATTCTTGTACTGCGATGCCCACAGGTGTACCACCGCGCCAAATACCAATAACAAATTTTGGCCTAAAGCCATCTTCGTAGACTTTCGCTGCTAGTCTAAAGGAGTCTTCTAACAAAGACTGAGCAGTAATGTAGGTTTTTTCCATGCTTTACCAATTTAAAAACGATTCATCTCAGTTCGGGACGTGATTATAAAAGAATTACCAAGAAGAATGCATCTATTGCATTAAAATCGGCAAAAAGTGTTTTAAAACCAATTTTTTGTAAATGCGCGATCAAGCTCTTTAAATGCTTTTTTCAGTAACAAGGCGAGTTCTCGATAGCGAGGCACTGAACGATTTACTGCTACCTCACAGCCCTGCTCTCGCATTTTGGCATGGATTTCGTGATACCACGCTCGAATAGAAGGCGGTAAGGATTGCTTAGAGCGATGTCCTAACCATAACAATCCCTGAAAAGGTAAACTTAAGAAGAAAGCGGCAATAGCAATAGCTTGAGGCAAATATTCAGAGCCATTTACTTGCAACATAACGGTAGCGCTAATGACAGCCGAGGGCGGCATCCAACGTAAACCGAAGCGAGTTGCCGATATGACACGGTTCTCAGGAAAGATGCTCTGTAGCTCTTTTTTCATCGGCCAATCTTTCATGTAAACATGACCGTCTTTCACCATACTTGCAAAGCTTTGTGACATCTGACCCACCTTTCTTCTATCTCTTTACTTTTCGATTATCGATTAGCGTTGATGTAGTTCTAAATCATAACCCATTCTTAACACATTTGGCGTCGACTAAAAATTAATAATCAGCAAATTGTTCTTCACTTTCAGTTTCATCATCGTCTTCATCTTCAATAAGATGAGGATAAGCGTACACAATTAACGGCGTTTTACGGTTACTTTCTATCTTCTTCAGGTTTTCCAAGTTTTCCACCGTAAGCACATGACCTTTATTCAAGTAATTAGACTTTGCGGCTTCCAGAGGTACATCATGAACAAGGATCATGCCCGGTTTTAATTGCGATACCGATAACGCGTACTCAATTGGCTCATCAATAGAAGAATCCAACTGTAGCATAAGATCATAAAATGCCTTGCGTACTTTCAAAATAACATGGTTTTTCTGCTCCTCCATCACTTGCGCCAATGCTTTTTGCGGCGAGATGATCGAACCTGTCGTTCGCCCAACAACCAAGTTATCGTATTCGGCGCAGATACGGATTATCTGACAGGGGATAGGCACTTTTTCCCCCGCTAATGCCGAAGGTCCGCCAGTCCCGTCAACATTTTCAAAGATATGTCTAACAATGGTGGAAACGCCGATAAAATCATTAAATGTGGCCAATAAATCGGAACTCAATTCTAAGAAGAAAGTATGTCTTCGCGAGCTATCTACATAACGCGTATTGTCCGGCTTGCGAATTTCCTCTTGGGACATTTGCATCTTGCCAATTTCGTACAAACGCGCAGCCATTGTCATTTGATAGACTATTGACGCTGAAATACCAAACTTAGTACCAAGATGCTTAACTTGGCTAGCAATACGATCGCCATGACCGAACGGATCGAGATTGTGAAACTTAATGCATTCTCCCAACACATAAGCCACTTTATTGAACATGTCTTTGGCTTTAATGGTTACAGCATTCTTATCCAGCTTGTGAGTGGTGCCCGTTTTTTCAACTTGCTTCAACTGTTGTTCAAGCGCTAGCCGCTGAGCCACAAGCGATTCGTTTTGAGAAACAATTTGTTTATTGATCAGTCTCTGCTGGTATTCGTTAACAAAATCTTCTACGCACTTTTTGATCATGGAGATCAATTCGTCGTTGTCCCACGGTTTATTGATGTAGAAATTGATATGACCACGATTAATTGCAGAACTCGCGTCTTTTGGATCAGAGTAACCCGTTAGGAGAATTTTTTTACTTAGTGGGCTCACTTCGTGAGCTTTTTCTAAAAAAGTGGCTCCATCCATTGTAGGCATTCGCATGTCGGTAATCAGGACGGTATATAAATGCTGATGAAGCTCGTGCAATGCATCTCGTCCTTCCGTAAACACTGAAACCTCAAAGTCTTTTCGCAAAACTCGCTTAAGCGCTTTTAGGATTTCTGGTTCATCATCCAATATCAGGATCCGGTGTTGCGACATAGATGGCTCCCATTCGATTACAATAAACAACTTTGCAACCTTAAACGAAATCAGTAGCTGTAAATTTAGCTCTCCGTTTAAATAAGTATAGAGCGACTATTGCACAATCGCCTCCTTTACTCTGTAAAATAATAGACTCAACATATTGATGACAATTAATCTGACGCCAAAGCGCCACTAGAGTAGGATTATGCAATAGCCAATCTAAGTGTGGTTTAGTATTATTTTTGCGCTATTAGATTTTAGTTGTATAAAACAGCACCGGAAAATAGCGATGAATAATATAAAATGAGATTAGGAATGCGTATTTATTCTCCCATTAATAATTATAACCTATTTATTTTTATCTAGTTTTGCTTACCTGTCACTCAGTCAACAATGAAATTAACGAAAAAAACGAATTGGTATAAGTAAGTTATTTTTTTTTATAGTTGTTGGGACAATCAGCCTTTAAAATACGCTTTTTTTCATGATGTGCTTGAAAATGATATGTCAGGCCATATCAAAGAGCATTCCGTTCGTTGCGTTTTCTCTAAAAGAATTCAATATCCTACGCAACCAGCATTAACAAAAACGAATAAACTCTGGAGAATTCTATGTCGAATACTAAACACTGCCGATTACTCATTTTAGGCTCGGGCCCCGCCGGTTACACTGCCGCAGTCTACGCTGCCAGAGCAAATTTGCAGCCTGTTTTGATCACTGGAATTCAACAAGGTGGACAATTAACCACAACAACGGAAGTAGAAAATTGGCCGGGGGACCCTGGTGATTTGCAAGGCCCGGAACTGATGGTGCGCATGCAACAGCACGCAGAAAAATTCGACACAGAGATCGTTTTTGACCATATCAACAAAGCCGACTTAAGCGCACGTCCATTCAAATTAACGGGTGATTCTGGCGAATATACCTGTGATGCATTAATTATTGCTACAGGAGCATCCGCACAATACCTTGGCTTAGAGTCTGAGCAAAGCTTCATGGGTAAAGGTGTTTCTGCCTGTGCGACATGTGACGGATTCTTCTACAAAGGGAAAAAAGTGGCAGTCATCGGGGGGGGGAACACCGCAGTTGAAGAAGCGCTTTACCTATCTAATTTAGCCTCAGAAGTACACTTAATTCACCGTCGCGACACCTTCCGCTCTGAAAAGATACTAACCAAGCGACTGATGGATAAAGTCGCTAACGGCAATATTGTACTCCACTTAAACCGTACACTTGATGAAGTGATTGGCGATGATATGGGCGTGGCAGGTGTCAAAATTAAAGATACACAATCAGGCGCGATAGAAAGCCTAGATGTAATGGGTGTGTTTGTTGCAATTGGTCATAAGCCAAACACCGACTTATTTAAAGGTCAACTTGAAATGAAAGACGGCTATTTGACTGTTCAAAGTGGTAGTGATGGTAACGCCACACAAACCAGCGTTAAAGGCGTTTACGCTGCGGGTGATGTCAGTGACCATATTTATCGCCAAGCTATTACCTCTGCGGGCACAGGCTGTATGGCGGCTTTAGATGCCGAGCGCTTCCTCGATAGTGAAGAAAGTGCTTAATTATTCAATTGAGGGCGCTCGTTTTATTGAGCGCCGCATTTTCATATCATGACCATCTACATATACGAATTACCCGAAGCCGTTCACTTTCCTGATCCTGAAGAAGCGTTAGACACTCCCAATGGATTATTGGCTTGTGGTGGCGATTTGTCGCCCAAGCGTTTAATAGCAGCGTATCAACAAGGCATTTTCCCTTGGTTTTCGGGAGAAGAACCGATTTTGTGGTGGTCCCCAAGTCCTAGGGCGGTGCTATACCTAGAGGATTACCATATATCTCGCAGCTTTAGTAAATTCCTTCGTAAAACCCCTTTTCATGTCACACTCAATACGGCATTTGATGAGGTGATTGAGACTTGTTCTTTGCTTCGTAGCGAAGAGGAAGGCACTTGGATTACGGACGACATTATTGAAGCTTATCAAGCATTGCATCGCTTAGGTCATGCCCACTCTATTGAAGTATGGTCTGGTGATGCCCTCGTCGGAGGGCTCTATGGTGTTGTTGTCGGAAGCGCCTATTGTGGAGAATCCATGTTTCACCACGCGACCAACGCCTCTAAATTGGCTTTTTACTGCTTAGTTAATCTACTAAAACCTCTGGAAAACGCCTTCATTGATTGCCAAATGCCAACTGAGCACTTATCAACTCTTGGGGTAAAATCAATAGAGCGTCATGCGTTTCTTGAAGACTTATCAAAGTCTATTAATATTCGTCCACCTGAAAATTATTGGCGAAAAAGGTCACTTTTTGCCGATAATACACTTTGCGTTTAACGTCAGCTTGCTACTATTAATATAAATTGAATCAGCAGAGATGTATTCTTAACAAATCCAAAAGGCACTTTACTCCTAATGACCTCCATGAAGTTTGGCATAACTCAACCTTTTGATTGCTCTTACATTCCAGAAAATAAAGAAAGACTGCTGGTATACGTTGGTAGTAGTTTATATTCGACACTTGATGATTACGAAAAATTATTAGAATCAGGATTCAGGCGCAGTGGGGACCAAGTTTATCGACCTCAATGCCCGTCTTGTCACGCCTGCCAATCATTGCGAGTTCCCGTTTCACAATTTAAAGAAAGTAAAAGTCAGAAACGAATTCTGAATAAAAATAAGGATATAGAGTGCCGCATAAGCCGCCAAAATAAACCCGAATACTATGAGTTATATGCTCGTTATATTGAAGAAAGACACGCGGATGGCTCAATGTACCCGCCAACACCAGAGCAATTTCTCGACTTTTTGAGAAATAATTGGGCGCCTCCCTTATTTATAGAATTGATATGTGAAGGTAAAATCGCAGCCGTAGCAGTAACAGATGAGCTAAGAAATAGTTTATCAGCACTGTACACTTTCTATGATCCGGATCTAGAATCACGTTCCCTTGGAACGCTGGCGATCTTACATCAAATTAAGAAAGCCCAAGCAATGGGTAAGGAATATGTGTATTTAGGTTATCAAATCGACACCAGTCGAAAGATGAATTACAAGCGCAAATTCCTTCCAAATGAACAATATATCGACCATCGCTGGGTGAGTTTTCAAAAAAAGTGCGTCTAAACTTTACAGACGCTTTATTATTGGGCAAGATCTGCGCCGCGTTCGGCATAGAGAATAGCTAAGGTAACTAAACTAAATGGCAAAAGAAGATTGTATTGAAATGGAAGGCACCGTGTTAGACACGCTTCCAAACACTATGTTCCGTGTGGAACTAGAAAATGGTCACGTTGTGACAGCGCATATTTCAGGAAAAATGCGCAAAAACTATATTCGAATTTTAACGGGTGACAAAGTCACAGTAGAGATGACACCTTACGACTTGACGAAAGGTCGCATCATCTACAGAGCAAGATAACATCAATTATCTTAATCGTCTGAACGCCCTTTTTTACTCTAGTCTTAATTGGAACGCGTTCGGAAGTTCAAATGTCCTCAATAGCTTATCCCCTTTTTATTAAAGAGGCTTTGCGACTTTGGGCCCAGTTCTAAATTCGGTTTATGGCGATAAAAAAATGGGAAGCATCTGCTTCCCATTTTTCATTGTGTACTGAAGCGACTAACGCTTAACCTTTTGCCGTGCTGGCCTTCTTAGCTGATTGAAAATGAAAATCCAGCTCATCATCTTTAATATCAATTTTCACACTGCCACCGTCAACCAAGCATCCAAACAATAACTCGTTGGCCAAGTTCTTTTTAAGTTTTTCCTGAATCAATCTCGCCATTGGTCTTGCCCCCATATTACGATCGTAGCCTTTTTCAGCTAACCACGCTCTGGCATCATTAGTAACCTCAATGGAAACTCCCTTGTTATCCAGTTGTGCTTGAAGCTCAACAATGAATTTATCCACCACTTGCAAGATAACGTCGGTTTCAAGGTGATTAAACCAAATAATGCCATCTAAACGGTTTCGAAACTCAGGAGTAAAGGTGCGATTAATCTCCGACATCGCATCATGAGTATGATCTTGCTGCTTAAAGCCGATTGATTTGCGCGAAGTCTCTTGAACACCCGCATTGGTTGTCATAACTAATACCACATTTCTGAAGTCCACTTTACGGCCGTTGTTGTCCGTTAAAGTACCGTGGTCCATGACTTGTAGCAGAATGTTATAAATATCGCTGTGCGCTTTTTCAATCTCATCTAACAATACAACTGAGTATGGGCTCTTTATTACAGCGTCTGTTAACAAGCCACCTTGGTCAAAGCCAACATACCCCGGAGGCGCACCAATCAAGCGGCTTACAGCATGACGCTCCATGTATTCAGACATGTCAAAGCGGATTAAGTCAACGCCCATGACTTTCGATAACTGTTGAGTAACTTCGGTTTTACCTACCCCTGTTGGTCCTGCAAACAAGAAACTACCAATTGGCTTTTCTTCATTACCTAATCCAGAACGAGACAAGCGAATAGCGTCTGTAAGCGTTTCTATCGCCTTATCCTGGCCGAACACAACCATCTTAAGGTCACGGGACAGGTTCTTGAGAACTTCTTTATCAGAGGCCGATACGGACTTCTCAGGAATACGAGCCATTTTCGCAATGATATGCTCAATATCAGTTACACCAATCGTTTTCTTACGTTTTGATGCACTTAACAAACGCTGACTTGCTCCTGCTTCGTCAATTACATCAATGGCTTTATCAGGTAAATGACGTTCGTTTATATACTTCGCCGACAATTCTGCCGCCGCAGCAATGGCTTTTTTCGTGTAATGCACACTATGATGTTCTTCATAGCGGGACTTCAAACCCAATAAAATTTTTGTGGTATCGCTTATGCTTGGCTCATTAATATCAATTTTCTGGAAACGACGAGCCAATGCTCTGTCTTTCTCGAAGATACCTTGATACTCCTGATACGTTGTTGAACCAACACAACGTAAATCCCCGCTAGCGAGTTTAGGTTTTAATAAATTCGACGCATCCATGACACCGCCGGAAGCAGCCCCGGCACCGATAATAGTATGGATTTCGTCAATGAACAAAATCGCATCTGGATCTTTTTGCAGTTCTTTTAAAATCCCTTTTAATCGTTTCTCGAAGTCACCTCGGTACTTAGTACCAGCAAGCAAGCCTCCAAGATCGAGTGAATATACGGTAGCGGATGCGATGACATCGGGAACAGTATTCTCAACAATGCGGTAAGCCAACCCTTCTGCAATAGCGGTTTTGCCCACTCCAGCTTCGCCCACCAACAATGGATTATTTTTGCGGCGGCGACAAAGCACTTGAATCGTTCTTTCAAGTTCTGAATCGCGACCAATGAGCGGGTCAATTTTACCCTCTCGCGCCAAGGCATTTAGATTAGTGGAATACTTTTCAAGGACAGAGGTCGATGTGGATTCAATTTCTCCCTGATCTTCATCTTCAATCTCGTTGCTTTCTGGTGCATCTTCGTCATTCTTGCGCACACCATGAGAAATGTAATTCACGACATCAAGACGCGTTACATCCGCTTTCTTCAAAATATAGACTGACTGAGATTCTTGCTCGCTAAAAATTGCAACTAAAACATTGGAACCTAAAACTTCTTCTTTTCCTGAGCTTTGAACATGAAAAACGGCGCGTTGTAAAACGCGTTGGAAACCTAAGGTAGGTTGTGTTTCCCTTTCTGGATCGTTTTCATCCAGCAATAAAGGCGTAGTTTCTTTGACAAACTGAGTCAACTCAGTTTTCATCGTATCAATATCAGCCCCACACGCCTTGAGTGCTTCCTTGGCAGAATGATTATCCAAAAGAGCCAATAGCAAATGCTCTACAGTCATAAACTCATGACGGTTTTCGCGAGCGAAAATAAAGGCTTCATTTAACGTTTTTTCTAAATCTTTATTTAACATATTGGCGTCTCCCGAACAGTTTATGCTTCTTCCATCGAACAAAGCAATGGATGCTGATTTTTCCTTGCGTATTCATTAACTTGCATTACTTTAGTCTCCGCAACTTCTGAGGTATATAGGCCACATACGGCCTTTCCTCGGTAATGCACCGTTAGCATGATTTGATTCGCCTTTTCATGATCCAGATTGAAAAAACGCATCAATACTTCTACCACAAAGTCCATAGGTGTGTAGTCGTCATTATTGATTAGGACTTTGTACATTGGTGGCGGTTGAACCTTTTGTTTAACCGCCTCTAATTGTTTTTCGTGACTCACACCAAGAATATTGTTTCTGGACATAGTTTATTCTAGCCGAATGTTGAGAAATAGACCGAAATTTTTAACTTATTCAAGAAATACACAATAATTTCTTGACACCAGCAGAGTACCATAACTACAGTTGTTTTGTTACTAAACGCCCACGGTGTCAGGTATCGTTCTCGAAGTTTGAAAGCGTTTCACTATATTGTGGGGTCTTCATTAATCTTATCAAGGAGCTAACCTGGAATAATATTATGGCAGTTGGTAAAGTTAAATGGTTCAACAACGCTAAAGGGTTCGGTTTTATCGTTCCTGAAGATGGCGGCGAGGATGTATTCGCTCATTTTTCAACAATACAAATGGACGGATATAGAACGCTGAAAGCGGGCCAAGAAGTTAACTTTGATGTCGAAAAAGGTCCTAAAGGCCTTCACGCAGCAAATATTACTTTTATAGAAGACGGCTACCGTTAAGAAGTTTAAAGCAGGCAGGGGGGGCTGCTTTATAAACAACTTACCAAACAGGAAATAAAAATAAAAAATTAAATAATACAATTAGTTAAAAAATCAAAAAAATAGTCACTCCATTCTAATAATTCGTTTCTTATTCGTATCTTTTTCTCATCCAAAAAAAATATTTTTTTATACATAGCGGTCAACTTTATTACATTTTGAATGCTTAAAAAATCGATCTCCTTCACTGATATTGGATTGTGCTATGTTCAACAATTCCTGTATTTATCAACATTTACTGTTTCCCAGACACAAAAAAGCCCGACAATTGTCAGGCTTTTTAAGACAACAAACATTCTATTCTAGCTAGTTCTATCTACATCCAACTAGAACAGAACACGCTCGTTGTTTATTAGGCTTGTAACACGTTATTTAACGTTGCACTTGGGCACATAGCCGCAGTCACCTTACCTTCTTCTGGTAAGTAGTAACCACCAATATCAAGCTCTTTACCCTGTGTCGCGTCAATTTCAGCAATAATGCTTTCTTCATTTTCGCTCAATGATTTAAACAACGGAGCAAATTCACTTGCTAACTCAGCATCTTCTGATTGATTGGCTACAGCTTCGGCCCAATACATTGCTAAATAGAAGTGACTACCACGATTATCCAACTGGCCCGCTTTACGTAATGGTGATTTGCCATTATTCAGCAATTTCTCTGTTGCCTTATCTAACGCTGATGCAAGCACTTTCGCCTTAGCGTTACCTTGTTTATTGGCAAAGTCTTCTAAGGAAACACCTAACGCCAAAAACTCACCTAAGGAATCCCAACGCAAGTGCCCTTCTTCAACAAACTGCTGAACGTGTTTAGGTGCAGAACCCCCTGCGCCGGTCTCGAACAGGCCACCGCCAGCCATAAGAGGTACAATTGACAACATCTTCGCACTTGTACCTAACTCAAGAATCGGGAACAAGTCGGTTAAATAATCACGCAATACGTTACCTGTTACAGAGATCGTATCTAACCCTCGAATTGCGCGCTCCATCGAATAACGAATAGCGCGAACAGGTGACATAATTTGAATATTTAAGCCGTCCGTATCATGATCGCCTAAATACTTTTCAACTTTCTCTATAAGTTGTCTGTCATGTGCGCGTTCTTCATCTAACCAAAATACAGCAGGCATACCAGACAAACGGGCGCGGTTAACAGCAAGCTTAACCCAATCACGGATAGGCTCATCTTTCACCTGACACATGCGCCAGATGTCGCCTTCTTCTACTTCATGCTCAATTAACACGTTTTCATCTTGGTCAATGATGCGCATTGTGCCATCAGCTTCCATTTCGAATGTTTTATCGTGAGAGCCGTATTCTTCCGCTTTTTGCGCCATCAAACCAACGTTAGGAACGGTACCCATTGTGGTTGGATCAAATGCGCCATGGGTTTTACAGAAATTAATCGCTTCTTGATAAATAGTGGCATAGGTACTTTCTGGGATCACCGCTTTGGTATCGTGTAACTTACCATCTGGTCCCCACATTTGACCTGAACTACGGATCATTGCAGGCATTGAGGCATCAACGATTACGTCACTAGGTACGTGTAGGTTAGAAATACCTTTATCAGAATTCACCATCGCAATAGGTGGGCGGTTTGCGTAACACGCATTAATGTCAGCTTCGATTTCAGAACGCTGTGATTCAGGCAAAGAAGCAATTTTATCGTAAACACTGCCCAAGCCATTGTTTGGATTCACACCAAGTTGCTCGAATAATTCGCCGTACTTATCAAACAATTCTTTGTAGAATACTTTTACGCAATGACCAAACACAATTGGGTGAGATACCTTCATCATGGTCGCTTTAACGTGCAAGGAGAACAAAATACCGGTTTTCTTCGCGTCTTCAATTTGTTCTTCAAAGAATTTGCAAAGTGCCTTTTTGCTCATAAACATGCCGTCGATCACTTCGCTTTCAAGCAAGTCAATTCGAGGCTTAAGCACTTTTACGTTGCCATTTTTATCAGTGAACTCAATACGAACATGGCCCGCTTTTTCAACCGTTACTGATTTTTCACCAGAGAAGAAATCACCACCACGCATGTGTGCAACGTGTGAGCGTGATGCTTGGCTCCATTCCCCCATTGAATGCGGGTGTTTTTTCGCATAATTCTTAACCGCGTTAGGGGCACGACGATCGGAGTTACCTTCACGCAAGACAGGGTTTACCGCGCTACCTAGCACCTTGCTATAACGCTCTTTAATTTCTTTCTCTTCATCCGACTTAGGATCTTCAGGAAAAGCCGGAACATTGAAACCTTTTTCGTTCAACTCTTTAATCGCTGCTCTTAACTGCGGAATTGACGCACTGATATTTGGTAACTTAATGATATTTGTTTCTGGTTTTTGAGTCAGCTCACCCAAAATAGAAAGTTCATCTGGAATACGTTGATCTTCAGATAAGTATTCAGGGAAATTAGCCAAAATACGCCCGGCTAAAGAAATATCGCTCAATTCCACATCAACATCGGCCGCTGAGGCAAAACGCTTGATGATTGGCAACAAAGAATACGTTGCTAATGCAGGTGCCTCATCAGTTTTAGTGTAGATGATTTTCGACTTATTTTGGGACATTGTGTACCTCAATTTGTGGGGTAGCTCGCTACCTGATTTTTGCGGCCGGAAAGCCCAATTGAAGGAAGATCGATTCCGGCTCAAGACAG
Organism: Alteromonas sp. a30; assembly: GCF_026788005.1. Classification (GTDB taxonomy): domain Bacteria; phylum Pseudomonadota; class Gammaproteobacteria; order Enterobacterales; family Alteromonadaceae; genus Paraneptunicella. The sequence continues at coordinate 218,574 of NZ_JABEPE010000001.1, forward strand.
TTTGATACGACGCTTTTTCAAAAAGGCTATCCGCACGTATCGGTTTGAACAGAAAAAACTTTGGCAGATGATATAAGGGCAATCCCTCTTTATACAAGTGTTTGCCTCAAGATTAATCTGTTTGGTTAGTAAAATCGTGTAGAATAAAAAGTGCGTTTTGCTTGTAGACTCCTTAAAAATAAAGAATTGTAGCGCCATGGCCCAAAAACCAACCACTAATCCGACCAGTTCTCCAGTACAGGTTATTCTTTTTAATAAGCCCTTCAATGTGCTAAGTCAATTTACCGATGCCGATGGCAGAGAAACCCTTAAACACTACATTGATGTGCCACAAGTGTACGCCGCAGGTCGACTCGACAGAGACAGTGAAGGTCTTCTGATTTTAACCAACGATGGTAAATTGCAGCACAAGCTCACCTCCCCTAAGAAAAATGTCAGCAAGACTTATTGGGTGCAGGTAGAAGGCGTTCCCAGCGAAGCAAAGCTACAAGCGTTCCGAAACGGATTGATGTTAAAAGATGGGCCAACAAAACCTGCAAAAATAGAAATTATTCAAGAACCAGAAGTATGGCCTCGCAACCCACCCATTCGAGAGCGTAAACATATCCCAACAACATGGCTTTCTATTACGATAAGTGAAGGGCGCAATCGACAAGTACGTAGAATGACAGCGAATATTGGTCATCCAACATTGCGCCTCATTCGGTATCGCATTGGTAGTTGGACTCTCGACGGCATTGAACCGGGAAATTATTTTCCAATTTGAGTTCAATTCTACGAATTTGACGTAATTTTCATGAAACATATGGATGTTTTTGCTAAGATGCGCAGCCGAATTGACCCCTTGATTAAAATGCTAAATTGATAGGTACTCAATGCCCATAGAAATCTCGCCCGTTGATCATCGCTCACCCGAACACGTCAAAGTCATTGTTGGAATGTCCGGCGGTGTTGACTCATCTGTTTCTGCTTTGCTGTTAAAGGAGCAAGGCTATCAGGTGGAAGGTCTGTTCATGAAAAACTGGGAAGAGGATGATAATGACGAATATTGCGCAGCCGCAGAAGATTTGCGCGATGCACAAATGGTTGCAGAAAAACTAGGGATAGAGCTACATACCATCAACTTCGCCGCTGAGTATTGGGATAACGTGTTCGAGTATTTTCTAGAAGAATACCAAGCAGGCAGAACCCCAAACCCTGACATCATGTGCAACAAGGAAATCAAATTTAAGGCCTTCTTAGAATTTGCCGCTGAAGATTTAGGGGCAGATTATATTGCCACGGGGCACTACACACAAAGACGTTATCAAGATGGTCACTGGCAGCTAATTCGAGGTCAAGACGACAACAAAGATCAAAGCTATTTCCTGTATACCCTCGGCGAAAAACAGATTGCTAAAACCTTATTCCCTATCGGGCATATACCCAAACCTGAAGTGCGCGAAATTGCCAAGCGCCATGACCTGATTACTCACGATAAAAAAGATAGCACCGGCATTTGTTTTATCGGCGAGCGCAAATTTAAAGATTTCTTATCCAAGTATTTGCCTGCCCAACCGGGGATTATCCAGACAGCCGAAGGCGAGGAAATTGGTGAGCATCAAGGCTTGATGTATCACACGCTTGGACAACGAAAAGGCTTGTTAATTGGCGGCAAAAAAGAGCATGGAGACGAACCATGGTATGTTGTTGATAAAGACGTACCGAACAACGTGTTGATTGTCGGGCAAGGTGCAAACCACCCTCGCCTGTTTTCCGATGGTTTGATTGCAAACCAACTACATTGGGTAAACAGAGAAGGTCCAACAAGCAGCATTAAAGCGTCAGTGAAAACGCGTTATAGGCAAGCTGACATTCCATGCACAATTACCCCTGAAGGCGATACGGTTAAAGTTGTATTTGACTCCCCGCAAAAAGCTGTCACGCCAGGTCAATCCGCCGTATTCTACCAAAACGAAATTTGTTTAGGTGGCGGCATCATTGAGAGTTACATTAGATAATGGATAACTATGTAGACCAACAACTAGCACTCGCTGGAGTTTGCCAATCCGCGTTTTTAGTTAAAAACTTAGCAAGAACAGGCAAAGTCGAGCCAAACGCATTTGAAGCAAGCATTGAGTCCATCGTCGTTACCGACGCCAACGATACCGTTGAGATCTTTGGTGGTTTAAGCGGTTTGCAGGCAGGCATCGCAACACTCGAAAACCAACTCAACAATAAATCTGGACGCAAAGACTCAGAAATCACCCGATATATTGCCGATATTCTTGGTTTAGAGCGCAAGCTCACCCGCAACACCACAACGTTGAATACATTAGGTCAGCGTATTGAGCACATCAAACGCCAGCGTATGCACAGCGAGCTTTTTGAAGCGCCAATGATTGCTAACCTTGCAAGCGTTTATAAAGACGTTATCAGCCCTTTAGGCAGTAAAATACAAGTTGCGGGAAGTCCAGATATACTTAAGCAAGCAGGCGTTCAAGATAAAGTGCGAGCAGTGTTGCTTGCGGGAATTCGTTCAGCCGTATTGTGGCGTCAACTGGGCGGTAAACGCCGAAACATCATTTTCCAACGTAATAAAATCTTAAAAGTGGTTCACGAACTTGTGCGCCAATTCGAAGAATCTAAGTAACTGAGGTATGCATGGATTTATCAATGCTTTCCGCTATTTCCCCAGTCGATGGGCGTTATGGCAGTAAAACAACTGAATTAAGAAGTATTTTCAGTGAATTCGGCTTGTTCCGTTTTCGAGTTCAAGCGGAAGTAACATGGCTACAAGCTCTGTCTTCTCATGAAGGTATTGAAGAAGTGCCTAAGTTCAGTGAAGAAGCCAACGCGTTGCTTGATAGCATCGCCGCCAACTTCAATCTAGAACACGCTGAAAGAATTAAAGACATCGAGCGCACCACTAACCATGATGTAAAAGCAATTGAATACTTTTTAAAAGAGCAAGTTGAGACCCATAGTGAACTGAGAGCGGTTAGCGAGTTCATTCATTTTGCCTGCACATCGGAAGACATTAACAATTTGTCCCACGGTTTGATGCTAAAGCATGCGCGTGAAGAAGTGATTTTGCCTTACTGCGACAAGATACTCGATGCCATGCGCAACCTTGCTGCCGAGCACAAAGCCGTTCCAATGATGGCACGTACTCATGGTCAACCTGCCTCTCCTACCACTATGGGTAAGGAAATGGCGAACGTATACGTTAGGCTAAAACGCCAACGCGACGCCATTGCAGAAGTCAGCATTCTTGGCAAGATTAATGGTGCCGTTGGTAACTACAATGCACACCTTTCTGCCTACCCCAATGTTGACTGGCACGCCTTTTCTGAAAGCTTTGTTAACAGCTTAGGCTTAACATGGAACCCTAGCACCACACAAATCGAACCGCATGATTATATTGCGGAGCTATTTGATGCAATTGCACGCTTTAACACCATCTTGCTCGACTTCGATCGTGACGTTTGGGGTTACATTGCGCTGGGTCATTTCAAGCAAAAAACGGTAGCAGGTGAAATTGGCTCTTCTACCATGCCTCACAAAGTGAACCCGATTGATTTTGAAAACTCAGAGGGTAACTTAGGCTTGGCTAATGCTATTTTTGCTCACCTTGCCACTAAGTTGCCGGTATCACGTTGGCAACGCGACCTGACTGACTCTACCGTGTTACGCAACCTTGGCGTAGGTGTGGCTTATTCCAGCATTGCCTATCAAGCAACGCTAAAAGGCATTAGCAAATTAGAAGTTAACGAGCCAAGCCTATTAGCTGAATTAGATAACAATTGGGAACTATTAGCAGAGCCAATTCAAACGGTAATGCGCCGCTATGGGGTTGAAAAACCTTATGAAAAGTTAAAAGAATTAACCCGTGGTAAGAAGGTCAATCAAAATATTATTGCTGACTTCATCGACGCATTAGCGATTCCAGATAACGCCAAAGCAGAGCTAAAACAGCTTTCGCCTGCCACTTACATTGGTGATGCCATTAGGTTAACCGAAGCCTTGATTGCCTAAATTTGGCCTAATGCGAGTTTGTTTACAAGAAATAAAACCGGGCTAGGTGTATAAACATCTAGCCTCATTAAAAGCTCAGGACGAGCTTCACAAATTTGGTTAAGGAGAACCACAATGACAGCTACATCTTCATATCGAGTGCTTAACGCACTATCCTACCCGTTGGCGATACTTGGCATTTTGCATTTAACCGCACTCTTTATGGTTTGGCACGTTGGTAACACAACACACTTCACTTTAGTTTTGGTGCATTTAATGATGATGTTAGGCTGTTTATCAGTATTTTCTATACTTTTCAGAAAACTACTCAAACAATGGCAACTGCATGAAGACGAAAAAGCCTATCAACGCACACTTATCGAAAACATGCTACCTAAAACACTGGCAAGAAAAACCTTCACTCATCCACAAAAAAGCATTCAAAACATCGCAGAGGCCAGTGTATTGTTTGCCGATATTCAAGGCTTTAGTAAGCTGGCTCAAATCCACTCTTCAGATGAATTAGTTCACTTTCTAGACGCTTTGTATTCGGCATTTGACCACGTTTGCCAACAGTATAGGCTAGAAAAAATCAAAACTATCGGTGATGAGTACATGGCGGTGGCAGGCGCGCCTATAATTCAAAAAAATCATGCATACCAAACTTGCTTGTGTGCTTTGCGACTCCAACAAACCTTTGAGCACATCTGTTTACAACACAATTTTCAAGCCGGACTACGTATTGGTATACACTCAGGGCCTATTATTGCCGGCATAATTGGTACAGATAAGCTAAGTTACGATATTTGGGGCGACACGGTTAACCTCGCATCAAGAATGCAATCACTCGGGCAAACTGGCAAAATTCAACTTAGTCACTCAACCTATAAAAAAGTAAAACTCGCATTTAATTTTGAGCCGCCGAAGCAACGCAATGTAAAAGGACAAGGGCTCAAACGCACGCATTTTCTCATTGGAATTAAATCTCATGCTCAATTTCGACATCCAACACTTCCTCACACATTACTGGCAAAAACAACCGTTGGTTATTAAAGCCGGTGTACCCGATTTTCACGACCCATTGGACGAGCATGATCTCGCAGGGCTAGCGCAATTAGATGAAGTCGATAGTCGAATTATTCGCCTTGAGCAATCTACATCCATACAAAAACAATGGTACGTTGAACAAGGGCCATTTGAGTCCTTCGATGAGATCTGCAAAGGCAAATGGACACTGTTAGCACAAGGCGTTAACCATTACATTGAAGACGCTTGTGATTTGCTCGACGCCTTTAACTTCATTCCGCATTGGCGCATAGATGACCTAATGGTGAGTTATTCTGTAGCCGGTGCAGGTGTAGGACCACACATTGACCAATACGATGTTTTTATTATTCAAGGTAAAGGCTCCCGCAGGTGGCAAGTGGGCGCAAAAGATGAACACAACGAATATTTGCCACATCCACTATTAAAACAAATTGAAATGTTCGAGCCTATTATTGATGAAGTGCTAGAAAGTGGAGACATTATCTACATTCCTCCGGGTTTTCCCCATAACGGAATAGCGCTAACGGAATGTTTAAATTACTCCGTTGGTTTCAGAGCACCAAGCCAAGTTCAACTGCTCGATAACTTCACTAACTATTGTTTGGAACACCAACTAGCAGAACAACGCTATCAAGACCCTGATTTAGCCTTGCGCGAGCACAGCGCTGAAATGACAATGTTAGAACTGACAAAGCTACGTGCATTACTAAAAAACGCTATCGATAGCCCGTCTTTCGAGAGTTGGTTTTTGAGCTTTAATTCAAGCCTTGCTCTTAACTGCGATGACGAAAATAGTGAAGATGAAGCCAACGAGAATACACCTGAGTCGTTACCTCACGATATGCTGCTTCAAGCTCCTTACCCCACACTTTTACGAAACTTAGACACCCACACCGTTTGCATTGCCCATGATGCTCAATCATTACACTTTGGCATCAACGGCATTACCCAGCATATCAGCGCATCAGAAGAAGAAATTATTCACTTCAAAAGCGTGTTGTCAGCCCGAATAGTGAGTAGCGAGGATATTGCGAGTTTTGCTCATCACAAGCAATTAATACGCTATTTGAGCTTTTGGGTGATGCAAGGTTATTGGGAAGTGGTAGACGAGAGCGATGACGAAAAATGGATTGATGAAGTCAGTAACTTAGAAAATGATGATGGTTAGATCTCAAGCACAACTGTAACCACTCCCACAACTTGTATTAACCACAAAAACGGCTACTCAAAAAGTAGCCGTTAATGGTAGTTGTTACTGAAATTGATGATTGCAGAACAGCGACTTTACGCGCCTTGCTGTTTCTTCCAAAGCGCTTCGCTTTCTACAAAGGGATAAATCGCTTCAGCTTTAGTGACGAGCATTTGTGCAAAATCTCGCTGTACTGTGTCTTTAATCCCTACGCGGATCATATTTTCGGCTCTCATTTGCCATTGCAATGAAAAGTGACGGATCGCATTTTTAGCATCTTTGGCAACATTATCAGTTGCAAAGTCGGTGGGTAAATCCCCCGCTATCACCCAATACTTTTTGCGCTCTTTGTCTCTAATTTTGAAAATAGCGAATAAAGGGGCAACGTAAGTGCACTCCTCATTAAACACGGTTTCCACAACAACCCCTTTTTGTGCCAGATAACTCGTCGCTTTTTGTGATTGTTGGTTAAACCATTGTGCCGCGAGCGCCAAACGTTGCTCTTCGTCACTTAATTGCTCTTGGTTTTCAACAGGAGTGTCTTTCATAAATAATGCCTAATACCGATTAATTATTATAATTACGTTGTTAATATGATTCGAAAATTGCCAACATCTTCAAAAAATACATTACGCTAAATGTTGCAATAAAACCTGCACTGGGTGTTTTGGTTTTTGTCGACCAAAACGCGCAACCTGACTGCGACAAGAATAGCCCGTGGCAACGATGTTGTCTGGATTATACCGATCCAGTGCGGGTTGCCAACTTAACTCAAACAATGCTTTAGAATCATTCAAATGATGCGTTTCATGACCAAAGGTGCCAGCCATGCCGCAGCACCCTACCGCCACCGCTTTTAACGAAAGCCCAAAGTTTTCAAATATCTGCTGCCATTGCTTTTCAGAGGCCGGTAATACGGTTTTCTCTGTGCAATGACCCAATAAAGCAAACGTTTCGGGCGATGACGCTTGTGGCAGCTTAGCGGTATTATTTTGCAACCGCTGTAAAAGCCATTCGTGCAGGGTTACGACGTTAAAATTACCACGCTTTTCGCCTAAGGCTTTTTTATATTCGTCACGATAACACAGCACCATAGAAGGGTCAGCGCCCGCCATCGGAATATCTAATGCAGCCACCTGATTTAAGAAATCTGCCGCCGATTGCGCCGTTTGCGCAAACTCTCGCAAAAAGCCTTTTACATGCTGCGGTTTGCCATTGGGTTTAAATGGCAGCAACACCGCGTTCACCCCTATTTTTTCACACAGAGAAATCCAATCAGCGATAAGCTCTGCCTCATAAAAACTGGTGAAAGGGTCTTGCACAATTAATAGCGTTGAGGCTTTTTGCTCGTCAGTTAAAGCTTGCAATGATGCCAAGTCAAAACGCGAGTGCCGTGTAGCAACTCGTTGTTCAAGCGTTGGCACGGATAAGCGCGGCGCATCGACATACCCCACTTTGTCTCGAATAATGCGCTTAACCACGCCTAATGACTGTCCCCAATTAGCCAAACGCGGAATTTTCGCCAACATCGGCGCCATGCGCTCAACGTTTGCCACCAAGTGATCTTTAAACGGTCGGCGGTAACGAGTGTAATACAAAGCCAAAAAGCGCGAACGAAAATCTGGCACACTCACATTCACTGGGCACTGGTTCGCGCAAGCTTTACAAGCTAAGCATTCGTCCATCACTTCGAACACTTCTTGGGAAAAATCGTCAGCAATTTTCGCCTTTATTCCTTTGGATTTTGGAGCTCCCACTTCGAAGTAAGATTGCTCTAACTGAGCCACATCCAAGCCCTGTTCTTGCGTCAATCGTAACCACTCACGAATCATTCCCGCTCGCCCTTTAGGGCTGTGGCGCCTGTCTCCTTTGACTTTATAAGACGGACACATGGGCGATGTGACATCGTAGTTAAAGCACAAGCCGTTGCCATTACAGCTCGTGGCTGGCTCCCAACTTTGCCTCACGCTAACAGGAATTTGCCTATCGAAATACCCGCGCTTGGTGTCGCTCACTTTTACTAAGGTTTCGTCGCTGCCGATTGGCGTGCAAATCTTGCCCGGATTCAATTGGTTATGCGGGTCAAAGGCGGCTTTTATTTTTCTTAATTCAGTAAATAACTCATCACCGAAAAACGCTGGACCATATTCGCTTCGATAGCCTTTGCCATGTTCTCCCCACATTAAGCCGCCATATTTGGCAACCAATGCCACAACCTCATCGGACACGCTATGTAGTAAGGCTTCTTGCTCGGGATCACACATATCTAAAGCTGGTCGAACATGCAGCACACCAGCATCAACATGACCAAACATGCCGTAATTTAAGCCTTTGCTGTCTAACAAGGCTCGAAATTCAAGAATAAAGTCGGCAAGGTTTTCAGGCGGCACAGCGGTGTCTTCCGCGAACGCGACCGGCTTTTTGCTACCGGGTGTTTTCCCGAGTAAGCCAACCGCCTTTTTACGCATCCCATAGATTTTGCCAATATCAGACAAACTATAAGTCACCTGATACCCAATGACGCCGTTTTCCTGTGCTTGAATTTCCGTATCTAAACGCTTTGTTAGTCCAACAATGCGAGACTTCAATGCCTCTTCAGTATCATCGTTATACTCGACCATATTAAGGCCAAGTACCGTTTTATTTGGCACATCCTGAATTAAGTTGCTAACTGAATGCCACACAATATCTTGCTTGGCTAAATTGAGCACGTTGCTATCGACGGTTTCAACCGAGGTTGCTTGTGCCTCGACCATTGCTGGAGCATGTCTTAATGCTGACTCAAATGAGTCGTACTTCACGTTAATTAATGCTTTGGCTTTGGGGATAGGTGTAAGATTTAACTTAGCTTCGGCAATGAATGCCAAAGAGCCTTCAGAACCTGCCAGCACGCGGGCTAAATCCAACTGCGTCAAATCATCGGATACCGCATGTTCAAGGTCGTACCCCGTTAAAAAGCGATTTAGGCGCGGGAATTTTTCAAGAATTTTGTTTCTATTTTCGACACAAGACTGCGCGACCTGCGCTTCGATTTGAGCCAGTCTGTTGCTGTTTGATGAGGCAGAATTGACATCCGAAATCGGTTTTTGGCTTGTGCTAAGCACATCGCCATTGGCCAATACTGCGGTAACGGAAAGCAGGTGATCCGAGGTTTTGCCGTAAACCAAAGAGCCTTGACCAGAGGCATCCGTATTGATCATGCCGCCGATGGTTGCGCGGTTACTGGTAGATAAATCCGGTGAAAAGAAAAAACCATGTGGACGTAAAAAGTCGTTGAGTTGATCTTTGATTACGCCCGATTGCACCCGCACCCACTGTTCTTCTACGTTAATTTCAAGAATGTTGCGCATATGGCGCGACATATCCACCACCACGCCCGGCGTTAACGATTGCCCGTTAGTACCTGTACCGCCGCCTCTTGGTCCAACTTTGATGTCGGGAAATTCAGATAGCAGCCGACCAATACAGGTTAAATCCTCTACGCCTTTAGGAAATACCACCGCTTCTGGCAATTGTTGATAGATAGAATTGTCGGTAGCTACCGCTAATCGGCTGGAATACTGGCTTTCAATCTCGCCTGAAAAGGCACTGGCGGCCAGTTTTTCTAAAAACTCAGCATAAGCGGCTTGAATTGGGGTATGCGATTTTACGATTGGTAACATTAGGCTAAAACAGTAACAACAACGAGGTGGTCATTATCCTTTAAAGCCATGATTGGCGCTAGGGGAAAAGCGATATTTACTGAATATAGGTGAATGAATTCATACCTAAACTAGCAATTAAAATATTCAACAAACACGCGTTGTAACAACTACTTCATGACACATGTTTTATCTCAACGTATACTAAAATTCTGAGTGCTTAAAAAAGATACAGTTAAGGAGTATTTATGAAGTCTATACGCATTGGAATTGGCAGTATTTGTTGCGGTATCGGCATACTCTTCTTCATTTTGCCGGGCTCTATTTTGTTTTTAATCGGTGGCTTGGTGTTACTCAGTTATGATATTCCACAAGCTCGAAAATGGCTTGCCAAATGCCAATCTGCCATGTCGAGTGGAGCAAGACGATTAGATAACATCATTACCAAAAGAAAACGATCTCGTTACTAAAAGCGTTTGGCTAACACAGTACACCTAGCTCAGATCTCGAATCAACTTCAATACTTTCATGTTTATTTTCCTATATAAACGCAAAGCTTACAGAGCCTTGTAAGCATAGTTAACGTATCTTAACTCCCTTTACTTTTCTATATTTGACACCCGTTTTAGGCCATCACTATTGATACATAAATATTTAGAAAACGCTTTAAATCAAATAAAAAAGGCCAGCTACAAGGGCTGGCCTAAAAACTGTCGACCTATCTTAGGACGGGTCACTTTTACTTAACAAGACAGCCAATTAAGCGTGTTTCTCACCAAGATATAACCAAGTTTCGACAACGCTATCTGGGTTCAACGACACACTGTCAATGCCATGCTCAAGCAACCAAGCAGCGAAGTCTTCATGGTCAGATGGGCCTTGACCACAAATGCCCACGTATTTACCGCGTTTTTTCGCCGTGGTAATCGCCATTGCAAGCAAGGCTTTAACCGCATCGTCGCGCTCATCGAACAAGTGTGCAATCAAGCCTGAGTCACGGTCTAAACCAAGCGTTAACTGCGTTAAATCGTTTGAACCGATAGAGAAGCCATCGAAAATATCAAGGAACTGGTCCGCAAGTAATGCATTTGATGGCAACTCGCACATCATGATTACTTTCAAGCCGTTAACGCCCTGCTCCAAGCCTTCCTCTTTTAGCAATTCAATCACTTGCTTGCCTTCGCTCACAGTGCGAACGAATGGGATCATAATCTCAACATTGGTTAAGCCCATTTTGTTACGAACGCGCTTAATGGCTTCACATTCTAAGGCAAAACAGTCGCGGAACGATTCAGACACATAGCGGCTTGCACCGCGGAACCCGAGCATTGGGTTTTCTTCGTCTGGCTCGTATTGGTGTCCACCAACCAAGTTGAAGTATTCGTTTGACTTAAAATCAGACATGCGCACGATAACGCGTTTCGGATAGAAAGCTGCACCAATGCTGGCAATGCCTTCAACCAACTTCTCGATGTAGAACTCAACAGGCGACTCGTAACCCGCCATTAAATCGTTGATTTCGTCTTTGACATCTTCAGGCTGTTGATCGTAGTTCAGCAAGGCTTTAGGGTGCACACCAATCATACGATTGATAATGAACTCTAAACGCGCCAAACCAACACCTTCATTTGGCAAACGAGCGAAGTCGAATGCACGATCTGGATTACCGACGTTCATCATCACTTTCACCGGTAATTCTGGCATTGAATCAATGCGTGACGTTTGCACGCTGTAATCCAAAATATCGCCGTAAATGTAACCGGTATCGCCTTCTGCACAAGACACTGTGACACGGTCGCCGGTGTTAAGCGAATCGGTTGCATCCCCACAACCAACAACCGCTGGAATACCCAATTCACGGGCAATGATCGCCGCGTGGCAGGTTCGGCCACCACGGTTAGTCACGATAGCTGCCGCCTTTTTCATGATCGGTTCCCAATCAGGGTCGGTCATGTCAGTAACCAAAACGTCGCCTTCTTGCACTTTATCCATTTCATCAACAGACTGAAGCACTTTTACCGTACCTGCACCAATTTTATGCCCAATGGCTCGGCCTTCAGACAACACATTAGCTTTACCCGTTAATTGATAACGCTCAATGGTTTGAGAATCTTCACGTGAACGAACAGTTTCTGGGCGCGCTTGTACAATGTACAACTTGCCATCTTCACCATCTTTGGCCCATTCAATGTCCATTGGACGCTGATAGTGCTTCTCGATAATGACCGCCTGTTTTGCTAATTCCATCACTTCGTCGTCTGTTAACGAGAACTGATTACGCGCAGAATCTTCAACCGGTACAATTTCAACTTGTTTGCCGTGAGCAGTATCGTCTGAATACTGCATCTTGTTCATTTTGCTACCAAGGTTGCGGCGTAATACCGACGGATTCCCCATTTCTAACAACGGCTTATGAACATAAAATTCGTCTGGGTTAACCGCGCCTTGCACGACCATTTCACCCAAACCGTAAGAGGATGTGATAAATACAACATCTTCAAAGCCAGATTCAGTATCAATACTGAACATAACACCAGATGAGGAAAGGTCGCTACGCACCATACGTTGCACGCCAGCAGAAAGCGCAACGCCTTTGTGATCGTAGCCTTGGTGAACACGGTAAGAAATGGCGCGGTCGTTAAATAAAGACGCAAAAACGTGCTTAATGGCAACCAACACCGACTCATACCCTTTCACATTCAGAAAAGTCTCTTGTTGACCTGCAAAAGAGGCATCTGGCATATCTTCTGCCGTTGCTGATGAACGAACCGCAAAGGAAGCAGAGTCGCCGGCATCACCTTGAAGCTGTTCAAATGCACTTTTAATGGCCGTTTCTAATTGGGGTTGGAATGGTGTATCGAGGATCCACTGACGGATATTAGCGCCGGTTTCAGCTAAGGCTGTTACGTCTTCAATATCTAGTGCGTCTAGCGTATCGTGAATTCGCTTGTCTAAACCGCTTTGGTCTAGAAATTCGTTAAATGCATGAGCGGTTGTTGCAAATCCGCCTGGAACTTGTACCCCAGCGTTAGCTAGGTTTGAGATCATCTCCCCCAGAGAGGCGTTTTTACCACCTACTCGTCCAACATCACCCATACCTAACTCTTGGTACCACAGAACATAGTCGCCCACTCGCGAACCTCCCGCATTCAATGAAATAAGATGTATTTCTAAATTGTCGTATCAAAATGAAAAATTCACAGCACTCACGTTAATTTTTCTTCAATCCGCTTAAACTATTTCGTATTCAAAGAGTAACACTTGATTCAAAATATAATGTCTCTTTCTTAAAATAATATGTTTTCATTTCAAGCTTTAAAATTGCCTTAATTAATGCTCAAAATAAGAAGGATGAATATGCTCTTAATGCTTGTGCGGCGTGAATTTTAGAATGCCAAAGCCGTGGAAGTAAAATTTAATTTTGAGCTGTAATAAAATTACTACATTAGGTGAAAAAGTTGACTATTTATTCAAGAATTAAACGGTTGATTATTTCATCTAAAAGACAAATTAAATACGTGTATTTTTTGCATAACTATACTTAATTCTTCCCCTGATTTATGGTTATTCAAACAACATATTTGCGATGAAACATATAACGGATCCACAAGGAGCACCCTGTGCGCACAGCCTTTTACATATCTGACGGTACGGCGATAACTGCTGAAGTTTTTGGACATGCACTATTATCTTTATTCCCTATTCAGTTCGAGCATAAAACCGTGCCCTTTGTTGAAACGGTGGAAAAAGCAGAAAATATTGTTAAGAAAATATCTGAAAGTTTCCGAGATTTGAACGAGAGACCTTTGGTGTTTTACACCATAGTGAATCCAGAAATCAGGGAAATTATTGCTAACTCGCCGGGCATTAACTACAACTTCCTCGATCAATTCATCGCCCCGTTAGAGAAAATACTCGGCGTTCCATCTAAACCAGAAAAACATCGTACCCATAGTATTCATGAAAAAACCTATGATACGCGCATTGAAGCGGTTAATTTTGCACTCGCTAATGACGATGGCTCAAATTTAAAAGACTACGCTAGCGCCGATATTATTTTGGTTGGCGTCTCTCGTTCAGGTAAAACCCCAACGAGTTTATATTTAGCATTACAGTATGGGATCCGCGCGGCGAATTATCCTTTCACGGAAGAAGATATGGGCGATACCTTAAAATTGCCGGCCGCGCTTAGAGCTTATAAAAAGAAACTTTTCGGGTTGTCTATTTCCGCAGAACGTTTACATCAGATTCGCTCGGAGCGCCGCGCAAACAGCCGCTATGCCTCAATGAAACAATGTAGGATGGAATTACGGGAAGTGGAAAACCTGTATCGAAAAGAAAAAATTCCATTTCTAAACAGTACACATTTTTCCGTGGAAGAAATATCAGCGAAAATCCTCGCCGAAACTGGCTTAGAGCGCCGAAAGTATTAAGTTATCGATAGATAGTTAAAAGGAAATTACCAAGATGGTAACAACAAGGAGAAGTCGTTTAGATAGTCGTTATGATCGTTTTTAAATAAATCGGAATAGCTTTTCAGCCGCATAAACGCCGCTGAAAAGCCTTTAAAAAGATTACTTATACTTCTGAACGTAAGTGATCGGCTACCAAAAATGCCATTTCAAGCACTTGGTCCGCATTCAAACGCGGATCACACTGAGTTTCGTAACATTCAGCTAAGTCACTTTCACTGATTTGATACGCACCGCCTGTACATTCCGTGACGTGCTGCCCCGTCATTTCCAAATGAATGCCACCAGCATGTGTTCCTTCTGCCTTGTGAGCGGCAAAGAACTGACGAATTTCACTTAAGATGTCATCAAAATTACGCGTTTTGTAACCACTGGACGCCTTTTTCGTATTGCCGTGCATTGGATCAGAACTCCAAACCACATTACGGCCTTCCGCTTTCACACGGCGCAATAAACGCGGCAAGTTCTGCTCAAGATTGTCTGCCCCCATGCGCGTAATAAGGGTTAAGCGACCCGGGTCATTTTCTGGGTTCAAGGCATCAATAAGCTTAATAAGCTCATCTTCTTGCATCGTCGGCCCAACTTTCACACCTACAGGATTATGAATTCCACGGAAGAACTCAATGTGAGCATGATCCAATTGACGAGTACGCTCTCCTATCCAAATCATGTGAGCTGAACAGTCGTACCATTTATCGGTTAAGGTATCGACACGCGTTAGTGCCTGTTCATAATTAAGCAATAATGCTTCATGGGAGGTGAACAGGCTAGTCTCATGCAAAGAGGCGGTGTTACCAGCATTAATGCCAATAACATCCATAAATGAAAGCGTATCTTGAATACGGTTTGCCATATCTTGATAACGATCTTTCAAGGGATTATTTTCCACGAAGGTCATGTTCCAGCGATTCACTTGATGTAAATCTGCCAAACCGCCTTGCGCGAAGGCTCGAAGTAGATTCAAGGTTGCAGATGAGCGGTGATACGCATCGATCATACGTTGAGGATCCGGCATACGGGCGGCTTCAGTAAATTCAAAGCTGTTGACAATGTCACCACGGTAACTGGGTAGTGATACACCATCGATAGTTTCCAGATCCGATGAACGAGGTTTTGCATATTGCCCCGCCATACGCGCAACTTTAGTAACAGGACAACGGCCCGCAAATGTTAATACAATCGCCATTTGCAAGATCACACGAAACGTATCGCGAATTTTAGGCGCATTAAACTCTGCGAACGATTCAGCACAATCGCCACCTTGCAATAAAAACCCTTTGCCTTGGGAAACATTGGCTAACTGTCGATACAATTCACGCGTTTCCTCAGCAAAAACCAAAGGCGGAAATCGATTAAGCTCTGTTTCCACAGAGGCTAATTTTGCCTTATCTTCGTATGTTGGTTGTTGCAATATTGGGAAATTGCGCCATGAGTCGGGTTGCCATTGGCTCACAAGGGTTACCTTCTATAAGTTAAGTTAAACGAAGTGACATCATAAACATTAAAAATGTGCTCTAGCAAGGGACTTTTAAGCAAACTCCGTATAAACATACAAATGTATAACTTATATCAATAATTTAGGGCGATACAGCGCGATGTAAGAAACGTTTTAAACACAACAATGTGATCGTTTTGGCATTATTTATCGTTTAAAAGCTCGGTTTGAATAGAATTTAAGGGAAACTTGTTTATACATGTAAGTTTTTCGTTAAATTTACGTAGGAGTTGTCAAAAAAAGATAAATAAAGACTGGCTTTTTTCGGCAACTTTGCCAAAATGCGAATTATTCTCAATTAGGGTAATGATTATCTCGGTTGAGGCACTTACTGAAATACCTAAATAGCGGTGTTTAATTGTTTATAGGTGACTGATATGTGTAACAAGCATGGAGTGAAACTATCCGTTGAAACAATAACGCAGTGCGTCTGGTCTGCTGCAATTAACGTTTATGTGAAAAGCAAGACTAACGAGCATCTGCACAAAATATAGACTAGGGTTAACAGCAGACTAAAGTTGATTTGATGTTGATACTGGCATCCAGATGATGATCAACTAAAGAAAGAACAAATTAAAATACCAATAACCAGTGTTGTATGAAGTTTTAAGAGCAGTATGAGCAGTGCTCACCGCTTATCCTTCAGACTTTGAACAATAATAATAGGGTTCAATTCGAATGACGGTGATTAAAGGAATCGACAGAAGGCAGTTTCTTCTGGGAAGCAGTAGTGCAGCATTAGTCGCAATGATGCTTCCATCTTGCAGCGCAAATAGCCAACAACAATGGATGGTAAGTAGCGCCAGCGATAATCAAGGCAAACATTATGTTGCCGCGGTCGACATTGATGGCTACCTGATTAGCCGTGTCGCACTTCCTGCTCGCGGTCACGATACACTTGCGCTACCACATAAACCGGGTCACGCATTGGTTTTTGCCAGAAGCCCAAATACCTTTGCTATGGAAATCAATTTCATCACAGGGCACATAACGCACCAGTTTGAGTGCGGCAACGATACCTATTTTTGCGGTCATGGTGCATTGTCTGCTGACGGCTCAAAACTGTTTACCAGCGAAAACCAGTTAAATCACAATCAAGGTATGATTGTGGTGCGCGATACCCAATCTTACCAAGTGCTCAACCGCTTTGCGTCTGGCGGCATTAGCCCTCATGAACTGGTGATGCTGCCTAACAGCAATACGCTTGCTGTTGCAAACAGCGGGATTGTGTCTGTTTATGGCAACTCAAATTCCGTTGACACTCCTGCCAGCAAAGTCACCTCAAGGCATTTTACGCAATCAAATCTTGCTTATATTGATGCCGATAGTGGCCGAGTTATCGCAAAACTTAACGCACCAGAAGCAGGACAAAGCATTCGTCATTTAGATGTGTCGCCAGAAGGCAAAGTGTATATTGGCATGCAATACGAAGGCGATACTTTGAAGGACTCCCACAAAAACCAATCGCCTAAGCAAATGTCATTAATTTATAGCCATCAAGGCAACGAGGGACTAAAGGCGAGCAAGGCATCAGAGTTACAGATGCAACGTATTCAACACCAAACCTCCAGTGTAAAAGTGCTGAACAACTTACTCGCTGTTACCTGTCCCCAATCCCATTGTATTACCTTTTTACATGCCGACAGTTTAGAAGTCATTGAACAGCAGGAATATCAGGGAGCCGCAGGATTAACCGCCATTAACAATATGCTGGTCGCATCAAATCGCGAGGGCAAGCTGAGAATTTATAACAACAAAGTCAATTTAAAATATGCAACGGAGCAAACCGTGGCATCGCTCCGTTTTGATAGTCATATGACTAGCATCTACTCAGCTTGAGCGTCTTGTTGTAGACGCTCGACGAGTTTATCGGATGCCGCTTCAATTAAATCTAACACTTCCGTAAAACCGTTCTCACCGCCGTAGTATGGGTCTGGCACATTATCAGTCTCGGAATCTGACAAGCTTAGGAATAGACTCACTTTATGTTTGAATTCCTCTGGACATAACGCCAGCATGTCTTCTACGTTTTTTGAGTCCATCGCAAACAAATAATCGAAATCTCGAAAATCGCTCTTTTGCAGTTGGCGCGCCACTTGCCCTTGAAAACGATAACCGCGCGCCTCACCTGCCTGTCGGCTTCTGGAATCTGGCGCTTCTCCAATGTGATAACCAGTTGTCCCCGCAGAATCGATATACACCTTTACCCCTGCTTGCGTCGCTTTACTGCGAAACACCGCTTCTGCCGTAGGTGAACGACAAATATTGCCCATGCATACAAAAAGAATTCTATTTTGTTTCATATTTTCAATTACTTATAATAATTTTTAAACAATTCGAGTGACCAAAAAGACGCAATAACAAAAATAAGGTTATCTTAGCCTCTAAATAGCTGTGTTTCATTGTTAATTACCTATAAATGATTTATCGCAAACTCACCATGAATACTGCCATGAGGGCTCCGCAGCCGCCTCCCGCAACTCAGGGTTTGCTCTTAATTCTCTATAGGTGACTCAACGATTGGAGCAGATGTTCTAGCCTAGTGTTGTGTTGCTCTTAACTCAATCTTAGTTTTAGCACGACTATCAACCTACTCAAGAAGACCCAACACAACCCTAATCACTTACAATGCTTTATACAGGATTTTTGTACGCTTCAAAGCATTGTTTTCAGTATTGCGCGTAACAAATGAATATCAGAGAGAGTAAAGCCGTTCCAATTCAAAGCACAATTCTCAATTCATATGGCGATTAACTGCATGGACATCACCCTAATACCTAACCCAAAGAGTGGGCAACTAGAGCGAAATAAGCAAAAAGTTGCATCGGCATATTCCTCAGACTTTACATCCAACTCAAATAAGCTCTACAACTTAGAAGCTGTTCAACTTTGGTTGCAAGGTCGTGAGGCTTGGAATCAGTGGGTGAACGAAAACCCAGAATGTGATGTGGATTTTTCAGAAGTGGATTTCGGGTATTTAAGGAAGTTCACGGAGCGCGGGGAGATTGATTTCAGCTTTTATAACTTTCCCAAAGGGGATATTGACTTTTCCGAGGTTGAATTTGGTGATGGGAATATGAGTTTCTCACGCTCCAATTTTGGTGATGGGAATATGAGTTTCTCACGCTCCAATTTTGGTAATGGGAATACAAATTTCTCTAAAACCAACTTTGGTAATGGAAAAGCAGATTTTTCATTTACCCACTTTGGTGATGGAAGTGCAGATTTTTCTGAAACCAATTTTGGTGATGGAAATGTCAATTTTTTTGAAGCCAACTTTGGTGATGGAAGAGCACGTTTTTATGGAGCCAACTTTGGTGATGGATATGTGAATTTTTCAAATGCCAACTTTGGTGATGGAAGTGCAAGTTTTTATGGAGCCAACTTTGGTGATGGGAGTGCAAGTTTTTATGGAGCCAACTTTGGTGATGGGAGTGTGAACTTTTCAGATGCCAACTTTGGTGATGGAAGTGCAGATTTTTCTGGAGCCAACTTTGGTGATGGATATGTGAATTTTTCATATGCCAATTTTGGTAATGGGATTGCAGATTTTTCCCGTACCAACTTTAGTAATGGGGATGTGGATTTTATAGAAGCCAACTTTGGTGATGGGAGTGTGGACTTTTCAGATGCCAACTTTGGTGATGGAAGTGCAGATTTTTCTGGAGCCAACTTTGCTGGGGGACATGTATCGTTTATCTATACTCAATCCAACGGAAATGTCGTTTTTATCGACTTAAGAAAACCCGATAAAATCACGTCATTTTCATTACTGGGCGCATCAATAAACGGGCTATTGTCCTTATCAAATAACACCTTTCACTGCGTACCCGATTTAACTGAAACAAATATTAAGCATGATGTAGAGCTTCAAACCTTAAGTGTTAATTTGCAAAGAGAACGGCTGGACTGGAAAGGCTTATGGATGAAAAAAGCGTTGGATACCAAAGACATCCAACGCTTGCGTAAGCTAAAGCAAATTGCTGAAAACAATAAACATCACGAAGCCGCATTACGATTCCATGCCGATGAAATGAGAGCCAAACGCTGGCACAAAAAGGAAGATGGTGGTTTAGGGGTATTTGGCTCGGTTCTGGATTTACTGTATTCCGCCATTTGCAACTACGGGCAGTCTATAGCAAAGCCGTTAATCACCTTAATCGCAACGTGGTTTGCCTTCTTTCCGCTTTACTGGACTTTGACCAAGGATGTGTTTACCAAAGATACGTTTGCCGCAGAGAATGTTGCAGACTTGTTTGTGTTTACCGCGACCAATTCAATTCCCTTTATTCCCGTTGCGAAAAAAGTCAGGGACATCGCCTACGCAAGCTTTTTTGATGAAAGTGCTTTGCTGTTTAGCGTGATGAGCTTTCAGGCAATTGTATCGTTGGCCTGTATTTTCTTAATTGGTCTTGGCTTTAGAAATCGGTTTAGGATTTAACGGGCTAAACGCCGTCGCTTTATCTATGTTTTTCTACCTCAAAATCGCTCTACCAGTATCTCTATCTATCAGAATGAAAAAGGGGCCGAAGCCCCTTCCTATCATACTCATTTCTATTCAGTTATTTGCGTGTTGCGCGTAGCATCCAGGATGTTTTCTCGTGGATACGCATTCGGTCGGAAACCAGTGCAGCGGTGGATTCATCATCCGCAGATTGCGCCATTTTTAGCACTTCACGAGCGGTTCTTACCACTTGCTCATGGCCTTTTGTGAGTAAGTCGACCATTTCTGCGGCACTGGGCACGCCGTCCACTTCTTCAATGGAGCTTAACCTTGCAAATTCTTTGTAGGTTCCCGGTGCAGGTACATCTAGGGTTCGAATACGTTCGGCAATGTCGTCTACCGCGACCGCTAGTTCGGTGTAATGTTCTTCGAACATCAAGTGTAATTCACGGAACTGTGGACCGGTAACATTCCAGTGGAAATTGTGCGTCTGCAAATACAGGGTATAAGAATCGGCCAAAAGACGTTTCAGTCCTTCTGCAATTTTTTCTCTATTTTCAGAGTTAATTCCTATATCAATATCAGTCATTTCGGTTCCTCTTACTTTTAACGAGTTACAAATGGCGCTTACTCATAAGCAACTAAGTGAGCCACATGATTAAATACCTGTTCCAAACTATCAGTCACCTGTAGAGAATTAGGAGCAAACCCTCAGCCGCAGGGAAGCGGCTGTGGAGCCTACATGGAAGTATCCACGGCGAGTTTGCGATAAATCTCTATGGGTGACTGACAATTAAACACAGCTATTTAGAAGCTTAGTTTACCTTTAAAAAATCGCGCCGCCGTTTAAGTCGGTTCCTTTAACAGGTTTAAACTTGTGTCATAAAAAGAGGTTGGGACGCTATGAAGAAGTTCAAGGGCCAACTCGCTAGCCTCAAACAGAGGCGAAGGTAATGCCTGTAAAGCATACCATCCGAGCAAATCGTGTTTTTCTGGCTCTTTTAGCGCTAAAGTGCCCGTGAATACAGAGCTGTAAAAGATAATTGACGCAACATGACGCCCTTCTTTTTTG
The DNA here is from genome assembly GCF_026788005.1 of Alteromonas sp. a30. Taxonomy (GTDB): domain Bacteria; phylum Pseudomonadota; class Gammaproteobacteria; order Enterobacterales; family Alteromonadaceae; genus Paraneptunicella. Next base: position 239,930 of record NZ_JABEPE010000001.1, read on the forward strand.
AAAGTTTTCAGATTGTTGGTTACGCCAAGGAACACAAGGTTTGCCGCTTGTAAGCCCGTTTCTTCCTCAAGCTCCCGTAGTGCGGCACTTTGAATGCCTTCTCCGGCATCAACCGAACCACCGGGAATGGAATAACTGCCCTGCCCGTGCGCTGACTTTCGGCGCATCATTAAGATTTCACCTTGTGAGTTTTGCAAAATGATGCCAACGCCAAGTTCGACTTTTTCTGATCCCGCCATATTCTTCCAAGCCTAAAGTAAAGTTGATTATGTTTACGCTTCGCCATTGAGTTGAGTCGTTAGTCATCAGAAACAAAAACGACCCAACGAAGGGCCGCTTATTCTTTTCACTAACGCTTATAATTTAGGCTAGCTGTTTTTTCACTTCGCTCACTTGCTCCGATTCTAAACGTGGGCCATATTGAGAAACGACTTTTGCACTTGCCAAGCTCGCTAAATTACCCGCTTCCTCGTAACTTAAACCATTGTTGATACCGTATAAGAAAGCACCTGCGAACATGTCGCCCGCACCGTTGGTATCCAACGTTTCCACTTTGTGAGAGGCGATATTGATGTATTGCTCGCCATCCCAAATCACCGCGCCTTTATCGCCCAATGTGATCACGAAGTGCTTGGCAAACTTCTTCAATTCTTCTCGCGCTTCATTAATTTCAAACTTACCTGTGAAATCGAGGGCTTCTTGTTCGTTACAGAACAGCAAGTCTAAGTCGAAGCTAATAAGTTGCTTCATGTTGTCTTTAAAGAAGTTAACCATGTTTGGGTCGCTCATGGTAACCGAACGTTTTACGCCGTGTTTTTTCGCCAGCGCTAAGGTTTTGACAGCCGCAGCTTGCGCTGTTGGACTTGCAACTAAGTAGCCTTCTACATAAACCCATGCCGAATTTTGTAGTGCTTCTTCGTCGATTTGGTCTTCATCCAGTGCAGCAGTAATGCCGAGGTAGGTATTCATTGTGCGCTCTGCATCTTCCGTCACCATTACGATGCATTTCCCTGTAACACCATCCGCTAATTGACCCGTTTTATTTTTGGTGCCAATGCCATTTTCTTTAATGTCATCTAGATAAAAATGCCCCATGTCATCATCGGCAATTTTAAAAGAATAGAAAGATTTACCACCGAATTGAGAAATGGCAATCATGGTGTTTGCCGCTGAACCGCCGCATTGACGTTTAACTTCGTGCTGATCTTGGTCAGACAATGCTTTGACTATTTGAAATTGACGCTCTTCTTCTACTAAGGTCATCAAGCCTTTTTCAATTTTGTGTTCATCTAAGAACGCTTCGTTCACTTTAAATTCCATGTCAACTAACGCGTTGCCAATTCCAAAAACATCGTATTTCATTTCATTAAACCTTTAATAGCGGTGAATACCTAAGGTATACAGCATTCTAGTTACAATGCCCCTTGCACAGCGCCCGATAGTTTCGCACAAGTTGGACTCACACTTGATAAACTTGGGCTTGAATGGCTCAACAAGGCTCATTTTTCAAAAAGGGGAAATTTTAACACTCATTCGGGTTGAGATTAAATGTGTTTTTGCCTTCCCCTGTAAAATAAACATTACTGGTTTACAAACAGGCGACTAACGTTTTATTGAAACAGAATCGTGGCAACCTTTGCACTTCAACTAGACTTACTTCACACATTGCTATACCTTCGCGCCTTCTTGTACAGCACCCCACTTTTTAACATTGAGTCGTTTTAATATGTTAGAGCAAATATTGTTTCTGGTTACGTCGTTTTACACCATGATCAACCCCCTTGGTAGCGTACCGTTGTATATTTCTATGACGGAATCATTTTCTCCTCAACTATCAAAGAAAGTGGCCATTAAAGCCTCACTTACAGCATTTATTGCATTGGTGTTATTTGGTTGTTTAGGTGAATGGATTTTCGAGTTTTTTGGTATTTCGGTCAGTGGCTTAAAAGTAGTTGGCGGCATTTTATTTTTTATTATGGGATATGAAATGCTGCGCGGAAAAACGGTGCCCAAAAAACAAGAAAGCGAAACCGAAACCGAATACGGATCTGATATTGCTATTGCTCCTTTAGGTATTCCTCTTATTGCCGGCCCCGGCGGGATTACAATGGCTATTCTGTTTTATAAGGAAGCAGCAGATTGGGTCAATAAAGGCGAAGTGATTTTAAGTATTTTCATTGTGTCTGTACTCACAGCACTCACCTTTATTTATGGTCGTCAACTCATGTCATTGCTGGGCAACAGTGGCAGTAAAGTGATGATGCGGGTAATGGGACTCATTGTGATGCTGATTGCAGTGGAATTCTTTTTTGCAGGGATTACTCCGTATATTCACAACATTATGGCGCCTTATCAGCATTAAGGTACTCAGTTGCCACTCACCTTGAAGGAGGTCGTAAACCCTAATCGTTGTGTATTTTTAGGATATATTTAGTCCAATTAGTGCCTTTTTAGTAATAACTTACCTTATTTGGTTGAATTTTTATTCGCTTTTTTAATAAATATGTAAAACACTCATGGTAGATACAGGTTTGAATTTTTTTAACCAACAATAGGTATTTACCATGAAAAACTCGATAATCTCGATACTATTCGCAACAACAAGCCTCTTGAGCGCTGCACCGGCTGCCGCAAACACAAACAATTGCGGCACTTATGGCTGCCCGACTGGCGCGTCTTCAAGTAATACAGTTGTAAACCGCGCGATTTACACGTTAAGTAACGATCGCTCCACTAAGTTCGCTGATTGGACTGCATATCAAGTTAAACCAAGCACTATTGACGGGCCAAGTCGTTCTCGTACATGGAAAGCCGATCCTGCGATTTCTAGCAGTTACACGTTAGAGCCAAGCGATTATACTGATGCCCATGCAGTTATCGGTACAGACAGAGGCCATCAAGTACCTCTTGCTAGCTTCAGTAACACTAGCTACTGGGCAGATACCAATTACTTATCTAACATTACGCCTCAACGTTCAGAATTAAACCAAGGCCCTTGGGTTAAATTAGAAAATGCGGTAAGAAGCTACGTAAGAACAGGTCAAAATGTTTATGTCATTACCGGCCCTTTATACGAATACTATTTCGCCACTTTGCCTCGTGCGAACGAAGGTCATACCGTGCCTTCCGGCTACTTCAAAGTAGTAGCTACTATTTCTTCTGGAGGCTATGTAAACGCATCAGCTTTCATCATGCAGCAAACTAGCGGACGCTCGGACAACTACTGTTACAAGGAAGTAACGATTGATGAAGTCGAGCAACGCGCAGGGCTCAACATTATGCCTTCCATGCCATCGTTCAGAGAAAGTGCAGTTGAAACACGCACAGGAGGGTTGTCTAGTCAGCTTGGCTGCTAAACTCACACACCGTACATGGATGTACACTTCCCGCCTCTCCTACTCTTCTTCAATTCAGTTACTTTATTTTGTTTTTCTCTTCAAAGCGTTTGTATTTTCAGGCTTTCTGTGTCGCTTTTAGCACTGTCTACTTTATAATTGGCATCACTTTACGATTCGCCACAATAAGTAACAGGAAGATCATGGATTTATTATTACTGAGTAGTTCAAGAGCAGGTAATTCAGATTATTTAGAAACCGCACAAAACGCGATTTACACGCATTTGTCAGACTGCACAAACATTGTATTTGTACCCTATGCCGGTGTGACGATGTCCTACAATGACTACACTAAAAAAGTGCAAAATGCATTGCCCGAACTGAGCATTAAAGGTTTGCATGAATGGGAACAGCCTTTGGAGGGCATTCAGCAAGCAGATGCGATATTAGTCGGTGGTGGCAATACGTTTCATTTGTTGCACTGCTTGTATCAGTTTAATTTGGTGAATAGCATTCGTGAAAAAGTGAAACTGAGCATGAAATACGTTGGTTGGAGCGCAGGCTCTAACGTCGCAGGCAACAGTATTCGTACCACCAATGACATGCCGATTATTGAGCCTGAATCTTTCACCGCTTTAGCGTTAGTACCTTTTCAAATTAACCCACATTTTACCGATTATCAGCCGCCGGGACACAATGGCGAAACTCGCGCAGAAAGACTCGCGGAATTTATGGTGGTGAACCCTGAAATGCCGATATTGGCAATCCCCGAAGGTGTTGGACTAAAAGCATCGCAAGGAAACTACAGCCTTGTTGGTGAAGGCGAGAGTTTTGTGTTTAAAGCAGGTGAGCAAAAAGTGGTTGCAAACGACGCGATGCTCGCAGAATTGCTAGCCTGTTAGCCCTTGTTTTAAATCTTCTGAAACCGAGATAAAGAATCCAAAGATAGCGTATTGGTTGTTGCCTCAATGCTGTTTTGAACAGAACCATGAGGCACGACACCTAAACAAGGCGCGTCTAAAATGTCATGCAAGGATGCAAGATTGTCGGCTTGGTTATGCATCTGGGGATCGATGTGATTGGCAACCCAGCCAGCCAGTTGCAAACCGTCTCGCGTTATGGCCTCTTCTGTTAACTTAGCATGGTTTAAACATCCTAATTTCATCCCCACGACTAAAATAACGGGCAACTGTGCATGCTGAACAAATTCGGACAAAAAGTGCCCATCTCCTAGTGGCAAACGCCAACCGCCAGCGCCTTCAACAATGAGCAAGTCGGCTTGTTTGCTTTTCAGGGTTAAATACGCCTGATAAATCGCTTCGAAAGACAGTGTTACTTGCATTTGTTTGGCAGCGATATGCGGAGCAATAGCGGGTTCAAATGAGAACGGATTGACTTCACTGTAGTTCAGCGGAATAGAGCTGGCTTTTTGCAACGCCAGCGCATCTTCATTTTCTAAGCCTTTTGCGGTCTGTTGGCAACCGGATGCAATGGGTTTAAAACCAGCGCTACGTAATCCTTGCTCAGATGCCATTTTTAACAGCAAACTCGATACATAGGTTTTGCCAACTTCGGTGTCGGTTCCGGTAACAAAAAACGCGCTCATTTATACAACTCCAAAAAACTTAGTTGATAGGTCAGCGGTAGCCAGCCGTTTTGCGAAAAGTGCTGCTCATAGTAGCCCTGCATCTGTGCAAGACGAGATTTATTCAGGCGCGTTATTTGGCGCTTTTCACTAACAATGCCCGCGCCGATGTCTTTAATAGAATGCATAGTGTCCCGAACTGAGTTATGCCAACTTTGATACCGCCGTTCAATAACCTGCCCTCGAAACCCCGCACTTAGCGCATAATCTAAAAGCGATTGAGAATGTAAAAAACGATTGATATGCGGCGCGCTATCGAGCGCTTGCCAACAGGCTTGCAATTCATGCAATGAACCTTGGCTCATGATGCCAAGCAAAACTTTACTGTTCGGGCGACACACGCGATAAATCTCGGCTAAACACTGGCCAATATTAACGCTCCATTGCAATGCCATTGACGAAAATACCCCATCAACGCTGTTTGATTGCAACGGTAAGTCATCCGCATCGCCGGCAATCCAATTGATTTGGGTCGGCTGATTTGCGCATTGAACGCCTTTCGTACGAGATTGTGCAAACGTCAGCATCCCCAGCGACAAATCAAGGCCAATGCTCATCTTGCTAAAAGGCTTTAACTGCTGAGTTAAGCTCCCGGTTCCGCAACCTAAGTCGAGCAAGGTATCGCAATGATGTTTGCCCCAAAGGCCAACCGCATCCGCTCCAATTTCCGCCTGTACTTTGGCTTTAGTATCGTACTGCAATGCATTCACACTAAACTGTTTTGCAATTTGTTGCTTTAACGAAACCTGTTGTGAATTCATCATATTAGCCTTACCCATTTCTAGCGTTAGCAGCTAACACTTGAGCGAGGGTTTTGCCTAGCGTTTGAATATTGTCAACCGTATGTTGTGAAGTTAACGTAAAGCGAATGCGATCAGTATTACGTGGCACCGTTGGATAACGAATTCCCGTCACCCAAAAACCAGCTTGTTTAAGCGCCAACGCAAGCTGCATAGTTTTTTCAGGACAACCAATAATTAAAGGCTGAATGGCAGTATCCGATGGTAAAATTACCAGTTGATAAGCATCCGCAATGGGCGCAATGACTTCTTGAAAAGTACGGATATTATGATGAAGTTTTTCTCGACGCCAAGACTGCTGATAGCATTGCTGCAAGTGATGTAAGGTAAGACTGGCATGAAATGGCGAAAATGCGGTGCTATAAATGTATTCTCGGGCAAAGTTTTTTAAGTAATTAATGAATACATGGCTTCCTGCGACAAACGCACCACCTGTACCGATGGCTTTGCCGAAGGTTCCCATCAACACAGGAATTTCTTGTTGAGAAAACCCCTGATCTGTAATCCCCAGCCCATTTTCACCCAGCACACCAAAACCGTGGGCATCATCCACGCTTAGCCATGCATGATTGTTTAAGCTCAGTTGAGCCAACTCAGCAATCGGTGCTTTGTCGCCATCCATACTAAACACGCTTTCTGTCATGACTAAAACATCGGTATTTGGCTGCAATTGTTGCTGACGTGTAAGCAATTGCTGGCAATGTTCCACGCTATTATGGCGAAAGCGCTTAAATTGCGCGCCACTGGCTAACGCGCCGTCAATAATGGAGGCATGAACCAGCTTGTCTGCCAAAATGCACATTTGAGGACTTTGGTTAGGGGAGCTAAGCGCACTGGCAATGGCGTTATTCGCACTAAAGCCAGAGTTAAAAAGTAACACCGCTTCACGCTTTAGGTGGTGCGCTAGGTAGTCGACAAGCGCTTGATGCTGTTCGGAATATCCCGTCACTAATGGGGAGCTCGCGCTGCCTTTTGTGTGGTTGAGCAAGCTCGCTGGCGTTTCTAGCTGCGCTAAGCCTAAGTAATCGTTGCTTGAAAAATTACAGTATTGCTTTTCCTTCACACGAATAAACTGCTGCTCATAGGAAGCAACTAGGTGTTCTTGACGCAATAAAGCTTGCGCTTCACGCTCCTGCAAAGCACGTTGTAAATGAGAAAACGCCATGATATTCGCTCGCGCTACTTAACCCGTTATCGCGATTAAACCGCTGCGTTGTAGAAAAGTGCGTCTTCGTTGGCTTTTTCTTGTTCTTTATCTTGCAGCGCGTCCATCAGCAAGGACTCATGCGCTTCATCGGAATAGTCACGGGTTCTCTCTGGGTTGATGCCGAGTTTTCTGAAAAGTTGTACATCTTCGTCGGTATCTGGATTCGAAGTGGTCAACAGCTTGCAACCATAGAAAATGGAATTCGCACCTGCCATAAAACATAACGCTTGGGTTTGTTCGTTCATTTCTTCACGACCAGCAGACAAACGTACATAAGATTTTGGCATGAGAATACGCGCCACAGCGATAGTACGAATAAACTCAAACTCGTCTAAGTCCTCTAAGGAGTCCATGGGTGTGCCTTCGACTTTTACTAACATATTGATAGGCACACTTTCCGGCTGAGGATCTAAATTAGCCAATTGCACTAATAAACCAGAACGGTCCGACACGCCCTCACCCATGCCAACAATGCCGCCAGAGCAAATATTCATGCCCGCTTCACGCACATTCTGCAATGTATTCAAGCGATCCTGATAAGTGCGTGTGGTAATAATGTCGCCGTAAAACTCTGGGGACGTATCAAGGTTATGATTGTAATAATCCAACCCCGCTTGTTTTAGTTGTAGTGCTTGTTCGCGGGTTAACATACCAAGGGTCATACAAGTTTCTAACCCCATTTTTTTCACGCCTTCAATCATTTGCACGAGGTATGGCATGTCTCTTTCTTTAGGGTTACGCCAAGCGGCCCCCATGCAAAAACGCGTAGAGCCGACTTTTTTGGCATCGGCAGCACGTTCCAACACTTGCTCGACTTGCATTAAACGCTCGCGCTCTAAGCCGGTATCATATCGCGCGCTTTGCGGGCAGTATTTACAATCTTCAGGACAGGCGCCCGTTTTAATCGACAACAAGGTGCTCACTTGCACTTCATTGGGGTTAAAGTGCTCCCGATGAATACTTTGGGCTTTGAACAATAAATCGTTAAACGGCATGGCAAATAAGGCGTTAACTTCTGCAATATTCCAGTCGTGTCGAATGTTGGCGGACATGGCGCTTTATCCTTTACAATTGATTTTTGCTTGCTAGTCTATTGCGCCACTTTGGCTTGTCAACTTAATCAACTTACACAAAGTTTACATTTGAGCATTTTTTAACCATGAATATTCACTTCGACCAACAGCATATTTGGCACCCTTATACTTCCTCCACGCATCCATTACCGTGTTATCCGGTTGTTGGTGCCAGTGGTGTGCATATTGAATTGGAAGACGGCACTCAATTGGTAGATGGCATGTCGTCGTGGTGGTCAACTATTCATGGCTATAATCATCCAACCTTAAATGCCGCCGCCAAAAAGCAAATAGACGCTTTCTCTCATGTGATGTTTGGTGGGCTGACTCATGAACCCGCTATTTCTTTATGCCAATCGTTAATTAACATCACTCCGCAAGGTTTAGAGCGGGTTTTTCTAGCCGATTCTGGTTCGGTTGCGGTTGAAGTTGCCATGAAGTTGGCAATTCAATATTGGGCGTGTCAAGGCAGTGAGAACAAATGTAAGTTTATTGCGCCAAGGAACGGTTATCACGGCGATACCTTAAACGCGATGTCGGTGTGCGACCCTGTTAATGGCATGCACAGTCTGTTTAAAAACGTGTTGCCCCAGCAAATTTTCGCCCCTTCACCACAAACCAAGTTTGGCGCCTTATGGAACGATGATGAAATGCTCGCGTTAGATGAGCTGCTACAACAACATCATCATGAAGTTGCAGCGGTTATTTTAGAGCCTATCGTGCAAGGTGCTGGCGGTATGCGTTTCTATCACCCCAACTATTTAAAACGCTGTCGCCAATTATGTGACCAATATAATGTGCTGCTGATTACCGATGAAATTGCTACAGGTTTAGGGCGCACCGGCAAGCTTTTCGCCTGCGAGCACGCGGATATTTCTCCTGATATTTTATGTTTAGGTAAAGCGTTAACCGGCGGTTATATGAGCCTTGCAGCAACCTTGTGTACCGAAGATGTAGCAATGGGTGTGTGCCAAGGTGAGCCTGGCGTGTTTATGCATGGCCCAACGTTTATGGGTAATCCGCTTGCTTGTGCGGTTGCCAACGCCAGTTTGTCTTTATTGGAAAGCGGCGAATGGCAGCATCAGGTTTTACGTATTGAATCTGAATTAAAGCAGGGTTTACAAGCTTGCGCTGAGCTGAGCTGCGTGGATGATGTGCGGGTATTGGGCGCGATTGGCGTAGTACAAACCAAAACCGCATTTGATGTAGCCACATTGCAAAAACAGTTTGTGTCAAAAGGCGTTTGGGTTCGTCCATTCGGAAAACTGGTGTACGTGATGCCGCCTTTTATTGCGCAAACCGAGCAAATCAATCAACTAACTACTGCGATTTTTGAAACCTTGCAACGATTTTCAAACTAAGCGCGCTGTTTTTGCTTGTTTCTTATCACTGGGTAAGTAAGATTACACCAATTCATATCATCCTATCTGGACTAACCAGAACAACTAAATTTTGGAGCAATAAATGGCTCACGCCACGATCGCTGATGTATTAGCTGGAAAATATGCCGTAGGCGAATCTATCACAGTAAAAGGTTGGATTCGTACCCGTAGAGATTCAAAAGCAGGTTTGTCTTTTCTTGCCGTTCATGACGGTAGCTGCTTTGACCCTGTTCAAGCCATTGTATTAAATTCCGTTGCCAATTATGACGAAGTGCAACGCCTTACAACGGGCTGCTCAGTGGCTGTCGTCGGCACAGTTAAAAATTCAGAAGGTAAAGGTCAGGCACTGGAAATTGACGCAACCCAAGTAGACGTGCTTGGCTGGGTAGAAAACCCAGACACTTATCCAATGGCAGCTAAGCGCCATAGCATTGAATACTTAAGAGAACACGCGCATTTACGTCCTCGCACTAACATTATTGGCGCCGTGACTCGTGTTCGCAATTGTTTGTCACAAGCGTTACACCGCTTCTTTCACGAACGGGGCTACTATTGGATCAGCACGCCGATTATCACAGCAAGTGATACCGAAGGTGCTGGCGAGATGTTCCGTGTATCGACACTCGACATGATGAACCTACCGAAGACCGATGAAGGCAATGTCGATTTCAGTCAAGACTTTTTCGGAAAAGAAACCTTCTTAACCGTATCTGGGCAGCTTAATGTAGAAAGCTATTGCTGTTCTATGTCGAAGGTTTATACCTTTGGTCCTACATTCCGCGCTGAAAACTCAAACACCAGCCGTCATTTAGCAGAGTTTTGGATGGTTGAACCTGAAGTGGCGTTCGCCGACTTGAACGATATCTCTCAGCTCGCAGAAGACATGTTGAAATACGTGTTTAAAGCCGTTTTGGAAGAACGTGCCGACGATATGGCGTTTTTCGAGCAACGTGTTAATAAAGAGGTTATCACCCGCTTGCAGCAAGTTATCGACAAAGATTTTGTGCGTATGGATTACACCGATGCTATCGACATCCTTATGAACAGCGACAAAAAGTTTGAGTTCCCGGTTGAGTGGGGTATCGACCTAGCTTCTGAGCACGAGCGTTTCTTAGCTGAAGAGCATGTTGGTGCGCCAATTATCATGCAAAATTACCCGAAAGACATTAAAGCTTTTTACATGCGCATGAATGAAGATGACAAAACCGTGGCCTGTTTAGACGTACTTGCTCCGGGTATTGGCGAAATCATTGGTGGCTCTCAACGTGAAGAACGTTTAGATAAGCTTGATAAGCGTATGGAAGAAATGGATCTGAATCCTGAAGATTATAATTGGTATAGAGACCTGCGTCGCTACGGCACAGTACCTCACTCTGGCTTTGGCTTGGGATTTGAACGCCTTGTATCATACGTCACAGGCGTACAAAACATTCGTGATGTAATTCCATTCCCACGAGCAACTGGTAGCGCTAATTATTAGGAATAGGGATTAAGTTGTGCTTACAGGAACTCCAGCAATAACACGTATTGTTAGCAACGAACACTCTGTAAAAGACATTAGTATTATTGCGTTTCCTTTTGCTGGAGGAAACGCAAATGCCTTTCAGGGGTGGAAATCCCATTTACCTGACAATATTGAAGTTCTTGCTTATACCCCACCCGGACGCGGTAGTCGCTTCGGTGAAGGATTAATGCCAACCATGTTAGCGATCGTTGACGATGCTTGGCGGCACTTTCAACCTTATTTAAACAAACCTTTTATTATTTTTGGGCACAGTTTGGGTGGCTTAATTGCTTATGAGTTTTTACTCCGCCTGCACCGTGAAAACGCGCCTATCCCGTTTCATTTTATACCGTCGGCCAGAAAAGCGCCTCATCTACCCGCTATGCAAGGTTGGAAAGACTATTCTGACGATGAATTTATCGTGAAATTGGATGAATTGGGTGGTTTACATCCAGAAATTGCCAGTAACCAAGAACTCATTGGTTTACTCACGCCGATATTGCGAAACGACATCAACATTGTTGAATTATACCGCCCTACCCTAAGCCAGCCACTTTCTTGCGAAGTGACGGTACTCGGTGGTATTCACGATACAAAAGTACCTGAAGAAGAGTTATGGATGTGGCAACAGTTCTTCGTACCTAAGATTAACGTAACCATGTACGACGAAGGGCATTTTTATTTAGGTTCATCTGCAAGCGCAATTTGTGAACTCTTTGCAAGACTCGCGAATAAAAGGCTGTCATTGCTTTAATAAAGCTTAAACTGTGGCTACTGCCATGCATTAAGTTTTTATCAAAATTAATCTTAGATTTTTACTGATAACATAAAAAATGCCGGGATGACCCCGGCATTTTTGTCTTTAAAGTTTTTAATCTTTCGATTGAAAACTGTATCTTAAGGCTGATAACTCGCTGTCAAATTTAGCCCAGAGAATGAGCTATAACCACGAATTCCAATGTGATAAGTTCCCGGCGTTGGATTATTGAAAGTACAGACTTCTGAATTGCTGCCACCATTTGAACGACAATCATAATTTGACGTTGTTGGCGCTTGGCCTAAACGAATATATAAATCCGCATCACCTGAACCACCGCTCGTTGTCACCTCTAAAGAAGACATGCCAGCAGGAACTGTATAAGTGTAATTCAAGAACTCGCCACGAGAGCCACTTAGGTTGTTTAATGTAGCAGTGTTACCCGTTGCGCCACCCGAACTAGCGGCGCTGTAATCCGCAACTAATGCCGCACCTGAATAGGCAGAATAAGCATTAATTAAAACATGGTAAGTGCCCGCTTGAGGCGATGAAAAGCTGCAACTTTCAGTATTGCCACTGGCCCAAGAACGACAATCAAAGTCACCTGTTGTTGGTTGACCACCAAAAGACACATATAGGTCGGCATCACCGGAACCACCGGACAAATTGAACGTTAAGTTTGTTGCTCCAGCAGGTACGCTAAACGTGAAGTAAGTTTGACTGCTTTTCGCGCCAGCTAAACCCGAAACCGCTTGGCCTTTTGTTAGACTGCTATCGTCTCCACCGCCTGAATCTCCACCACCGTTCGATGAACCACAGTTATCTGCCATGTAATCCGAAGCCGCTTTTGCTTGCACTAGGCCATACCCAGTGCGGTTGTCACGACCGGCCACATCTAAATCAATAGCCGTTGAACGTAATGCTTGCCTGACTTCTGAGGCTGTACATGAACGATTATTACTCCATGCTAGTGCAGCAACACCGACGACGTGTGGTGTGGCCATTGATGTACCATTGTAATAATCGTAATCTCGATTACCCAAAATACTTAATGTTGCGCTTGAGCCAACTGAAGAAAGAAGTTCTTGCCCCAAAGTACGATTAACCGACGCTGTTGGAATACCATCTAAGTCAACATCTCTATCAACTAAGAATGGATTTTGTAACCCCGGACGCGCCGAATTTGAGTAAATGATGACACCAGAAGCACCTGCATCAACACACGCTTTCGCAGCGTTGATTTCCGGGTAATCACTTCCAGCTTGGTTTGCATTACGCTCTGCAATACAAATTTTGCCTGACATATTGCCACAACTGTAACTGCTACCCGAACGGCTACATGCTGCCAATTGACCAGTAACACTGCCATCATAATTATCAACTTCAAAGTTAGAACCATTTGGCGTGAAGCGAGTGTGAGGAACAATGCGATCATCACCAAACGAAGTAGAGCCAACGCTTAAGTAACCTTGACGACCATCTCCTGCTACCGTCGATAAAATCGCTTCACCCGGGGCTGATAGTTCTACCTGATTGGTATATTGAGAGAAATTCGCGTGCTGGTTGTTTTCATCAACCGCCGCTACAGATACAACAGAATCATAAGATGCCGGGTAAGAGTGCGTTGAATCACCATCGTTACCTGCCGCAGCAATCAGTAACATGCCATCTTCAGCTAACGCTTGCATGCCATTGCGCTCTGACGCAGTTGCACTTGGTCCACCTAAGGACATATTAACAACATCTGCGCCGCCATCTTGACACGCTTCAACAGCTTCAACTAAGCCACTACTATAGGCATAACCGTCTTCATTAAATACTTTGATAATGTGTAAATTCACATTACCCGTTGGCAAAATTCCCTCAACACCAATACTGTTATTAAGCGCAGCTATTGTACCTGCGACGTGAGTACCATGAGAACCGCCAGCCTGATACCAATTGCCCGTACCACTATCGTTTGTGCCATTAACATTGCTACCCGATGGAAGATCAGGGTTCGCTCTTTCATAACCAGAATCGATAATACAAACTGTAATATTGCCAGATGCAGAATCGGAGAGCTGTTCAGCTTGTACTCTTGATAAACCCCAAGGCGAATTCTGTGCCATCGGATAACGTCGAGCATCCGCTTCAACGGATTCAATCAATGCATTACTTTTCATTCCGCGAGCAATAAATTCAATTGCTTGATGCGACATTGCCCCTTTGAACTTCAACACAGCTTCACCAGCAGATGTTGCTTTAACAAAGGACATTGGCATACCGGCTGATGCACTCAACGAGGACAAAAGCGATTGTCCAGAAGCTTTGCTAGAGGCGCTAATTGATTTTGAAGATTGGCTAGCCTCAGACTTAAGTTGTTCTAAGGTAGATTGTTGCTTAAATCGGACGATGATTTGATCGGTTTTTGCAGCAAATTTTTTGCTTTGTTCAGCTTGATACCAAGTTGAAAATGCAGACTTGTTAACTTTGCTATCGTTCTGATTGATCCCACTATTTTCTACCGGAGTAAGCGAAGCTGCTTGCACCATACACGATGCACCAACTAACGCCATTGAAATAGCGCTTAATGTGAGGTTTGTTTTCATTATATTCCTTCAACACTTGTTGTTAGTATTTTTATTCGGCCCCCCAAGCGCACCTTCGTGCATCAGCATCACCTATATGGTGTAAACCAACATGTAATATTGAATATGCATGTCAAATCACAACTACGGACAAAAAACACCCCAATGCGAATAATAGAATTATTCGCTAAAGAGCAGTTTGTTTTTGGAAGTAATTTCAAAAACCAGCTTGGCTGGATTTAGATAGGTAAATCAACAGATATACTACGAGACATGATGATGACAACTTTAATACAGCTTAGTTAAGTTTGAGGGTTGTTTCCTATTACAGAAACACGCCGCCTTGAAGATGTGTAACATTTTGTTAGGTTTTGTTTTGATTGGTTACACATTCCACGATTTAGATGGTGTATTAATGAAAGATAAATTACAAAAACATATAAGCTATATGTTATTCAACAATAGAATAATGTTGATTTTTAAACATTTTCTTATTATCTATTGTTAGAACTATTGAGTATTTAATACGTAAACGGATAGGTAACGACAAAGCATTTTATTAAATTGGAAGCCGGTCTTCACCAGCTTCCGAGTAGTTAAATAACCAAGGCTTTAAATAGGATCGCCTTTGGTCCCACCTGAAGTTTTGTCATTATCTTTGCTATTCTCTCCTTGAATGGGGTCTCCTTTCGTCCCCCCTGAACTTAATTCACCATCCGAACCGACTGCTGTATCACCCAAAAATATACTCCAAAAATCTGACAACATTTCAGACTCTACAGCATGACTTTGGGCAGGTAACACGAACAACGACACTAACGTAGACACAGTAACTAATTGTTTTATGAATCGACGCATAAGCTCCTCCATACACTGTTATTTAGAGGGTATATTTTTTACCCTCAGATTCATTATGACACCTTCTTCTAAAATCTCCACCCTAAAAGTATTATTTATTTACCTGTAAGAGACTTTTATTACAAACAATTTAGTATAAAAGTGTTTCTATAGTGAAATATTTTTATCGTAAAATGTAAAAAGAAGAGTAAATGACTAACAGTAGAACTACGCTTTAAGAATACGCTCACTCCGCATATAGCTGGATATTGTCGCAAAAACAGCAATGAACTCTATAATATTTAACGTGTGTTTGACATATTCGTAATAACTCCAAATCACACGAAAGTTCTCATATAGAAAAATGGTATATTCAGCATCTGCGGGGAAACCAAAGTCTTCTAGGTGCCGAAAAGCGTGTTCTATCAACGCAAGCAAGTTAATAATGCAGTAAGTGATATAGATTTTGCCTACAAGGAGATCGGCATTAGTAACAACAAAACGATTCTTATCCTCTAACTTACCTCGCCTCTTAAATTCAATAAAACGGCATAAAGGGACACGCAAAGCAATCAACACAATAGCCGGAATATCAACGAGAAAAAACGATGAAAAAATAACGTAGCTACTGCTGGTATCAAGAACAAGCTTAAGAATAGTGAGTTCTGCTGTTTTAACGCCCAATAAGATAGTGAGCAAGGAAACAATATTAACGTGATACCTGTTTTGATAAATAGAATAGATACAGGCTAGCAGAAAGATAAGAATAAATATTGTGGAGGAGCGCATGTAAGCGACCGCAAGGGCCGCTATACAAACATACCCAAGAAATGAAAAGACTTCAGTTTTTGAGGTGAGCTTCGGTAAGATTGACTTCATCTTCTAAAGTACGGCGCTCTAAATACATAGTTACTAGCCTCATGGCATTAAACTGACAACCAATTGCCATTGCCAAGAACTGATTCATGCTAGGTGCACCGATGTCTTTTTCCCAATTTTCGTAGGTTTTACGGGTTTTTACTCCCGCTAACTTCGCCATCTGCATGGTAGTCATACCTGCTTTACGGCGCATTCTTCTCAAATCATTACCTGTGATAAACATAACAACGTACCTTTAAAGTTCGATTTGCGAGCTATTATAACAAAAATCTATCGACAGGTAATTATTATATCCTAGATAAATAAGAAACTGTTAAACTTTATCTGCATATGTATGAACAATTTATTACTATATTGGTTCTAAGGGGTAGTTATTTTCCTCATTGCGACACAATATACTATTACATTTGCATAAAAGCGACACTCTAAGACCAAAAGTCTACATATGTGTCATAATCTTTTTCAGGTTTGGCAACATTACCTTCCACCGGTGTTCCCAAATATAAGAAACCCACGATTTCATCTTCTTCTTTTAGAAATAACGCTTCTTTCATCAATGTACTAGTTGCATAGTATCCAGTACGCCAAATACCTGAATAAGATTGAGCTAACGCTGCCATTTGCATTGAATGAACAGAACAAGCTGTTGTACAAATTTGCTCAACTTTCGAAATTTTAGGATGAGATTTATAGTCAGTAACCGCGATAATAACCATGGGCGCCCTCAACGGGAGCTCTGGAGCTCGAAGAATATCAGCTTCAGATAAATGGCTTCGCTTGGCAACATCTTCAAAAATATTACCTAACTTTTTTAAACCTTCCCCGGTACAAACAATAAATCTAAACGGTGTTAAACCACCGTGATCCGGTACGCGTATGCCTGCCTTTAAGATATTTTTTAACGCTTCTGCATCCGGCGCAGGTTCCTGTAATCTTGGGCTTGAGCTTCTTTCAAGTAATAAGTCTAACGCTTTCATGGAATTACAACACTAAACAAGATAGAGCTAATATGACTGAAAACGGAATAGACAGCAAGGGCTCAACTACGAGGAAGTGCAAGGTGCGCGTATAACGACTGCGCACCTTGTTAATAGATTTATTTATTTAAGAACTTCTTAGACAAAAAGTAGTCTATGCTGGTGAAACGTCCACCACCGGTAAAAAATAGTGAAAACAACATAATAAAATAGGTCATTGCAAACTCTATCCCGTTATTCAGCACAACAAACTTTCCACTACTCGTTAGCCAGTTGTAATTCCCGTGCTCTTGTAAGATTGACTTGGCCGCATTCAATTTATCGGGAGCGCTCATGATAGATTCATTGTATAGAATAGTGCCATCAGCCAACCAACTACTCGCGTCAGCAATGGCTAACCAGCCATTTTCCCAGTGTACCGAAAACGCAGCAACTAGCATGGTTATCATCAATGGAATAGCGACCCAACGTGTTGCTAACCCAACCAACAATAAAACACCGCCAACCAACTCTGCTGCAATGGCTAATGCAGCCAGTAATCCCGGCATAGGAAGACCCAAACCCCAATCAGGATTACCAAACCAAGCGGCAGTATCAGAAAAAGCGGAGTATTTGTTCCAGCCTGCCTGAATCATCACTGGGGCTAAGTACAATCTAAGAAGAAGAGGGGCTAACCCATCAAAAATGTTTGTTTTATTTAGTAAGTTTTGAAGTGGTAAGTATTTTTCCGATAAATTCATTCTTTGCTTCCAATATAAAAAACTATTTGCACAGACAGAGAATCGATGGTTTTGCTTTCACATTCCACCTACCAACATCCTCAGTAATGATTCACTCATTATATTTAATTATATAAGAGTAGAATTTTGAGTGACGCAGTATATAAGGATAAAAATATAGGCGACAATAATTTATTAAATTTTTACGTTAATAATTATTACATTAAGGCGATATAGATACTTTTGCGGGAGAATTGAATTATAAATGCTAATAATATCAGTAGGATAGAGGGAGTGCCCCTGGAAGAGACAGGGGCACTTGAGATAAACCTTTCGATTAGAAGCTTAAGCTTTGCATCAATTGATCAAATAAACTTTGATTCGCTTCCTCTGGCTCAGGTAAAAGAATTGGCTTTGGAGCCGGTGCAGAAGTTTCACCAAAAATTGGATCTTCGATAATTGGATCACCACCAGACTTACTGCCACCTGCGAATGCTGAAGTGCTCGCTAGTAAACCGGAAACCATAATTAGAGTTGCTGTTGTTTTCATATTTTTCATGCGTAATTCCTCGTAACATTTTTGACAATGTGGATTGTGATACACATATATAGACAAAGATGTGGATTATAATCCACACCATAATTATCAAAAAATATTACTTTATTTGAAAAAATATAAGAAAAACGGTTGGTTACGCCATCAAATATCTTTCTCTCGTCATCCGTACAGTTTCATTCAAAATGATCCAGATGATGATACAAGCAATGACTTGGGCCGCATATGGGTATAAGTTATACACGATCACAATATCCGTGAACCCGAATATATGACGAACGTAATATTCAAGCAACCGAGCCGACTCGATGATAACAAACACAAACATCAACTGATAAATCTGCCAATCAGTGTTAATCCACCTAATCTCTTTCCACTCAGGAAACCTTCGTTCCATAATTGCAGGTCTGAAAAAGATAAAGTGCCTGACTAATAAGCTCTGAAATAAGATGACGAAACTCCAATAGATAGCAGGAGTTTGATATCCGATATAAAGCCAGTAGGCCTCTGCCAACAATAATGACACCAGAGCCCCAACAGCAACCCAGATCATACGGTCGTATTTGAGTTTGTAACAAGCGAAGGCACAGAGACAAATAACCAATATTTTGAAGCTTAAGTCATCTGAATTAAGCATAAACATGGTTTCTTCGAATATTCGCTCTAAGGATAAGATGATAAAAATCCCGAAAATATTCTTATCAATATGATAGCTATATGCCGCAGCACACAGCAGTAGGACAAGATATATTCGGTCGAATATAAGTGGTTTACCAAAGCTAAACACGCCAATACAACAGGCGATGAGTCCAGTGATAAAAACAACTTTTTTGCTAATATTAGGAGTGATTATTGAGTACAACTTTACAAGCGCTTTTAGTTATACGATATTTAGGAAGTTTTTGACATATTCGACAAAATCATTGCGAGACTGCTGAGAAATCCTTTGATTGCAAACCTTCCACCACTTCTTCAATGTACCAAGGGCCAAAGAATCAATCGTGCCAGGGTGTTCATTTTCAATTGCTATCACGGTTTCTCGGCTTATACCCAAGCGAATAGCCAATTCTGCTTGGGTAAAGCCCGACTCTTTACGCATTTCTTTTAGCTTTCTACCACTAAATGCTTGCAACTCTTTTCCCCTCAAACTACACCACTAAATCTTTACGCAGTGTAAAATAGTATAAAAAGTTACCTAGGTAAAGAGACAAATCTTATCAAGACGCTACTGAAATTACTTTCGAGTAGTTGCTGTCGTTAGGTCTAGCTCTTGCTCAACGTCGTTACGATCAACGTACATTTTGATCAAGTCAGCAGGCTTAAAGCCACAAGCTGTTGCCATTGCCAAATATTGGTTCATGCTAGGAGCACCAACATTTTTTTCCCAATTTTCGTAGGTTTTACGGGTCTTGACGCTGGCGAACTCAGCCATTTGTACAGTAGTCATACCAGCAGTCAAACGCATTTTTCTTAGATCTGCACCATTAATAAACATTTTACGCACCTCATTCTTAATTCAATTCTTTTTTAATATGTTGAGTCTTTTTCCTTAGACGTTAATTAGTTTAGTAAAAATAAAGTGGAATGGGTTCCACACGGTAACATTTTTTCTGATGTTAAGGTTAACTAATTGACAGATAAGGAAATATTTTTTTCTGATTTAGAAGAATAAGGCTAGAAAATGCTTGACCAGCCCATTTTTCCTCAATTTAAGAACTCAAAACCAAAGTGTATCAGCGGTACAAATTCGCTTTCTTCAGTTTACTTCTTATCGTTGTTTTACGCTGTCTTTATTAGGAAATACTTAAGGTTATGGTAAATAGGTTAGAACAACACCATGCGCCCCCTAATCACACACTCCTCCGTGCTACAGTTAATAACAGATAAAATACGAACCGACGAATGCCAAAAGTTAATTGCCCTTGTACACCTAGATACAAAGGGATTCTCTGTGAATGGCAAAGCGATTTTGAATAAGGCACAAAATCAATACCAAGTTTTGACACAGGACTAGAAACATTATGCTCATATCAAATACCAATTGATTGGGTTGATAATTTACTAAATCGGCATAACGAGTATCCTCGGTCAATTGATCAACCCAGTATCCAATGTAACAGGCATAAAAAAGCGCCCTCATCGTTAATATGAGAGCGCTTTAAAGGTGGTGATGGTAGTAAGCTGTAGTCTGTTAGATAATTGCAGCCAGCTCAGCTCCTTGACGAATGGCGCGCTTGGCGTCTAATTCTGCTGCAACGTCAGCTCCACCGATAAGTCGAGTGGATACACCTGAATCGACTAAGGCATTGTATAATGCCCTGTTCGGCTCCTGACCCGCACAAATAACAACATGGTCAACATCCAACACTTTCTGCTCGCCATTCACGGAAATATGCAAGCCTTGATCATCAACCTTGTCGTAAGACACTCCTGGTATCATCTGCACTTTCTTCAGTTTTAACGAGGCTCTGTGTATCCAGCCTGTTGTTTTACCTAAATTTTTACCGACTTTTGTTTCTTTTCTTTGCAACAAGAAAATTTCTCGTTCACTCGGGTGAATATTAGGTTCAGACAATGCACCACGCTCTTTGTACTGAGTATCTATTCCCCAAGCCTTTAGCCACTCCGGCAAGTTTGTGCTTAACGATTCTTTTTCCGCCAAAAACTCGGCAACATCGAAACCTATTCCACCAGCACCAATAATAGCCACACGCTTGCCAACTTCGGCTCTGTCACGTAATACGTTCAAGTAGCTCAGCACCTTTTCATGATCAATCCCCGGAATATTTAATTTACGGGGAATAATACCTGTAGCAATAACAACTTCATCGAAGCCACCAGCTTTTAATGTTTCAGCACTTTGCTCAGAGCCCAAATGCACGTTCACGCCAGTATCTTCTATACGGTTTTGAAAATAACGCAGGGTCTCGTAAAACTCTTCTTTTCCGGGAACAAGTTTAGCAAAGTTGAACTGCCCGCCTATTTCATTAGCTTTATCAAAAAGGTGGACCTCATGGCCTCTTTCTGCGGCATAACAACTAAATGCTAGACCAGCAGGACCAGCCCCCACAACAGCAACTTTTTTCTTGTGGTTCGTCAGAGGGAAGTTCAGCTCTGTTTCATAAGCCGCTCTTGGGTTTACTAGGCAGGAAGCTCGTTTTTGTTCAAACACATGGTCAAGGCACGCTTGATTACAAGCAATACATGTATTAATTCTGTCTGATTGACCCTTTTCGGCTTTATTAACAAACTCAGGGTCTGCTAGGAACGGACGCGCCATTGAAACCATATCTGCGTGCCCATCTGCCAAAGCTTTTTCAGCGATCTCTGGAGTATTAATTCGGTTGGTCGTAATCAATGGAACGGATACTTCGCCTTTCAGTTTTTCTGTGACCCATGTAAACGCCCCTCTTGGCACCATAGTCGCAATAGTCGGCAACCTTGCTTCATGCCAACCAATTCCGGTGTTGATGATGCTCACGCCCGACTTTTCTAAAATTTGCGCCAACTGAACAACTTCTTCCCATGTATTGCCGCCTTCTACCAAATCCAGCATGGATACACGGAAAATGATAATGAACTTTTCACCTACCTTTTCTCGAACGGCTTTTGCGATTTCCACAGCAAACTTCGCTCGATTTTCAAAGGTTCCGCCCCACTCGTCTGTGCGTTTGTTGGTTCGAGGACACAAAAATTGATTAATCAAATAACCTTCCGAGCCCATAATCTCAACGCCATCATAACCAGCAAGCTGCGCCATATGCGCGCAATTAGCGTAGTCTTTGATAGTACTATTAATTCCCCACTTAGATAAGGAGCGAGGCTTGAACGGATTAATAGGCGCTTTTAGCGCCGACGGAGCAACAATAAGAGGATGGTAACCATAACGTCCGGTATGCAAAATCTGCATACAGATCTTTCCATCGTGTTGATGGACAGCATCCGTAACGACTTGATGTTTGCGAGCGTGGGATTTTCGGGTCATACGTGAAGCAAACGGCCCGACCCAACCGGCAAAATTGGGACTAACACCTCCCGTTACAATTAAGCCTGCGCCTCCTGCGGCCCTTTCCGCATAGAACGCGGCAAGCTTTTCAGTGCCATCAGATTCTTCTTCAAGGCCAATGTGCATAGACCCCATCAATGTCCTATTGCGGATAGTTGTAAAGCCTAAATCTAGCGGTGCGAATAAGTTTGGATAATGTGAATTTGTACTCATAAAGCTCTGCTGGTCTTACCTGTTTGAGCGTTAGTGTAACGCAACTATTTAACATGTGAAGTAATTTCTTATATAAAAAATTACAATTGAAATTTTCATGTAACAGACTCTTTAGTTAGGATTAATGTATAAGAATCTTACACATCATTGTAGGGTTAAACCTTACCAACGTAATAGAAGTGTTTATTTATGGCCTCAGAAAAAAGCTGGTTTTCTCGATTTTTCATCGGCATTTGGAGTATTTTAAATTTCTCCCGCCGATTGTTCTTTAATCTAATATTCATTTTCATCGCGATAGCAATTATTGCCGCGATATTTGCGGACGATGGGAAAATCGCGGTTCCAAAAGAATCTGCATTTATTCTTAATCTAAGCGGAAATATTGTCATCGAAAAGGAAATGATCGACCCATTTGATGAAATACTAATGGAAACAACTGATCAACAACCTTCAAATCCTGAAGTTTTGCTAAGAGACGTAGTTTTTGCCATTGATGAAGCTGCTGGTGATGCAAGAATTAAAACCATGATTTTATCTTTGGGTGGATTAAAAAACGCCGGACAAGACAAACTCAGAGAAATTGCCCGAGCGATCGAGCGCTTTAAGGCCTCTGGTAAGCCTGTGTATGCCATTGGAGACTTTTACACGCAAACTCAATATTACCTCGCAAGCCATGCAGACCATCTGTACCTCAACCCGATGGGCATGGTACTCATTGAAGGCTATGGTCGCTATAGAATGTACTTCAAATCAGCACTTGAGAAGCTAAAAGCAAAAGCTCACATTTTTAAAGTAGGTACGTTCAAATCCGCTATTGAACCTTTTATTCGCGACGATATGTCTGATGCAGCAAAAGAAGCCAACAAAGCTTGGTTGTCCTCTTTATGGCAGCAATATAAGGCTGACGTTGCATCAGCCAGACGTTTCGACATCAATAATTTTGACGAAGACATTCAGGCTTTTAAAGAAAAATTTGCAAAATCCAATAATGACTTTGCCCAGTTCGCCTTGGATAACCAATGGGTTGATGCTTTGAAAACACGCGAAGCAATTCGTGTTGAAATGGTGAATTTGGTTGGCGGAAACGACACCAAGATTGGCTTTAATCATGTAAGCTACGAAGAATATTTAAAATCTGTGAAGTCACCTTTCAACCTTAATAAACAAAGCCAAAACATCGGTATCGTAGTGGCCAAAGGGACTATCTTTGGCGGGAATCAAAAACCTGGAACCATCGGTGGTGATAGCACCGCCCGCTTGCTAAGAAAAGCCCGATTAGACGACTCTATCAATGCAGTAGTGCTGCATGTTGATTCTCCGGGAGGCAGTGCCTTTGCCTCGGAAGTTATTCGCCAAGAAATAGAATTACTTAAAGAAGCGAATAAACCCGTTGTCGCTATGATGAGTTCACTTGCCGCCTCTGGAGGATATTGGATTTCAGCCAGTGCAGATCAAATTTGGGCAAGTCCTTCTACGATTACCGGCTCAATTGGCATCTTTGGAATGTTCTTAACCTATGAAGATTCACTCAAATATCTCGGAATCCAAACCGATGGCATAGGAACGACCGACTTTGTTGGATTAAGCCCATCAAGAACGCTTAACCCAGATATCGCAGACGTTTTCCAACGCAGCACGGAAAGAGGTTATGAAAAATTCATAAGCTTGGTTGCTAAAGAACGAGACATGACAAAAGAGCGTGTAGATGAAATTGCGCAAGGTCGTGTTTGGATTGGTGAAAAAGCGAAGGAGATTGGTTTGGTAGATGAGTTGGGTACACTTGATGAAGCGATTACATCAGCGGCACAACTAGCTAATATAGAAAACTATGGCATTGAATATGTTGAACCGACACTTTCCGGTAAAGAACTGTTCTGGAAAGAGTTCTTTGATAACGCCGGCAAATTCATTGTTAAACATATGGGAATTAAACTACCGCAAAGTACTTTGTTTACCGAATTTAACAAGGTATCTAAAGAGTTAGAGACCTTTACCAAGTTTAACGACCCTTACGGAACTTACGCTTACTGTTTAATGTGTGAACTATAGCGTCGACTTCATGTTTTTGGGCTAACTCGTAAAACACTTGTTGGCCCAACTTTCCTTTCATACCATAGCGATTGGTAATGCCCCACTTCCCTTTCCAAATGACGAATAGTCGGTATTCCTAGCACAGATAAAACGTTAGAATAAAATATAAAGAAAATTGCAATTTCTATCCTTATGAAGAAGAAAATCTACATCGCCTATACTGGCGGCACTATTGGTATGCGGGCATCAAACAATGGGTATATTCCCGTTGCTGGCTACCTTGCAGAAACCCTAAGCCGCATGCCCGAATTTCATCGTGCAGAAATGCCAACATTTACACTTCACGAATACCCTCATCTAATTGACTCCTCCGATATGAATCCAAGTCATTGGAATCAAATTGCCGAAGATATTCAAAATAATTATGAAGCCTACGATGGATTTATCATTCTGCACGGTACTGACACCATGTCATACACCGCATCTGCTTTGTCTTTTATGCTGGAGAATTTGGAAAAACCAGTCATTGTCACAGGTTCTCAAATCCCACTAGCAGAACTGCGATCAGATGGACAAGTAAACCTATTAAACGCCCTTTATATTGCAGCGAACTACCCTATCCCAGAAGTTAGCCTATTTTTTAACAATAAATTATTACGCGGTAATCGAAGCAGAAAATTAGACGCCGATGGTTTCGATGCATTCGATTCGCCCAACTTTAGACCATTGCTCGTTGCCGGTATCAATATCGAGTTAATCAATGGAACAGTAAAACAGCCAGCTTCGCAATCTACGTTAACCGTAGCAAAGGTTGAGTCGCAACCAGTCGGCGTGATCACCTTGTACCCCGGCATTAGCGCCGACGTGCTAAAAAACACACTGCAACAACCCGTCAATGCCATGATTTTGCTTAGCTACGGCGTGGGCAACGCACCCCAAAATAACGCCATCTTGGAGCAATTACGTATCGCTAACGAAAATGACATCGTTATTGTCAATTGCACCCAATGCTTACGAGGAAAAGTCAATATGGGAGGCTACGCTACAGGGCATGCGCTTCAAGACGTGGGAGTTGTATCAGGACGAGACATGACACCAGAAGCAGCCTTAGCTAAGCTTCATTATTTGTTGAGCAAACGAGAAAGTATTGAACGCTTAAGGCTACAGCTTTCACAGAATTTAAAAGGTGAACTGAGTCTTCCTGATAAATAACTCGAACTCAATACCTGTTCCAAATTCAAGCAGCTACAGAGCGTACATGGAAGTCGTCACGAAGAGGAGGAATAGGTGTTTAATAATCAGAAGATTATTGGCTAATTCACTTTAGCCAGCCCAAATTACTAAGCTGGCTACACTAAGTGTTGTACTCGTTATTTCGCCAAGAACAAAGGAGTCACTCTTGATAATAACGCTTTATCTTCCGGCGACAACGGGCCTTGACTGATCCACAACTGTAGGAGCGCATCCATACCTAACGCTTCACCATCCTGTAGCTTGCTGGCCATCAGTTGCAGCTGAATATCCTTCCTCTTTGCATGTTCGCTGTCGGGACTTTCTACTCCCGCGGTAATTTCCATAACCAGTGTTAATGCTGCTCTATCGAAACCATCAAAAGCCCCTTGCTCAAACCCGACTTTTCCTGCGAAAGCTTGCTTCCACGCATTGCCTACCTCTGCATCTAACTCAGCTTCGCCTTCTTCCCACGCAGCGAGTGCATCAAGGATACTTTGGTACACCTTTAGAGTTTTGTTGTCGGCATAATGCTTACGCTTTTCCGCAAGATTAGTTTTAAGATTACGCACTTTCGCTTTCAGGCTCTTGGATAGAGCATGCGGCAATTGGGCTAGCGCATTATCAAGCTCTACAAAAGCCTGTTCTAACTCAGCAATATCATTTGGAGATTTTGCGTCAGCAATGCGCGTCTCCATTTCCTGTATTTGTTCTTGTAATGCTGAACTATTGGCTTCAAAGAGCGCGTTTTGCTGTTCTACTACTTGATCACGCTTAGCAAAAATTTGGTCATTAACATTACGGAATGTTTCCCACAACGACTTTTCAACCTTACTCTGCACACGCCCAACACCTTTCCATTCTTCCTGTAACAACTTCGCCTTTTGTGTCGCCTGTTTCCAGTCATCCTCCACCAAAAGCGCTTGAGCTTGATCAATCAAAGCCTGTTTCAAGGCAGCGTTTTCCTGATAATAAACGTCCACCTTGCTTTTTACTGCTCCAACGACAGACTTGTAACGAGTATCCACCGACTCCTTTGCCTTATAATCAGTCTCACCAATGTTTTTCCATTGCTTGCGAAAAGTGGCGAGCGCTCTATCTAAGTCAGCAAGCGATACGTCATCCGCATTTGTTGCTTCAAGCGTATCGAGTAACGCCATTTTTTTCTGTAGATTCTGTTCACGCGCAGCATCTTGTTCAGCATAGAATGCCCGACACGGTTTAAACGCTTCTTCACACCAATCATCAAAGGCTTTGTTCATTTGCTCATCTTCTTCTGAGCCGAGGTTGCCTAATGTAGTCCATTGATAACGCAACGCTTTTACACGCTTAGCTTGTTCTTCAGGCAGTAACGGTGACTTAGCTAGTGCTTCCACCTCTGCTAAAATTTCTGGCTTACGCGGTTGTGCAATATATTCCTGCCACCCTTTTAGGTTCTCTACTTGTGAGCGAACATTTTCAAATGCTTTGGATAGCTTTTTCTTTGCACTGTCATTCAGATTATCAAACTGTTTAGCCAGTTTTTCATAGTGTCGCATTGCACTATGAAAGCGCCCCTGATTAATTTGCCCATTGACAAAATTCAGCTTGTCACGGCACTTTTTAAAATCTTCTTCGACTTGCTTTTCTATCTTCGAGAAAGCCTTCTTCCAATGTTTAAGAAGATTCTGCCACTCTGTTTCTACCTGACTCGGCCAGATGCCCTTATAAGGAGCTTTTATTTCCTTCCATTGCATCGTCATTTGATGAAGAAACTGTTTCGCATCCGACAATTCTGCAACGTCACTTGGCTGCGCCTTATCTTTAATTTGTTGTTGAAGCTCTACAGCTTGTTTCAAAGCCAACTGCAATGCAGGTAGGTCATCTAAGCTGTTACGCTTTTGTTCCAAATTAAAAATAACGCTTTGTAACTGTTGTCTCTCAGGCTCGGATAATTCTTGAGCCAATAGCATATCAAGCTGGCTAACCGCCTTTTCTATTTGCTGATTACAGCGCTCTAATTCACCTAGCGTTAGCTGCGTCACATCATTGTTAAGTAATTGATTAATTTCATCGACAACTACGGTGCCAAAGTTTTGTGCCTGTTCTAATGCTTTTTGCAATTGACGCTTAATTTCCAAACGCGCCCAATCCTCATGCAACAACTCTGCTTTTCGAGCAACACGGCTTTGAATATCAGCAAACTTTTGTTCAAATTCGCTACGAACATCCTCACTTAACCAATTAAACTCCTCGGTCAAAGCAGCAAACCGCGCGGTTAAAGCCTCTTTTTCTGCTACCAATTTCGGGTATTCGTTGACATCACATAAAGCCAATAATTTAGATAAAACTAAGCGAACATCTTTAGTAATTTGAACAGGCTTTACCTTTTGTTCTTCAAATGCGGCTAGCTTTTTATTGGCTAAAGCAACTAAATCCGCATGGTTTGCCTTTCTAGCCACTCGGGCAATATCCGCTTCATCGGTTAACTGGTTAAGCAACGCTTCTGATAATTGGAAGTTCGCCGTTGATAATAAAAGTTTAAGCGTAATTTGCGGCTTATTTAATCTATCAATGACTGCGAGCATCAACTCTGTGTCGTTTTCATCAAGTGCACGCTCTTGCAGTAACAATTCTAATAACGCGTTATCTTGGCACTCTAAAATAAACGTTCTACGTGTGGCATTATCTAACGCCACACCGTCATTACTTATGTCATTCCCAAGTAAGGCATTTTCTACTTTAGCTCTTGCCTTTTTAGCGATTCGTTGGTCTTTAGCGGTATTGGCCATTTTCCACCAAAGGTCGAAATTATTAAGCCGACCTAATGCTGCCAAGCTCACCGACGCTTCACTGTCGTTGAAAGCAAGCTCATGCAAAATCGTTTTTTGCTGAGGTTCTTGGGGGTTAAGTTGTTGTAGTGCTTGAATACGAACCGCAGGATCTTTGTGTTGATGCTTGGGTTGGAAAAGTCTTTTAAATATCATCCTGTTTAAACCGGGCAATGCTTGCTTGATCAGCAAATTGATTCTTCAATGTTTCACGACTTTTGGTGACGATTTCACCGTCTGAACCAACAGTAAAATGCTCTTTAGACTGCATAACTTTTGCCTGATAAAGCATTACAGCCTGCATACAAACAGAGCGTTGTTCTTCCGTTAGTGGATTCCCATCAAGCCATTTTCCAGTTTCCACAGCTCGGCTTAATTTATGATAGGTTTCTTCAGTCATCGACTGTAAAAGGTGTTCAACATTCATTATTTGAATTTCTTATATATCGTCATTCGGACACGATTTATTACGTACCAGAACAAACCGACCCCAGCACATGTCATCGCGACGTAATATTCTATTTCTGTAGGGCGAGAACCACCCCAATACATATATGCAAAGCTAACGATGAACAACATCATCGCAAGCAGGGATTGGTTATTAAAGGATTGAGATTTCTTTATTTGTTGCAATCGCTTTTGGCGTAATACATCTTCTTCTGTTGCTGTTCCTATGGTAAATCCACAATGTGAGCATGTTTTTGCTTTATCGGAAATACGCTTAGAACAAGAAGGGCAGTTGGTTAGAGCCATTGTTCACTCCGTTATTAACTTCGCGAACTATACCTTATCCACTGCCCTTTTTAAACGTCAAAGCGGGGAGAAACCCCTGAAATACTATGCTTTGTCGCCTTTATTTTCTTTGTCGAACTCTTGCCAGTAGTCTGTTACGGTTTGTTTCATTTCTTTGCGTAGCATGAAAATGCCAAGCAAGTTAGGCAGTGTCATCACAACAATCGCAACATAGGACAAGTACCACACTAACGTTGTATCCGAAAAGGATGCCCAAAAGAAGCCTGCGACGTAAAATACGCGATATGGCATAACTGACTTGGGTCCCAACAGATAAGTCATTGCGCGGTCGCCGTAATATGACCACGAAATAGCCGTCGAGAAGGCAAATAACAATAACCCTATTGACACAATGTACTGACCTGAATCACCAAAATATCCGCGAGTAAACGCTTTAGTAGTGAGTTTTGCTGAGTGAATCAAAGACTTACCGGTGACAATAATGTTCTGTTTGACCAGTTTACCGTCAACAATGAGTAACTGCCCATTAAAGACATCTTCTTTGTCCCCAACGCTAAAAGTCACATCTTCCGCAATTGAGCGCGCATTAATAATGGTAAAATCTTGATTCAATGCTTTACCACCAACCACTTCAATCTTGCCATTAAATGGGGCTACCGTATTGTCTCCAGTGCTATTCAAATAACCATATAGCTCTTTTCTGTCTGACTCATTTTCTTGAGAATAAATACCTGCAACGATAACCATGTCTGTACGATCAAACTCATTCTCAAATTTCTCTTTCCATACTCCAGAAGACAAAATTACCAAACCCGTTAGGGTACAGATAAGAATGGTATCAATGAATGGCTCTAGAATAGATACTACCCCTTCTGAAACGGGTTCATGAGCTTTCGCCGATGCGTGAGCAATAGGAGCGGAACCTTGACCCGCTTCATTGGAAAATAAACCACGGTTTACTCCCCGATTAAAGGCGTAGGCGAAACTCGCCCCAAGGAAGCCCCCAGCCGCCGCTGAGCCAGTAAAGGCATCACCAATAACAGCAACAAAAGATGGAGCGATATTTTCGATGTTATAAAAAATAACGGCTAATGCACCAACAATGTAAATGGCGGCCATCAATGGAACAACGCGTGATGTAACTGCTGCGATACGTTTGATCCCACCTAGAATAACCAAGCCAAGTAACACAGCAAGGACGCCACCAGTTAACATGGGCTCTACGCCAAACGTAGCCTCCATACTGGTAGAAATACCGTTAATTTGTGGTAAGTTCCCAGTACCGAACGAACTAACGACGGTTGCAATGGCAAACCCAACGGCTAACCATTTCATGTTTAAGCGACGATCCATGTAGTACATGGGGCCACCCGCCATTGTGCCATCAGCGGTTTGTACACGATATTTGTGAGATAGGGTCACTTCTACGAATTTAGTTGTCATACCAAAGAAGGCAGTTACCCACATCCAGAATAAAGCCGCTGGACCACCCAAGAAGATGGCTAAAGCAACACCACTGATATTCCCTGTGCCGACGGTACCTGAAAGTGCTGTGGCAAGTGCTTGAAAGTGTGATGTATCACCAGGGTCTTCGTTTTTATCGTATTTACCACGCACGACGTTAATGGCGTGCTTAAAGTAACGAACTTGTGGAAATTTCAAATAAAGGGTGAAGAATAAACCCACACCTAGTAACGCATAGGGGAACCATGCAGAACTCCCTAAATAGCTGTCTAGCAGCAGCAAAAAGTTGCCTAAAGCTTCCAAAACTTTTTCCTCTTGTTGTTATTGTTCTCTCAACTGTTAATTATTTTGTTATACCAAAGCTAACGCAGTTGACGTTATCTTAGGTTATCAACGACCGAATTCATGGCAACGAGCACATCTTCTCCCAACTGTTTGCATCGCACAGGCGACCATCCATAGAGGGGATCAGGCAAATTGTCGTTGTCTTTAAATGGCATTTCTAAGGTGTATGCTAAACAAGAGAAGCGCTCACCAACAGCATTACAAGCAATAGTGAGATTCGCTTTTCCCGGTGCATCTTTTGGATAACCGAATTTATTTTGGAACTCAGGCGTCACAAGCAATAATGCCTCAACAAAGTTTTTCTCAAGCGACGCCAAACGGTCATTGTATCCGGGATTTCCTTCACAACCAGCTACGAAGTTATATGGAATTGCCTCGTCACCATGTACATCAAGGAATAAATCTACCCCAACCGCTTTCATTTTGTTTAAAACATGAAAAACTTCAGGGCTCTTTTCTAGTGTTGGCTCTGCCCATTCTCGATTTAAATTCACGCCAGCGGCATTTGTGCGAAGGTGTCCTCGTACAGACCCATCTGGGTTCATATTGGGTACAACATAAAACACCGCTTTATCCAGTAACCGACGTGCAACACCGTCATCTTCGTCCAGTAAACGAGCTAACAAACCTTCTACTAGCCACTCGGCCATAGTTTCGCCGGGATGCTGACGTGCTGTTACCCAAATTTTGTGCTTGTTCTGATCTTCTTCACCAATCACTAATAAGGTCATATCACGACCATCAAGCGTTTCCCCTAGATGCTCTTGTCGACATTGATAATCAGATTGGGCCCAAGCGAGTAAATTCAGATGTTGATCGTAAGAATAAGGGGCAAAGTAAGCAAAATAGGTCACTTCTTGCTCAGGAATAAATTCGATATGAAGCTGATTGTTTTCGAAAGTGCTAGGAACACGGAACCATTCAGCGCGATCGTAAGATGCTACAGCATGGTAGCCAGGCCAACCGCTGGGGTAAGCGGACTTATCAAGATCAACAATTGTCATTTTATGTTCAACCATTGTT
The DNA here is from genome assembly GCF_026788005.1 of Alteromonas sp. a30. Classification (GTDB taxonomy): domain Bacteria; phylum Pseudomonadota; class Gammaproteobacteria; order Enterobacterales; family Alteromonadaceae; genus Paraneptunicella. The sequence goes on from NZ_JABEPE010000001.1 coordinate 272,046, forward strand.
TCAGTTTCTAACTTGAAGTAGAACCACTGTGCGAACTCTGATTGATTATCTTTTCGTATGCTAAGTTGGATGTTATTCGGCGCATCGGCGTTGAGGACTTCGATATTACCGCCGTCGAAATTGCAACTTATTCTCATGTTTTTATAATCCTTATTGGCATTGAGCCGCTAATCTAGCACAAAAGGCTATGCAATCCATCCCACGCTTATGTGGTTTCAGGTTGGTTGCTTAAAATGTGCGATGTTAGACCACACTGGTACTGTGTCATGACTACAGCGCCAACCAGTTTTGCAGTTTAATTTGTGTTGATGTGGTGTAGCCGAAGTGTTTTGCTATGACTTGTTTATTTTCATCTAATAAGTAGTAACTCGGATAACCTTTGATCTCGAAATGCTTTTTGATTTCGTTATTTCCAAGAGCGACATCAACATCCATATCATGCCTATCCACAAAATCTTGTACTTCTTCTAATGACTCATAATCCATTGCAACGGGAACGATATTAAGGCTGGTATCACCTAGGTCAGCAAGACTCCCAATACTCCAGTTGCATACCCGACACCAAGGCGCGAAAAAGTACAACAATGTGCGTTCAGTACCTTTAGCCAAAGTCATTTCTTTACCGGTTAGTGATACCGTCTGCATAGGCTCTACAGTAATACTTCCATCTGTTGGCAACATGTCCTTGGTTCGCCACATCTGTAGCGCAATTAAAATCACCGCTAGAATGATGATTTCTCTTACAAAACGAAACAGGGTTTTGCGCGTAAATAAGCCTTTCAATTTAGTGGAAAAAGACATAGTCATCCTATTAGTAAGCTTCTCATTATGAGGAATGTTAAACACACGACTGTGCGTCTTATCCCTGCGTATTAAATTACGGTATTAAATAAGAACAGGAATATTAGGCTAACGATTTCGGAGCAATTTATACTCCATTGATTCAAGACGCAAGCCTAGGCTGGGAAACCTAAAGAAAAAGGCTTGGAAATACCAAGCCTTTAGAGGGGATTACTTAACCATTTACCACTGAGGTAATGTTTTGAATGTCAGTCCCGACATTGCCATAGCAACACGAACAACCTGACAACTGTATCCAAATTCATTGTCATACCACAGGTACAATGTCGCTCGATTCCCAGAAGTAATGGTTGCCTGAGAGTCAACCACACAAGCCGCTCGAGAACCTACCAGATCAGTAGAAACAATTTCTGTTGAAGCAGTGAAATCAATTTGCTCTTGCATGTCGGAGAACAATGACTTTTCACGCAAGAACTCGTTAATCTCTTCCTTGCTGGCCTCTTTGTCTAAATTCAAATTCAAAATTGCCATCGACACATTTGGCGTAGGAACACGAATCGCATTACCGGTTAGTTTACCTTTCAATTTTGGATACGCTTTAGACACAGCCTTCGCCGCCCCTGTTTCAGTAATAACCATATTCATTGGTGCGCTGCGGCCCCGACGATCTGCTTTGTGGTAGTTATCAATCAAATTTTGATCGTTGGTATAGGAATGAACCGTTTCAACGTGTCCATTATCGATACCGAAAGCTTCATCAATGGCTTTCAATACTGGAGTGATAGCGTTAGTGGTACAACTCGCTGCTGACATGATGCTATCGCTTAGTTCGATATCACCATGATTCACGCCATAAACGATATTTTTAATATCGCCTTTGCCCGGAGCAGTTAATAACACTTTCGCAGCGCCTTTCGCCTTTAAATGACGACCTAAACCTTCTTCGTCACGCCATGCGCCAGTGTTATCAATAACCAATGCATGATTGATTCCGTACTGAGTGTAATCGACATCTTCAGGCTTGTCGGCATAAATGACTTGAATAAATGCACCATTTGCCTTTAATGCACTACGTTCATTGTCGACCGTAATACTGCCATTAAATGGACCGTGCACGGAATCTCGACGCAATAAACTGGCTCGTTTTTCCAAATCACCGTCTTTACCACCGCGAACAACAATCGCTCGCAATCGCATCTTATTGTTTTTACCCTGACGATTAATTAGCAAACGCGCTAACAAGCGACCTATTCTGCCAAAACCATACAACACAACATCTTGCGCTTGATGATCGTCTTGCGTATTCAAAATATCGGCCAGTTCACGTTCAAGGTAGTCTTTAATATCCAACCCTTGAGCACGATCTTCATGATAATAACCATAGGCCAATTGACCTAAGTCAATGGTTGCTGGTGCCAACTCCATATGGGTTAATCTTTCTAATAAAGACCAACTGTAACGGACCTTTAGTTTCTGTTCTCTGTGTAAACGTACACTGCGGTGCGCTTTGATAATCTCAATCGTACTGGCACCTAAAAGAGGTTTACCCAAAATAGTGAACTCAACCGCTTTTTCACGGTAAAGCTTCCCTAACATAGGGATCATTTGCTCAGCGTATTCTTGTCTTTCTTGCCAACTATCAAGAAGCTCTTGTTCATACTGTTGGTTCATTCTAAATAACAACCTCTTAGTCTTTGGTCTGTTACCATCGTAGATGAGAAGTAACGCGCCAGGGATCAATTAGTGATACTCAATATTGCTTATCAATCAAAGGAGCACTATTTTAAAAGTTGTACGTTGATGTTCCAAATTGTTGAAAATTTTCAGATTTATCTTCAAGTTAACGTTTAATGGACTTTTTTACGTAATTTTTCATACAAAAAGTGAGAGTATATGCGTTTACCCCCCCTGCTTTTAGGGCTTTTATTAATCAGCGGATGCAGTGAGTTTTTCGAAAAAAGCGTGGCAGATATTTGCGAAGAACATCCCCAAATGTGCCTGAATCTTAATCCTGACGGATGGTGCCGCGCTGAAAAATCAAACATCATTAAAAATAAATATCAAAACTTTCTCATACCGGATGAAGATTACAAATATAAGCTTCTTTTAAACTATGAAGCTTATAAAGCGTGTATTAGTAAAGCCGCACAAATTGAACACATTAAATTAAAAGAAAAGAAAACCGCAAGGGTAAAGGCATTACTCGCTACAGAGCGGGAATTAATTGCGCTAACAAGAGACACGCGCGACTCGGACAACCCCAACCTACTCTTTTACCACTGGTCTAGATTCGGTTCAGAGTCACATCTTGAGAAGTTTTTGAGCTATAGAGACATCGGTTTGCTAGAAACGCCCGATCTGCAAATTGCGCTCGCATCTTATTACGTCAAATTTGATCAGGAAAAGGCGATTACGTCGCTTTACCATGCGCTGGAGTTATACCAAGAAGGTGATGAAATCAACCCTGATATTTTTAAGAGCCTAACCAATATATTTATTAAATTAGAAGATTATGAATCGGCTTATAAATGGGGTTATATTGCACGAGAGTTTGATGCTGATAATTTAGATTTACCGCAAATTGAAACCTTAGTTATTCAAAGTAACGGCAACGTGAATGCGATTAAGAAAACCGCAAAATATTATATAAAGCATATTCAAAGCCGAGATTTCGTAGCACCTCGAGTGAAGCTCAATCTGTAACTCAATTACACTATTATTTTTATTATTATTTTTAAATTTTATGTAAAGTTTGGCGTGCGTGGTAAATAGTTAACCAATAATGACGCACGCAGGGTCAAATTTCTTATCACGGCAATGAAAAGCAGTGCCTAGTCAACGGTGTCTGCGGGTTTAAATTTTAAAGAAACCGAGTTAACACAGTACCTTTTTCCTGTCGGTTTAGGCCCATCATCAAACACATGACCAAGGTGTGCATCACAATTTGAGCAGACGATTTCGATACGATGCATCCCGTGGCTCAAATCTTCAAGGTAACTGATATTGCCAGGCACTGCCTCTTCAAAAAAGGAAGGCCAACCACAGCCAGCATCGAACTTATGCTCGGAGACAAACAATAATTTTTGACAGCAGGTGCAAACAAACTGTCCCAATGCGTTAACCTCCAATAAATCCCCCGTAAAGGGCCTTTCAGTGCCAGCCTTCCGACACACTCTAAACTCTTCTTCGGTCAGCTTTTCTCGCCACTGTTCTTCAGTTAACTTCATTTTTTATCTCCTACGCATAAACTACTGCATCGTAAATTAACTCTTAATAGGGTATTGAGGGCGGCCGGGCTTACTCCAATCTACGTGATACTTTTTGCCAGGGGCCTTATCCACTCTTTCGAATGTGTGAGCACCAAAGAAATCCCTTTGTCCTTGCAATAAGTTAGCTGGCAAAGTCTCACTACGATAAGCATCATAATAATGCAAGGCAGAAGACATGGCAGAAACCGGTACCCCAATTAAAACGGCATCTGCTATTGTCTTACGCCAATTTTGCTGATATTGACCTATTTGCTCCACGAAAAAAGGATCAAGCAATAAATTCGTTAACCCGTCGTTTTTCTCGTAAGCATTGGCAATAGACTGCAAAAACACCGCTCGGATGATACAACCTGCGCGCCAAATCTTCGCAATCCCGGCGAAATCTAACGACCACCCATGTTCTTTTGAAGCGATGTCCATTAGCTGAAAACCTTGTGCATAAGCACAGATTTTTGAGCAATATAAGGCATCCCTTAAAGCGATAATAAAGGCTTGTTTATCAGCTTCGGAGATAAGTGTTGCTTCGGGCTTTTGCAACACCTTTGAAGCCGCAACACGCTCTTGTTTAAAGCTGGATAAGCTGCGCGCAAATACCGCTTGAGTGATACTCGTCGCTGGGCTACCAACGTCTAAAGCGCTTACGGCTGTCCAGCGCCCGGTGCCTTTTTGCCCAGCTCTATCCATAATGACATCGACAAGTGGCTTCCCTGTTTCCGCATCATCTTCTTCTAATACTTCTGCACTGATTTCCATCAAGTAACTATTTAACAAACCCTGATTCCAATCACGGAAAATAGCGGCAATTTCTTTTGGATTGAGGCTAAGCCCATCACGCAATAGATGATAGGCTTCGCAAATAAGCTGCATATCCGCATATTCAATGCCATTGTGAACCATTTTTACAAAATGCCCTGCGCCAACTGGGCCAATGTAGGTTGCGCACGGCTCCCCTTCTTTTACTGGTTTACCCGGTTCATAAGACTCAATGGGTTTGCCTGTTACCGGATCAACTTTAGCCGCAATTGCATAAAAGATAGGCTCTATACGTGTCCACGCATAAGGGTCGCCAGAAGGCATTAATGAAGGACCAAAACGCGCCCCGACTTCACCACCGGAAACGGCTGTGGAGAAAAAGATAAATTTACCGCGATATTGCTTTTCACGCTCTACGGAGTCTGTCCAAAGGCTATTGCCAGTGTCGATAACAATATCATCTGGCTCAATGCCTGCATCAATAAGGCGATGACAAACGTGGTCAACTGGCTCACCCGCTGGTACAGAAAGAATGATTAAATGCGGCGTTTTTAGTCGCCCTAACAGTTCGGTATAAGAACGACAAGCAAACAAGCGAGGTTCACCCTTTCCGGTTTCCTCCTGATCTTGCTCAATTGCCGCAGCAACCTTGTCTGCATCCAAATCAAAACAGGCAATTTTATACCCATTATCGGCCAAGTTGAGTGCAATATTTTTACCCATTACACCCAGACCGATAAAACCAATATCGCACAGAGTATTGTTAACCGTAGAACTCATTTTTGATACCTTGACAATTGAGGTTGCTTAAATACTAGACTTACCGTCCGATTGGGCACAAATTATAGCGTTTTTGTCGCGCAGATAACACCTTGATATATCCCCTTTAACTGTGCAATTTCGTTACTAATGAAGCAAATTCACCCTGACGTATGGTCTTATTTACAAGACATTCTAGAATGGGAAAAAATTGTGAAATCTATCTCCTCTTACTTTAGCTTCTTCTTGTGTGTTTTCAGCGCACAAGTCATAGCTTCATCGGCACAAATGACTTCCGAAAATGCACCAACATTCTACGCCCAAAGCGGTCAAGACCGGGTTCAGATTATTGAACTTTTTAGCTCTGAAGGTTGCCATAGCTGCCCACCCGCTGACAAATGGCTATCCCAATACACTCATGATCCCGACTTGTGGCAAAAGTATGTACCACTAGCCTTTCACGTTGACTACTGGGATTATATAGGCTGGAAAGATAGATTCGCCAAACAGCGCTTCAGCCAACGCCAATATCAATATGAACGACGTGGCGCAACCGGCCAAGTTTATACGCCTCAATTTGTGGTTAATGGCAAAGAATGGCGAGGGTGGTTTCGTCATCGAATCGATAAATCCGTCACCCTACCCAAAGTCAAAGACACTCCGGGACAACTTACCTTTAAGGTGAAAGAGCAGACAATATTCGCTGAATTCAATAAACCGAAGTCAGAATCCAACTATGTGGTTTTGCATGTGGCGCTGCTAGCCAGCGATATTCGCAGCCATATTACCCGAGGCGAAAATAAGCGCAAAACACTGGAGCATGACTTTGTTGTACTGAACCATAAAAGCTATCGTGCTTTGGACAATGACCTCACATTTGAAGGCTCAGCCCCGGATATTCCAAACATTGCTAAAGAAGCAGGTAAATTAGCGTGGGCAGCATGGATCGAAGAAAACGGCGTACCTGTACAAGCAACAGGTGGTTGGATTAACTCGCTTTAAAAATCGCTAAACTACGATAGGCTTGCACAAAGTCATCCTTTACCAACAAGCTAGGTACTTCGCCTAGCTTCTGATAACGGGTATCAAGTTGCATTTGCCAAGTTTGGCCATCTTTTAACGATGGCATGTTGAATTTAACGTCATGGTCTGCGGCATTGAATAAAATAAACCAATGCTCCCCCACATCGTCATCACCTTCAAGTTGAACAGCAAATGCTTGGTTATCGTGATCATGCCAATCATCCTCAACCTTGTCCTTACCGTCAGGTCGAAGCCAGCACACCTGCTTAACATTACGCCCACTTAAATAGCTGTCATCACTTTGATTTAAATGACGAAGCAATTTACTGTGTTTTCGCAAATGAATAACAAAGGCACAAAACTCCAAGAAATCTTCCGATAACGCATCCAACTTCCAATTGTACCAACTTATTGGATTATCTTGACAGTAGGCATTGTTATTGCCCTGCTGACTTCGACTTAACTCATCTCCCCCCAAAAAATGCGGTATGCCTTGCGATAGCATTAATGTGGTAATGAGATTGCGCTTTTGTCGCTCTCGAGTCAGATTTATATCGTGATTTAATGTTTCGCCTTCTTCACCATAATTGAAAGACACATTATGACCGTGTCCATCACGATTGCCTTCAAGATTTGCTTCATTGTGCTTTTCGTTATAACTCACCAAATCATGCAAGGTAAAACCATCATGATAAGCAATGTAATTCACTGACGATTGCGGGTGCCTGTGGTTCTTCCAAAAAACATCTCTGGAACCCAGTAAACGGGTTGCAAATTCGCTGGTTAAGCCCTTATCACCACGCCAAAACCCTCGCACGTTGTCACGATATTTATCGTTACACTCTACCCAATTACTGGGAAATTGCCCTAAACGATACCCACCAACGCCAATGTCCCAAGGCTCAGCAATGAGCTTAGCGGTATGCAATATAGGATCTTGTCGTAACGCTCTGAAAAAACCGGAGTCACTGGAAAACTCATAGGGATCACGACCTAAGCTGGCTGCTAAATCAAACCGAAACCCGTCTACCCCCATCTCTTGATACCAATACCGTAATGCATCTAATACCATTCGCATGGGATAATGATGTGCCGTGTTGACACTATTGCCGCACCCAGAATTATTGATTAGCCGCTGATATTGGCTTCCGCCGGACTCATTTCTTTCAAATAAATAAAATGCGCTGTTGTCGATTCCTCGAAACGACAAAATAGGACCGTCAGTACCGCCTTCAGCGGTGTGATTGAAAACCACATCAAGGATAACCTCGATCCCTGCTTGATGGAAAGTCCTTACCATCGTTTTAAATTCAACGACCGCATCGTTAACGGCATAGCGCGGATCGGGCGAGAAAAAGTTAACAGGATTATAGCCCCAATAGTTGCACAACCCTTTATTAGCAATATAAGGCTCGGACATGAACGCCGAAACGGGTAAAAGCTGTACGGAAGTCACGCCGAGCGTCTTTAGGTGTTCTACCACTGGAGGATGACACAATCCTAAATACTTACCTTGAAGTTGAGGCGGCACTTGTGGATGCTGCTGAGTCATCCCTTTTACGTGGACTTCATAAAGGATCACATCTTCGAGTGGGTAATCGGGCTTGGTGGTACCTTGCCAATCAAAATCATGATTAGTCACTACTGCTTTAGGCGACCAGTGTTCATTATTCGCATGATAAGCTTCCGCATCCCATTGATAGGGCTTACTTAAGGCTTTAGCGTAAGGGTCGAGCAACAGTTTGTTGGGTTCAAATCGGAACCCTAATTCGGGTAAATTCGGACCTGTCACACGATAGCCATATCGCGCCCCTTCTCGAACGCCCTTTATATGTGCATGCCAAACCTTACCGGTTTTTTTCGGCAATGGTATTGCCTGTATTAACGTGTCTTCGGCGTCAAAGAGACACAGCTCAACCTTTTCGGCAAAAGGGCCGTGTAGTGCAAAGTTGCAACCGGTTGAGGTTAGAGTAGCGCCAAAAGGATAAGGTTTCCCTTCTGTCACGCTATAATCATGGGCGTCCTTACTTGAACTATCGCGTTTTGATGGTTGGCTTTTGGCGTACACAGACACGTCCTAAAGAAGTAAGCAATTGGTTAAGCATCAATGACCAAGTATAAGGTCGCCAAAGGTGGCAAATTAAGCACAATTGACCGAGGTTTGTCATTCCACATAATTTCTTCAGTGGCTAAATTCACATGAGTTTCAAACCCACTGCCCCATAAAGAAACATCGTCAGTATTCACAATAATTTTGTATTTCCCGGCTTTATGCACACCAATACGATAGTTTTCGCGAGGCACCGGTGTAAAATTACTGATCACAACCACATGCTCGGCATCATCAACTGAGCGTCGTAAAAACGATAGTACGCTTTGTTCTGAATTTTGATTGTCAATCCATTCAAATCCACTTGGGTCACTGTCTAATTGGTGCAATGCTGGATAGTCACGGTATACACCATTAAGGACTTGATACGTTTGCTGTATACCTTGGTGTTTTTCGAACTCCAATAAGTGCCAGCTCAAAGAAGATGAATGATTCCATTCTTCACTCTGTCCAAACTCATTTCCCATGAAATTGAGCTTTTTCCCCGGATGCGCGTACATAAAAGCGGCATAACATCTTAAGTTGGCTGCCTGTTGCCATTCATCACCGGGCATTTTGCGAATTAACGACCCTTTCCCATGCACAACTTCATCATGAGAAATGGGGAGGACAAAGTTCTCATCGAATGCATAAATTAAGCTAAATGTGATTTCGTTATGATGATAATGACGATATGCAGGATCTTTAGAGATGAAATGCAAAGAATCATGCATCCATCCCATATTCCATTTGAACCCGAAACCTAATCCACCTTCATGCACCGGTCGAGAAACCTTAGGAAATGCAGTGGATTCCTCCGCAATAGTAAATGCTTTGGGAAACTTGTCATAAACTTCGCGGTTCATCCATTGTAATAAACTAATGGCTTCGTAGTTGCGATTCCCACCATCTACATTGGGTATCCATTCACCCTCTTTTCGGGAATAGTCTAGATATAACATGGACGCCACGGCATCAACGCGCAATCCATCAATATGAAATTTATCTAACCAATATAACGCGTTCGCCACTAAAAATTGACGCACCTCGTTTTTACCGTAATCGTAAATGCAAGAATTCCAATCAGGGTGCCACCCTTTACGCGGATCTTCATATTCATACACGCAAGAACCATCAAAACGAGCCAAACCATGTGGATCTTCTGGAAAATGCGCGGGCACCCAATCCATGATCACGCCAATGCCATTTTGGTGGCATTGATCAACAAAAAACTTGAAATCGTCTGGTGAGCCAAAACGACTTGTTGGCGCAAACAACCCTATCGGTTGATATCCCCAAGAGCCATCAAATGGATGCTCGGTTACAGGTAATAACTCGATATGGGTATATCCCATCCCTTTCACATAGGGAATTAACGTATCGGCTAATTCATGGTAATTTAATGGCTCACCTTTTCCGCCTACCATCTTTTGCCGCCACGACCCTAAATGCACTTCATAAATGCTCATCGGACTTTGATATAAATTTTCTGCATCACGCTGCATCCAATCCATATCTTCCCATTCATACCTTGTGTGATCATAAACTTCAGAGGCATGAGACGGGTATTGGTCAGCATAAAAGCCAACGGGATCCGCTTTATGTGGCAACGCATGACCTTGGTTGTCTTTTATCTGATATTTGTACTTCGCAGAGGCACGTACACCGGGAATAAACAGCACCCAGTAACCCATATCGGTTTTTTGCATGGGATGACGGACTCCGTCCCACCAATTAAAGTCTCCCACCACAGAAACAGCAGACGCATTGGGTGCGTAAACGGCAAACCGTACCCCAGCCACATCTCGCCCATCTGCATGCACGGTTGTAAGTTGTGCACCTAATTGCTGATATATATTCTCTGGATGATGATCAACAAAATGCACCGCATGATACGCATGTTCCTGAAACTGATAAGGATCAAGATAACGAAACTCGCCGTCTTTTGTTTTGACTTTCAGTTCATAAATACCGTCTAGATCACCTTCGTTGACCGCCAACTGAAACAGTGGTGTATCGCGCCTTTGCTGCATTTCGCCAATACTGGAGCCATTTGGATATGAAATAAGGGTTACTTTCTCAGCTCCCGGAACAATTACTCGCACCACCTGCTGCCCACCATCATGATGTACACCTAAATATTGAAAAGGATGGGAGCACTCTGCTTTTAGTAACTTTTGATCTAGCTGCATTCTTTACCTTTATCTAACTATCACACTAAGACTGTTTGGGCTTTGACACACTGTTTCTAGCCTCAGTTAATCCTAACGCAAGATTGTTGAGTGTTGGATCAGTAAAAATCTGCTCCAGATTACGGGTCAGCTTACGTTTCCAGTTAGGGTATTCACTGGAAGTTCCCGGAATATTAACTGGCTTATCCATTTCTAACCAATCCTCTAATTGCAATGACAACAACGCACTTGAACCTTTCGCCATATGATATTGCATACCGTGATTTAGCTGTTTATGCATAGCCATACCTTCGGCGCTTCTATCGGTCCACTCGGGAATCGCACCATGCCCATGTAACGTGTCCAAAATGCGCTGTTTGTTTTCGTGTCGGCTGTGATATAAATTTTCAAGCACTTCTGCACTTGGATATAAATTTAGTTCATTTCCGAGTTCTAAGTCTAAACAATGCCAATACCCCGTTAGCGTTGGCATATCATGAGTTGTTAGTGTAGACATAGATTGTTCTGGGTAATGGCTCGGCGAGTAAAAACCGCCATCTTCGGCTTGCTCAAAAAAGAACACTCGATAGGAATGGATGCCGTTTTCACGCAACATAGTAACGATTTCATCTGGCACCGTACCTAAATCTTCGCCAATCACTAAGCTCTGATGTCGGTGACTTTCTAACGCTAAAATCGCTAATAAATCATTAACCGGATAATACACATAACCGCCCTTATCCGCTTTTTCCCCTTTTGGCACCCACCATAAACGCAATAATGCCATTACGTGATCGATTCTAAGAGCTCCACTGGATTGCATATTCGCGCTGAATAAATCGACAATTGGCTGGTAAGCCTGCTGGTAAAGCTCTTGAGGGTCCATTGGTGGCAACCCCCAGTTTTGACCAAGCGGCCCAAGTACATCAGGAGGCGCACCAACACTCGCGTCGGTAACATATAAACTGCGATTTCCCCAAATCTCGGCACTGCCTTCACTAACACCCACCGCCAAATCACGATAAATACCGATTTGCATACCTGCATCTTGCGCCGCTTGATTCGCCTGCTCTAGCTGCAATGCGGCTTGCCACTGCAAAAACATGAAAAAGGTAACGCGCGATGCGTTGTTCTTTCTGAATTTAACAACCGCTGGATTTTGGAATTCATTGTATTCTTTCGGGAAAACCGGCCAGCCCCATGCAGGCTTACCTTCTTTTGTTAGGCTTTCTTGGATAGCATCAAAGGTGGCTAACATTTCTAGGCTCTCGCCGCCTTCCTCTATAAAGGCAGTAAAAGCTTTGTTTTGTTCCGTTTTTTGATTAACCAGCGTTTCGTATTGAACTTCAAAAATGGCGTTTAATGCTTGCAACTTAAGACGCGTTACCGCTTCGTAATCAACATAATCAATTTCTCGTGCATGGTTCAGCGTGGCTTGAAACTCATGAGAATTTACTATTTTTTGTACCGATTCATGTTCAAAACCCGCAATTGCGGTAACATCGATATAAATGAAGTTAAGCCAACGGCGAGATGATGGTGAATAAGGGCTACACCCATTAGGATTGGCGGGATATAACGCATGAACTGGATTTAAACCAACAAATTGAGCACCTTGACGCCCCGCTTGTCCGAGCAAATAACTGAGATCGGTAAAGTCACCCACTCCCCAATTTCGCTCACTACGTAAGCAATAGAGTTGAACACTCAATCCCCATACTTTTTTGCCGTTATCAATGTCGTCTGGAATGTAGCAACGTTGAGGCGCGATAATCCAACGCATCTGAGCCAATGTGTCGCCATCATCAGCATTGAGTACCACCTGATGATAACCAAGTGGCATGGTTTCTTTGATTTGCACCACGTATTCTTGAAATTCAATGTCGTCTATATCAACCGAATTGATGAGTTCACCGTCAGACGGCACAAAGTTGACTGAATGTGTTTTGCCTTGCTCGGTCGTAATCACAAAACTGAATGCATCGTTGACCAATTCTATAGGGAGCCTTACAGGAATAATAAGGGCTTCATGTTCACGGTTAACTTGAACCGGATTAAGTGGAGACATCCAACTTTTATCAATGTCATCTGATATACGTTTTTCTAACGCTTCTTCGTTCTCAACATCATAACCCATCGCACCTAACAGCATTGATTTTGTGTCATCGCTAATTTGCACCGCATCGCCCCATGCATCGACATAGTTCGATTCAATGCCACGTAACTCAACTAGCTTTTCAATTAAGGAGTTAGTCATTTGCTTTTTTAATTCCTGTAAGCGTGTCTTAATCGTTTAACTTTTTGAAGACTCTTAACCCACTTAATATGAGTTGTTTATTGGGATATTTTAAGAGTCAGCGTTCGAACCCCTAACGATATTAGAAAACAGCAAATTTTGCACGAAGGAAATTTGTAATTTTGCAACATTTTGACGGATTGTTTTGCCTTTTCCGACGGAATGATCCATAATTTTTGTAATTTTATTTCATAATTTAAGCTCAACCATCGAGGAAATCTCATGACAATTAAAGTTGGAATCAACGGTTTCGGGCGAATTGGTCGCTTCGTTTTTCGTGCCGCGCTTGAGCAAGACGGAATTGAAGTCGTCGGTATTAACGACTTACTTGATCCTGAATACATGGCCTACATGTTGAAATACGATTCAACACACGGTCGCTTTAAATATGATGTTGTTGCAGAAGGTAATCAGTTAGTTGTCGATGGTAAAGCCATTCGTGTAACAGCAGAAAAAGACCCAGCAAACCTAGCTTGGGGCGATATTGGCGTAGATGTTGTTGTTGAATCAACTGGCCTATTCTTAACCGACGAATCCGCTCGTGCTCACTTACAAGCCGGTGCCAAAAAAGTGGTTATGTCAGCGCCATCTAAAGATGCTACCCCAATGTTTGTTATGGGTGTAAACCATGATAGCTACGATGGTCAGGCCATCGTGTCAAATGCGTCATGCACCACCAACTGTTTAGCGCCATTAGCAAAAGTGGTAAACGACAACTTTGGTATTGTTGACGGTTTAATGACCACTGTTCACGCGGTTACAGCTACACAAAAAACGGTTGATGGCCCATCTCACAAAGATTGGCGCGGCGGCCGTGGTGCTTACCAAAACATCATTCCATCATCAACCGGGGCAGCTAAAGCGGTAGGCAAAGTGATTCCGGCGTTGAATGGTAAGCTAACGGGTATGGCTTTCCGTGTGCCAACCGCCGATGTGTCGGTTGTTGACTTAACCGTTAACCTAGAAAAAGGCGCAAAGTATGATGATATTTGCGCAGCCATTAAAGCCGCGTCTGAAGGTGAGCTCAAAGGCATTTTAGGTTATACAGAAGACGAAGTGGTATCCCAAGACTTCATTGGCGATACTCGTACTTCAATCTTCGACGCCACAGCAGGAATTGCACTAACGGATAACTTTGTGAAATTGGTGTCTTGGTACGACAACGAAATCGGTTATTCAAACAAAGTGCTAGAATTAGTGAAGCATATTAGTCGATAATATTCTCTTCGCGATAAGGCGGCGCTTAAGCCGCCTTTTTTATGTCTGCCATTTCATCTCTTTTTATGAGGTCGCCATGCAATTACCGGCATCAGTTACCATTGAAAAGCAAAACGACAATACCATCTTCGTTATTGATAACGAACTTGCTAGCGCCAAAATTTCACTTTTCGGCGCACAGGTATTTAGCTTTATTCCCAAAGAAGACGACATCGAACGGTTGTGGCTTAGCCCGTTAACCAAAGTGGACGCCACCGAAACCATTCGCGGCGGCACCCCCGTTTGTTGGCCTTGGTTTGCAAGCCAATATCCGAATAATGATACCTCTCTTCCTATGCATGGTTTTGCCCGCTCTCAGAAATGGGAGTTAATCAGCGCCAAGGATGTCGATTCACATACATTGCTCATTTTTAATTGCCCAACAACCTCAGGCAAAGGCTTCCCTCACCAAGCTGAATTGCAATTAGAGGTATTAGTTGGCGCACAACTGCGCATGACACTTATCACCAAAAATACAGGCAACGAAGCCTTTGAATTTACTGGCGCGTTACACACCTATTTTGCTGTTGACGACATTAATCGAATTGAAATTATCGGGGTTGATGGCGAATACAAGGATAAAAATCGTGACATGGCTTGGTTTAATGCACCAGAGACCTACCGGATACAAGGACCGAATGACTGCATTCATTTCAGCCAAAATGCCCGATTACTGATTGACCAAAGTACAGGAAATGCCATTTCTGTGAACGCCGCAGGCCATGACAGTATCGTGATTTGGAACCCTTGGAAAGGCGCGAAAGATATCGCAAACATACCAGACGACGGCTATTTACGCTTTCTTTGCATCGAGTCTGCAGTCACGAAAGGTATTACTTTGCAACCAAAAAATTCGCATTCCCTAGTACAAAACATTGGTTAAACCTAAAAAAGTCGTAAAATAGCCATCGGATTAGAACATTTATACTAAATTTCTGGATGAAAACCGATGGCGACAATAAAACAAGTATCCGAATTGGCAGGCGTATCGCTTGCCACTGTTTCTCGGGTCATTAACAACACCGGACAAGTTAAACCCCACACCAAAGAACGCGTTGAAAAAGCAATGAAGGACTTGGACTATCGCCCTAACTACATTGCCCAATCGCTTGCATCGAACAAAAGTAATACTATAGGTTATGTGGTGCCTGAACTGCACGGTGCGTTTTTTGGCGCCATGATTTCTCCCGCTGAGAAAATCCTACGTAACGCATCCAAACATGTAATCATTTCTGCCGGTCACAGTCGTGAAGAGGATGAAATGAGTGCCATTGAATCCCTAAGAGATAGACGCTGTGATGCACTTATTTTGCATCTAGAAGCCGTTAGCGACGACTATTTAGTTAAGCTTGCCAAAGAAAAAGTCATGTTTATTGTCGTTAATCGCTATATTCCTGAAATTGCTGAGCATTGCATTAGCATCGACAACATTAAGGGAGCTGAAATCGCCACCTCGGCACTAACCGATTTGGGACATAAATATATCGCCTATATTTCGGGCCCAAAAGAAAAGGACGATGCTGTAGACCGCTTAGAAGGTCATAAAAATGCATTGGAAAAAGCGGGTATTCCTTTTGACACATCACTGATCTTCCCTGGTAATTTCCAAGCGCATTCAGGCTATGAACAAACGCTAAAGATCCTTTCGGATAAACCGGAAGTCACGGCTATCGTCTGTGCCAACGATGAAATGGCTTACGGTGCACTAGGGGCCATTAGAGAAAAAGGGTTATCAATTCCTGAAGATGTCTCGGTCATTGGCTTCGATGATGTGGAATTTTCCCAGTTTACCTACCCTCGCCTGACGACTATGCACTACGCCAAACATACACTCGGTGAACAAGCCGCGCGTTGGGTTTTAGCAAACGTGTATAATCAGGAAATCAACTACAATACAGATAGAATTGTGCCACATCTTGTCACTCGAGATAGCATTAGCGAACCCCACGCTTAATCTTAGATTTGTAGCCAAAATCAGGGAAGATGATAGGAAAAAAGGGTAAGTATTGTCGGGGGGGTGTCAATTAACAATACTTACCCAAGCTGCTTGTTTTACAACAAGACTAAGTGAAGGAAACCTTCAGATACTGCAATACATGTCATTTCTCGCAGTGACAGCGACGCCACTGCATTTCGTCCAAACTAATTTCCATTTCCTAAAATATTGATGTTATCCATCACATAAGTGCTGCCATCAAAGGTATTGGGTTCAATTAAAATAACGATGGTGTCAACATCACCTGTTTTAGTTAAACCATCAACACGCTCTTGAAGTCTGAAACGTAAGGTTTGCTTACCATTTGCATGTTCAATATGCGCTTCATATTTACTATGGCGCCCAGTTGGATAGTTAGACGGTGTTGCCGTTGCACTGTTTTCTAATTGGATAAGGATTTCCTTACCAACCAGTGTAGGGTCGAAATTAGTAATATCGATAGTGAATGCTTTACCACCCGTTAAAAAGGCATCTGCGGCAGGAATAGCCGAGGTTGTTGCGGCAATCACATCGTAAAGCGAGCCCGCGTCGCGGGTATAAACCAACTCACCGTCAACAACTTGGAAGTTGCCAGTGAATGAGGTGTACGTCATGTTTGCGTTACCATTGAAGTCGTCCAACACCGCTTCAACTGGCAGAACAGGTTCAACAAAAACCGGAACAGAAAGTGAATATGTACCGCAGCTATTTGTTACCTCAACGGAAACATCTCCACTGGTTGCTGAACCAAAGTCCACACTAATAGAATCGCCGCCGCCAGAGAGCGTCGCACCCGCCGGAACCGACCACGCATAAGTGCTGTTTGGGTCTTCATCAATAACGGTATACGTGCCAGACTTACCCGGTGCGATAATGTGAGGTCCATCTACAGAAGGTTGGCCCATGTCGTATACACGAACATAATCCACTTCCATTGTTGATGGGAAGATTGAATCATCTGGCGTGCCACCAATAGAACCACCAACAGCAACGTTTAGTAGGAAGTGATACTGGTAATTTTCAAATGTCCACCATGCTGGGTTGGCTAAATCTTCTGGTTTTTTTACTGAATAAAGGATGTCGTCGAGATACCAACGAATTTCGTTTGGCTCCCACTCCACGGCAAACACATGGAAATCATCCGAAAGTAAGTCCGGTTGCCAAAGAATATCGTTGCCTTGGAAAGAGTTGTTTGGATACAGTTCGCCGTAATGAATCGTACCAAAGGCTGTCATCGAGGCTTGACCAGTTGCCTCCATGATGTCAATTTCACCGCTAATTGGCCATACTTCCGCAGGATCAGTCGGAAGCATCCAAAATGCAGGCCATAAGCCTTGTCCAAGCGGTAATTTAATACGAGCTTCAAAACGCCCGTTGGTCCACTCTCCGCCATTTGGCATATTCGCCGTTCTTAAACGCGCAGAAGTATAGGATTTGCTTCTTACACGTTCTCGTTTTGCGGTAATGCTAAGAACACCGTTGGCAACTGTTGCGTTCTCAGATTTGTACCATTGAAGTTCATTGTTACCCCAACCACAAAGTCCAATATCACAGCCATCACCTAGTTGGGCTTCCCACTTAGTGGTATCGAGCTGTGTTCCATTAAATTCATCACTCCAAATCAGATTTTGACATTGTTGCGCAGCCGCCGAACCGGAGAACGCAGCTAACAATAGTGCAGTTGTGATTGTGTTTTTGGTAAATAAAGGCTTGTTCATTGAAGTCTCCGCCAATTGGATTCATTACCATTCCATGACTACTGTTGTAACGCTCAACTAAATATCATCCTAATAATGAGCAACTATTGGCAAGAATATTAACCTTCAAAGAAAAAAATGTAAACGCTTACATTCTCATTTTTCTAAAAAATTTTACAAGTTATTAATATTTGTAAAAAAAAGTAATCCTAATTGGTTTGTAGAGATTGCTGAAGTTCACTTACTTTCGTGTTGTTGAGCGTATAACCTTTCATTAAAAACGCGACAACAAAAAAGCATAATGCAGGGAAAACGGTAAACGACCATAAAATACCTTGTTTCACCGTTTCAGACTGCGCTTGATCTGCTTCATAACCATAGAAGGCAAGTAACCATCCGGCTATTGCGCCACCAAGGGCTAAGCCTAATTTTATAAAGAAGACAATGGTCGAATAAACCACACCGGTCAAACGTTCACCGGTTTTCACATGACCGTAATCAACAACATCAGCCATTTTGGCCCAAAGCAAGGGGGTAGCCATTTGTAGGAAAAAGCCCCACAAGAAATGCATTACAAAAGCGAGAATTAGGCTGCTGCTGTCAACCAGAACACTCGCCGCGCTGATAACACCCGCTATCACTTGCAGCAATCGGTATAGCTTAATTCTGCATATTCTCTTGGCTGCATAGGCAGACACAACACAACCTAAAATGTTACCAATCATTCCCAGCGTAATGAACTGAGTAATCATAGACTCCTGCTCTAAGTAATACTTCACGTAATAAATGGCTAAGGTGTTACGTAAAACCATGCCGACGAGCAAAACAAACGCGGCAGCACACAGCACCCGCCATTGATCATTACGCCATAAAAGTTGTAAATCAGCTTTAAGCGGTCTGCCATTTGTCTGCGGCATTTCCACCCGCTCTTTGGTCCCGTAAAAACAAATAAAGAACATCACGACACCGGCAATACTCATGATGACCATAGTAAGTTGATAACCCAAGGCTTTATCACCCTTGCCTAACCAATCTACCAGTGGAATCGTTAACGCAGAAACCAATAATCCACCCAACATACCGAAGGTAAAACGATAGGATTGCACTGTTACCCGTTCTTCTGGATTTGGCGTTAATGCCCCGCCTAAAGCGGAATAAGGAATATTGATAGCAGTATAAGCAATCATCAAAAGAGCGTAAGTCGCAAAGGCGTAAATCACCTTTCCAGTGTCACCTAGGTCAGGGGTTGTAAAAGTGATAACACTAATTGCACCAAAGGGAATCGCCAGCCATAGAATGTAGGGGCGAAAATGACCATGTTTGCTGCGTGTTCTATCGGTTAATGCCCCCATAAGAGGATCGGTTATCGCATCCAACACTCGTATTGAAAGGAACAAGGTGCCGACAATGGCAGGAGACAAGCCGAAAATATCGGTATAAAAAAACGCAAGAAAAAGCATGACGGTTTGAAACACAATATTACTCGCCGTATCCCCTAACCCGTAAGCGATTTTCTCTTTAACCTGAAGCATATTTTCGGCCTTCTTTCTTATTGTTGTTTTTAACTGATGTTACTGTTTTTTATGTTAAAAGTTATGCACTAAGCACGTTGCTCTTGACGTTCGGATTGCCTACGCTCGGTTAATAACGCCTGATAACAACGACCACTGTATTTTAAAGTTCGTTGTTGTGTTTGATAATCTACGTAAACAATACCAAAGCGTTTTACATAGCCTTCTGCCCATTCAAAGTTATCTAATAGGCTCCACGCAAAATAACCACGAATATCAACGCCTTGCTGCATAGCATTTTCAACAGCTTGTAAATGCGTTTGAATATATTCGGCTCTATCTGTATCCATCACCTCGCCATTTTGCAGCGTGTCGGGCATGGCTGCGCCGTTCTCTGTAATGTACAGCGGAGGCAAGGTATAGCGTTGATGTAAATCAACCAATACATCGGTTAGCCCTTGCGGAAACACTTCCCATCCCATATCAGTTAACGGTAATGTTTTCTCAGGAACCGCTTGATATAACTCACCTTCAGCACTTTGATAAACTTCCCGGGTATAATAATTAATTCCCAAGAAATCAATTGGCGTGGAAATCAGCGCTAAATCGCCCTCTTCAACTGGCGGTGCAGCACCTTCTGGCTCGGTTAGCACCGCTTCTGGATAAGACCCTGCTAATACGGGTTGGAACAACCATTGGTTAAGAATTTGGTCGGCCATTTTTGCTGCTGCAATATCTTCAGCACTATCGGAGGCAGGATAAGTAGGCGTAATATTTAAGACAATGCCACATAATGCATTTGGTGCATTCTTACGCAACACTGCCATGCCTAAGCCGTGAGCAAGAAGCAAATGATGTCCGGCTGTTCGACCATTTTTAGTGCCTGTAATGCCCGGCGCATGAATGCCCAACTCATAACCTAAATAGGCGCTACAAAAAGGTTCGTTAAAGGTCGCATAGGAATAAACCCTATCACCAAAGGCTTGGGTAATTGCATCCACATATTGTTCATATAAGTAGGCGGTTTCTCGATTTAACCAACCCCCATTTTCTTCAATATGTTGCGGTAAATCCCAATGATAAAGCGTTATAAAAGGTTTAATGTTGTTTGCATTGAGCCAATCCAATTGCTCAATATAATAATTAACGCCTTCTTGCTTAAGTTGACCATTTGCATCCATTACCCGAGGCCAAGAAATGGACATGCGATAAGCATCAACCCCTAAAGACTTAATCAGTGCAAAATCTTCTTTCCAGCGATGAAAATGATCGCATGCTACTGCGCCATCTGACTGATCAGCAATGGCACCGGGCTGTTGACAAAAAACATCCCAGTTGCAAGGTTCCCTGTGTTCAATGCCTCCCTCTATTTGGAAAGAGGCGGTTGCAACACCGAAACAAAATGCTTCATTTAATAGCGGAGAATGAGCGTGTAAGCGAATACTCATAAGTTTCCTATTCCCTAGTCGCCTTCATTTTAAAAACATAGGCTTAGGCTTAACCGTACATTTGAAATGAAGAAATTTATCTATCCCAGAAATTTACCACAACTAAAACAAAATGTAAGCGTTTTCATTTTGTTTTAATTTTGTTAAAGTCATGTTTATCTGGAGCAACTGGCCATACGAGTTAATGACCAATCTATGTCGTTGGCTAGCTCATTCACTATTATCTATTAATCCTCAGAGGTAGCATTTATGGCTAGTTTAGGAACTACAGGTGTGGACGACACCGTGTCTTCTCAAGGTTCTACCTTGTCGAATAGCCAAGGCAGAATTGCGATCACTTCATTAACATCTTTGTTTTTCATGTGGGGATTTATCACCGCCATGAACGACATTCTAATCCCTCATTTAAAGGGCGTTTTTGATTTAACCTACACCCAAGCCATGCTAGTACAGTTTTGCTTCTTTGGCGCGTATTTCTTAGTGTCTATGCCCGCTGGGTACATTGTTAGTAAACTCGGGTATAAAACCGGTATCGCACTTGGTTTAGTGTGTGCGGCGGTGGGTTGCGTACTATTTGTTCCCTCTGCCAAACTCTCCCTCTACTGGATGTTCTTACTTGGCTTATTTGTGCTTGCTTCGGGTGTGACTATTTTACAAGTTGCAGCAAACCCATTAGTAACGTTAATCGGCAACCCAGACACCGCGTCTAGCCGCTTGAACATGACGCAAGCATTTAACTCGCTAGGAACAACCGTTGCCCCTATCATTGGCGGCATACTCATTTTTGGCTCGGTAGACACAGAAACCAACGCAAATCATGTTGAAACCGTGATTGTGCCTTACCTAACCCTTGCCGCTATTTTAGTTTTACTGGCCGTTTTGTCGCGCTTTGTCACTTTGCCAAACCATACTTCTCCACAAGTGACGCCAACATTAGATGGTGTTGTTAAACGCACACCACTGGCGCATTACAAGCATTTAGTGTTGGGGGCTGTTGGCATATTTGTATATGTTGGCGCAGAGGTATCTATCGGAAGCTTTATGATTAGCTTTTTAGGCGAAAAACATATCGCAGGCTTAACTGAATCCGAGGCAGCGCACTACGTCGCCTATTTCTGGGGTGGCGCAATGATTGGTCGCTTTATTGGTGCCGCCATCATGCAAAAAATTCGAGCCAATCGTTTATTGGCCTTTAACAGCCTTGCCGCTATCGTACTGCTTGGCATTGCCATCACCAGTTCAGGTAAAGTCGCCATGTGGGCCTTGCTAGCAACCGGATTGTGCAATTCCATTATGTTTCCAACCATTTTCTCGCTCGGCATTGCCAAGCTCGGTATAGATACCAGCCGTGGTTCTGGCTTACTGTGTTTAGCCATTGTTGGTGGCGCAATCATCCCCGTATTCCAAGGGTTAATTGCTGACGCCAGCGGACTACAAACTTCCTTTTTACTACCTGTAATTTGTTATGTATTCATTGCGTTTTATGGCGCGAAAGGTTATCGCCCCAATCAGGGATAAATCTCGGAGATATAGATTGATGTTTAAATCGAATCCACCTTCGCTCAATGTGAAGTTAACAAAAACCACTATGGCCTGTGCGCTAGCGTTTGCTCTACTTGGATGCAACAACAACAACGCTCAGCCAGATAAAGACCCAAAAACACAAACTAGCGAAACAGGATTATCGCGCAATGTAAACTTATGGCCGCAAATTGATTCTGCAATTAAAGCCGATCCTGCCATTGAAAAGCGTGCGAAAGCCATTCTTGACAAGATGACGATAGAGCAAAAAGTCGCGCAAGTTGTGCAACCAGAAATCCGCTCGATTACTGTTGAAGAAATGCGTCAGTATGGATTTGGTTCCTATTTAAACGGCGGCGGAGCGTATCCAAACGATAACAAACACGCCACCCCCAAAGATTGGATCAACCTAGCTGAAGCGATGTATCAAGCATCAGTTGATGACTCGATCGATGGCTCTACTATCCCGACTATGTGGGGAACGGATGCAGTCCACGGTCACAATAATGTAATTGGTGCGACTTTGTTTCCTCATAATATTGGCTTGGGCGCCGCTCGAAACCCCGAATTAATTGAGTCCATAGCCGCAGCCACCGCAAAAGAGGTGCTCGCAACGGGTATTGATTGGATTTTTGCGCCTACCGTAGCAACCGCCCAAGATGATCGCTGGGGCCGAACCTATGAAAGTTATGCTGAATCTCCCGATTTGGTGAAAGCCTATTCAGCAGCCATTGTAAAAGGGTTACAAGGTTCAGCCGATGGCGACAGCAAACCCTTCTCAGATGATAAAGTCATTGCCACTGTTAAACATTTTGTTGGTGATGGTGGAACTCTGAATGGTGATGACCAAGGTGATAGTCTGGTATCAGAGCAAACGCTTATCGATATTCACGCCCAAGGGTATGTGGGTGGACTAAATGCTGGCGCGCAGACGGTAATGGCTTCATTTAATAGTTGGCACGGCAGCAAAATCCACGGCGACAAATATCTGCTAACCGATGTTCTGAAAGAACGAATGGGCTTTGATGGATTAGTGGTTGGCGATTGGAATGGTCACGGCCAAGTGAGCGGCTGCACCAACGACAACTGCCCGCAAGCTATTAACGCGGGGCTCGATATTTACATGACGCCTAACGACGATTGGCGAAAGCTTTACACCAATCTTGTAGAACAAGTGAAAACCGGGGTAATACCACAAGCGCGTTTGGATGACGCAGTGACACGTATTTTACGAGTGAAACTACGCGCGGGCTTATTCGACAACCCCTCCCCTGCTAAACGTGCGCTTTCCGGTGACCAATCACTGATTGGTGCAGCAGAACACCGAGCGATAGCGCGTCAAGCAGTACAAGAATCTTTAGTGCTGTTAAAGAACAACCAAAACCTTCTGCCGCTATCTGGTAATCAACATATATTGGTTGCAGGCGATGCTGCGGACAACATTGGCAAGCAATCCGGTGGCTGGACCATCACATGGCAAGGCACTGGCAACCAAAATAGCGATTTCCCCGGTGCAACATCAATTTACCAAGGTATCAAACACAAAGTTGAGCAAGCGGGCGGTAGCGTGTCGTTGTCGGTAAACGGAGACTTCACAACCCAGCCTGATGTCGCGGTAGTGGTATTTGGTGAGGAGCCATATGCAGAAGGCAATGGCGATATTAACAACCTTGAATACCAACGGGAAAACAAACGCGACCTAGCGTTGTTGCGTAAATTAAAATCACAAGGTATTCCGGTTGTAGCCGTGTTTATAAGTGGTCGCCCAATGTGGGTTAACCCAGAACTAAACGCTGCGGATGCCTTTGTTGCCGCATGGCTACCGGGCTCAGAAGGCCAAGGCGTTGCCGATGTTATCTTGCGTGATGAAAAAGACCAGATTGATCATGACTTCAAAGGCAAACTATCTTTTTCATGGCCTGCAACACCAACACAGATGCCAAATGTGTTGGATGGCGAAAACGATAACAGCACCAAACCTTTGTTTGAATATGGCTATGGCCTCACTTATTCGGACTCATCTGAATTAGCTGCGCTACCTGAAACGTTCAAAACGGATGCCAAGCAAACGTTAACAAGTAAAGCGCTCTACGTAGGTCAAGTGAAAAAGCCGTGGTCCATTGCCGCAGGCCCAGCCAATGCGTTAACAACGCTCACAAGTAGTGTATTGCAAACGCCTGAAATGCGTGTTCAAACTATAGATCGCTTTGTTCAAGAAGATGCACTTTCTATTGAATGGCTAGCGACAAGTACCAGCGAATTTGGCTTATATTCCCCGTTCCCAGAAGACTTAATTAGCTACTTAGAAGCTGATGCAAGTTTGGCGTTTGACTATAAAATCATGACAAATCAGGTTAACGCGATGCAGCTAGGCGTGCGCTGTTTGGATGCCTGCGATGCGAACATCGACATCACTGAAATGTTGCAAAACAACTTCGACTTCGAACAACCCGACACATGGGGCAAAGCGAGTGTTGCCTTGCGATGTTTAAGCCAAAAAGGCGCAACCTTTAGCAAGATGATGTCGCCTTTTGTGTTATCCAGCGATAAACCCAATCATATTGCCATTTCTAACCTTCGCATTGTGCCTAATGCAGGGAAACAGGCGTTGATAAGCTGCGAATAGCCCTACTCACGTTATGAAACGAAAAAGGAGGCATTCACTATGCCTCCTTTTTTATATATTAACTAAGAGGTTTATAACTAATTGCAAATCACTATCAACGGGCCGATGTTAATCGTCAACCACCTTATTTGAGAAGTTAACATCGGTTCGCTGAACAGACGGAAAAGTCAAGATAAGCTAATTTGTTACCTTTATAACAAAGAAAGTTTCCTACGAAATATTAAATAGTTAGCCTACCCATGAAGAAATAATAAGCCACAAAGAAGATTCATTTTCTACAGAGTTATAAAGAATGTAATTGTAGCGAAAATATGATTCAAAAATGATATATGCGAACAAAGCCATTGGGACATTAGTAACCATATGATAGAAGAACTTATCTATTAGGTACTTTTTTATTTTTATCCATAGAACCTCAATTCTTCCTAATTTATGGTCCTCATATTTAGGGTACTGAGACTTGAACAGTTCATTATCCAAAACCTCATGGTTATCTGACGCTCTAAGAATTGCATCGTAGTCCTTATCCAAACTTTCCAATGCATCAAAAAAATCAGCGTCCTTCTCTCTATTTTCATACTTGTTTTTTAATCTTCTTAATTTTTTGTACAGACTGTTTATATCTAAAGCGCATTGATGCAGACGAACTGCCCTTACACCGTATGAAGCAGAGCTTTCTAATTGACTGAAAATTAAAATAAGAAGCGAGAGCATCACATTGGTAAACAAAATATAATTACCATTATACGATTCCAAATGACTCAGAAAGAAATAGTCAAATAAGGAAAACAAAATCATGTAAGCGGAAAGTAGAGCTATTGATTTATATGAACGAACATTCTTTTCATTGAGTCTCCTAGAAGCAATAAACCTAGCTCGAGAAGTAGACCAAAGGCTATAATTTAACTGTTTATCAAATCCGCCTTGAGTGTACAAGGGAACCCCAATTGAAACCTTTTCCTGTCCTTTTTCATTAGAATCGCTTTTCATAGATGCCTTTATAATCAACCAAAAAAATAAAATGGGTTAACTATACCACCTTAACAGAGGTGAAAACTCTAAATCTTATCTCTGAATAAAGTCATAACTTGCTCGTTCAAAACTTCAGCGATTACCTTACAAAGCTTATCTCTTTAGCATGTATGACATTCATAATTCGTTAAACTCTATATAAAATGTATTTCACTAAAGTTTTCTTAAAAAGTCACAATTTATATGTTGAACCAACTACCCCCCACAATGATGCTTCAGAAAATCGCTATGACTTGGCAATTGCGAAACGGCTTTTCTCACGCGGGCTTCAATTTGTTGCAAGAATTGATTGAGGTCGTCATCGGACATGGTATCCACAATCGGGTGGTACGCTTCTGGTGTTAAGCCCTGCCCTAGCATGACTTGAATCCATGAGTTTTCTGCGAACAGTTCGTTAGGCACTTTGAACACGCGACCGCTTTCTTTGAACAGTTCAATGCGATGTTTTAGGGAGTCTGGTATCGACATGTTGCGACAATAGCGCCAAAACGGGGAATCTTTTCGTTCAGTTACGTAGTAATGCAGAATGATGAAGTCGCGAATATTGAGCACTTCATGTTCGGTTTGCTGATTGAATTCGTTCACGCTGGCGTGTTCCACACCATGATAAGGGAACAACTGCATGAATCGAATAATACTGCGCTGAATCAAGTGAATACTGGTGGATTCAAGCGGTTCTAAGAAGCCGCTCGACAAGCCGATGGCTAAACAGTTTTTATGCCAATGTTCACGGCGCTGGCCGGTACGAAAACGAATTAAGCGCGGTGTGGTAATTGGCTCGCCTTTTAAGTTATTGAGTAGGGTTTCTTGGGCGTTGTCATCGTCGATATAACGACGACAATACACTAGGCCATTCCCCATACGGTGCTGCAACGGAATTTGCCACTGCCAGCCATAATCATGGGCAATAGAACGGGTGTAAGGCACAGGCTCACCTTGCATTTCGGTTTGCACCGCCAAGGCGCTATCGCAAGGGAGCCAGTGTGTCCAGTCGTCGTAGCCCACATGCATTGCATCTTCAATCAGTAAAGCGCGAAAGCCGGTACAATCAATAAAGAAGTCGCCTTCAATACGCTGCCCAGATTCCAACGTTAAGGCATCAATAAAACCGTTTTCAGAATGCAAACACACTTGCTTAATTTTACCTTCCACGCGAGTTGCGCCGTTGGTTTCTGCCATTTTTCGCAAGAACTTAGCGTAAGCGCTGGCGTCTAAATGATAAGCATAGTTAATGCCGTTAGAGGGCAATACGGCAAAACGATTTTGTTGCGCAGCGACCAACTCAGGGCAATAGTCACCAAAGGGTTTGCTGATATTAAGCTGCTGCCCTTTTAGCCAAAAGTGCTGGAAACCAGCAGCCCATGTGTCTTGCCCCGTGATGCCAAAAGAGTGAATGTAGTCTTGGTCAATGTCTCGCCAATTTTCGAATTTAATGCCGAGCTTAAACGTGGCATTGGTTTCACGCATAAATTCTTGTTCGTTGATACTCAACAACTTATGCAGGGTTAGCAATGGTGGAATGGTGGCTTCACCAACGCCAACCGTGCCAATTTCTTCCGATTCAACCAAAGTGACTTTAATGGCCTTACCTAATAGTTTTGAGAGCGATGCCGCTGTCATCCATCCTGCGGTGCCACCACCAGCAATAACCACATGTTTGACATGATTTTGCATTGTTAATTCGCCTCTTTACTTAATTCTTAATCGATTGTGCAAGCGTAGTTGCAGTTTTCGCGCTTGCTCCGCCGACAATCCTTCTTTTTGCCATGTTAAACCGGTTTGCATCGGCTCAGGTTGGTACGCCGCCGTTTTCTCTGCTTCGGGTTTATCGGCATCATCGAACAGGTAATAATTGAATAACGCCTTCCATGCTTGCTTTTGTGAGGAAGGCAACGACTTCAGCCCTAATAACGCATGGGTTAACACATCTGATGGCGAGCCCATATAAGCTGGCGTATTTCGCCACCAATAGTTAATAAGAGTATTAATGCCGGACAAACTCTCAACATGATGCCACCACATACTTGGCAAAAATAACGCATCGCCCGGAGCAAGTTCGGCGACAATGGCCTGTTGCATCGCCTGTTCAAATTTGGGGTAACGCGTTAAATCCGGGTGGTAGAAGTCCACCAAACTAATCGGTTGCCCTGCTGGGGTAATTTCAATTGGGCCGGGATAGAGCGCATCCACTAACTCTGGTGCAAATAAGGTAAAACGGCGTTTACCAGAAATGCAACACGCCAAATTTTGTGGAAAGTCGTAATGCGCGGCAATGCGGCTTTTGTTGCCTAACCATAAGCTAACAAGGGGTTCGAAGTTTTCTAACTGTGTCGGTAAATCGTTTTGCGCTCGAAAACCCGGCAAGAATTGATCCAGCAAGGTAGAGCCTAGGTAATACGTTGTGCCGGTTTTTGCTTTGCTTTCTTGCAAAACCAAAGACAACACATCGAATAAACCTTTGAAAGCAGCTTGGAAATTACCGCCCTGAAAACCGTCATCATAGAAAATTCGTCCTTGTGCTTCCGGCCCCGCTCGATACACGGTCACAGGCTCATCAGTACCAAAGCCCGCTAGGTAATCGAGCAACGCCACATCGCCCGATTGCGCTAATTTAACCACAGGCCAATGCGACACCAAACCACGAATAACTAGAGGCTGGGTTTGCTCGTTCAATTGTAAAAACACGTCGTTGAAATCACTGGCGTCAACTTCTTGCACATTGGGCGCATTCAATAACCAGTCAATCGTCATAGTTTCTCCAGCTTGGCTTGTTGTCCAATCTAAATAATGCTTTGTAAGCCTTTAATCCTTTACATTGTTACGCCTTGAGCAAAGTCGCGTTTTTTCTGGCAATAAGATTAGAAAACTGCGATAGCGACGCCAACATCATATATACCGCCGACAAAAAGCCCTTTTCGTTCAGTTCAGCAAGCTTTTCAGCGCTGAGTTTGTACAATTTTTCTTCGTTGATAGTGTAATAACCTAGAAGCTGATGCGTTGTACCATCGTTCAATTCAATTTCCGCAGAAAAGCTTTCCACCAATTCGAGCTCAATCAATGCCGCTGAGAAGGCTTTATTTTGCTCCATGCCCAAGTGAATGCTTTCAAGCAAACTCGCCATTTTTTGCAAATACGGACTTTGTTCGCCTAAATCCATAAACAACGGTTCGCCTTGCTCTTGGCTCACCCGAGGGTTGTCTAAATCTATATGAACGACGCGCTGCTTTTCGTCGCTATCGGGAGTGGATTTAAACCCAATTGAAAAGGGTTGTCTGGCAATTAATGCGGGGATATATGGCGCATCCCAATGTGACTCTTGCAAAAACAAGTTTTCCCCTATTTCAAACCCCAAAACCACAACTGGATGAAACAGCCCTGATTGTCCATCGCGCTGGAAAACAATGGGGTAATGCGCCTGCACTGTTCGAAATTCGCCAACAAAACTCAAGCAAGCATTCACGCTGTCGCCATACTCGGCGCCTAACTGGCTACCATGACGCGTGTCGATTTTAATTTGTTTATGCTCATCTGGGGTTAAAAGCACCGTGTTTGTCATTCTTGTTCTCGTATTTAATTGCAACCTTAGTTGCCGGAATAATTATCACCAACTCAACGCAGCGCTAACTGCTTAAGCCATTCTCTGTGCGTTGGCAGTGACTGTAATAAGTGTCGTGTTTGGTTGGCAACTTGTTTAAAACAGCGTTCAGCCTCTACCTGCATGGCCAATTGTGCCGCATTGGCAGCATTATCCATAGGTAAAGCTAGCTTTTCTTGCTGCATGCCGTACCAAATATAGCGCCAACTGGCGGCAGGAAACATTTCCATCATCATGGGTACATCGTGCAAATTCGGCCCGCTTTGTGCCCATAATTGCAAATTGTCTTGTAGCCAGTCGGAACAGGTTTCTATTGCTGTTTGCGCTCGCCAGTAGTCGCTGTCTCTGCGTGATGAAAGTACATAATGCAGTTTAATAAAATCGATGATTTTAGACCAATGATAGTGCATGGTGCTATTAAAGCGCTTAGCGACGACAGCATTGGCTTGCACATCCGGCGTGATGTTGTCACTGATAAAATTCACGGCACTTTCAATTAGCGCAATGGCAGAAGCTTCCAGCGGCTCTAAAAATCCGGCCGATAACCCTATCGCAACGCAGTTATGATGCCAAAACTGTGTACGCACTCCGGGTTGATACGCGATGGCTTTCGCCTCTATTTTTTCCAACTGTTTCAAAAAAGCGCCACTGCCCTGCGTGCTGTTTTCAACATGCTGGCGTAAACACTGTTCGGCCTCATCATCAGAGGTAAAGTGACTGGAATATACCAGGCCTATTCCACGTCGATTTTGCAAGCCTATGTCCCATGTCCAACCTTGACTATGTGCGGTTGAAAGCGTAGCTGAGGCAATAGGCGAATGTGCATTTTCGTAAGGTATTTGCAGTGCTAGCGCGCGATTATTAATTTGTGTGCTTTCGATGCTTTGCCACGGAATGTGGTAATGCTGCTCAATTAGCCGACCAGAAAACCCGGTGCAATCAATGAATAAATCGGCTTCAAAACGCTCGCCGCTGTCCGTCACAATGGCTTGAATAGGCGCGCTGCTATCACCAATTACCGAATCGATGGTGGCAAGTACATGGTTCACACCTAATTTAGCGGTGCCATGAGTCTGCAACAAACTAGCAAATTTTCCGGCATCAAGATGGTACCCGTAATTTAAAGCCGTGCTGTTTTCGCCTGCCTGCAAGGCTTTCGGCGCACGCTGCATATCGCTAACGCGGGCCTGCGCACTAACAGCATTAGCAAAACTAACCTCTTGTTGATAAGGCAACCAATATTGGGATAAATCCAGATGAGGATAGCCTTCTGGCAAGGTGAATGGATGATAGTAGCGATCGTTTTCTTGACCGGTTCGCCACGCATCAAAACGAGATCCTTGTTTGAAAGCGGCATCACATTGCTTGAGGAATTCAGCTTCGCTCAAACCAATTTTATGTAGCGTTTGGCGCATGGAAGGCCATGTTCCCTCGCCAACACCAATACTAGGGATATTGGGTGATTCAACGAGGGTGACATGGATATTAAGACGTGGGCAGGCACGTAACAAACAGGCTGTTAACCAGCCTGCCGTGCCGCCACCGACCACCACAACCTGCGTGGCGTGTTGTTGATTACTCATGAAAGCATTAGAACTTATAACGCATTCCTAAATGATAACGTGGTCCAGTTTGAGTCACGTTAAGAACTTGCTCTTCTGCACGACCATAACTTCTTGTGTACTCATCCGTCAAATTCAAGCCTTCGAAGAAGAAGGTTAAATGCTCGTCGTAATCATAGCTGATGGTGGCATCCCATTGACCGTAATCTTCGATGTAGGTTGGGTGCGAACCGGTTCCTTGATTCGTTGAATTCAGGAAGTCATCACGCCAGTTGTAAGCCACACGAATTTGCCAGCCATCTTTTTCATAGAAGCCGATAATGTTGGCAGAGTCACTTAAGCCTAATAGTGCGAATTGTTGCTCTAGGCTGAAGTTGTCGTAACTGATATCGCCATCAACAAATGTGGCGTTGAGAATGGCACCGAACCCGGTTTCACCAAATACATGCTGCAAGGCAATTTCCCAACCGTCGATTTTTGCTTCGCGTTGGTTAACTGGCACGGTGATGTCGAATACTGCTGCGCCATCTTCGCCATCAATACCGAAGATAGTGTCGCCATCAACGGTATCTGGATAATTGGCAATAATGTATTCGCGGATAGCAACCACATCGTTGCCCACTGCTGCCAACGCTTCTTGATAACGAGGACCATTTGCAGGGTGCGCGAGGTTAAACACAGTTTCTTCAACAATGGATGTACCGATGAAATTCTTCACATCTTTTTCGTAATATCCTACGGCGAGGTAACTATCTTCGTTGTAATACCACTCGAGGGTTAAATCGATGTTATCAGACTCAAACGGTTTCAAATTTGGATTACCACGAGAGCCTGTACCGCCATCAATACGCACTAAGGTGTTAACCGTTAGGCCACCTTGGATGTCGGCATAGCTTGGACGGGCAATGGTTTTGCTGTAAGACGCACGGAAAATGACGTCTTCATAAATTTCAATATCGAAATCGATGTTAGGTAGGAAGTTGTCGTATTCACCTTCTAACTGAGTGAAATCCTGATCACCGGTAGCAACAAGATTAAATTCGTTGGCGGACACCCAACCAATCCCGCTATAGGTAGGCACCAAAGCGCGAGATTCTATATCTGTTTCTTCATAACGCGCACCAACGACTAAGTTAATTGGACGGTCATCCCACTCTGTTTCCATGTGCAATTGTAAATAAACCGCTTTGGCTTCTTCTTCTACACGACGGTCGGTATCAAGAATGGATGAGGTACAGAAACCTGTTCCACAATCACCTAACCCTTCTACTGGGTATAACTCTTCTGCGCGATCTCTTACATTGTGGAAATCAAACATGAAGAATTCATTTTGAAGCAAATCGTTGTCACTTCCCGGTAAATCAAAACGATCACTTACCGTTGCCGCAGGCCAGAAGCTGTTGTCGAAATCACCTTCAACACCTACGCCACCCCAAGTATCACGTTGCACATTGGAGAATGCAGAGCGGTTTTTAGAATCAACAAAGCTTGCACCAAAGTCGATACTGCGGAAAAAGTCGTGTTCGAATACGTACTCACCGTTAATTTGGAATTGGTCAATTTCACTACGCATCATGGAATGACGGAATGAAGAGCCGGTCACGCGCATATCTTCTGGACGCAGCGAACCCCCTTCAGGATAACCTATTTCTAGAACCGGAAATTTCTCACCAAAATACGCGGTTGTACTTGCACGAACAAATGCCGCAGTACTTAAGATGTTGTTACTACCAAATTCGCTGTCTGGGCGAGATTCAGCCGAGGAAGAGTGAAAATCAAACTCAAGCGTTAGGGCATCATTCGCTTGCCATTCAACATTAAAGCCTACCGATTTATTTTCATTTATCGTGGCGTAGTCCCCCGCGCCCATCGCAATATCCGCAGGGTTTGCAGACGTATCTTCGCTATAAACTAGCGGCGACGCAATTGGGCCGTCCGTCCATTCACCCGTTGAAGGGCCGAAGTTAAACCATGCAGACAAATCGTTGAACTGGGTATCAACTTGGTTTTCTGCATAAGTATAATCAAGCGTGGTGGTTAAGGTATCAATTGGGCGATATTGTAACGTCAATTGACCATTAATACGGGTTCTTTGTACTTCTTCAAAGCGATACCCTAAGCTTTGCGGTACAGAGTAAATGGAATCTTCTGTTGGACGGTTGATATGACCAGAATCTGGGCCGCTTGGAATACCACCCCAATCACCGGTTCCCGCATCATAATTTTGGTCGGTAATACCCGGAAATGAGCGCCAGCCTGTGCCGACATTGGCTTGTTGGTTGCCGCTGTCACGCTTTTGATAACTGCCTGAAATAGCCACACCAAATTTCTCGTCATCGAAGGTATTACTATACAAACCAGACAACTCAGGTGTGATGTCTCTGTCTTTATCGCTCGATGAATCGTAAACCCCTTTTACACCGAACGTAGCTTTTAAACCCGGCGCTTGTAGTGGTTTGGTGGTGGTGATGTTAATGGTTGAGCCTAAACCGCCTGTAGCAATATGCGCTTTACCGGTTTTGTATATTTCAACGCCAGCGACCCCTTCGGAGGCAATGTTTGAGAAGTCATAAGAACGAGAAGAAGACGCAGAGGTCGCTTCTAAATTCGACGCAGGCATTTGGCGTCCGTTCAACGTAACCAAGTTGAAGTCGGGTCCAAAACCACGCACCGTTACCTTGCTACCTTCACCGTTTTGGCGATCAATTGAAACACCAGTCACACGTTGTAAAGACTCAGCAAGGTTGGTATCTGGGAATTTCCCCATATCTTCGGCAGATATGGCTTCCATGACACCTTTGTAGTCGCGTTTAACTTCCATTGATTTGATCAAACTGCCCCGAATACCGGAAACACTGATCACTTCAACATCATCTTGTAAACCGTTATTGTTAGCCTCCTGTGCGTCCTGCGCTTGTGCAGAAACTGTAAAAGCAACACCCATTAACATGGGAATAACAACAGCTAACGGCTTCTTCTGAAATCCAACATTCTTTTTTCTTGTGTACACAATAACCTCAACCAATCCAAAGGTGTCAATGACTTGTAACCAACGCTAATTCAAATGGTTACAAGGTGTAGATAGTCACGTCAATTATTGAATGTAGTCTTGAATCATCTTATTAACAATGCGAAGTCTTCAACCCGAAATATTCAAATATTGTTTTCATTGATCAAGGCAACCAAATGAAAGTGTGACCATTTCACTAACATTTTGCTCTAAATGAAAGCAAAATGTAAACGCTTACATTAGATGCTAATGCGCGAAAAGAATTCAGTCAACAAAAATTTAACATTTATTGCGGGGCAATGGCGGTGTCAGATTTGGGACAATAAAAAAGCTCCAATATAGGAGCTTTTGTAAAAAGAGATGAATTGATACAACAAAAACTAGGTTGTTGCGCCTGCGATAGCCTCTTTAGCAAGCTGGGTAATACGAGCATAGTCGCCAGATTTCAAAGCATCTTCTGGCACCAACCATGACCCACCTACGCACTTTACATTTGGTAATGCAAGGTAAGACAAATAATTGTTTATATCGATGCCACCCGTTGGGCAGAATTTAACGTCTGGGAAGGGCCCACCAATCGATTTAATGGCTTTAGCACCACCAGACGCTTCAGCCGGGAAGAATTTGAAATGATCGTAACCTAAATCAATGCCTTCCATTAACTCAGAAATAGAGGCAATCCCCGGGATCAAAGCAATTTTGCCCTCGTTACCCGCGATTAATAGCTCTTTGGTCATGCCCGGACTAATAGCAAATTGTGCGCCTGCGGCTTGCACTTGCTCTAGCTGTTCAGCGTTAGTCACGGTACCCGCTCCCACTATCGCTTCTGGCACTTCTTTGGCAATCACAGAAATCACGTCCATAGCCGCAGGTGTACGTAATGTCACCTCCAGCACTTTTATACCACCTTCGACCAAGGCTTTCGCCATTGGCACAGCAGTATCCACATCCTTCACCACTAAAACAGGAACCACGGGGCCTTGTGAGAAAATGTCTTCTGCTGAATGCAGCCAGTTTTTGTTTTGCATAATTACCCCTTGTAATGCTGTTCCAGATAAGCCGCCGCGCCAAGCAAACCGTGGTCAGGCTCTGTAATCACATAAGTTGGAATGACGGACACATATTCTTTAAAGCGCCCTTTTGCTAAATAGCGTGCTCTAAAGTCACTTTGTTCCAAAAATGGAATGAACCGGGAAACGATTCCGCCAGCAATGTAAATGCCGCCAGACGTTCCCATATTAAGTGCCAAATTACCGGCAAAAGAGCCCATAATGGCGCAGAACTGATTCAGTGCTTTCACACAAATTTCACATGCACCAGATAAGGCATTTTCTGTTACTTGCGCAGGTTCCTCGCAACTTACTGCAACACCATTCATATCGGCAATGGCTTGGTAAATTTGCAATAGGCCGTTACCGGAAAGCAGTTGCTCAGCGGACACTCGTTCGTAGCGCTTTTGTAAAAAGGTTAAAATAGCCATGTCGATTGCGTCTACGGGGGCAAAGTCGACGTGACCACCCTCTCCGGGAATCGATTGCCATCCCACTGGTGTGTGAATTAGATGGCCTACACCTAACCCCGTACCGGGACCAAATACCGCAATATGCCCAGTTGGATCGGCTGTGCCAGAGCCAATTTGGTGTTTTTGATCTTCACCTAAAACTGGTAACGACATTGAAACAGCGGTGTAATCATTGATGACTTGTAGCCAATCAAGCGACAAACCTTGGGTTAGCGCTTTAACTGAAAATGCCCAATGATGGTTGGTCATTTTGATGGTATCGGTGTTAGTCGGACACGCAATACCAATACAACCCGCCTTAAAGGTGACATCTGGAAATTCAGCAAAGTAAGCTAAAATCACCTCTTGAATGGTGGCATAGTCTTTACATAAATACTTTTTGATGTGAGAAATCCGACCATTGGTTTCTTGTGCCAAACGAATATTCGTTCCGCCCACATCCGCTACAAAACGTCCCATCACAGCACTTGCTCCTGACTCGCAAACAATGAACATGCGCCTTCTTCAGCTCCTGTTAACAAGCCTCGCGTCCCCGTAAAGAGTTCGCGCCCCATGCCTTCTTGGTGATTTTCAAGATTGGCTTGTTTCGGTTGACGCGCATTAAGCTCTTCATCGCTTATCAACAGATTTAACGCCCCTGTTGCCGCATCTAGCTCTATCATGTCACCATTTTGTACACGCGCTAGCATGCCGCCATCGTAAGCCTCTGGTGTCACATGAATCGCAGCCGGCACTTTACCCGAGGCACCAGACATACGACCATCTGTGACCAGAGCCACTTTGTAACCTTTATCTTGAAGTACGCCCAGTGGTGGTGTGAGTCTGTGAAGCTCTGGCATGCCAATGGCTTTAGGCCCTTGGAAACGCACAACCACGATGCAGTCTTTATCTAAATCGCCAGATTTAAACGCCGCATCCAATTCAAACTGATCTTCAAATACCACGGCTGGTGCCGTAATCGTGCTTGTGCCTTCACGCATTGCCGATGTTTTGATGACGCCGCGCCCCAAGTTTCCGCTAAGTACAGAAAGACCGCCGTCTGGCTTAAATGGTGTTTCCACGCTTGCGACAACTTCTTTGTCGAAACTTTCTGTTGGTCCTGTTTTCCACACTAACTGACCATCTTCTAACGCCGGCTCTTGGGTGTATTTTTCCAAGCCTTGACCGCAAATCGTGGTGACATCGTTATGTAACAAGCCTGCTTCTAACAACATTTTAAATAGCAATGCCATACCGCCAGCGGCATTGAAGTGGTTAATGTCGGCTGAACCGTTTGGATAAATGCGTGTCAGCAATGGCACTGATTTAGAAATGTCGGAAAAATCGTCCCACGTTAGGTAATACCCTGCCGCTCTGGCAACCGCAATCATGTGCATGGTGTGGTTTGTGGAACCACCTGTCGCCAATAAACCAACCAATCCATTAACAATCGATTTAGCATCAACGATTTTGGAAATGGGTGTGTATTCGGTGCCTAAATCCGTTAAACGAGTTACTTGCTTCGCGGCGGCATCGGTTAGCGCGTGGCGTAATTCTGTACCGGGGTTAATGAAAGATGCGCCCGGCAAATGTAACCCCATAATCTCAACAATTAGCTGATTACTGTTGGCTGTGCCGTAAAAGGTACAGGTCCCTGCCGAGTGATAAGATTTAGATTCTGCCTCAAGCAGTTCTTCTCGGCCTACTTTCCCTTCTGCATAAGCTTGGCGCACACGAGCCTTTTCTTTGTTAGGGATCCCTGATGGCATTGGCCCCGCTGGCACAAAGACCGTAGGCAAATGCCCAAAACTTAATGCGCCCATTAACAATCCCGGCACGATCTTATCGCAAATACCCAGCATTAATGTGCCATCAAACATGTTGTGAGATAGCGCAATAGCCGCCGCTTGAGCAATAATATCACGGCTCATCAAGCTTAAATCCATACCCGGATTCCCTTGCGTCACCCCGTCACACATTGCGGGAACACCACCCGCAAACTGGGCTACACCGCCTACTGATGCAATCGCCTCTTTAATTTGCTGTGGATACGCTTCATAAGGCTGATGTGCCGACAACATATCGTTGTAGGAAGACACAATGGCAATGTTGGACTTAACCATGTTGGTTAATGCGTTTTTGTCCGAGGCATTACATGCCGCAAAACCATGAGCTAAGTTTCCGCAAGATAACACGCCGCGATGCGGTCCTTGACGACGCGCCTTATCAACCTTGGCGAGATACGCAGCGCGAGAGTCTTTGCTACGTTCAATAATGCGTTGTGTTACTTCTTGAATAGTTGAATTCATTCGATTCTCCTATGGCGCCCACATGAGCTGCACGTCAGCATTGTTTAATACTGCTCGAATTGGCATTTGCAGTGCA
Organism: Alteromonas sp. a30; assembly: GCF_026788005.1. GTDB lineage: Bacteria > Pseudomonadota > Gammaproteobacteria > Enterobacterales > Alteromonadaceae > Paraneptunicella. The sequence continues at coordinate 310,327 of NZ_JABEPE010000001.1, forward strand.
TCATCTCCAGCTAATGCTTCATCCAAAACCGCCTTTTTGCTGTCTCCTGTTAGATGCAAAAAGATATGTTTGCTGGCCAAAATGCGCTTGAGCGTGAGTGACATGCGTTGATGGGGTGCAGTAGTTGGTTGCACAGCGATGTAATCAGCTTGTGTATTTAAATCTAGTCCGGCTTGAACTTGTTCAGAACAAGGGAACAGTGACGCCGTATGACCATCTTCTCCCATGCCAAGAATCAGGGCATCAAATGGCGTTTGCATCGAGGCTAATTGTTCGGTGCAAGTTGCAACCGCCTCTTCTGCTTGTGCATGTGACGTTTTAATTTCAACAAAATTGGCACTTGCTGCGTAACCTTGCAACAAATTTTCTTTCACCAAGCGCGTGTTACTTGCCTCATCGGTTTCATCAACCCAACGCTCATCAACGAGCGAAATATCAACCTTGCTCCAGTCAATATTGGTTTCCGATAATTGTTTAAACAGCGGTAAAGGCGTACGACCACCCGACACGAGCAGGCTAGCGCGCCCATTTTCAGCGATGCCTTGCGATAGAATCGCCACAAGGCGCTCGGCGAAGGCGTGATTTAATGCGTCTTTCGATTCGAAAAGGTGTGCTTGCATGACGTCCTCTACTTGGATTTGGGTTTTGATGTGCTGTCGTACCAGCTACGATCTTCGCGCGCTAACATGGCAATGGAAGAGGTTGGTCCCCATGAACCGGCTGCGTAACCATCAGGCTCTTCCTTTACGGCGTCCCACGCGGCGAAAATACCATCAACCCAATTCCATGCCTGTTCCACTTCATCACGACGAACAAATAAAGACTGGTCGCCCAACATCACTTCGAGTAGCAACTTTTCGTAAGCATCTGGAATTCGCTCTTCTTTAAAGGCTTCAGAAAAGCTCAAGTTAAGTTCTGATTTTTGCAAGTTCATAGCACTTGCGCCGCCTAAACCCGGTACTTTATTCATAACGGTAATTTGTACGCCTTCATCTGGCTGCAAACGGATTTTCAACTTATTCGGCGGCAACGAACTAAAGCTGTCGGTAAAAAGGTTATGGGGCTGACGTTTGAAGTAGATAACGACCTCACTTACCTTGGTTGGCATGCGTTTACCAGTGCGCAGATAAAAAGGCACGCCTGCCCAACGCCAATTATCCAGTTCTACTTTCAGGGCAACAAACGATTCGGTGATACTTTCTTTATTTGCTCCCTCTTCTTCTAGGTATCCGGGAACTTCCTCACCTTTTACAAAGCCTGATGTGTACTGGCCTCGAACGGTATTTTGACGCACATTTTCAGCGGTAATCGGACGAAGCGCTTTAAGCACTTTTAGTTTTTCATCACGAATGCTATCGGCATCCAAACTCGCTGGCGGCTCCATTGCAATCAAGGTTAGGATTTGCAGCAAATGGTTTTGCACCATGTCGCGCATTTGGCCTGCATCGTCGAAATATCCCCAACGTCCTTCAATACCGACCGACTCAGCAACAGTAATTTGAACGTGGTCGATGCAATTATGATCCCAATTTGTGGAAAAAATAGAGTTCGCAAAACGAAGCGCGACCAAGTTCAAAACGGTTTCTTTGCCGAGGTAATGGTCAATTCGATAAATTTGCTTTTCTTCAAAGAATTCAGCAACTTGGTCATTAATTACTTGTGACGATGCTAAGTCATGACCAATCGGTTTTTCCAGCACAACCCGCACAGACGAATCAATTGCCCCAACCGTGTGCAGACCACGGCAAATATCGCCGTAAATACTCGGCGGCGTTGCTAAGTAACACACCATGATGCGAGTTTGGTCGACGTGAGAAAGCAGGGCTTTGTAACTCTCCATCTCCTGCATGTCGATTTGCACATAGTCAAGTTTGGCCTTTAGTCTTGACCAAGTATCAGGGCAGATTTCTTCACCACCAAACTGATTAAGATTGTTTTCGACTTGTTCAGTAAATTCTTCTACTGTGTGCTCATGCCTAGCGACACCAATAATCTTTGAGCCTTCATGAAGTAAGCCCACTTTCTCAAGCTGGTATAAAGAGGGTAAGAGTTTACGACGAGCCAAGTCCCCTTTTGTGCCAAAAAGAACGAAGTCACAGGGTTCAAGCGCGTTAATGGGTACCATAGATTGTTACCTTCTAATTAAATTACATACAAAAGAAGAAAAACGCAGTAATTTTACTAAACAAATCACTATAAAGGCCGAATTTAGGCCAATATTAAATATCATTTGTAGTAATTTTACAACTTTATCTCTTTTTTCCGGCCACAGCTTCGAACACTGTCAGGCATTTTCATGTAACATTTTCACAAATTTATGTTATAAAATTACATCTATTCGCCCCGTATTATAAAAGCAGAATTTGTAGATCGCATGAACATTCTAGAAAAGATCGCCCAAAGTAAAGGCGCATTCAGTAAATCCGAACGTAAGGTTGCTGAAGTTATCCTCGCCAACCCACAAACCGCAATCCACTCAAGCATTGCAACCCTCGCCAAAATGTCGGACGTTAGTGAACCTACGGTCAATCGTTTTTGTCGTCGACTTGATACCAAGGGTTATCCAGATTTCAAACTACATCTGGCACAAAGCCTCGCGAATGGAACACCATACGTCAACCGTCACGTAGAAGAAAATGACGGTCCAGACGAATACACCAACAAAATTTTCGAGTCGACTATGGCCGCGTTAGAAGTAGCACGTCAATCGGTCGACCCTCTCGCGATCAATCGCGTGGTTGACCTGCTAACGCAAGCCAAGAAAATTTCGTTCTTTGGTTTAGGCGCTTCAGCCTCCGTTGCCCATGATGCTGTCAACAAATTTTTCCGCTTTAACGTACCTGTCGTCTATTTTGAAGATGTGTTAATGCAGCGTATGAGTTGTATGAACAGTGCAGAAGGCGATGTCGTTGTTCTTATTTCATACACTGGTCGTACCAAGAGCTTGGTGGAAATTGCCCAGATTGCTAAAGGCAACGATGCCACGGTGGTCGGCATTACATCTAAAAATAGCCCTCTCGCTCAAGAGTGTACTTTAGTGCTCGGTTTGGAAGTGCCTGAAGACACCGACATGTATATGCCTATGGCTTCACGTATTGCGCAACTCACGCTGATTGATATCCTAGCAACAGGCTTTACTCTGCGCCGTGGAAGCAAGTTCCGAGAGAATTTAAAGCGAGTAAAAGACTCACTGCGCGACTCTCGTTACACAAAAGGTATCGGCCGCTCTTAAGTGTCTGTCAAAAATTACAGTGGAATTTTGAAAGTTTGTTTAAAAATTGTTATTTGATTTCACTTTAGCGCCTTTTTCAGCTAGGATTTTGTAATTAAATTACATTTAAATGTTTTTTATCAGGGTAAATTGAGCGCTTTTAATGAAACAAGGTCGCATTAACTTACCCTTCAATGTAATAAATTGACATTTTACAAGCCTGTCACCGACTCATAAAGCAGAAGAAAATTATGCTAAGAAGAACCAAGATCCTTGCCACACTAGGTCCTGCCACAGATACCATTGAACGCATCAAAGCAATATTAGAAGCAGGTGCTGACACCGTTAGAATGAACTTCTCTCACGGTAGCGCAGAAGACCATATTCAACGTGCTAATCGCGTAAGAGAAGCCGCCGCCTCATTAGGTAAATGCGTCGCTATTTTAGGTGATTTACAAGGTCCTAAAATCCGCGTTGCAAAATTCGCTGATGGTCCAATTCACTTAAATATTGGTGACAAATTCACGCTCGATGCCGAGTTAGATAAAAACGCTGGCAACCAAGAAGTGGTGGGCATTGACTACAAGGCTTTGCCAAACGATGTCTCTGCTGGTGATTTATTATTGTTAGATGACGGACGCATTCAACTTAAAGTAACGGATGTGAATGGCGCCAAGGTTGAGACTGAAGTGGTTGTGGGCGGTAAACTTTCTAACAATAAAGGCATTAACCGCCTAGGTGGCGGTTTGTCCGCAGATGCTCTCACTGAAAAAGACAAAGAAGATATTAAGGTCGCTGCTCAAATTGGCGTCGACTATTTAGCGGTTTCTTTCCCTCGTAGCGGGGAAGATTTGCGCTATGCTCGAAAGCTTGCAGAAGAAGCGGGTTGCTTTGCAAAAATCTGCGCCAAAGTTGAGCGCGCAGAAGCGGTCGCATCGGACGAAGCCATGGATGACATTATTGAAGCAAGCGACGCAGTAATGGTAGCGCGTGGTGATTTAGGCGTGGAAATTGGTGACGCAGAGTTAGTTGGAGTACAGAAAAAACTGATTTCTCGCTCTCGCCAACTGAATAAAGTGGTAATTACTGCAACGCAAATGATGGAATCGATGATTTCCAGCCCAATGCCAACACGCGCAGAGGTCATGGATGTTGCAAACGCCGTGCTTGATGGTACCGACGCAGTGATGTTATCTGCCGAAACCGCGGCGGGTGAATATCCAGTAGAAACGGTGGCGGCAATGGCTCGTGTTTGTGTTGGCGCAGAAACCCACCCCTCTGTTCGTATTTCAAAACATCGTGTGAGTGAGCAATTCAGCAGCATTAGTGAAACCACAGCCCTTTCTGCGGTTTACGCGGCAAACCATTTATCTACGGTAAAAGCCATTGTTGCGTTAACCGAGAGCGGTGGCACAGCAAGGTTAATGTCGCGTATTACAACGTCTTTACCTATTTATGCATTATCTCGGCATCATGAGTCATTGAATATTATGGCGTTGTTCCGTGGCGTTAAACCAGTTTACTTTAACTCAACAGAATGCCAGCCGGGCACCCTGAAAAATCAGGTCATTGAATGCTTAAAAAGCAAAGGTGTGATTGAGTCTGGTGATCAGTTCATCATGACCTACGGCGATGAAATGGAAACCATTGGCGCAACCAACGGCTGTAAAATCGTCACGGTTCCTTAATCAAATGGCGCTATTAAAGTGATTTGAATACATCGTTTTTAAGGCATACACACTTTAAAAATAGGAAAAGCCCAGTAACTTATAGGTTCTGGGCTTTTTATTTCAGGTCATTTTTTGTATTGCAGCCTCTTTCGATGTGCTATTGATTTAGGAAAGGTCATGCGTAAATTTCCCAAAGATAGCTAAGGCAGGAATATCTCAGCAAGCATACAGCGTACACTGCCACCGCCAACGGCCTCTATCGTAGGCACATCAATGGCTAGCAAATCTCCGCTTTTAGCGAGCGTTTCTTTTTGTTCGTGGGTGAATGCATCAAAGGCGGTTTGCGACATCACCAAGGCTTTTTTGCCATCGGCGTTGCAGATTTGCAGTACATTGCCACAAAATGCGGTAAGTTGCTCAAGGCTAATCTCTATAATGCGTTTGTCTTTTAGCGACTCTAACACTTGTTGTCTGTGCTCAGACACAATGCTTTCGGCGCAAACAATGGCGTAATCGTCACCCACGCTTAGCATCACATTGGTATGATAAACGGGCTGACCCGAGGCCAAAAGTGTATCAAACGCCAGCACTTCATTTACTTGTAATCGTTGTGCACATTGCTCTAGTAATACTTGATTGCAACGTTGTGAAATAGCAGCATAAATACTGTTGTTCCTGTGGTCGAACACCATCGCTCCCGTGCCTTCGAGTTTGGCTTTATCTACCGCTAAACTTCTCACATCAATGATATTTTTCACCTGATATTGATGCTCTTCCAAGAATTTAACGAGGGCTTCGGGCTTGACTTCGCGTTGGCGGTTTTCACACACCATTGGGTAAATGTATACATTACCGTTACCATCGGTGCTAAACCAATTATTGGGAAACACTGCATCAGGAGTGTTGTCTTGGGGGTCGTCAAAAACCAACACATTAGCGCCGAATTTACGCAATCTTGCCACCATGTTGTCAAATTCCTGCGTGGCGCGTTTCTGTAGTTCAGCATCGGTCATATTGAGGTGATGTTGAAATTCATTATCAGCCCCCGTTTCAGTGTTAAATTTGAAACAGCTTGGCGGCACCATCAACAAAGTGTTGGCGCACAAAGCGTTATTGCTTTGCGACATGTATTTTCTCCGGTCGAGATTAAGGTGTAATTGCTTTTGCTAAGGGGAATAAACGGTAGAAGTTACGGGTAGTAATTTCAGCCAATTCTGGGAAGCTCACGCCTTTTAATTTGGCAATATATTCTGCCACTTCGAGCACATATCCCGGTTGATTCTGCTTGCCACGATGTGGCACAGGTGCAAGCCAGGGAGAGTCGGTTTCAACTAGCAAACGGTCTAGCGGGACTTGTTTTACAACACTGCGTAATTCATTGGCGCTGTTGAAAGTAATAATACCGGATATCGAAATGTAGAATCCCATATCAATGGCGGCTTTCGCCATCTCCCAAGACTCAGTAAAACAATGCAATACGCCATTGGTCGACTCAGCTTTGTGCTGTTTTAATAGATCTAACGTGTCCTGCCGAGCATCGCGCGTATGAATAATTAACGGCTTATTGAGTGTATTTGCGGCACGAATATGATCGATAAAGGAAGTTTGTTGCACGGCTTTAGTTTCGTTGCTGTAGAAATAATCTAAGCCTGTTTCACCAATAGCCACGACTCTTTTATGCTTTGCCGCTTCCAATAATTCCTCGTAGGAGCAAGCATCTTCTTGATGCAAGGGATGCACACCACAAGATACAGAAACACAGTCGTAAGCCTCGACTGTATTGAGCATTTGCTGGAACTCTCGCACTGACACGCTTACACACAAAAAGTGTTCAATTCCCCGACCTTGGGCAAAACGGATGGTTTCTTGCAATTGCTCTGGAGTTTGCTCCAGTCTATCTAAATGGCAATGGGAATCGACTAACACACTTACTCCTGTTTGGTGGAATTAAATCACAACGTCGCGCATTAAATCATAATCATGCAACAACTCAAGTTTTAACAATTAAGACTGTTTTACCGCTTCTAATAACGCAGATAGCGCTTGGTTAAGTAATAATGATTTATTTACCCCAGGTAACGCTAGCTGGCGCGAAAGTTGGGTAAGTTGGATATGGGCTTCCCAATGAGCATCTTGGTTTTGTACATCGCAACCTTTCATTTGCTCACTAAAATACAGCTGTAACCATTCTAAACACAGATCAACACATTCGAGGTATTTGTCGGTGAAAGCTAACGTAGTTAATTGACCAGCCAAAACCGAGTCGAAATCTTGTTCAATGTCTTTCAATTGGTTTGCATCTGGATCCGATAACAAACGTTTTAAATACAGGGGGCGATACCAATACAAATCCAACAAAATGGGATCGGCCGTTATGCCTTCAGATTGTAACCATTGTTCTACAAGCGCTCGCTTTGCCACGCCTAAATTTTGTTTATGGCAGCGACTTTTAATAGTAGGTAACAAGCTATCCATTTTATCCGTTAACAGGAATAGATAGGTTTTGGCGGTAGGTTCTTCCAACGTTTTTAACAAGGAGTTCGCGGCGGCCACCGTCATTTTATGAGCCGATGTAATCATTAAGACTTTGGCTTGCATCTGATGCGACGCCGAATTGAGCCTATTGGTTGCAGCTCGGATGTCGTCTACACCAATTTGATTTTCTGGTACAACTTTGTGAAAGTCTGGGTGAGATTGAGCTAAAAACAACTGACAAGACTTGCATTGACCACAAGCCGTACTTGAATCCTGTTGACACAATAAATCTTGAGCGAATTGTTCAACTAACAGTTGCTTGCCAACACCTTCTTTGCCATGAAGGATTATAGCGTGATGCAATGTATTATTGTTTCGACTCGTCGTTAATTGAGAGTAGGTTTCTACTAACCAAGGTAACACCATATTATTCTGTCGCCGCCACAATCGAGTTGAGATAATGCAGAATATTCGCTTGCACATCGGCTATTTCCCGCATCGCATCAACAACAATTATGCTGCTATCAGCTTGCGCCAACGCTAAATAACGTGCTCGTGTACGCTCGAAAAAGCTCAGACTTTCTAGTTCAATCCGATCTAATTCGCCACGGCCTTTAGCTCGTTGTAATCCGACCTCTGGTTCAACATCCAAGTACAAAGTGAAATCTGGCTTGAAACTCCCCAAAGCAACCTGCTGAATGGGGCCAATAACAGACTCTGGAATTTGACGCCCACCACCTTGATAGGCTTGTGTGGAAAGGTCGTGCCGATCACCTAACACCCACTGCCCTTTCGCTAATGCAGGCTTAATCGTGTGTTCAACTAGCTGAATTCGTGCTGCATACATTAACAGTAGCTCAGTTTCGGGCGTCAAGTTTTCAGACCAGTTATGCTTCACTACATCTCTGATGGCTTCTGCAACGGGAGTTCCGCCCGGCTCACGGGTACACACAAGATCGATATGTTTTTCAGCAAAAAATGCTTGGCAGGTCGTTATCGCAGAGGATTTACCTGCGCCTTCCAAACCTTCGATTACGATAAATTTACCCTTCATTTGGTTATTGAATTCCTAATTGGTAACGACGTACGGCTTCGTTATGCTCGTTAAGCGTCTTCGAGAATGCGTGACTGCCATCACCTTTAGCGACAAAATATAAGTCGTCGGATTGGATGGGGTTAAGTGCCGCGGTTATGGCCGCTCTGCTTGGCATTGCAATGGGTGTTGGTGGCAGCCCTTTAATGCGATATGTGTTGTATGGCGTAACGGTTTTCAAGTGTTTACGAGTTAGGTTTCCGTCAAATTCCGTACCAATACCATAGATAACAGTCGGGTCAGTTTGTAAGCGCATCCCTAAATTTAATCGATTAATAAAAACGGAAGCAATATGCCCTCTTTCCTCTGCAAGCCCGGTTTCTTTTTCAATGATGGATGCCAGAATAAGGGCTTCGTAAGGAGAATCTATCGGCAAGTTCTGCGCCCGTTCTTCCCAAGATCGCTGCACAAAGCGTTGCAACGACTGATGCGCTTGCATCATTAAAGTAGAAAATTTGCTTCCCGCTTCTATGTGATACGTGTCGGGCATAAAAGCGCCTTCCAAATGTGAGAGTTGCCAGCCAGATACCGCATTAACACTAGACAGTAACTCTCCTTCGTTTAAGTCCATTTGTAACCAAGGGTTTTCCAGTAACACTTGATACCATTCGCGCCAAGTCTTACCTTCAATCAAGGTAATGGCAACCTTTTTGGTTTGACCTTGATTGAATCGTGATAGCACTGATGCTAAGGAATCCGATGGCAGCAGTTCATATACTCCGGCCTGAACGTGTGTTTTCGCGGGATTTAGACGAAAGTAGATTTTAGCCACATAAGTAAAAAGTGCATCATCTTCTATTGGTAAACGCTGAAAAACACCGGATACCGACTCCCCAGAATGAATATTAAAAATTGCGTTATTTTGGATAGTTAATGGTTGCTGTAAAAAGCGGTTTATTTGATATGACGTCACACCAAATACGATTAACGCGAAAGCAACAATAAAAAGAAAACTGTATTTAAGCCATGTTCTTGTTTGCATAGAAATATACATCCCTTTCTCTATAAACAATCATTTAACTGCTGAAAATATGACGAGACCATATCAAAATCAATACTCTGCTGTTCGTTTAAACATATCTTATTAACGGGTACTAATCCCATCACACTATTACAGATAAAGACTTCGTCTGCCCTCAGAAGTACGGAAGGCTTAGCTCTAACAACACTAACGGGTAAAGTGCGCTGCTGGGTTTCTAATATTTTTCCCCGTACTACTCCTGCGACACCGCAATAATAAAGCTCAGGAGTATACCACTGCTGCCCAAAGCGCCAGAAGATATTCGCCGAAGATACTTCGACCATCATACCATCGCTATCTAAAACAATCAGATCGTCTACGTTGCCCAAACACTGATTTTTGACCAACACTTGTTCTAGGCGATTGAGGTGTTTTATTCCAGCCAACTTAGGTTGCTTAGCCAGTGGCATCGAACTAACACCAAGCTTCACCCCTTGCTGTTGCCACATCTGATAATGCTTTGGCATCGGGTGCTGAGTAATATAGACATCGATATTGGGCGATTCAGGACGCTGATAACCTCGCCCGCCTGCGGCTATCGACACGAGTATCTTAATGACACAATCATGCGTTAATTGTGGGATGACATGTTCATCTAAATAACTTTCCAAGGTAGTGGGAGCAAAGCCTACGATGTGTAGCTGGTCACACCCTTGTTGAAGCCGAGCAAGATGCTCTTTTTTTAACTGCAACGTATTGTCTTGCCAAACGGCCGTGGTGAAACAACCATCGCCGTAAGATACCGCGCGGTTAGCGTAATCAATAGTGGTTGGTTGATAACGGATATACATAAAAAAAGCCTGAATAAATCAGGCTTAATTGTGTCAGTTTTAACGCCGAGTTTAAATGCGTTTGATCAGTAATGAACCATTTGTCCCACCAAAACCGAAGGAATTACACAACGCATACTGGGTTGAAAGCGTTTTAGCTTCATGTGGCACAAAGTCTAAATCGCACCCTTCATCTGGGTTGTCTAAATTAATGGTGGGTGGAGCAATACCGTCATGCAGAGCAAGCGCAGTAAAAATGGTTTCGACGGATCCTGCCGCCCCCAATAAATGCCCTATCATCGACTTAGTTGAACTGACCATTACCGAATGTGCAGCGTCACCAAAAACTTGGTGGATAGCACACACCTCGGCTTTATCACCAACCTGAGTGGATGTGCCATGCGCATTAATGTAGCCAACATCCTCGGGTTGAATACCTGCATCGCGAATAGCATTTTGCATAGCAAGTGCGGCCCCTGCACCATCATCAGGCGGCGAGGTAATATGATAAGCATCAGCACTCATGCCAAATCCAACGATTTCGGCATAAATTTTGGCTCCCCGAGCCTTCGCGTGTTCATATTCTTCAATAACAACCACTCCAGCCCCTTCTCCCATAACAAAGCCATCTCGGTCTTTGTCCCATGGGCGACTTGCTTTTTCGGGAGCGTCATTTCGTGTAGAGAGCGCTCTAGCAGCGGAAAACCCTGCTACACCAAGCTCTGTTGTTGAAGCTTCTGAGCCCCCAGCGACCATGGCATCAGCATCACCATAACTGATTAATCGTGCTGCCATACCGATATTATGAACACCTGTGGTACATGCCGTAACGATATTCAGATTGGGACCTTTTAAACCTTCCATGATAGAAAGGGAACCCGACACCATATTCGTAATGCTTGCAGGAACAAAAAAAGGTGAGACCTTTCTGGGGCCTGACGTTTCCAGCTTACGATAGTTATCCTCTATCGTCCCGAGCCCACCCATGCCGGAGCCAACCATGACACCAATTCGGTGTGCATTTTCTGGTGTGACTTCAAATCCAGAATCCACCAAGGCTTGTTTACCTGCCGCTACGCCATACTGAATAAAGAGATCCATTTTTTTGATTTCTTTTTTGGGGATATATTCAGTTGCATCAAAGTTCTTAACTTCACCTGAAAAATGCGTAGGAAAAATGCTAGCGTCAATTCGAGTAGTGGGTCCAATACCACTCTTACCTGCTTTGATAGCTTCCCAAGTTGATTCAACGGTACTACCAACGGGTGTTAGCATACCTAAACCGGTGATCACAACGCGCCTTTTGGACATAAGATCTCCACAAAAATACAATTTATGGTAGGTTGTAAACAGGAATTTTACGAATTCTGTTCTTACTAATGGACTTGATCAGGCACTTTCAGCTAAACATAGGTTTACCGAAATATTAAATCATGATCAAAATTACATAAGGGAATGTAAAAAGCGGCTTGAAGGCCGCTTTTTTGAATGTCTGCTTTAGCCGTCAATATTTGCGTTAATGTAGTCAATCGCAGCTTGAACGGTAGTAATTTTCTCAGCATCTTCATCAGGAATTTCAGTATCAAATTCCTCTTCTAATGCCATTACAAGCTCTACTGTATCAAGTGAGTCTGCACCTAAATCATCAACAAAAGATGCTTCTGGTTTAACTTCTTCCTCTTTTACACCTAATTGTTCGAGGATGATTTTCGTAACGCGCTCTTCGATATTACTCATAATTCTAGTTATCCTTCGTATCGCTAGATTTTAAATCGGCGGGTAGTGTATTCGTCTACATAAGACCATGCAAGCACTGGATACACCTTTTTTTGTGGTCAAACCACAATATGGCGCACTTCACAGCGCTATTTCATATGTATTCGAACCCGATTAACCCATGAATAGACCGCCATTGACCTGAATAGTTTCACCCGTAACATAAGCCGCTTCTTGGGAGGCTAAAAATACCACCGCAGAAGCAATCTCACTTGGCGAACCTAACCTTGCCATTGGTACATCTTTAAAAATTGTTGCTCGTTGTTCCTCAGAGAGTTTTTGCGTCATATCTGTTTCAATAAACCCGGGGGCAACGACATTGACCGTAATGCCTCTTGACGCCACTTCGCGCGCCAATGACTTACTAAAACCAACTAGACCCGCTTTTGCAGCGCAATAGTTGGTCTGACCGGGATTACCGCTGCTTCCCACAACTGAGCCAATGTTAATAATACGACCAGCACGCTTTTTCATCATACCGCGCAAAACACCTTTCGACATGCGATATACTGAGGTCAAATTAGTATCAATAATGGATTGCCACTCGTCTTCTTTCATACGCATCAGCAAGTTATCACCTGTTACGCCTGCGTTATTAACAAGAATATCAATCCCACCATGATCTTTTGTGACATCGGCAATTACAGCTTCAACGGAAGATTGTTCAACAACATTAAGAACCAGCCCCGTTCCGTTTCCACCTAAATATTGAGAAATCGCATTCGCCCCATTTTCGGATGTCGCTGTGCCCACTACAGTAGCACCTTGAGCAACCAGTGCTTCGGCAATTGCCTTTCCAATTCCACGGCTTGCGCCTGTAACAAGTGCAACCTTACCTTGTAAATCAAACATACGAACCTCTTATGCTTTCAGTGCGCTTTCTAGGGTTTCAGCAGTGTTAATCGCTGACCCTACTAAACTATTATCGATACGTTTTGTTAATCCTGTTAATACTTTACCCGGACCACATTCGACAACATTGGTGACGCCTTCACTGGCTAACTTTTGGATGGATTCTGTCCAGCGAACTGGGCCAGAAAGCTGACGAATAAGGGCTACTTTAATAGCCTCAATTTCATTTTCTACTGCTACATCAATATTGTTAATAACCGGGATTAACGGCTCATTCATGGATGTTGAATTGAGTTTTTCAGCCAATTTTTCGGCCGCTTCCTGCATTAAGCTACAATGGCAAGGTACGCTCACAGGAAGTAAACGCCCCATTCTCGCACCTTTTTCTTTACAACCAGCAATTGCACGATCAACAGCAGAAGCATGCCCAGCAATAACAACTTGACCCGGCGAATTGAAGTTTACAGCAGCGACGACTTCACCCTCGGCAACATCGCGACACAATTCTTTCACTTTTTCATCGTCGAGACCAATAATAGCAGCCATACTCCCAGAGCCTTCTGGCACAGCATCTTGCATATAATTACCACGCGCATGAACCAAGCTCACCGCATCTGCTAATGAGAAGACACCGGCGCAGGTCAAAGCCGTGTATTCACCTAAACTATGTCCGGCAAGGAAGTCTGGCTTTCTGCCACCCTGCTCTCGATAAACGCGCCAAATTGCCACACTTGCCGTCAAAACAGCGGGTTGCGTAATAGCGGTTTTATTTAATTCTTCGATAGGGCCGTTTTGAACAAGCTCCCATAAATCGAAACCGAGGGCCTCAGAGGCCTCCTCGAAGGTATCTGTAACAGTGGGAAGGATTGATGCTAAATCAGATAGCATTCCAACCGCTTGAGATCCCTGACCGGGAAAGACAAATGCAGTTTTAGACATAAATATTCCTAGCAAATGTATCAATGAAAGTGAGAAAAGGTGATTTTGGGTATTTAACCACACTCACCAATTATAGGGAAAATAATGTCACTCTATATACGACGAGCAACTTAATATTTGACTAACAAAGAACCCCATGTAAAGCCAGCGCCAAAAGCCTCGAGCATGAGTGTTTGTCCTCGTTGAATTCGACCATCCCGAATCGCCGTATCAAGGGCTGTGGGAACAGAGGCAGCGGAAGTATTACCAAATTTCGGTAAAGTTAGAACGACTTGATCCATCGACATATTCAGTTTTTTAGCTGTAGCTTTAATAATTCGAAAATTGGCTTGGTGAGGCACTAGCCAATCCAGCTCTTCTTTGCTCATACCATTGGCAACGAGTGTTTGTTCAACCAGTTCACTAAGTTTCGTTACAGCTACTCTGAACACCTCATTGCCTTTCATCCCCCCCCAAGAGTTGTCGATCGTGTCAACCTCCCCCCAAAGTGGTCTACCGGCATAAAGTAGATCAGCGAATTTACCCGAGGCATGAATATGGCTTGTCATAATACCCGGCGTGTCGCTCGCTTCTATAATGCAAGCGCCAGCCGCATCGCCAAAAAGAATAATCATAGAGCGATCGGTAGGCGCAACCAATTGTGATAACGCATCAGTACCCACGACCAACACTTTTTTACTCATGCCAGAGCGAACAAATTGGTCTGCGACGCTCATGGCATAGCAAAACCCCGCGCATGCGGCGTTCACATCAAACGCTGGAATATTATCCAGTCCAAGGTCTCTTTGAATATCACAAGCAACACTTGGAAATGCTTTTGGGCCAGTGGATGTAGCACATACCACCAAATCAATTGTTGATGGATCGACATCACCATATTCAATTGCGGCTTTGGCAGCTAATGTTCCCATATCACTGACCGTTTGATCTTTAGACATGATCCGACGTTCTTTAATGCCGGTACGGTCTGTAATCCATTGGTCACTGGTATCAACCATTTTTTCTAAATCTTCGTTGGTACGGATTTCAGATGGGTAATAACTCCCAGTTGATACAATTCTTGAATACATTACCTTTTTACCTTTCAAGCAAACCTATGTTGACCTTTATCCAACTTTATTTCGTTATGGACGCCAAATTTGACGCGCAATTCTCTCACGTCAGGAACCTACCGTCTTTAGTCTTATCACAGATCCGATCTCTTACCAAGATGTTAGAAACGATCAGAAGTACAAATAAACACTTTGAAAAACTAAGTAATTTGGGGATAAAAGAAGAAAAATAACACGTAGGCATAAAAAAAGGGAGCAAATTGCTCCCTTTTTCAATTTTAGATCTTAACGCTCAACAACTTTCTTACCTTTGTAAAAGCCATCGGCTGTTACATGGTGACGACGATGAGTTTCGCCAGTTGTTGAATCAATAGACAGAGTCGCTCCAGGTAGCGCGTCGTGAGAGCGACGCATGCCACGCTTGGAGCGAGTTTTACGATTCTGTTGTACCGCCATTACTTACTCCTGATTACGCTTTAATTCTTTCAAAACTGCAAACGGATTAGGTTTACTTTCCTCTGGCTCAATATCGCCGTAACTCATATCACTTCCTTTCATAGCGCAGTCTTCATCCTTATGCATTGCTACGATAGGTAGAGTTAATATCAGTTCATCTTCGAATAGACCGAGTAAATCCACTTCACCTAATTCATCTACTTCCACCGGATCATAAATTTCCGGTATTTCGTCCTCAACATCTTCACTTCTGACTGGACAAAAACAGAAGCGCACATCAATTGAATGGACAAAGGAATCATTACAACGCTGACAAATCAAGCTAGCTCTTGTTTGCAGCTTACCTTCAAAATAAGTCAGACCTTGAACATCAGTATCGAACTTAACAGAAATTGCAATATCATCCAGCACTTCGCAAACTGCGGCGCTGAACCGCTGCATATCTGTAGCCAGCATCACGCCCTCATAAATAGAGCGTTGAATAGCACTTTTGAACGGATCGACCTTTTTAGGCAGTTTGACTTTCTGCATAGCGCGCGCATCATATAGAGGAATAAGACTTGAGTCAAAGCATTATTGGCATTTATTAAAGGAACAACCATTTGTCTGCTTATAATTTAACTAACCTCCCCCCTGTTATCCTTGCAAGTGAATCAAAATACAAACGGGCCGTATTGGAAAAGCTTCACATCGCCTTTTCCTGTTGTGCGCCCAATATTGATGAATCGGCGCTAGAAAATGAATCACCTGATAAATTGGTCACTCGGCTCGCTAAAGAAAAGGCGCTAACCATAGCAAAACAACATCCCCATGCGTTAATTATTGCCGCTGATCAAGTTGCCAGTTTTAACAGCCATATACTAGGTAAACCTAATAATGAAGAAAATGCACTAAAGCAGTTGTCTTTATTCAGTAGTAATAGAGTTGATTTTATAAACGGGCTGGCACTGTATGATCCTCGAACTCAGGAGGTTTATCAATTATGCGAAACCTTCTCGGTTCAGTTTCGTTCGCTCTCTCAACAAGAATTGCTTCTCTATATAAGAAAGGAAAAACCGTTTGATTGTGCGGGTAGCTTTAAAAGTGAGGGGTTAGGGATTCTTTTATTTGACGCACTAATTGGCAGAGATCCTAATGCCTTAGTTGGTCTACCACTGATTGGCTTAAGAGAACTATTCGAGCAAGCTCAGATTAACCTGCTCGAATGTATACACTAATTAAACCCTTTTCAGTTGAGACAAGGTGTAAGACAGTTGTTTATCTAACGCCGCATTAAATGTCATTTTTTCATTTGAATTAGGATGCGTAAATGTAAGTTGATGAGCATGTAAAAATAGACGTTTCAACCCAATCTCCTTCATTGACGCTTCAAAATCAGGATCTCGATATTTAGAATCTCCAGCAATGCAATGTCCTGCATATTGGCAGTGAACCCGTATTTGATGCGTTCTACCGGTAATTGGCATCGCTTCAACAAGCGTTGCCCCTTCATAGCGCTGTGAGATTTGATAACGTGTTTCTGACGGTTTACCTTCATCCGAGACTCGAACCACCCTTTCACCAGACTTTAGGGTATTTTTTAGCAGTGGAGCATTAACCACTCGACGCGCTTTTGGCCAAGTACCGGATACAAGGGCAAAATACCGCTTATCAACGGTTTTATTACGTAACTGCTCATGCAAACTTCGTAAAGCTGAACGACGTTTAGCTATAAGTAAACAACCAGAGGTGTCTCTATCAAGACGATGAACTAATTCTAGAAACTTGGCATCTGGTCGTACTTTTCTCAACGCTTCTATCACGCCATAAGACAACCCACTACCGCCATGCACAGCCATACCACTTGGTTTATTCAATACGATTAAATGGTTATCTTCATGTAAAATAAATTGTTCTAATTCTTGCGCTCGTTGAGTATTAACGTACCCGCCTTCATCTTTCTCGCTCACTCGAATAGGAGGCAGTCTTATCAGATCACTTGCTTGTAATTTATATTCGGGTTTTATCCGTTTTTTGTTAACTCGCACTTCTCCTTTGCGTAACAGCCTATAAATCATACTTTTAGGCACGCCCTTGAGAATACTAATTAAGAAATTATCAACCCGCTGACCTTCGCGTTCCGCGTCGATCTCAATAAACTGTACTGAAGAAAAATTTAAATCACTCATAGCGGCGTATTCTAACTTAAATCATAAAATAAGCCCTAAATAATTATATTTTCTTGCTACATTTTCTGCTTTAGTGCCATAATTACGAAGTACGCGTCTAATTTCGACGGTATTAATAAAAGAGAGTGTGTGTATTGAAGCACGCAGAGCCGTGTCCCGAACAAAAAATCGGAATGTCACGAGAAGTTAAGAATTCGCCCCTGCACTCAGAGTTAAGAAAAACATCTCTCGCAGTAGCGTTAACCCATTACCGCTCAATATACACCCATAAATAATTGAAAAAGTAGTTTGCGATCACGCAACAATACAGGAATTACCTGATACCTGCGCAGAACAGAGATAACGCGGGTTGACTCACAAGTAAGCAAAAAGTGTAAAAAACAGAGCCGAGCGGGGAGCCTGTAATATACAGTCGGGAGACTGAGTTTGGAAAAATCCAGCCGCAGTGAGTGTGTAATCAAAGTCCGCGTAGTGGAAAAAAGGCAAATAAGCCAGTATTGATGGCGTGATCGATTCCATAATCGAGTCACAGTATGAAAAGAATGTTGATTAATGCTACTCAGCAAGAGGAAATGCGAGTAGCTCTGGTCGATGGTCAGAAGCTTTACGATTTAGATATTGAAAGTCCTGGTCACGAACAAAAAAAAGCAAATGTTTACAAGGGAGTTATCACTCGAGTTGAACCTAGTTTGGAGGCCGTTTTCGTAAACTACGGCGCTGAACGGCACGGTTTCCTTCCCCTCAAAGAAATAGCTAAAACGTACTTCCCAAATAATTATAAATTTGAAGGCCGTCCGAACATCAAAGATGTCGTCAAAGAAGGTCAAGAGGTTATCGTTCAAATTGATAAAGAAGAACGCGGTCAAAAAGGAGCCGCATTAACGACCTTTATCAGTTTAGCTGGCAGCTATTTAGTATTAATGCCTAACAACCCAAGGGCTGGCGGCATCTCTCGCAGAATTGAAGGCGATGAAAGAACAGAGCTAAAATCTGCACTCAATAAGTTAAGTCTGCCCAATGGTATGGGCCTGATTGTTCGAACTGCTGGTGTCGGCAAATCTTATGAAGAATTAGAATGGGATTTAAATATCCAGCTCACTTATTGGCGAGCGATTGAACAAGTCGCAGAAACCAGAAAAGCGCCCTTTCTGATTCACCAAGAAAGCAACGTTATTATTCGCGCCATTCGTGACTACCTAAGACGCGACATAGGTGAAATTCTGATCGATAACGAAAAAGCACACCAACAAGTGCTTGAACACATGCAGTTATTGCGTCCCGACTTTGTTAGTAAAGTGAAACAATATAAAAGCGATGTGCCGTTATTTAACCACTATCAAATTGAAAACCAAATCGAATCAGCTTTCCAGCGTGAAGTTCGATTGCCCTCAGGTGGTTCAATTGTAATCGACCCAACAGAAGCACTAACATCTATTGATATTAACTCTGCCCGAGCGACGAAAGGCGGTGATATCGAAGAAACGGCGCTTAATACCAACTTAGAAGCAGCAGATGAAATAGCACGCCAATTACGCCTACGAGACTTAGGAGGCTTGCTGGTTATCGATTTTATCGATATGACCCCTGCCCGCCATCAGCGTGAAGTCGAGAACCGTTTGAAAGAAGCGGTGCAACAAGACAGAGCTAGAGTTCAATTAGGCAGAATATCCCGCTTCGGTTTATTGGAAATGTCCCGTCAGCGTCTTCGTCCATCACTTGGTGAAGCATCGACCCATGTCTGTCCACGTTGTTTAGGTCAGGGGACAATCAGAAGCGTCGAGTCATCAGCATTGTCCATCTTGCGCCTAATGGAAGAAGAAGCACTTAAAGACAACACCAAGCGCGTTACCGCTAATGTGCCTGTGGAAGTTGCAGCTTACTTGCTTAACGACAAACGGGATATGCTTCGTAACATTGAAAACCGTTTAAGTGTGTCCCTGCTAATTGTTCCTAAACGAGAATTGGAAACACCACATTACGAAGTTGCTCGTGTTAGAAATGATGACACTGTTATCGAATCCAATTCGAAGATGGTGCCTCAATCTACACCAGAAAAAGACGAAACCAATACGCTTTCAACTGACACTCCAACCCGAGAACAACCTGCTCTGCAAGGATTGGTTCCTCCTCAAGCCGCCCCTGTTGTGAAGAAAGAAGAGCCAAGTGTTTTCTCTCTATTCATAACCTGGTTACTTGGGCTATTTAAGTCAGAGGAAAAACCGCAGAAAAAGGAATCTAGAAACAATCGCAATAATCGTCAGGGGCGCAATAATAATAACAATCGCCGCCGCAATAATAATCGCAGTCGTAATACCAATGACAAAAACGACTCGTTAGACAAAGACGATAAGAATGCTCGCGGGAATCGTAACGACAGAGAGGACAAGGGCAGTAAAGATACTCGTTCAAATCGTCAGCCTCGCAATAAAGAAGGCAATAATGCGAGGAAACGTCCAGAGCAATCTGATACGAACCGAGCTCGTCCTGATAGCGATGCACAAAAAGCCAAAAGTGAAACGCGCAAAATCGCAGAGCGTAGAAAGCGTAGAGAGCGTAAACGTAGTGTGCGTGTCACCGATACAGATAAAGCTTCGGTTCAAAACAATGCGGTAACAGAGCA
Source organism: Alteromonas sp. a30 (assembly GCF_026788005.1). Classification (GTDB taxonomy): domain Bacteria; phylum Pseudomonadota; class Gammaproteobacteria; order Enterobacterales; family Alteromonadaceae; genus Paraneptunicella. The sequence continues at coordinate 330,430 of NZ_JABEPE010000001.1, forward strand.
ATCTCCAGACACTAAACCCGATAACAAAGTGCAAATTGCAAACGCTCCTGAAAAGGCTATTGAGAAAAAGCAACCCACTGCACAATCGGATGTTAAGGCTGAAGCAGTACCGACACAAGCCAGCGAAAACCAAACCGACTCAACACAAGACGTTTGGGCTGCTGCCAGAGAAAAAGCAGCCGTTGAGAAGGAATCAACAGTTCACGCTCAGGAAGATAGCGCCAAAGCAAAATCAGCACCTAAAGAGCCCGAACAGACTCAACAGGATGCCAAACCTTCTACTGATGCGAAAACAGCAGATGCTGCGACGTCTTCGCATTCGGAAGAAGCAGATAAAACAGTGGAAACGCAATCTCCCGAAACTGAAGAGCCTAAAACAAAAGCAGCTCAAGAGGTTCCGAATCAACCTAGTTTGAACTTCGAAGAAACAGAAGATACTTCGGTTAAAGACTCAGCGCCAAAAGACGAAACGTCTTCAGTTGTTGCCGAGCCCGAGCAAGTTGATATTTTCTCTACAGTAGAATCAACACCGGAACAGGCTGTTCAAACGCAAGACAAAGAGCATGTAGCAGAGGATAGTGTTGCTCAACCAGAAGCCGAAGCAACAAAAGCTGAAGTAAACGAAAGTACAGAGACAACTAGGACTCAAGCAAATAACAAAGCTTCCCATCCTAAAGCCTTCGTTATTCGTTCTGGTTTACTAGAGCAACTAAAACGTACTTCTCACCCAATGGCGAAACCACAGGCGATCGACACACCAATAGAAGATATTGAAATTCTTGCTATTGACACTGCACAACGCCCACAAATCGCTATAAGTGGTCGAGCAGCAGCTTCAAGTAGTGTTACGAGCAAGGCAAGTGCGCCAATTACTCGTCCCTAACTAAATACCTGCCTAAAAAACAAAAAGCGGACTCCTCAAGAGTCCGTTTTTTTTGCCCAAAAACATAATTTCATCGTTTTCACTCAATTTTTCGCTAATTTCCACAAGCAAAATACGCTATTTTTTTACACTTTTACGAAATATTACATGTTGGGGTGAGACAAATTATGCTCCCTAACTAAAAGGTCAAAATTTAGTTTCTCATTTGCATTTGCATTTACTGTTAACATTATTGCAACATATTTAATGAGAGAAATTAAAAAACCTTATTGGTAAATTTTAAAGTTATACTAAAATATAATAGTAAATATTGGCTAAAATCTTAACTAGATGAATTCATTATGTATATAAAGACAATGACGGCAATAACATGATTAAAAAAGACATTTTTGTTTACTAGATATATATACAAATCATTCTAAATTAATGGCAAGAAAAGTGACAAACTTGTACACCCTTTAGAAGACGTTTTTTTAACCTTATCAGTTATAGCATTTGTAAGAGATCTATAAATATTTATCTTTTTTTACAGAATTTTGCTGTCATAATCTCTTACCTATATTTGTATGATCTGAAAACATTAACAAGGATGGACGGTGATTAACTTGTGCTTAGACACAAGGATCTTGAAGACAGCCTCCACACTTTAAAAAGGTAAAAAGTAGAATCCGTTATAATACAGTGAGGATGCCTTCGTTAAACAAGTAAACAGCATGATAGGTAGAAGAATATGTACTCAGATGTTGCCTTAAATGCTCAGTTGAAAATTGAGCCTACTGAATCAAAGCCCAATTTTAACTTGAGAACCTTTGCAGAGATAATTGAATTCAGAGCTAAATATGAAGGGAGTAAAGAGGCTTTTTCATATTGTTTCGATGGCGAAGGTGAAGGCGAAGAAGACATTGTTACGTGGTCGTATCGTGATTTAAAAAACGCGATTGCCTTTGCGAGCCAGAAGATCAATCAGCACAATATCAAAAATGAAAAAATTGTTTTGCTGTTTGAGCCAGGGCTCGCGTTTATTGCAGCCTATCTTGCCACTATTTGCAGTGGAGCCATTGCAGTCCCCTGTCACCCTCCTATGGGAAAAAGACAAATACAACGCTTACACACATTGATTCAAGATAGTGACCCTAAATTAGTCCTTTTCAGCGACGTAATAAGACACTCCACTCCCCAACTTTCCCAATTAATTGATTCAGCATCCAACGATATTACGTTTAAAGAAATCCACATTCCCATGCAGCCACAAGAAATGCCATGGCAACATCCCAATATCGAGGAAGATGCTATTGCAATGCTGCAATACACCTCTGCTTCAACAGGTGAACCTAAAGGCGTACAACTAACCCACAAGAATCTGGTTAAAAATAGCGAGGCAATATACAAGTGGCTTTCGCCCTATCCAAACCGAAAAGGATGTATTTGGCTCCCTCCATACCATGACATGGGTCTACTCGGCGGGATTATGCAGCCATTGTATGCAGGATTTCCGCTAGTGTTTATGTCCCCCATGCATTTTGTTCAACAACCTATTCGTTGGCTGAAGCTAATATCGAGACATAAGCTAACAACGACTGGCGCACCTAATTTTGCTTTTCAGTTATGTGTAGATGCTATTTCAACAGAGGAAATACAAGAGGCCCAAATTGACCTAAGTAGCATTAAAGAACTGTTCTGTGGCTCAGAGCCAATCAATGCAACAACGATGCAGGCATTTGAAGAAAAGTTCGCCCCCTATGGATTAGATTCTAAAGCCATCAACCCATGTTATGGCATGGCAGAAACCACTCTCTTCGTGAGCGGTAAAGAAGCGGGTCACACCTTTACTAAAGAATGCTTCGATAAGGAAAAATTGAAGGTGGGGAAAGCCATTCCTGTTCCCAAAGGTGCTGACAATGCTCAGTGTATCGTTAGCTGTGGAAGCCCTGGTAGTGAACTGAACATTCGTATTATTGACCCCGAGCAAAAGCGTCAAGTATCGAGTGGTTGTGTTGGTGAGATATGGGTAGCTGGTCCAAGTGTTTCTCAAGGATACTGGAATATGGAAGCTTTAAGCCAACAAGCCTTTAACAATTCGTTAGCTGGGGAGCAAGGAAAGTTCTATCGAACTGGTGATTTGGGTTTCTACCATAAGGGAGAATTATATGTCACCGGCAGAATTAAGGACGTCATTATCATTAGAGGACGAAACCTCTACCCTCAAGATATTGAACAAATTGCGCTTAGTATAGAAACCACATTATCCCTACTCTTTTCTGCCGCATTTTCTGTTCAAGAACAAGATACAGAGGCACTCATCATTGCTGTAGAAGTAAAAGGGCGTCCAGAAGAAGGTGAAATACAAGCTCTACGGGAAAAAATAAGAGTAAAAGTAACAAATGAATTTCGCGTTTCACCGAAAGAAATATTAGTTGTTCCTGCGTTATCCATTCCAAGAACGACGAGTGGAAAAATACAACGTTTTGCTTGCAAGAATGCTTGGAAGCAGAACTTACTACGCCAGTTTAAGCGGAGAGAAAAATGAATCAGAGCAATAATTTTTCTACGCAAAATGAACAAATTAAAGCCAGCACCTCATCTAATAAACTAACGTATTGGATGGCGCTTCTCACTGTAGGCGGATCAACCTTAGGAGCCGTTATTGCAGGCTATCAACTTGCTACGGAACAAGTCACTTTTCTCGACGTAGGGTTGCTTTTACTTTTTTACTTTGCCACCGCTATTGGTGTTGAAGCTGGTTTCCACCGTTACTTTTCGCACAGTGCATTTAAAGGTTCCTCATTTACGACTTGGTTAATGGGAATTCTTGGTTCTATGGCAGGACAAGGCCCTGTCTTATTTTGGGTAGCAACCCACCGAAAACACCATGCATTCACCGATATATCAGGGGATCCTCATTCTCCTATGCTCCACGGTTTGAGTATTTTAGCTCGTATTAAGGGTTTTTTTCATGCTCATATAGGTTGGCTATTTTCAAATGAATTAGCCAGTTGGGGAAAATTTACCCCAGACCTCCTCCGAAATCGGGCGATTGTCAAAATCAATCAAAGTTACTTTTCTTGGGTATTGATAGGGCTCATTTTGCCTACACTGCTGGGGCTCCTCATTGGTGGGACGCTCGAAGCCGCTTTTCATGGGTTCATTTGGGGCGGGTTGTTTCGTATGTTCTTACTCGATCACATCACATGGTCAGTTAACTCACTCTGTCATACGTTTGGCACCAAGCCCCATAAACTTAAAGACAATAGCCGTAACCTCGCGCTACTTGGTATCCCTTCTGTTGGCGGTTCTTGGCACAACAATCATCACGCCTACCCCATTGGTGCGAGGAATGATCACCAATCCCGATGGCAATTAGATTTATCAGGATTATTCATAGAATTCCTTGGCATCTTAGGCTTAGCAACGCAGATAAAGCGCTACGCTCCGACTAAATTAAAGGAGAGCAAATATGAGTAAACAAAACCCGAATAGTATCGAACCTCATGCTGCTGCACCGGGAGTATTGAAGCTTGAAGGTAGCGCAGCTAGGCTTCAATTAGTGTTTGCCTCTTTAGTTTTAGTTGTGCCCTTACTTGGCACAATAGAAGCGGGCCGCTTAATTTGGGTAACAGAGATCCCCGCTTGGGCATGGTGGCTATTTGGAGTGATGTACTTTGTTCATATGTTTGGGGTAACTGCCGGCCTACATCGTTTAGCAACACACACCGGATTCAAAACCAGTGAGACAATGAAAATGTTGCTCACCATTATGGGCTCCATGGCAGCGCAAGGGCCGTTGTACTATTGGGTATCTCAACACCGCAGACATCATTTATACAGTGATCAAAAGGGCGATCCACACTCCCCCAACTTACATGAAAATAAGTGGTTAGGACTTTGGTACAGCCACATGCCTTGGATGCTGTCTAAACACGTATCGACTTGGAGCCATTACGCCAAAGACACCCTAAGAGATCCAGTTTACTTTTTTGTGCATCGTTACTACCTAGCATGGGTATTACTTGGCTTACTAATTCCAACGGTAATTGGAGCGCTAATAACACAAACCTTTCACGGAGCCTGGATAGGCTTCATTTTTGGTGGTCTAGCAAGAATGTTTTTCGCAAACCAATCTGCATGGATGGTCGGTTCAATTTCACACCGCTATGGAAGTGTGAATTTTGATACAAAGGACAATAGCAAAAATAATTGGATCGTCGCCCTGTTAGCATTCGGAGAAGGATTACAAAATAATCATCACGCCTTCCCAATTAACTATCGCCACGCGGTTTATTGGTATGAACCGGATTTAACAGGCTGGATTCTAGCGCTTATGAATAAACTAGGATTGGTATGGGATCTTAAATTTCCCAACCAATCCAGTATCAACAAATTATCACTGAAAAAAGACAAGGTATAGATATGAGTTTTTTAACATCAATTAAAGGCATGTTTAGTGATAAGGACAACACCGTTATTAGCAGTCAGGATGATGCCGCAATTAAAGCTTGGTTAATGCAAAGATTAGCCAAACATTTAAAGAAAGATATAAATGAACTTGATTCAGCTACACCGTTTGAACAGTATGGTTTGGATTCTATGTTTGCAGTTCGTGTCACTGGAGAACTGGAAAAAGTAGTCGAACTTCGCCTATCTCCTGCATTATTCTTCGAAAACTCCTGCATTGACGAAGTTGTTAGTGAAATTACAGGCTCAACGCCAAACTCTTAGCAGAGGTAAAATCAAATGAACGATGCTCACTTACCCAAAAACGCAGATGCAAAGTATATACAATACATTGAGCACATCGAAGCATTGAAGAAAGAACCTTTAGGGAAAGCCATTCCCAAAGCACTATTCAAAAAAAATGTCCTTAAATCTTTGGCGGGATTTGTAATCAGTTACAGTTTGTATATTGGCAGCATCATCGCCATTGCCTACTCTCCACATTGGTCTGTGTCTCTTTTATTACTTTTACCTGCTGGATTAGGTGGCTGGGGTTTACATTGTATTGCCCACGATTGTGGACATGGTTCATTTTCTAACAGTCGAATCGTGAATACCCTTGTAGGTCACTTAGCATTAATCCCTCTGCTATACCCCTTTCATGCGTGGCGCCATGTCCATAATATGCATCATAGCGCTACCAATAATTTAGAGATGGATACTGATTGGCGGCCTATATCCAAGTCAGTGTATGACAGAATGCCATTCATCGATAGAGTGGTTTATTTATTCACACGTTCCTTTGGTTTCTGGGCTGGCACAGTCCATTACTGGTGGGTATCTGCCTTTAGACCGTCTTTTTTCCCGCAAAAAAAACAGCGTAACGAAGTTAGACGCTCAATGCTCTTTGTTATCATTGCTGGCGGAGCTATTATCACGCTTTTGGCTATGTACACTGGCTTACATGGTGTGCTTTGGTACTTTGTGCTGCCATTACTGGCAACCCATGCTTGGTTTAGCGTAACAACATTGATGCATCATACAGAGGAAGATGTTCCCTTCCTTGAGCGTAAAAACTGGTCATTGAATGGCAGCAGAATATTACTGACAACCGACTATATTTATCCGAAATGGCTTTTATTGCTAACCCATAATATTTCTATTCACGCCGCGCATCATGTTTCCCCAACAGTGCCATTTTATAATTTACCGAAAGCACAGGCGGCACTTGAAGCGGCATATCCTGGAATGATAAGACAAGCACCTTTTACCTTCAAAACCCTTTGGCGCATCATCACACGTTGCCACTTTTATGATCCGCAAACAGGGTATTACCAAAGTTTTTCGCAAGCTAAAAATACCTCTGCGGAAAAAACGGCACACAACGCTGACTAGATGCCTGAAAATGAATGAATTAGCAAAAATAGGCTTAAAGACTTTATGTTACCTAGCTCCAAAACAAGCTGGGCAAATAGCAACTAAACTTTTTACCCAATCTAGAAACGCTACCAACCCTCATAGAAAAGCCTATACCCCTATTGGCGCCCAAAGTATCTCAATTGAGGCTTACGGCAGAAAAGTCAGGCAGTATTATATGTGGGGGGATAGTGGTGATATTGTGCTATTACTCCACGGTTGGGGCTCAGAATGTGGAAGCATGTTTAGTTTGGCATCTTACTTAGCTAAGCAAGGCCATCGAGTGGTTACATTTGATGCGCCCGCTCACGGCGCATCCGCAGGAAAATTTGCAAGCATGAGCGAATATGTCTCGGATACAAAATTGATTTTGAATGAACTTTCAAGCTTCGGTACTGTAACCCGTGTCGTCGCACACTCACTAGGTGGAATTGTGGCGATGGCTGCCACTAAAGAATTTCCAGCAATCAAACAGGTAGTGCTTATTTCTGCCCCTTATTCACTTAATGATGTACTGAGCATCTGGAGCAGAAATGTCATCAATTTAGGAAGCAAGGTCCGCGACAACGTTTTACGTCAACTCCTTAAAGACAATGGTGTACCTGTGAGCTATTGGGATATAAGTTTACATGGAAAGGAGCATCACGCAGACATCCTTGTGGTTCATGCCATCGATGATAACATCATCGATATTGAGCATGGGGAACGTATCTGTAATGCTCTTCCCTCGGCAACAATGGAAACCGTCGATGAACTTGGTCATATAAAAATACTTTCATCTCTAAAGGTTCACCAGAAAATATCGCATTTTTTCAACGCTTAAGCGACATCCTTTTCGCCATCATTCTGCGCTTTTTCGCTCTCATGCTTTACCTCGCCCGAGATTATATAATCAGCGACTAGCTCAGCCAGATGCTTGTCCCGCAAGATTTTACGATGTCCTAGCCCGGCTGCATTAAACGTTTTAATTTCGGAATGGGATTTGGCAATTTCACGCATAGAATGAAACGGGATCTCTAAATCATCATCCGCATGCACCAACAAAGCCTCGGGTTTAATCTCAGAAAAGACACGGGCAACATCTAACTCTTTTGCTGGTCTACCAACCGATTTTTCAATATTACGAACAAACCGATGTTGACATTTTTCAGATAATCCCATGAAGCGTGCAAACGCCAAAAGGACACGGTAAATATTGGCTGGAGAAGAAATAAGCACGGTTCGACCAAACCTGACGCCAGCTTCCATCGCAATAGAAAGCGATGCGGCTCCCATCGAATGACCAATTGCTCCATCAAATGGGCCAAAAGCTTCATTTGCCGCTTCAATAGCACGAGAAAACGCCAAAGGATTTGACTCATGTCCCTTTGATTTTCCGTGTAAAGGTGCATCAATGGCAATAACGCTATACCCTTTAGATAACAACGGTTGCACAAAGTTGTACATTTGCGTCGCTCGACTTTCCCATCCATGAACGACTAAAACCTTCTTTTCACCATTTCCCCAAACCGCTGCACTCAAGCCATCACCAAACGCTTTTCTAGTCGCCTGCTTTTCTGCTTCCAGCTCCCAAGATTTTAATTTGAACTTTCGAGGAGTGAGAAAGATTTTTGCGTTTGAACGCGCAATGTGCTCAGGCATTATATAGCCTAAAACCTTATTTCTTACGCGGATCAGGTCTATTATATTCATTGTTAGTCTCCCGGTTTATAACGCGTATTTAAAGCCTAAAACAAACCGATCATTGTATGTAAACTCACCAAATAACCCTTCTTCCTTTCCATAGAACATATCAATGCCGGCCCATAAAGAAAGGTTATCAGAATAACGGTAGAAGACTTCTACCCGAAATTCACCGTCATCACTTTGATGATCGAATAACCCAAACCACTTTAGCGTTAGGGTATCGTTCCAAAAATCTTGCCTAACACTTAAGGTGTGCACGGTATTGCTTTTATCACGCAAAATTTCATCTCGATAATCCAACAAATGCGTTTGAAACCATTGGTAACTGACTAAAATTTCCTTAAAGCCGTGATAATCTAACGCAATAACTGAATTTAAATTTGCACTATTTGTTACCCCTACTCCAGTTCCATCATTGACATAATAGCCACTGGAGTTATAACCCACTTCGCTTCTCACCACCCAATCACCAAATGCACTTGAGGCCGTTAGACCATACAAGTTATTTCTTTGATACTCCGGTGAAAAAACCTGTGTTGGTGTTAAACCATCTATTTGGTCAACGTACACTACAGGAAAATCGTGATAATGATTAAAATAGATAAAGCTAAAATCCCAGCCTTCAAAAAACACACTCCACCGAAGCCCTGTCTCCCATTGATTATCGGGCCTTTGTAATGGCTCGCTACGTACAGCATAATTCAGGTCCAATTGAGGCCGAGAAAATGGTGAGCGTATTTCAAAATCCGTCCCACGCTCTGCTAGACGGTTAAAAGTCATATCATGAATGAGCAGAAACTGTAGTGACGATTCGTCAAACCACGGCAAGTAAGCTTCTGCATTTAGCATCCAGGTTGGGATCCTAGAGTTTTCGAATGAATCAAGATTTAACTCTCTTAAGTCCTGAGGATTAACAACATCGAGGACTTTAATGCCATCGGCCTCTCCCCACACAACTTGTTGCTTCCCTATCGTCCAAAACACCGACTCCGAATCAAATTCAATATAAGCTTCAGATAACGAAAGTATGGCGTGTTGGCTATGAGTCAATGAACCATTGGCACTTGAAAAGCTATCTAAACGATCGCCTGATTGATTTAGGGTTGATTGTAAATCCAGTTTTAGTTCAGGAATAAGCGTATAGCTCACGTTTTCTCCAAGCTTACCTTCAACCTCTAAACTAACTTGGCCCTCACTTTTCCTAATTTCTTGCTGTTCAAAGTTGTAACCCAGTTCAACATCAAAAAACGCTTTCACATCTACTTCGCAATAGACGCTTTTTACAAAGACAAAGTAGACAAGAATAAATAGCCTTAATACCCTCAAGATAATGACTCGCTTACGACTTTTTCATCGATCTTTTGTTAAAACGTCCGTCATTAATGACTGTTTTATAATCTAGGTTGGAAAACTCAAAGCGAGAATAGTGACCCGTCTTATGATTTTGTACCTCAACTTGATGCTTGGACCAAACACCTTCTACTTTGCGAATTTCGGTTGCGACATAGGTTCGTAGCGGCCGACCTTTTCGGTCTTCGTAGTCGACCCTAACAATAATCCAGTTAACAGGGTTAACCCATAGAATACTTTTACCAAACCCTAATTCCCTCTCAATATCTTCACTTTTGGGAATCGCTTGAATTTTAATTGCCTTAATTTGATCATCGCCTAGTTTAACGTGCTCAAGGCCGTGCAAAGTGAAATCGTAATCGGCAATCTCAATTTTTCCGGATTTTTTAATATCTTCATACGTAAAATCAGTGCCAAGAAAATAATCGCCTCTATCCGACGAAGATATGCGGCGTACCTTCCGTAAGGAAGGCAGATATAACCATTGATCATCTTCTCTGTCAGTTTCCTTGTAGTCATAAGTCAAGAAACTTGTACCATCAACATTGGCAGGGCTTTTAAAGACGAGAAAGGTTCGTCTTTCTCCCTCAAAGTTTTTACGATAGGCGAGAGCTTCCCGCATTCTAGCAGTGCCATCTTTATTAACCATGGTCATCTTTAAATTAGAAATGACGTGCTTGCCTTCATCAACACTATCGACCTTCTGCATCACTTGTTCGACCGTCATATCCAGTTCAACAGCATCAGACGAACGACTGTAACCCCAAAGCCCCATGCCCAATAACGCAAACACAACAAGCCCTCGTGCATACCCAGCTTTCACTGCATGGTTGTTGACGGCTTCCTTCTTTTTCGTGAAGAAAAAGCTTGGTTTAAAAAACAACACAATGGCGGGAATAAGCGTTATAGAAGCAAGGAAACTCATAGAAACAGCGAGTACAACAATGATGCCAAAGTTATTCAGTGGAACTACTTTGGAAATAATCAGCACACCAAAACCAAAAGCAATTGCCAAGTAATTAAATAACAGAGCCCTACCCGTACTTGGATAAAGTTCATAAATGGCGTTTTTAATGTCCCCATCGGTATGACTAAGCAAGGTTTTTAAGCGGTCAATAGTGTGTATGGCAAAATCAACACCTAAACCAATAGCAACCGATGCAAACATGGAAGTACCAATGCCAAGGTCGACCCCCCGTAGCACCATAGCGGCGTAGACCACCATAATTGAACAAGCAACGGGCAATATTGATAAAGTACCTGCAAACAAAGAGCCAAAGAGCAATGACGAAACAATCAATACACAGGTTAACGCTAAGGTCACACTTAAAATATGACTATCACCGAGATCTTTAATCCAGTGATAGTTAACCGTTACTCTCCCACTTAAATTCGCGGAGACTTTAGAGTTTGTAAAATGTTGTTTGATATACGCCTCAAGAGCTTCCACTACCGGCTTGATTGTCACAAACTCTGAAGTATCCAAGTGTAAGCGAATATTCGCTAGTCGATAATCATAGTTAATCAAATTGTCGAAGTCGGTGGGAGCGCTACTCGCGGAGTAAATTAGGAAATATTGAGCAACCTGCTCTTTTGTTTCTGGCAACTTGTAATAATCTTGTTTGCCTTCATTCAGCGACTTATTCATTTGTTTTAAATAGTCGACAACCGACATCGAACCGTTGATATGAGGTAAGCTTTCAGCGTATGCCTGTAAAGCCTCCATGTGGCGCAATACATCGGTGTTAAAAATGCCATCTCTAACCTGTGTTTCAATCACTATATCAATGGTGTTGGTCCCATCCATATATCGATTAATGGCTTTGTCTGCTTGATACAAAGGTTCATCGGTATGGAATGAGTCAATGCGATTTTCGTTTACTACTAGTTCTTGACTCAATCGCAGGCCGACAACCGCTAAACAAGCAAATAGCAGAATCGTAATGGACGGTTTCGCCATTGCAATACGCCCAAAGAGCATCATTATTTTTGCAAAAATGTCGTTACGGCTCTGGCTCTGTAATTTGATCCATCTTTTACTTACTTTCGGCTTCGTTAGTGTAATAAGTGCGGGCAAAACGAATATAGAATATGCCCACGCAACAAATACACCAATAGCAGTGAACAAACCAAAATACTCAAATGGAGGCATATAAGCTGCGACATATAATCCTAAAAAGCCCGCCATTGTTGTGACGGTAGTCAGTGTAATAGGCTTCCACATTACGGATACAGCCTCTTCAATACACTCTTTTGCCGTTTTATCTGGATATTTCGCCTGACATTCGTAGTAATGAGAAAAAATATGAATCGAATCGGCGACTGCTATGCCTATCAAGATAACCGGCATTGCATTGGTAATGACATAAAACGGCACGCTATTAAACGACATCATGCCAACAGTGATAGCGATTGCCGCGAAGATGACAAAATTTCCTAAGAGTGCTGGCAATATCTTTCTAAATGCCACGATTAGCATTAAGGTTATTGCTAACAAGCCTAAAGGATTTAAACGACTCGCATCTTGGTCAATATAGTGACTCAAATAACCAAGTACCGCCCCTTCTCCTGCCACATGAATTTTTACGCCCGCTGGCCGCTTGGCCGATTCAGTTAGTGCCATTACTTTTTCATAGGTATCTTGCGCGATGTCGTTATCCATCAATTCAATAACGATTAGTACCATTTTCCCATCATCGGCAACTAATGTGCCGTCATAGAGCGGAAAATCTTTGATGGCTTGCCGCATCGCTTGAGAGCCTCGCTCATCGAACACGTTAAGAAAGGGTTCAACTTCTAATCCCTCTCTTGTTCCAACAATATTTTTTGCCAATGTCAGGCTAAGGGTTTTATCTTCATTAACGTTTTGAATAGCGTTAACGCCGCGCGTCAATTCGTCAATTAATGCCAATGTATTGGGGCTATAAACCCCTGCCGCACTGCGGTCTTCAATAGCGACGACGATTGGATCTGACAGGCCAAATATTTCTTTTACCTTGTCTTTATAAACCAGCACAGGATTTTGAGGAGAAAGGAAAGCATCGGCTCGAGTGTCTTTATGCAATTTTGTTAATCCAATTGCAAAAACAACCACAAAGAAAATACCGATAAGCAAACTCGTCCACGGGCGCTGGATTCCTGTCATTAAGAAAGAATATTTCATTATTACTCCTTGAGGTAATCCTTAAACGAACCCTTGAATTTTTCTGTCTTTTAATGAAACCAGATTATCCGATACATCAAAAAGTTGACTGCTCAATTTTTCACCTAATTGCTGGTAAACCTCCTCTTGAGCCTTATTCCACCGCTGCAAAGCTTGCAGATAAAGCGATTTACCTTTCTCTCCCAAAGACAATAGTTTCACACGTTGATCCTGTTCACTCGGGTGACTTTCAACATAACCAGCCTTAACGAGCGACTTTAAATTACGAGTTAACGTGGTTTGGTTAATGATTAGCTTCTTCTCAAGAAGGTTATGCGGACTTGCGGGGTAGTACCACAAACAACGAAGTATTGAAAATTGAGTGATCTTGATACCAAGTTCTCTTAGGTATGCATCATAATAATTTGTCAACATCCTATCAGCTTGTCTTAATTTAAGGTGAAAACAAATTTCTTTACCCATTGGATAATCCCTTTATACACATGATTTTAAGCGCCAAAATAAAGACCCTAAACAATATTACATGCATATGAATGCAGTTCAACCTTCTAGATAATTTTTGAAATAATTATTTATCCTTGATGTCTATTTTAATCGTGATTTAACTGTAATATAAAAAATACATATTCTTTTTGAAAACGCACTCTACACGTTTGTTATCGACTTTTAAAAATAGGCCAATCCTATGGAAAACCTCAATACAACCAGCATGTTCGTTCTAGAGCTGCTTCAACACTTTAATCGCCTCTCTGAAGGCAATCTGAGTTTTAAGCACCCTTTTTCATTCCAAACGATCTCGGGTATAAAAAGTATCGGAACGTTATCAGAACTAATACAAGCTCCGACACAGAGTATTCGGCAAACTCAAAGCTTTTCAGATGAATCCGTCGCTGCTATTTGCTGGGAGGTATTTATTGGCAATAGTAAAGTTCAAGGTGTTACAGCTTTGGTTCGATACCCACAAGGCAGCGAAGTTCGTATTATGTTGAATTCTTTTCCTGCAACGCGTTTATGGAGAGATGAAGTGTATCAACTATCGTCTCATTACATGAATATGGCAGATTGGACGCTCCCCGCTAATACAGACACCAGCACCCCCGAGTACGATCCTTCTGAAACACTTGACCCCAAGCTTCCTCCTGGGATTGAACTTGCCGATGACGTTATATTCGAAGCGCCAATCGTTTCAAAAGGGCTTCAAGGAATCAAGACTGTAACAACGGCCATAGGGCACGCTTCTGCTGTGTACGGTCCAAGAGATTACGAACATAAAACAATGTCAGGCGCTTGTCTCTTAAGTTTATGGAATGTATCTGTATCGGGACTACGTATAGAAGCAGCTAACTTAATTCAATTTAATACTGAGAAGAAAGTAGCAAAAATGACGGTTTCATTTCAGCCTTGGCCCGCAATTAAGTTATTCCACGATAGGATGCGTGTTAGAACACAGTATTTCTTAAGTTCGGACTATTTTGAGTAGACTAAAGTTTTAATATTTAGGAAAAAGTAGCAGAACCAAAGTCGATCTTCAGTTCTGCCTTAACGAGAAAATTACAACAAAGACTGATTTATATCGGCCAATGTACTCACAGGATCGGAGGATTGGGTTACAGGACGACCAATCACTAGATAATCAGAACCTGCTTTTACCGCATCAAGTGGCGTCATAATGCGAGTTTGATCATCGTTTTGACTGCCTTCAGGGCGGATACCTGGGGTAACAAGACAGAAATCAAGCCCACACAAAGATTTCACTGCATGGGCCTCCTGAGCAGAACAAACAATGCCATCTAAGCCACAGTCTTGAGTCAATTTAGCCAATTTTAGGACTTGCTGTTCTGGAGACAAGTCAAAACCCACGGCACGCATTTGCTCTGCATCCATACTGGTTAACATCGTCACTGAAATTAACTTAGGCCGACTTCTGGATGAAGATTCAAGCGCTTCTCGAGCAGCTTGCATCATTTTAGGCCCACCAGAAGCATGAACATTGACCATCCACACTCCCAAATCTGATGCTGCTTTACACGCCTTAGCAACTGTATTTGGAATATCGTGGAATTTTAAATCTAAAAACACATCGAACTGGCGATCAACCAGCGACCTCACGAAGTCGGGCCCAAAATGCGTGAACATCTCTTTGCCAACTTTTAATTTACACATTTCCGGCGTCAGCTTAGAAACGAAATTCAATGCATCGACTTTTTCATTGTAGTCTAACGCCACTATTATCTTTGCTTCGGTATTCATTATTACTCCCCATCAATACCTTTTATCGGCTTCATTGATCCCCAATTTTTACAAGAAGGACATAACCAATGAATTTTTCTACCAGAAAAACCACAACTGCCACATCGATAGGTTGGACGCTGTTTAAGCTGCTGTTCAACAAGCTTCTGCAATGTCGACAAACTATTTTTGTCTTTCTGCAATTCTGGCGCTTTCTCGTATAGCGCTAATAAAGACTGGAAACCCCGCATCGTTGGTGTGGTTTCTAATTGTTCTAACAAAAACTCAATAGCATCCTCAACCGATGCCTTAGCTGCTAACAAATCCACTTTAGCAAGATAAGCCGTTGCGCAGAGACCGGAGTAGCTCTCTAATTCTTTTTCTAGCACGCTTACATCGCCCGATAAGGAGGCAACCTTTTGCAGTAAAGGAACGGCTTCGCTAAACCAACTAACATCTCTAAGTGGGATTTGTTCTAAATAGTGATTTGCGCTTTTATAATCGCCCTGTGAAATAGCCATCTCAGAAAGCATTAACCATGGCCGCACGGAATGCTCATCTGCGTTGATTGCCTTTTGAAGATACTTTTCGGCTTGTGTATTTTCTTGTAATTTGAGTAAACCTTGTGCCCTTTCACAGTAAAAATGAGAAATGCACTGACACAATTCCTCGGAATCCCCATGATTGCCCATCATGCTTTCCGCTAACTCAATTGCTCTGTCCCATTCTTTGGTTGTTTGATAAATTCCGAAAAGTTGCAATTGAGCTTGAACATAATAGTCCCGACTGGTTAACAACTGAAGAAAAGTGCTTTCTGCTCTTTCTAAAAATCCGGCTAACGCGTAGTCTCTGCCAAGTTCGAACAATGCGGTTTCTTTTGCCGTTGACTCTATTCCATCACGAGAAACAAGTGTTTGATGAATCTTAATCGCGCGATCTAATTCACCTCTATGGCGAAAGAAGTTACCCATAGAGACATGGGTTTCTGCGTTGGCAGTATTCACATCAATCATTTTGATTAATGTATCGACCGCTTTATCTGGTTGATCTGATAAAAGAAAGTTAAGGCCTTTGAAATAATGCTTGGAAAGAATACTAGAAGATTTTCTTTGTGCTTGTCGCACACTATTCCGCCCCATTACCCAACCATAACCGGCAGCCACTGGAAGCAACAAGAACAACAATTCAAGCATTTAGTTAACTGGATGTTTGTTTAAATTTTTGAGCTTTTTATCTAGGGATGAAATTTTCATTCTGAGTTTCAAACTGAAAAGCCCCCAAACAGCAGACGCCAGTATGACACCAACGATAAAGCTCAACGCTATTAATACGGCCAATGTGAAGGAGTGTGTCCCCCAGAAGTAATCCAACATGACTACGCCTGTATTATTAGCGCCAATAATAATGGCACCGACAAGCACAGTTAGCGAGATAACAATAAGAAAAAACAGCGTCAAAGTATTTCCCCTTAAACGACAAATAGAAGGCTAGCTTAGATGGTAATTCTACGCGTAAATCTATATGGAAACGACTCTTTCAACAAGCCAAATTTAAGGACAACACAATAACAAAAACGGCACCCTAATTGGAGTGCCGTTCTAAAGTTTTTAAATCTGATTATTGGTCAACGCCATTAACACGTTCCCGCAATTCTTTGCCGGGCTTAAAATGAGGGACATACTTCCCATCCAATTTAACAGACTCGCCCGTTTTAGGGTTTCGTCCTACTCTTGGAGCGCGATAATGCAGAGAGAAACTACCAAATCCCCTAATTTCAATTCTTTCCCCTTTTTGTAGGGTTTGTGCCATTTGCTCAAGAATCTCCTTAACAGCAATTTCAACATCTTTTGCCTGCATATGCCGGGCTTTTGCGGCCAATCGCTCGATAAGTTCTGATTTGGTCATGTAAACCTCTTCGTCAACCGGAAATAATCTAATTACTTACAATTAAAAAAGGGGTGAATAATCACCCCTTTATACTATAAGCATAGCAGCGAAGTGCTTATTCTTCTCCCTTCGCAGCTTTGAAAGCT
Organism: Alteromonas sp. a30; assembly: GCF_026788005.1. Classification (GTDB taxonomy): domain Bacteria; phylum Pseudomonadota; class Gammaproteobacteria; order Enterobacterales; family Alteromonadaceae; genus Paraneptunicella. The sequence goes on from NZ_JABEPE010000001.1 coordinate 347,621, forward strand.
TCAGCCATTGCATTTGAGAAGCCAACTTCTTCAGTTTTGTTGACTTTAGCCATCGCTTCTTTCTCTTCTGCTTCGTCCTTAGCACGTACAGAAAGGTTAATAATGCGGTTCTTACGATCAACGCCTGTATATTTAGCTTCGATCTCATCACCTTCATTAACTACTGTAGTTGCATCTTCAACACGCTCACGAGCAAGATCCGCTACACGAATGTAGCCTTCAACTTCTTCAGCTAGCTGTACGGTCGCGCCTTTCGCATCAACAGAGATAACCTTACCAATAACAATAGCACCTTTCTTTTTATCTGTCAGATACTTATTGAATGGATCTTCGTCAATTTGTTTAACGCCTAAAGAAATACGCTCGCGCTCTGCATCGACTTGTAGAACAACCGCTGTGATTTCGTCACCTTTCTTATAGTCACGAACTGCTTCTTCGCCAGTTTTGTTCCAAGAAATGTCAGACAAATGAACTAAGCCATCGATGCCGCCATCAAGACCGATGAAGATACCAAAGTCGGTAATTGACTTAATCTTACCAGTGACTTTGTCACCTTTGTTGTAAGACTTAGCAAACTCTTCCCAAGGATTAGCAATGCACTGTTTCAAGCCTAGTGAAATACGGCGACGTTCTTCGTCGATTTCAAGAACCATAACTTCCACAGTATCACCCAAGTTAACCACTTTAGATGGGTGGATGTTTTTGTTAGTCCAATCCATTTCAGAAACGTGAACTAGACCTTCAACGCCTTCTTCAACTTCAACGAAGCAACCGTAGTCAGTTAGGTTGGTAACTTGACCTGTTAGCTTAGAACCTTCTGGGTAACGAGAAGCAATTCTCTCCCAAGGATCGCTGCCCATTTGCTTCATACCAAGAGAAACACGAGACTTCTCTTTGTCGAACTTCAATACTTTAACGTTGATTTCATCACCAACGCTTACAATCTCACTTGGGTGCTTAACGCGTTTCCAAGCCATATCAGTGATGTGTAACAAGCCATCTACGCCGCCTAAATCAACGAACGCACCATAATCAGTAAGGTTCTTAACGATACCTTTAACTTCTACGCCTTCATCTAGGGCTGCTAAGAATTGCTCGCGTTCTGCACTGCTTTCTTCTTCGATAACAGCACGACGTGAAACAACAACGTTGTTACGCTTAGCATCTAGCTTGATTACTTTAAATTCTAGTTCTTTACCTTCAAGGTGAGTAGTATCGCGAACAGGGCGAACGTCAACCAATGAACCCGGTAGGAATGCACGAACTGCGTTAACTTCAACTGTGAAGCCGCCTTTAACTTTACCGTTAATGATACCAGTAACTGTTTCTTTCTCTTCGTAGGCTTTTTCTAACTCAACCCAAGCTTCATGGCGCTTAGCTTTTTCACGAGAGAGGATAGTTTCACCGAAACCGTCTTCAACAGCATCAAGAGCAACATCCACTTGATCGCCAACTGCGATTTCTAATTCGCCTAGAGTATTTTTAAATTGTTCAGCAGGAATAGCACTTTCTGATTTTAAGCCAGCATCCACCAAAACAATGTCTTTATCGATGGAAACTACAGTACCGCGAACAATGGCACCTGGACGTGTTTCTAATTCTTTTAGGCTTTCTTCAAAAAGTTGAGCAAAATTTTCAGTCATAATTAAGTTTTAAATGTCAGTCCACCGCAATCCATCACAAGTGGGGTAGTTAAATAAAAGCGCCGTCTTCCTTATTTGGCACTCACAGTAGATGTTAGCTTTTTAGCTTCCCATCGATTAAAATTTCTATTTTTTCAAGAACTTGCTCTATCGACAAGTCCGTTGAATCAATTAGTATTGCGTCTTCGGCCGGTACTAACGGCGCCACCGAACGACTCGAATCCCGCTCGTCTCGCGCTTTTATATCGGTTAAAAGGCGCGCTATGCTAACATCACGCCCGGAGTCTTGCAAGATTCCAGAATTCAGTAACTGATTATAGCGACGCTTAGCGCGTTCTTCTGCCGAGGCGGTCAAAAAGAACTTTACATCTGCATTTGGAAATACAACCGTACCCATATCCCGTCCATCGGCAACCAAGCCGGGCACTTCTTTAAAGGCACGTTGTCGGCGCAATAAAGCCTCTCGAATTCGAGGTAACGAAGCGATTTGTGAAGCAGACTTACCCACTTCTTCTTCTCGAATGGCAAAGGTGACATCTTCCCCTTCAAGCACCACTCGAGGTTGCCCCTCTTTTGTGGTCTCGAAGTTCACATCTAAACTTGATGCCAAAGGCACTAATGCGTCTTCGTCATCCGTTGATATGTGGTGATGCATGGAAGCTAATGCGAGTACCCGGTAGATAGCGCCGCTATCTAAAAAATGCCATCCTTTCTTCTTTGCCAGTGCTTGACTGATAGTCCCTTTACCAGCTCCACTGGGGCCATCAATTGTCACTACCGGTGCTTGCTGCATATTGTCTCCACATATGTTTTGCCCGAAAAAAACGGCGCAATTATACGCCGTTAGTATTTAGGTGCAATGACGGAATGTTTAAATTTCATTAAACCTTATAGCTAATTGTCTCAAAGCGCTGAAAATAATCCGGGAACGTTTTTGATGTACACTTGGGATCATTAATAATTACTGCCGTATTACTCAACGCGACTAAAGAAAAACACATTGCTATACGGTGATCATTGTAGGTGTCAATTTCGGCTAATTGAATTTGTTTAGGCGGCGTAATTTCAATAAAGTCATCCCCCTCAACAACATCAGCTCCCACTTTACGTAGCTCTGTCGCCATCGCATTAAGTCTATCAGTTTCTTTTACACGCCAATTATAAATATTACGAATTGCCGTTGTACCTTCAGCGAATAAGGCAGCCGTAGCAATTGTCATTGCGGCATCAGGAATATGGTTCATATCCATATCCACCGCTTTAAGCGGCGCACCTGTTACCTTGATGTAACTATCGTCCCACTCAATTTTTGCTCCCATAGCTTCAAGCACTTCAGCAAATTGAATATCCCCCTGAACACTACTTTTACCAATGCCTGTGACTTTGACCTCGCCCCCCTTTATTGCGCCAGCGGCCAAAAAATAAGAAGCCGATGATGCATCACCTTCAACCATGTAACGACCCGGAGAGCAATACTGCTGGTTTCCCTTAATTCGGAACACCTGATAGTTGTCATTTTCAACGACAACACCAAAAGCCTTCATAATATGCAAGGTGATATCGATGTAAGGCTTAGATACCAATTCACCAACAACATAAATTTCTGTATTCCCTTCAAAAAGAGGCGCAGCCATTAATAATGCAGTGAGAAACTGACTCGATACACTGCCATCAATATTGATTTTTCCGCCTGTTAAGGGCTTACCTAAAATATTCAGAGGTGGATAATCTTTATTTTTCTGATAGTCAATTTGAGCGCCTGCTTGAGCTAAAGCATCAACTAATGAACCTATTGGACGCTCTTCCATTCTGGGCTCACCCGTGAGTTCAAATGTACCATTCGACGTTGCCAATACTGCACATAAAGGCCTCATTGCTGTGCCTGCATTTCCTAAGTACAAGGTTTGCGCCGCATCAACATTAAATCGGCCCCCTATCCCCTCGACAACGCACTCCGTTTTATCAGATGACAACTCATAACTCACGCCCAACTGCTTTAAAGCAACCAACATATGGCGAATGTCGTCACTGTCTAGAAGGTTAGTAACACAGGTTGTGCCTTTCGCTAGTGCAGCTAATAATAACGCCCGATTCGACAAGCTTTTTGAGCCCGGCACATTTACTTCTCCTGAAACTTTTAAGATCGGCTCTAAGCGTAATTGTTCCAAAATTGCTTCCTTCTAATAACAGTTTTGACAATGGTCTAAAAACAAAAGTCCCCCAATAAAGGGGGACTCGACTTATCAACAAAGCGCCCTTCAATCAGGCACTAGATTATTCTTATTCGATATCTTCAGCGTTATCCGAAGAACCTTCACTGGTACCTTCAACGTTTGTCTCTGCTGAATCAATAGTCGCTGACTCATCCCCTTCTAGGGCATCGTCACCAACTAATTCAGCTTCAACTTCTTCAATTCGCTGAAGTCCAACAACTTGCTCTTGATCACTGGTTCTAATCAGAGTAACGCCTTGAGTATTCCGACCAATAGTCGAGACTTCATTAACGCGAGTCCTAACCAACGTACCTTGATTAGAAATCAACATAATTTCATCATTTTCATCAACTTGAACAGCGCCAACAACTTTACCATTTCTTTCTGTCACTTTGATGGAAACAACACCTTGTGTTGCCCGACTCTTAGCAGGGTATTCCTCCAGAGGCGTACGCTTACCGTAACCATTCTCAGTAACAGTTAAGATGTCACCATTCTCATTCGGTACAATCAAAGACACAACTTTCTGACCATCTTGCATCTTAATACCACGGACACCCGTCGCATTTCGTCCCATTGGACGTAACGCCAACACTTCTTCACCCGTTTCTGGATCAAGCTTTACTGCGCCAGTTTCAGAATCTTTGACTTTCTCATTAAAGCGTACCACTTTCCCCGCGTCTGAGAATAACATGATGTCACTTTCACCGTCGGTCAAGTCTACGCCAATAAGCTGATCCCCTTCATTTAGATTCACGGCAATAATACCGCTCGAACGAGGTCTTGAATACTGTGCTAGAGAAGTTTTCTTTACTGTTCCATTCGCTGTCGCCATTAACACAAACTTGCCTTCTTCAAATTCTTGAATCGGCAATATAGCGGTAATTCGCTCGTCATCTTGCAACGGTAAAATATTAACTATTGGCTTACCCCGTGCACCACGGCTGGCAAAAGGAAGTTGATAGACTTTCAGCCAATATAAACGGCCTCGGGTAGAGAAACATAAAATATGGTCGTGGGTATTTGCCACCAACAACCGCTCAATGAAATCATCATCTTTCATCTTCGTGGCAGACTTACCTTTACCACCACGGCGCTGAGCCTCATACTCAGAAAGCTTCTGATATTTGACGTAACCTTCACGAGATAAGGTCACAACCACATCTTCTCGCTCAATCAAATCTTCAATATCAATGTCATGAGAGGCTGCCGTAATCTCTGTACGGCGAGCATCGCTATATTCATCACGAATTGCGATTAACTCTTCGCGAATCACTTCTAGTAAGCGCTCTGGGCTACCTAAGATGTGTAATAATTCAGCGATTAAATCAAGTAACTCTTTATACTCTGCAAGAATCTTATCGTGTTCTAAGCCCGTTAACTTATGTAGGCGTAGATCCAAAATAGCTTGCGCTTGAGGCTCTGTTAAAAAGTATTTGCCATCACGAATACCAAATTCTGGCTCCAACCAGTCTGGGCGAGCGGCATCAACACCGGCTCGTTGCAACATGTCAGCAACATTCCCCAAGTTCCACGCTTGAGCAACTAAGCCTTTTTTAGCCTCTGCTGGGCTTGGAGAAGCTTTTATCAATTCAATGATTGGGTCAATGTTGGCAAGAGCAACGGCTAAACCTTCTAGGATATGTGCACGTTCTCTTGCCTTACGCAGTTCATAAACCGTTCTGCGTGTAACCACTTCACGACGGTGTAAAACAAACGCTTCAAGTAACTGCTTAAGATTAAGTGTTTTAGGTTGACCATTATCAAGAGCAACAATATTGATACCAAATACCGTTTGCAACTGCGTATTGGCGTACAAGTTGTTTAACAATACTTCCGCAGACTCTGAACGCTTAACCTCAACAACTATACGCATACCGTCTTTGTCGGACTCATCACGTAAAGCTGATATGCCTTCAATACGTTTTTCTTTAACCAGTTCCGCAATTTTCTCAATTAAACGGGCTTTATTAACTTGATACGGAATTTCGGTAACAACAATAGTTTCTTTACCATTATCTTCCGTTTCAATCTCTGCACGGGCACGCAGATAAATTTTCCCACGTCCTGTACGGTAAGCATCATCAATGCCTTTACGCCCACTGATCATCGCAGCAGTTGGGAAGTCGGGGCCAGGAATAAAGGCCATCAGTTCATCAATGGTAATTTCTGGATTATTGATAAGTTCAATACAGCCAGTAACAACTTCCCCTAAGTTATGAGGAGGAATGTTCGTTGCCATACCAACCGCAATTCCCGACGAACCATTTACTAATAAGTTAGGCACTTTGGTAGGTAAAACATCTGGAATTTGCTCTGTACCGTCGTAGTTCTGTACAAAATTAACGGTTTCTTTATCGAGATCGGCTAAAAGCTCATGAGCAATTTTAGCCATTCTAACTTCGGTATAACGCATTGCAGCGGCAGAATCACCGTCTACTGAACCGAAGTTACCTTGTCCATCAACAAGCATATAACGCAAGGAGAAAGGCTGGGCCATGCGAACGATAGTATCGTAAACGGCAGAATCACCGTGGGGGTGATATTTACCAATAACATCCCCGACAATCCTTGCTGATTTTTTATAAGGCTTGTTGAAGTCATTTTTCAATTCATTCATAGCGAACAGAACACGACGATGCACTGGCTTCAAGCCGTCACGCACATCGGGAAGCGCCCTACCCACGATTACACTCATCGCATAATCTAAGTAGGAGTTTTTAAGCTCTTCTTCAATATTTATAGGAAGAATTTCTTTGGCGTTATCAGTCATACACTGCCTTGTTTTTATTATCTCTACTTGCTTCGGATACCGCGTTGAGGAAATCGGTTCGAAACTTATTAGGACTATTTAAAATTAGCCAAACCGCAAAACGAAAAAAGTAATTTGTGAAAATGTACTTTTATATTTGCGGGGGTTTTTGGGTTGTCCGATTCTATCACTGAGGCTTATTAAATACCATTACCTACTTTCCTTCCTTTTCATACTTAAGTACCAGAGGTTAAAACTAGGCATAGACTACTAATTCATCCAGTTTTATTTATAATGCCCAACAAAAATTAACAAGCCTCAAGTAAAAATGAATGTCGATCATCACGAGATAGAAAAGTTTGAGCAGCTCGCTTCCCGTTGGTGGGATTTAGAAGGTGAGTTTAAGCCTTTACATGCGATCAATCCTCTGCGTTTGGACTTTATTGCGACCCACTCAAATGGCTTATTTGACAAACATATTGTTGATGTCGGTTGCGGTGGAGGAATACTCGCAGAAAGCATGGCGCAATCAGGTGCAAAAGTCACAGGAATCGATATGGGGGAAGCGCCGCTCCAAGTCGCTCGGCTTCACGGGTTAGAAAGTGGCGTTGAAGTTAATTACCAACAAACTACCGCTGAAGATTTTGCCCTCGCGAATCCAGAATATGCAGATATTGTGACTTGCATGGAAATGCTTGAGCATGTGCCATCGCCAGAATCTGTGGTGCAAGCCTGTGCAGCCATGTGTAAGCCTGGAGGCAAAGTGTTTTTCTCTACTCTCAATCGCAATTTAAAATCTTACCTAATGGCTATTGTTGGTGCAGAGAAGCTCCTACGTTTAGTGCCACAAGGTACACATGACCATAGCAAGTTTATTAAACCTTCGGAGCTATTGCGTTTTGCAGACAACACTGGATTAAAAGCTCGGGTAATAACTGGGCTACATATGAACCCTATTAGTCAAGAGTTTTACTTGTCAGACAGCAATGTAGATGTGAACTACCTCGTATATTGCGAGAAGATTTAAATAGGAATTTTTTCCATGAGTATTCATGCTGTTTTGTTTGATTTAGACGGAACCTTGCTAGACACTGCTGATGATCTTGGCCGCGCATTGAACTTTGTACTTCAAGAAAAGTCGATGCCTACTTGCCATCCTGAGCATTATCGAACAAGTGCCTCACATGGGTCCAAAGCAATGCTCAACCTTGGATTTGGTGAGCATATTGAGCGCCATGATTTCGAAGAATTGAAATCGCTATTTCTGGACTTTTACCTCAATAATATTTGTCATCACACTTGTTTTTTCCCCGGTGTAGAAGAATTACTATACACTCTCACTGAAAACGACATTCCATGGGGAGTTGTCACCAATAAACCAGCTTATTTAACTGAGAAACTGCTACCTCACTTTGATTTATTCAAACACTCTAAAGTTAATATTTCTGGCGATACTCTAACGAAAGCTAAACCGCATCCTGAACCATTACTTTTTGCTTTGAAGCATATTAAAGTGGCCCCTGAAAACACATTGTATGTGGGCGATGCGGAGCGGGATATAAAAGCCGCAAAAGCGGCCAACATGCCATCGGTTTTGGCGGCCTATGGGTATATATCAGAGCAAGACGATACCGAAAGTTGGCAAGCTGATTTTATTATCGACAACGCCTTGGATGTTTTGTCGACAATCAAACACAAAACCACAACATCTTGAGATTAAATAATCAACATGTACTACATATGGTGGTTAGCAAATCTACAGTCACACAATTTTTTTTGTGATGATATTTATTGAAACATTAGCTTGATTTCAAAACTTGATGCATGGATTTTGAAGTTTTAAGTTAGCCTCTACTAACAGAGAAAAAACATGTATGTGAGGTTATACCTATACCCCTATATCTTGGGTTGAATTTATCGTAAAACCTCACTATCTTGTGTTTCAAAACGACGAGCGGAAATTTCTAGTTCGTCTTCTCAGAATGGCTACCAAATAACAATACACTCAAGCTATTCGCGTATGCTTCCGCATGTCGACTAACTACGCGATGCTGTTTCGACGTGCTCGTAAATTACATAAAAACTAAAAATGGCTGATCAGTATGAATAATGACCTCTTCGTCGCCAAGCGTAATGGCGAAAGGGAACCTCTCGACTTAGACAAAATTCATAAAGTAATCACTTGGGCCGCAGAAGGCTTAGAAAATGTCTCTGTATCACAAGTCGAAATCAAAGCTCACATTCAATTTTTTGATGGAATCAAAACCGAAGAGATTCACGAAACACTCATCAAATCGGCGGCCGTTTTAATCTCTAAAGAAGCCCCCGATTATCAATACTTAGCGGCCCGACTGGCTATATTCCACTTGCGTAAGAAAGCCTACGGCCAATTTGAGCCCCCTCCGCTGGTTGATCATGTTCGTAAGATGATTGAAATGGGCAAATACGATGAACATATTCTAAACGACTATTCAGAAGCAGAATTGCAAGAGCTTGATGAATACATCGACCATTGGCGTGACATGAACTTCAGCTATGCAGCGGTGAAACAGCTTGAAGGTAAGTACCTCGTACAGAACCGTGTGACAGGCGAGATCTACGAAAGCGCTCAATTTTTGTACATTTTAGTGGCAGCATGCTTATTCTCGAAATATCCCAAAGAAACTAGGCTCGATTACGTAAAACGTTTTTATGATGCCACATCACAGTTTAAGATTTCATTGCCAACGCCAATTATGTCAGGCGTACGCACACCAACAAGGCAATTCAGCTCTTGCGTATTAATTGAAACAGGCGATAGCTTAGACTCAATTAATGCGACCGCCAGCGCTATTGTTAAGTACGTAAGCCAACGCGCCGGTATTGGTGTTAACGCAGGTCGAATCAGAGCATTGGGCAGTTCAATTCGTGGTGGAGAAGCATTCCATACCGGGTGCATTCCATTTTACAAATATTTCCAAACGGCGGTTAAAAGCTGTTCACAAGGCGGTGTCCGTGGTGGCGCAGCCACCCTCTTCTACCCGCTTTGGCATTTAGAAGTAGAATCGCTACTGGTACTAAAAAACAACCGTGGTGTAGAAGAAAACCGCGTTCGTCATTTAGATTACGGCGTGCAATTCAATAAGACCATGTATCAGCGCCTTATTAAGGATGATTACATCACGCTATTTAGCCCTTCCGATGTACCGGGGCTTTACGATGCATTCTTCGCAGATCAAGATAAATTTGAAGCCTTGTATACACAATACGAAGCTGACGATAGCATTCGCAAGAAGCGCATAAAAGCCATTGAATTGTTTAGTTTATTTATGCAAGAACGCGCTAGCACAGGTCGTATTTACTTGCAAAACGTGGATCACTGTAACACTCACAGTCCATTCGACCCAACGGTCGCCCCTGTTCGTCAAAGCAACTTATGTTTAGAAATTGCTTTGCCAACTAAGCCACTAAAACATGTTTACGATGAGGAAGGCGAAATTGCGCTATGTACGCTTTCAGCCTTTAACTTAGGTTCGATTGAATCACTTGATGATATTGAAGAGTGGGCAGAGCTTGCCGTTCGCGCTCTAGACAACCTTCTTGATTACCAAGATTACCCTGTCCCTGCGGCCTATAACGCAACGATGGGACGTAGAACCTTGGGTATTGGCGTTATCAATTTCGCTTATTATTTGGCGAAAAATGGTGTCAAATACTCAGATGGCAGCGCCAATGCCTTAGTACATAGAACCTTCGAAGCCATTCAGTATTATTTACTCAAAGCGTCAATGAATTTGGCGAAAGAACAAGGCGCGTGTCCTAAGTTTAACGAGACGACCTACTCACAGGGTATTCTGCCAATCGATACATACAAAAAAGATTTGGACGCTGTGTGCAGCGAGCCACTCCATCTTGATTGGGAAGGTCTTCGTAAAGACATCGTTAAATATGGATTGAGAAATTCAACATTGTCGGCCTTAATGCCGTCAGAAACGTCGTCACAAATTTCTAATGCAACCAATGGTATTGAGCCACCTAGAGGCCATATCAGCGTTAAGGCAAGTAAGGACGGTACGCTAAGACAAGTTGTACCTGAATACAGAAAGCTAAAAGACAATTATGAGCTTCTATGGGATATTCCTTCAAACGATGGTTATATCCAACTTGTCGGTATTATGCAGAAATTTATCGACCAAACGATTTCTGCCAATACCAATTATGATCCAAACCTGTTCGAAGGGGGTAAAGTTCCCATGAAGCTGCTGTTAAAAGATTTATTAACAGCATACAAACTTGGGGTGAAAACGTTCTACTATCACAACACGCGTGATGGTGCTTCGGATTCATCAGGTTCAGATACTAAAGATCAAAAACCCCAGGAAAATCAAGAAGAAGTTGTCATTCCTGAAGATGACGACTGCGCTGGTGGCGCTTGTAAGATTTAAGAGGAGCCTTTGTTACTCTTGGCGTTATTTGGATTTGGATTGGACAGCAGAAAGTAGAAAATGAGATATACAACCTTTAATCAGTACACTACTAACCCGCTAACGGAGCCGATGTTTTTCGGAAATCCTGTTAATGTTGCGCGTTATGATCAGCAAAAGCATAGTATTTTCGAGAAATTAGTCGAAAAGCAAATCTCGTTTTTTTGGCGTCCAGAAGAGGTGGATGTAAGCAAGGACCGAATCGATTTTCAGAAGCTCAGTGAGCCTGAAAAGCATATTTTTATTTCAAATTTAAAGTACCAAACGTTGCTAGACTCCGTTCAAGGACGCAGTCCAAACATCGCCTTTCTACCTATTGTATCTCTTCCTGAGTTAGAAACGTGGATTGAAACATGGTCGTTTTATGAAACCATTCATTCACGCTCCTACACCCATATTCTGCGTAATCTATTCAGTGATCCGGGTGAGATTTTTGAAGATATTGTCGTAAATGAAGAAATTAAGCGCAGAGCTACCGATATTTCTAAGTACTACGATGACCTTATTTTCTTCACTCAGCTTTGGCAGACACAAGGAGAAGGTGTGCATTCTTTGGACGGCAACCACTATACGGTGACCAAAAAAGAACTAAAGAAAAAGCTCTATTTGTGCATGAATTCAGTGAATGCGTTAGAAGCTATTCGTTTCTATGTGTCTTTCGCTTGTACCTTCGCTTTTGCCGAAAGAGAGTTAATGGAAGGTAACTCAAAAATTATCCGGCTTATTGCGCGGGATGAACATCTACACCTGACTTCTACTCAGCATATCTTAAACCTTTGGGCAAAAAGCAAAGACGACCCCGAAATGGCCGACATTGCTGAGGAATGCAAAGAAGAAGCGAAACATATCTTCTTAACCGCTGTTGAGCAAGAAAAGCAATGGGCTAAGTACCTATTCAAGAATGGTTCAATGATTGGTTTGAACGAAGATATTTTATGTCAGTATGTTGAGTTCATTGCTAATGAACGTATGAACGCAATAGGTTTTGGAAAGCCGTTTGAAATAAAAAACAATCCACTACCTTGGATGAACAATTATCTCAACTCAGATAATGTTCAAGTAGCACCTCAAGAAGCTGAAATTAGCTCCTACCTTGTAGGGCAAATTGATAGCGAAGTTAGTGCCAATGAATTTGATGACTTCGACCTTTAGTTTAGGTCGATGTCTGATCATTCAAACTCTCGCTCTGTAAAGGTTATTTCTCACCAGCTAGAGGTTCAACACCAAGCTGGTGAGCCCCTTCTTTTGTCCTTAGAAAACGCACAAATTAACATTCAATATCACTGTCGTGAAGGTTATTGTGGCGCCTGTAGAACACGTTTAATCAAGGGTAACGTAGAATACACCACTGCCCCCCTCGCCTTCATTGATGATGATGAAATACTTCCTTGCTGTTGTGAGCCTGCAACGGATATTGAAATCAGTATTGAATAATTTACAGAGCAACATATCACTCAACGATGGATATACTTCGTGGTATGTCTATTAGAAATACGAGATATGGTTGAATTAAAGATGTGCGTAAAATAAAAAGCCACAGCAATAAGCTATGGCTTTTTAAAATATTTGAATCGTTCGGCTTTAGGACTAAAGCATTAACCCTAAACGACCTGCCACCTCTTCATAAGCTTCAACCACACCACCCAAACCTTGGCGGAAACGGTCTTTATCCATTTTTTCATTGGTTTCTTTATCCCATAAACGGCAACCGTCTGGAGTGAACTCATCACCCAATACCAGTTCGCCTTTAAATAAACCAAACTCCAATTTGAAATCAACAAGGGTCATGCCACCATCAGCAAATAGCTTAGAAAGCACTTCATTTACTTTGAAAGTAAGCTCTTTCATTTTGGCGATTTGTGCTTCCGTTGCCCAACCGAAAGAAACAATGTGATAGTCATTCACCATAGGGTCGTGCAACTCATCATTTTTCAAAAAGAATTCGAACGTAGGCGGTGTTAAGGGAATACCTTCTTCAACACCCAAGCGACGACACATTGAACCCGCAGCGTAATTTCTGACAACACATTCAACGGGAATCATATCCAGCTTTTTCACTAATGCTTCATCGTCGGAAAGCAGCTCTTCAACCTGTGTGGCAACTCCGGCCTCTTCTAACTTATTCATAATGAAAAAGTTGAATTTGTTATTCACCATACCTTTGCGTTGAAGCTGCTCTACTTTTTGTCCATCAAAAGCAGAGGTATCATTACGAAAGTGCAAAACCAAATAATCTTCATTATCGGTGAGGTAAACAGTTTTAGCTTTACCTCGGTATAGCTCTTCACGTTTCTGCATGTTCTTTTACTGCCCTAAAGTGCGTGTCTTACAAATGGGGTAGATAACATCTACCCATAACGGAAAGAGCACGTTTCCGTGCTCTTAAAAACTATAGTGAAAGTGTTTGTGTTTAACACTCTCTCCCATTAAATATCCAAATTATCTGTTGCCATAACCTCAGACATTGGCTGGAAAATCTCGGTAAGGGTTTTAGAAGGAAGTGTCTCCCCTTCATTATTTTGGAGAGTAATACTTGTTTTTTGCCCCTGCTCTTTGAGAATAAAACGATAGTCTGTTTTTTCTAAAGTCAGTTCCTCTGTACCGCCCCAAAGATCACTCCACCAACTTGAATCCACGCCAGAATAGCTAACGAAGAGTAATCCGTTTGATTGGTCTAAATCTTTAACATTGAAACCGAGTTTACGAAGCACCAGCAAAATACGAGGCCAAGTGATGTCGTAGCTCGCATCAACCACGAAGGCAGGTTCTCCACCAGCATTAAAGCCCAGTTCCATGGAAAGACCTTGCTGAATCTGGCGTAAACGACGTGCATCGGCAATACGAATCTGTTTGGCATAATGACTAATGACTTTATTGAGCACCTCAACTTCATTTCGGCGACGCTCACTGTGATCAATTTCACCCACCACTTCATCATTTATTGTTTCAAGGTAATCTTTTAAACGCACTTTTAACGCAGCGGTTCTACCATGTGGTTTCACTTCTAAATTAAACTCAAAGCGTTGACCCACACTACGTTCGGTTTTCGTCCAGCTATACCAAGACGAATCACCATTATCTTCAATAATCATCCAATCAGATAGCAGCAGTTGTTTGTCTTTATCAAATTCAACAACACCAATTCCCTGCTCTTCAAGAAAGCTCAAGAGGGAATTCCAGATAGTCGTGTCTAACGCTTGACTATCATCAATTTGATCAAACCAAATAACCGCCTCTTGCGAACCTTCAGTAATATGAGAACCCGACACTAACGGCAAAACGAGCTGTGGAGAAACCACGGTTAATTTCGGTCCGACTAAGGATGTTGGTGCTCTTTCGCCCAGTTTAGGTAGTTCATAATCTCGTGAAAATTTAGGGGTTTCTTTGCCCTCGGGCACCTTCAACGAAATGGTTTTGGCTTCCTGTAGGTACTCAAACTCGCCACTTGCTATTTGGCGCTCATGACTTGAACTACAAGCTGTAAGAGCGAATACGGCTCCCAAACAAGATAAAACGTGCTTTTGCAATGTCAGTCCTCTATGCAAGAATTCCCATAGCCTGAAGCAACTTCTCTATTGTTGCTTGGCTTGTGGATTCTGGTTCAACCATTGGTAATCTTAGTGTTGGATATTGTGCCAGTCCCATTTTATATAGGGCCCATTTCGGGATGACTGGATTAGGTTCGATAAATAAAGTGGTGTGAAGTTCCACTAATTTTTCATTTATTTCTCTTGCTGTTGCAAAATCCCCTGATGCAGCCGCTTTACACATTTGACTCATTAACGCGGGAGCTATGTTAGATGTGACAGAGATAACACCATGTCCACCGTTACACAAAAACTCGCAACCACTAAGGTCATCACCGCTAAACAATAAAAAATCATCAGCGACTTTGGTTTTTAAATCTGCCAAGCGTGATAAGTCACCTGTTGCGTCTTTAATACCAATAATTTGCTTATGGTGACTTAATTCAGCTACAGCATCATTGTCTATATCGGCCACAGTTCGGGAGGGAACATTATACAGGATAACGGGAACAGAGGTAGCGTCAGCAATAGCATTGAAGTGCGCTATCATGCCTCGTTGTTGAGGTTTGTTGTAATAAGGAACCACGCTCAATAACCCTGAAACACCTAAATCTTGCATTTCGTTGCCAAGATCAATCGCTTCTTGGGTTGAATTCGCGCCAGTACCCGCTATAACAGGAATAGCGCCATCGGTGAATTGAACGGTTTTCTTAACAACCTCTACATGCTCTGTCACTGGTAATGTGGCCGATTCGCCAGTAGTTCCAACGGAAACAATTGCATCAGTTCCGTTTTCTACATGGAATTGCACTAGCCTCTGCAATGAAGCATAATCGACCTCGCCTGACGGCTGCATCGGAGTGATAAGAGCGACAATACTGCCTTTGAACATAATAACTCCCGAGAAAATGAGCGCCTAATGGTAATGACCTAGGTCTGTAAAAACAAGTCACCAAGCGGTATTAATCTAAGCTTTATGACAAAAAGATTGTCAGCTAAGCCACACGAAATTTAGTATTTATGAAGCATCAATTAATTGTGACCTTTTTAGGTGCCAATAGAACTGGCATTTTGAGTCAAATCGCTAATTTAGCGAATGAACATAAATGTAATATTCTGGATAGCCGACAAGTTATCTACGGCGAAGATTTATCGCTCACAATGATTTTGGAAGGCACCATAGGGTGTATTACCAAAATGGAATGTGAGCTACCAAACCTATGCCTGAGCTTGGACTTGCTATCCATGATGAAAAGAACGAAGCATCACAGTAAGCAGCACCTCGAACGTTTAGCCGATATGAACTTTTTCGGCAGCGGTGCCGTAAACCGCATCGCAGACATTCTCGCATTTTGTGCTTCGAAAGGTATTCGAATTACCGCGTTTAGGCAAACCAATCACGATACAGAAAACGTCAAATGTAAAATGATTGCCAGCTTGCCTCAAGACATTTCATTTGAAGCACTTCGAACCGATTATTTTGCGCTTCTTAATTCATTTGAACTGGAAGGCCAGTTCGACGAAAAATCTCATCAACAATAGAAAAGAACAGGATACGATTTATGCCTCCACTACAAGCCGGAACCCCCGCACCTGCATTTTCTTTGCTGAACCAAAATGGCGAAACCGTTTCGTTATCAGATTTCGCAGGAAAGAAAGTCCTCGTTTACTTTTACCCCAAAGCCATGACTCCTGGCTGCACTGTTCAAGCTCAATCCCTACGAGATAGCAAAGCTGAACTTGAAGCGAAAAACTTGGTAGTTTTGGGTTTGAGTCCCGACCCAGTTAAGCGGTTGACCAAGTTCACTGAGCGCGACGAGTTGAACTTCACTTTATTATCAGATGAAGATCACGCTGTCGCTGAAGCTTATGGTGTTTGGGGGCTGAAAAAGTTTATGGGTAAAGAATACGATGGTATTCATCGCATCAGTTTTTTAGTCGACGAAAATGGCGTAATTGAGCATGTTTTCGACAAGTTCAAAACCAAAGATCATCACCAAGTGGTTTTAGATTATTTGAGCTAATTAAACATTTATCTTGATAAATCCTCAACCCTGCTTACTCATGAGGTTGAGGATTTTTTAAATATCAATGCTAAGCATTAATTCTCAATGCTATGAACAAAGTCTTCAGGAGAGGACCACGCATTAAACAAGGCTCGAACTAAACTCGCTAAAGGAATAGCAAAAAATACCCCCCAGAACCCCCAAAGGCCGCCAAAAACTAAAACCGCAACGATGATATAAACAGGATGTAAGCTAACCGCTTCGGAAAACAATATTGGCACCAAGGCATTACCATCAAGCGCTTGAATCACACCGTACACAATCATAACGGTCCAAAAATCAGGTGTTACTCCCCACTGGAACAACGCAACAATTGCAATAGGAATAGTAACAACAGCCGCACCGATATACGGAATCAACACAGAGAAGCCAACTAGAACTCCGAGCAACAAGGCATAACGTAAATCCATTAAAGCAAATGCAATTGCTGAAACGGTGCCAACAATAATTATTTCAATCACCTTGCCACGAATATAGTTGAGGATTTGAATATTCATTTCTTGCCCAACTTGTTTTATTAGGCGTCTTTCTTTTGGTAACAGTTTGGCAAAATTACTGAGTAATAGATTTTTATCTTTCAGCATAAACAACAACATAATGGGCACTAGAATCAGATAAATAAGCAAAGCCGCCGCACCAAATAATGAACTGAAAGACGCAGAAAGAACTTGTTGTCCTATATCAATCACTCGTTGTTCAAATCCCTGAAGCAAGTTTGCGATTTGGCCACTTCTAAAAAATTGTGGGTAGTCATTCGGTAACGCCAATAAAACTGATTGTAACTGCTGCCAAATTTGAGGAATTTCGTTTAAAAAATTGAGCCCTTGCTGCCACACAACAGGCACCAAAGCCACGGCGGCAAAAATGGATAAACCAACAAAAGCAACTAAAACCAATAAACTTGCATACGTTCTGGTTAACCCTATTTTTTCCAAACGATTAACCGGCCAATCCAGTAAATAAGCTAATACAACCGCGACCAAGATAGGGGCCAATAAATCTCCCCAAAAAGTTAAGATTAAGGTGGCAACAACCAGTAGCATCAGTAATACTGCGGAATCAGGATCAGAAAACTTACGTTTATACCAACGACCAAAAACTTCAAACATGTTGTACCTTTAAGGATAGGGCTTGATTGGAAAGCAAACTATTTACGCTGTAAATTAGGGAAGATGCCTTTTGGACGCAAAAACATTCTTGTTTCAACGCCTTATTACTCATCGTCTGTCTTATGCGATATAGTAATTGAAGTTCAGCCATTTTCACAACAATGGAAGACACAATGTTAGATCAACCAACTCTAAAAGAAATCAGCAACCTCAAAAAGAAAATTAATTGGGGAGAACTTCCTCCTTTTTTCCATATGGTTTCAAATTCTCTCGCCGATTTAGAGGGCATACACGCACATGGATTTGATCATGCCTTAAAGCGACTCATAGACCGTAATAACTGGAATCTTGAGCGATTAGAAGGGCACTACAACGAAAGAAGAGAAGTCGTTGTTAAACGCAAACCAGAAGTCATCCTATTCAGTCACTTTAATAAATCAGACTATGAGATTGGGTGCGCTCCAATGAGCCAAGGTGGACCGGTAATGGTATTCACCAAAGGCGACCCATTTATTGATTTCAAAGTGTGGGAGCCAGCAACCATGTCAAGTATTGTTCGCCTACCACGTTTCGCAGAATTTATTGTGTATGCTTATCAAAAGGGGGATGAAGCAGATCGCATGCTTATCAACTTTGCTGCACAAACCATTGATAACCTGCTCAAGATATTGTCCGATGAAGTCAATATTATTGAATTTAAGGGTCAATCGATCTTAGATTTAGTCAAAGATATTGAATCGCAATTTAATGTTAACCACAGGCAAACAACTAAACCTTAGCTGAACAGTCAGGTAAAACGATTCGTTTATCAGGTAAAGAGTGGTAATTTCTTCTTTACTAACGGAACTAAACCTATCGTCTACGTTTCCAAACAACAGTTTAATTGATTGAGCATATTTGAATCCATGAAGAAAACAGGCTTTTTCCTACTCTTTTTTTTCCTCAGTTTTAGCGTGACGGCGCAGTTCTCTAATCAACATAGCCAGAAAAACACCTTGCCGTCTATTGGCGTTGTCGCAGCCAACGCTATTAGCATTGAAAAAGAAATGCAGATTGGCGATGTTTTCATGCGTCAGTTGCGAGCCAGAGCGCCTTTGGCAATGGATCCAGTCTTGGAAGAATACTTAAATGACATAGGCAACCGCTTGGTTGTTCAAGCTAATGATGTGCGCTTCCCATTCTCGTTTTTCTGGGTCAACAGCCCAGAAATCAACGCTTTCGCCTTTTTTGGTGGTCACATTGGCGTGCATACGGGATTAATGCTTAACGCAGACAATGAAAGCGAGCTTGCGTCGGTACTTGCTCACGAAATTAGCCACGTTACTCAACGTCATATTGCCCGCTCCATTGCTGAGCAGCAAAAAAACTCACCACTGCATCTTGCTTCATTACTGGGAGGGCTTCTCCTCGCCGTTGTCAATCCAGAAGCGGGGATTGCAGCTATTTCAGCGGGTAATGCCGCCAATGCCCAACTAGGCATTAATTACACACGCTCCAATGAACAAGAAGCCGATCGCGTGGGTTTTCAAATTTTATCCAAGTCAGGCTTTGATACTGCTGCCGCTTCCAGCTTCTTCGGCAAACTAGCAGCAAAATATCGCTCACGTTCAAAGCCTCCTGCTTTTCTATTAACCCACCCCTTGCCAGAATCTCGTATTGCTGATGCCCGTAACCGTCAACAAGGAGAACCAACAAGTCGGCGTCCACCCAGCTTATCATTTCACTTAGCGAAGGCGCGGGTGATAGCGCGTTACTCCCATGATAGCCGCTACAATGTTGCCTTTTTTAGAAACATGCTCGAAAAAAAATCGTATGTATTTGAACAAGCTGCACTTTATGGTTTAGCCATTTCATTGTTCGATGACGGTCAATTAAAAGCAGCAAAAAATATAATAGAAAAACTGCTCGACACTGCGCCGAATAACCTATTTTACGTTGACGTTGCCACGGATATTGATATTGCTCAACGCAAAACTCTCGACGCGATAGAACGACTAGAAAACGTCGCTCAAATGATGCCCAGAAATCGCGTGATTTCCTTAAACTTGGCAAATGCGTCCATCAAACATGGCAGTTACCAAAAAGCCAACAACATTATTAAAGACTATCTCCTAACTAACCCAGAACACGCGTTGTCATATCAATTGTTGACTGAATCTTACGGGGAAAGTCAGCGTTTCTTGGAAATGCACCAAGCTAAAGCCGAATGGTTTGCCCTACTTGCTGCTTACCCTCAAGCTATCGATGAGCTTCATAACGCTTATAACTATGCAAGAGAAAACAACTTAGAAAAACAACGCATTCGAGCTCGAATAGAGCAGTTAAGAGAAGCACAAGAGCAAATGAAAAAGCTATGATTGTGCTTGTTTAGCGCGCGCAATCGCATTAAACAAGGAGTCTTGTGTTTGTTCACCCAACAATGTTTTTACCACTTTTCCCTCTGGTGAAATTAAAAAAGTTGCCGGTAATTGCTGAGGTTTAGTGACAGGCAGTTTAGGTTCGGGAAAAGATTGGATCAACGCAAAATGCATATCGTATTTACTTTTCAAAGCAGCTAGTTCGGTAGCATTCAAAGCATCGAAGCTTGCCGCAAATAATTGGATATTATGCCCATCAATAGCGTGGCTAAATGCATTAAGTTCAGGTACTTCTTTTAAACACGGTACGCACCACTCAGCAAAATAATTTAAAACGATCCAGTCCCCTTGCAACTCCCGCCATGTTAATTTTTCTCCTTGTAATGTCGAGAAGTCTGCCCGCGAAAATTGGTAGGAAAGTGCCCCTCCCCCAATGGCAATCACTCCCATTATTACTAAAGCTAACTTTTTCAAGATGCCTCCTTGAAACCTATCTCTGTATTTTTACGTATCTAAATTACAGTGTAGAATAGTGCAATCCATTAATAGTACAAAAGATCCCATGACAAATATTAGCATTCTTCATAATCCTCGTTGCTCCAAAAGCCGACAAACACTGCAATTACTCAACGATGGCGGCTATGCAACGACTGTAGTCGAATACCTAAAAACTCCGCCAGATGCGACAACATTGCAACAAATTAAAGAAAAACTTGGCTTAGCGTCTTTTAAAGGCATGATGCGAACAAAAGAAGCCGAGTTCAAAGAAATGGGCCTCAACAACGATGATGTTTCAGAAGAGACTTTACTCAACGCCATGTTAACGTGTCCAAAATTGATTGAGCGTCCAATTGTTATTACCGACGACAGCGCACGCATTGGTCGCCCTCCTGAATTAGTATTGGATATTCTCTAATGCCAGAGGTATTAGTTTTATACTACAGCCAAAATGGCAGCACTCAGCAACTTGCTTATCAAATTGCAATGGGAATTGAACAGGCTGGATGCAGTGCCAAAGTGCGCACAGTCGCCTCATTAAATTCAAGCGATGATGCCACATTACCCGATCCTGTTGTCAGCAAAGCCGACTTGGAGGCTTGCCAAGGACTTGCACTTGGAAGCCCCACTCGCTTTGGTCAAATGGCGAGTGCATTAAAACACTTTTTAGATTCCACCAGTGACTTGTGGCTAAAAGGCACTCTTCAAAACAAACCGGCCTGTGTATTTACTTCCAGCTCAAGTTTGCATGGTGGTCAGGAATCCACACTGCTTTCAATGATGTTGCCACTACTGCATCACGGCATGCTTTTAATGGGTATCCCCTATTCAGAACCGCAACTTCACACGACACAAACGGGTGGAAGCCCATACGGTGCAACACACTTAGCACATCAAGGTAACGTTGCTTTATCTCAGGAAGAAAAAAACCTCGGCATTGCGCTTGGCAAACGCTTGGGTGAAACTGTCTTAAAATTGGAAGCTTGAAGTTTTATGTCTGATCAAACTAAATTTTTTAGAAGGCTAGCCCTTTTCGGCTATTTTGGCTTACTAATTTGGGTCATTTTATGGCATTTCGTATTAGCGCCATCTCAATACTCTGTTGGTTTTAGAATTGCACTCGCGGTGGTTCCTTTGCTATTACCCATGGTTGGCATCATCAAGGGTAAGCCCTACACTCATGCATGGGCTAACTTCATCATCATGTTCTATTTCTTACATGGCTTTACAGCAATCTATACACACCAATCCGAATGGTTTTATGCGTTGGTCGAAATTTTGCTGGCAACGGCCATGTTTATCGGTTGTAGTTATTACGCTCGATTCCGAGGAAGAGAGTTAGGCTTAGGCTTAAAAAAGTTGAAATCCAGTGAAGATGCTGGATAAATCATATTTCCATTGTAATTAACAAACGACAGAGCACCCACTGTTACCTGAAGCGTATTGCCTGCTGGCTGGAATGGAGAGATACGATGAAAAATAAACGACTTCGCTATGCGACGATTGGGGCGCTAAGCTTTACTACCTTAGTCAATTGTGGCGGTGGTGGTTCTGCCTCTACCCCATTGGCCCCACCCAGCAATCCCGTGCCACCAGTCAACAGTTCAGCACCGTTAAGCGAGCGACTCACGTTAATTACGCCCGAACAAGTAGAAACCAACCAGTCAGTGGGTCTTGTCGCAACTGTCACCGCTGGCGCAGAAATAACACGTTCAAACTGGATTCAAACTGCAGGCCCTAACGTTCAATTTCTAGCTAAAAACTCTCAGGTAATTGGTTTCGACGTAATCCAATCAGGCGACTATCGTTTTACCTACCAAGGCACTGACGCTAACGGTGATACTAGCGAAAAAGAAGTAAGCTTTAGTGTTAGTGAGTCCGATGCATCGGCAAAGGCAATGGTTCGTTTGGATCATGCTGTCACAGAACAAGGAAAAGTGTCACTTCGTGTTGATAGTAGCGATGCGAACAATGCCAATGCTCAAATAAGTTGGCGACAAATTTCAGGGCCAACAATCTCCCAAGATCAACTCACTGTGCATGGTCACTTCCTCTTTTTCGACGCGCCTGCGGTGACACGAGACACCTTACTTGAATTTGAAGCAAGATTACGTTTTAGCGATGGTTCAGAAGATACCGACAATGCGTTCGTATTAGTCAAAAACACTGACATCAATGGAGGTGGCTTTTTCCCTGATGCCTCATCGCGCATAGTGAGTGAAGATGTGTACACTTATCAGCCACAAAGCCCCTATGCCAACGTATTGGTCAATTGTGTTTATAATAACCAAATTGACACCTCCTGCCCTTTTTCGACTTTACCATTAATCGGGGGAGATTCTCCGAACCCCGACATAGACGATATTATGCAACGCGTTGTGGTATCCCATGACTGGATGGCCGAGCGCTTTCGAGAATACCTCGAAACTTCTCCGGTATCTAACGATATAATAGGGTTGTTAAAAGCCGTTACAGCAATCGTGATTTCCGTCGATGTTCGCCCGTCATTTTACTGGGCAGCGACTGGAGCCATTTATTTAGATGCCGCCAATTTTTGGGTCACGCCCGAAGAAAGAGACACGCTCAACGATGTACCGGATTTCCGCTCCGCATTTGGCAATGAATTGCGCTTTATTATGCCTTGGCGTTACGCTGAAAATGGGGAAGACTACTTAAACCGTAATGATTACTCGCGTATATTGCGGGAGACTCGCTCTCAGGAAGATGTTCAGGCCGACATTACATGGTTACTTTTCCACGAATTAGCCCATGCCAATGACTTTTTTGATCCGGCTGTGCATCAAAGCTTACCCGGCAATATTTCTCCTTTGCTGTATGCAAATCAAAATGGCACTTCGAGTGAACAATTGGTTCAAGCCTTACCCTTATCCTCAAACCAAATGAAAGGCTTAGCACAAGTAAGCTTTGCAGGCGAAACGGCCACCTCAACCCAACGGCGTTACGATGCTGCTGACATCGAAAATGCTTTCCGTCCTGATGGCGCGGTGATGTACTACAGCTATTTTACTTCACGAGAAGATTTTGCCACCTTATTTGAACGCTTCATGATGTCTTATCGTTTAGGTGTTGATTCCGATGTCGCAGTGATTAGCCGAGAAGATAATCCAGACTTCCTAGTGCAGTGGGGGCAACGTAATCGTTTTAATTCGCCTCAGGTTAGGCAAAGAACCCAATTCGTTGTAAACAGCATTTACCCTAACTTAAATGTAACCGCAGCGCTAAACACTCTACCTGCCCCACAAGATATGATCCGTGGTGTCAGTTGGTTCGACAATTTGATGAATAGCACTGACCAAAGTAACACAAGTGCTCATCGCCACACGCATACCGAAGCAGAGTTACATATGAATGAAAGAGAGTTGCATTGGAATCGCCCTGTTTTGCCAAAGGTGCAATAGCAATAATCAGATACAAAACGTAGAAGTAGACAAAAAACGCTTTAAAAAATAAGGACATTAACAATACGGACGCAAGAAGAAGGCAATTAAAGGTCGGATTAAGCGGTTTAACTACAGGTTTAATTCGGCCTTAACGAAGGGGATGGTTAGGTTTTTTTGAGTTTTTAGTGAGCGTTCATCTAATTGCTCAAGCACCACCACTAAACTGCTCATATCGCGTCTAAAATGTTTAATTAAAAAACCAGCCACATCTTTAGATAACTTCAAGCCCTTTGCACTTGCTTTACGCATTAAGGCTTCCACTAACTGTTCATCCGTTAGCGGCTTTAAATTGAAGCTTACTCCCCAGTCTAAGCGTGAAACCAAATCTTTTAACTCAATATCAAGCGATTTAGGTAAGCCAATACCGCTAAACACAATATAATGCCCCACCTCCAACACGCGATTAATAAGGTCAAACACCGCTTTTTGCCATGGCAAACTAGTCTTCACGAGATGGATATTATCCAAGCACACTATTTTGTACTGTTCTAGTCCAGCAACACATTCCACACTTAAAGGCAGCAAAGCACTTAGGTCAAGGTAAATAACAGGAAGATCGTTCGACTCAGCATGCTCTGCAACAGCATGTAATAGATGGGTTTTCCCAGTACCTGCTTTCCCATTGAGATAACACAAATGTGAGCAATCAGGCTTTGCTTTAATTAACCCTTTTAAATACTGAACCACTTGCTCATTTTCGCCAGAATAGTAGTCATCGAAACGAAAATACTCCGGTGGGGCAACGGGCAAAACAAGTTGATCAGCGATTATGGGTTCCATACGAACTCCAGTTCACTTGTTGGACGACCAAACGCATCTGAAACACGTTTTACTCTATCATCCAACTTAAGTGCATTAAGTAAGTCGACTTCTCGCCCTGTCAACAACACCTTAAACTGCGCTTTTTGCGATGCTAATGACACTAACTGAACCGACGAGACGGCCTGTAAGGACTCAAAATAAGACTTAACCTTAACATAGTCAGAAATCGACGCTAGATTCACTAAGGAAATAAGCGATTCCCCGATTTGCTCACCTTGTAATAGCGTGGTTTTAACCGCGTATCTTTCAGCGAGTTCATCTGCCAACGTATCGACTAACATAGGTGATAATAAGGCTTTTTCCTCAGCTTCGAACGACCCTGTTAAGATCTTACCCTCAATAATAAGCATCCAGTCCGCCTGCCAACCTTTTTCTTTTTTATCTTTACTATCAGCCGATTCACTCTGTGCAGTAATTGCCTTTTGTTGAGCTGTTTTCAATGCATCTAAGCGTTGCTTCTCTGCTAACGCCTCTTGCTCGATTAACTCGGAAATATCTTGTTCACCAATCCAACCTGCTACCACTTTAGCTTCATCAACAAACGGTTCATCTGGTACTTCAAATTCAACGGCTAATTGTTGTTTTGGATAAATGCGAGCGGACATCACCACTTCAACATCATAGCGCTGACTTGCTTGCACAATGTTGTCAGTAAACTGCCCCCATACATCATAAATCATGGATTGCGTGTTTTCAGCAATATCCGCTAGAGGAAAAATTAAACTAACGCCTCTGCGCTTAGCATCATCGAGCACAACTTCTTTTAATGGGTTTTGGAGGTACTCAGAATACAATTGACGCTCAAGACTGGGCTTTTCTTCTACCAACCATAAAATAGTAGATGGTCGATAGCTTCCCCAAATGGGAAAACGCTCGCGGCGCAGTAAGGTATCCACTTTTTCAGCATCAAAATCAGCAACAAACATCAACGCTTGGTTTTCGGTTTCAAATTGATACTGGCGTAAAAACTGTCCGGCTCGTTCCACTTCTGTTTTGATAACCGTCTCTTCGATCAAGCTCTTTGAACCGCTCACTTTGATTAAAACTTGTTCAAATGCAGCTTGAATTGCTCGTTCTTGTGCCCGACTCGACTGATCAGTCACTTTAACTTTAGCCTGATATAAATCCGACACGACATCCGCATGGAGCCTGACAGTAACCAAAAGCAGGAGAAAAAAAGGTAATTGAATGAAAGACTTTAGCAATTTTCTATCGTCAACATAAAACAAAACTGAGCCTGAATTGTTATTCATTATGAAGCAAAGATCACCCTTTCTTTTTGATTTGTTTAATTAATAGCAAAATCTTGCGGTTGTTATGCTTACTGGCATACCCAAATTAAAGATATGTCGCTATAATTCGCACCTGAAATTAATCAATCATCTGTATGCGAGAAGTACCTTGGCAACACCTCCTACCTCACTCAGTTATAAAGACGCCGGTGTCGACATCGACGCGGGCAATCAATTAGTCGAAAGAATTAAAAACGTTAGTAAACGCACCTCACGCCCGGAAGTAAAAGGCGGTTTAGGTGGATTCGGCGCATTATGTGCTATTCCAGAAAAGTACCGTAAACCTCTGTTAGTTTCAGGCACAGATGGCGTTGGAACAAAATTGCGTTTAGCGATGGATTTAGAGCAACACTTTGGTGTTGGCATCGACTTGGTTGCGATGTGTGTTAACGATTTAATCGTACAAGGTGCAGAACCGCTATTTTTCCTTGACTACTACGCAACAGGAAAATTGAATGTTGATGTAGCTGCAAAAGTGGTCTCGGGTATCGGCCAAGGTTGCGAATACGCAGGTTGTGCATTGATTGGCGGAGAAACCGCAGAAATGCCGGGCATGTACCACGGCGACGATTACGACATTGCAGGATTCTGCGTGGGCGTGGTTGAAGCTGATGACGTTATCGACGGCTCAAAAGTCGCAGCGGGCGATAAAATTATTGCGTTAGCCTCAAGCGGCCCGCACTCCAATGGCTACTCACTGATCAGAAAAATATTAGAAGTCAGCGGTGAAGATGCACAATCCATGCTCGGAGACAAAAGTATTGCTGAACACCTGTTAGAACCGACTCGCATCTATGT
This sequence comes from Alteromonas sp. a30, assembly GCF_026788005.1. Classification (GTDB taxonomy): domain Bacteria; phylum Pseudomonadota; class Gammaproteobacteria; order Enterobacterales; family Alteromonadaceae; genus Paraneptunicella. The sequence continues at coordinate 374,622 of NZ_JABEPE010000001.1, forward strand.
TAAGTCTGTTTTAAAAGTGCTTGAAAACGCCAAGGTTCATGCCATTTCTCATATTACCGGTGGCGGCTTCTGGGAAAATATTCCACGCGTATTACCAGACAACGCCAAAGCGGTTGTTGACGGCTCAAGTTGGCAGTGGCCAGAGATTTTCAACTGGTTGCAAGAAAAGGGTAACGTCACTGAGTACGAAATGTATCGCACCTTTAACTGCGGTGTTGGCTTAGTCATTGTTGCTCCAGAAAACGAAGCTGACGCCATTATCAATCAACTGAATGAACTAGGCGAAACCGCGTGGTTGTTGGGTGAAATTGAAACGGCTGCCGATGACCAAGAACAAGTTGAGATAAGAAGTTAAATGAAGTCCATCGTCGTACTTATTTCAGGTAGTGGTTCTAATTTGCAAGCCATTATCGACCAAATCCATACGACTCGATTTCCTGCCAAAATTAGCGCAGTTATCTCGAATAAAGCCAACGCTTTTGGGCTCCAGCGAGCCCAAAATGCGGGAATTGCAACTCATGTAATCCCCTTTCAAAAAGGTCAGGCGCGAGAAGAGTTTGATCGGCAAATCGCAGAGCAAATAGACGCCTATCAGCCAGATCTTGTAGTATTAGCAGGATACATGCGTATTTTAAGCGACGATTTCGTGTATCACTATCGTGGCAAGCTCATCAACATTCACCCTTCCTTATTACCTGATTTCAAAGGCTTGCACACGCATCAACGAGCCTTAGATGCAGGTGTAAAACAACATGGCGCCAGTGTACATTTTGTGATCCCTGCACTGGATGAAGGCCCTGTTATTATTCAAGGGAAAGTGGATGTAGAAGCCGACGATAGCGCTGAGTCGTTACAGCAAAAAGTCCATAAGCAAGAGCATATTATCTATCCTCAAGCAATAAAGTGGTTCTGTGAAGGCAGATTAAGTATGCTAGATAACCGAGTTTATTTCGATAATAAGGAGCTAAACATTGCTGACCTTCCTCCATACACAACCTGAACAATCCATTAGTTTAATCAAGCGCTTAGCTCGCTTTTCCAAGTTTGGGTTGGTTGTATTAGCGTTTTTAGGCGCAAGCTTTAGCGCACAGGCGCAACTCCTCGACCCTTTCTACGCTAAATATGTGGCCTACCGAAACGGTTCAGAAATTGGATTCGCTGAGTTAGAACTCAACAAACTGGCAGACAGCAAATTCAAACTGCGATTCTACAGCGACGCCTCATTATTTCTTATTTACGATAAACGTGAAGAGATTAGCGAGTTTATTATTCAAGACAATAAGCTTACACCGGTCAAATACGCGTTTACCAAAAAAGGCACATTTAAAGACAGCAACCTAAATGCAAGCTTCGATGCCAGCCAATCGAAAGTAAAAATGGATAACAAACCCGATCTTGCATGGCAAGGTGAACTTGATAACCAACTGTACAGGCTATCCGCACAGAAAATGTTAAGTCAGGGTAAAACAGAATTTGATTTTGATTTAATTAATTATCGCGGCGAAAAAAAACATTATGCATTTAAGGTGGAAGGTGAAGAAACATTAACGCTTCCTTTCGGCGAGCTAAAAGCCTTAAAAGTAAAAACCATTCGTCAAAACAGTTCTCGTGTTACCTATAGTTGGTTCGCCCCTAAGCTTAATTACCTAATGGTGCGCTTGCAGCAATTTAAAGACGGTAACGAGCAAGGCGATATTCAATTATCGACCTTTACCCAAAATAAATAGCCGGACGATTAAGCCAATAGATAAGCATTTATATTCTGTTGGCTTCCCCTCCTTGTTTCAGTTGCTCAACACCAATTGGCAACCACGGCCTCGAAGTTTCACTGCACGTTGAAAAACGCTCCTCTTCACCATTAACCCACAATAATTGACTATTTATTCAATCTGCAAATAAAGCTCGGTAAAAGTGAAGCAAAATAGAATAATAATTCGTTATTAATTTCAATAAGTTAAGAACAAAAACTGTGTTACCTCAAAAAACACTTAAACACCTGTTTGAATTTTTACTTTTTTTAGATACATTATAGTCACGAAATCAGGACAACCTTATCTGGTTAAGAATCCTTTAACATTGGAGTGATTATGCACATCTTAGTCTGGTTATTGGTATTGGTTGCACTTCTGGGTGTAAGCAGCTACTTCAGAATCAAGTTATTTAATGCCACTGCCGCGGTAGCACTGTGGATGCTTATTGGCACCTCAGCCGACGTAGTGGGCTTTTTAGGTTGGTTGGTCTTTTTAGCCATTGCAGTACCTCTCAACACAGCTTCGCTTCGTAAGCAATATTTAACTGCGCCAGCATTGAAAGCATACCGCAAGGTAATGCCCGAAATGTCTAGCACAGAAAAAGACGCTATAGATGCAGGTACAGTATGGTGGGACGGTGAAATTTTCAGCGGAAACCCTAACTGGCACAATCTTCACTCTATCCCAGAAGCGCGTTTATCAGCAGAAGAACAGGCGTTTTTAGACGGTCCAGTTGAAGAAGTCTGTGGCATGGTCAATGAGTGGGACGTTACTCATAAGCGTGCAGACCTTTCTCCAGAAGTCTGGCAGTATCTTAAAGACCATAAATTCTTCGCAATGATTATCAAAAAAGAATTTGGTGGTTTAGAATTCTCGGCTTTCGCTCAGTCGCGTGTATTGCAGAAGCTTTCAGGTGTAAGCAGCGTACTCGCAAGTACCGTTGGTGTGCCTAACTCTTTAGGCCCGGGTGAGTTACTCCAACACTACGGTACAGAGGAACAAAAGCAGCATTACCTTCCAGGTCTTGCGAACGGTTCAGAAATTCCTTGTTTTGCTTTAACAAGCCCAGAAGCGGGCTCTGACGCAGGCGCAATTCCTGATTTAGGAGTTGTCTGTAAAGGCGAATGGGAAGGCAAAGAAGTGCTTGGCATGAAGTTAACCTTCAACAAGCGCTACATCACCCTTGCTCCTGTGGCAACCGTTGTTGGCCTAGCCTTCAAATTGGTTGACCCAGACGGCCTACTTGGCGACGAAAAAGAAATTGGTATCACTTGTGCACTAATCCCCGCCTCTACAGAAGGCTTGGATATCGGCAACCGCCACTTCCCACTAAACGTACCTTTCCAAAACGGCCCTATTCGTGGCAACGACATTTTCGTACCGCTTGATTTCATCATCGGTGGCGCAAAAATGGCGGGACAAGGCTGGCGTATGCTTGTTGAGTGTTTGTCCGTTGGCCGCGCGATTACCTTGCCATCAAACTCTGCGGGCGGCGTAAAAGCAATTGCTTTAGCAACAGGGGCTTATGCACGTATCCGTCGTCAGTTCAAACTGCCTATCGGTAAAATGGAAGGTATCGAGGAAGCGTTAGGCCATATTGGTGCCAATGCTTACATGATGGATTCCGTTACCCGCTTCGCCACTAAAGGTGTCGATCTTGGTGAAAAGCCCTCTGTTATTTCTGCTATTGCCAAATACCATATGACTGAAAAAATGCGCCAAGTAGTGACACATTCAATGGATATTCATGGCGGTAAGGGCGTTATGTTAGGCCCCAACAACTATTTAGGCCGTGGCTATCAAGGTGCGCCAATTGCCATTACCGTTGAAGGTGCGAACATCTTAACGCGTAACATGATGATTTACGGTCAAGGCGCAATGCGTTGTCACCCTTATGTGTTAAAAGAAATCCAAGCGTCTGCCATTAGCGATAAGCATCAAGCAATTGATGAATTCGATAAAGTGCTATTCGGTCACATTGGTTTTGCTGTAAGCAATTTTGCCCGCAGTGTGTGGTTTGGCTTAGGTGGTCATCGTTTGGTTAGCACGCCTTACAGTGACCAGACAAAACCCTATTATCAAGCCATGACGCGTTTAAGCTCAAACCTTGCCTTGTTATCCGACCTATCAATGGCGGTACTTGGCGGTGAATTGAAGCGTAAAGAGCGTATTTCAGCACGTTTAGGCGATGTGCTTAGTTTCATCTTTATTGGCTCAACAACATTGAAACGTTTCGATGACGAAGGCCGTCAACATGACGATTTACCGCTAATGCACTGGGCGATGCAAGACTCTTTATATCAGGCTGAAACCGCGATTATCGACTTGTTGGATAACTTCCCAATTGCAGCTCTTGGTAAAACATTAAAAGTATTGCTTATGCCATTTGGTCGTAGCTATAAGAAGCCTAGTGATCAGCTAGATCATAAAATTGCGGGTATCTTACAAACGCCGTGTGAATCACGTACTCGTCTAGGCCAAGGCCAATATCATGCGTTTAATGACAATAATCCATTTGGTTTATTAGAAGTGGCATTAAAAGATATCTTAGAAGCTGAGCCATTATTTGACAAAGTATGTAAAGCAGCAAACGAAAAGCTTCCCTTTACTCAGCTTAACTTAGTGGCTGATAAAGGTTTAGAGCTTGGGGTTATTAACGAAAAAGAAGCTGAATTGTTGCGTAAAGCAGAACAAGAACGCTTACAAGTGGTTAATGTTGATGACTTTGCTCCTGAAGAGTTGGTCGCTGGCGTGCAACCTGCGACAAAATCAAAGTCAAAACCTAAAGCGGCTTAAACCCAAACTTAACTAATTGTTAATCAATGTAGTAAAAGGGACTTCGGTCCCTTTTTTATTGGTTTTTTAAACAACCATCTATAGATAATTCAATCTAGGACCAAATTAATTGCAACGCTACACAGAAGTTGCTTGCTTGACTCTTATGAATCTGAAAGCGTCTCGATAGTTTTCCCCCTCTAAAGAGAATTAAGCACGAATCCTTAGCCGCAGGGAAGTATTCACAGTGAGTTTGCGGTAAATTGCTTTTGGCTTGTAACACGTGATTGATAAGGACTGTTTTAAAGCACAAAAAAAGCAGCGATTAAGCTGCTTTTTCTCTACATCAAAGAAGTAATAGAAACACTATTTCTTCTTACGCTTATCCTCAACCGTCCACTTTCCATCTGTGTACCAAGCTGCCCATCCAGTTGCTTTCTTCGACTCATTTTCCGTCATCACATACTGCTGCTTGGTTTTACGGCTAAAGCGCACAATCGCTTGATTGCCATCTGGATCTTTTTCCGGTGCATCCGCTAGGTAAACCAACTTTTCTGGCAGGCGATCACGGAAACGCTTTAACTCCGCAACCAAAGGCGCTCGCGTTTCTCTTGATTTCGGGAAGTCATGAGCCGCAAGGAATATACCTGACGCGCCATCACGCAAAACAAAGTGTGCATCAGACTTAGTACAGGGCAATTCTGGTAAATCTACAGGGTCACACTTTGGTGGCGCAACTTCACCATTTTTCAACAATTTGCGCGTGTTAGCGCAGGCTTCGTTAGTGCATTTGAAGTATTTGCCAAAACGACCGTTTTTCAACTCCATGTCGGATTCGCATCGATCACACTCGATAATCGGTCCATCGTAGCCTTTAATTTTAAATGTGCCCTTTTCAACCAACACACCCGGACATGTTGGGCTATTACCACAAATATGCAATTTACGGGTCTCGTCTACCAGATAGCTATCCATTGCTGTGCCGCATATCTGACAGCGTTTTTTCTGGCGTAGTGCTTCGGTTTCTGACTCTTCGTCATCTGCACTCACCGCTTCTTCGCCCGGCGTTAAGTTCATTGTCGTGGTACAACGTTCTTTCGGCGGCAAATTAAAGCCAGAACATCCCAGAAATACGCCCGTTGACGCGGTACGAATATTCATTGGACGACCACAAGAAGTACACGCAATATCAGTCTCAATTGCCTGATTTAATTGCATACCACCTTCTTCAGGATCTTTTTCAGCACTTAACAACTTGTTGTAGAAATCTTCGTAGAAATCGTTCAGGACCGCCTTCCAATGCAGCTTACCTTCGGCGATTTCATCCAGATGGTGTTCCATATTTGCGGTGAAATCATAACTCATCAAATCGGAGAAATTGCCAAGCAAACGGTCGCTTACAATCTCGCCCATTTTTTCCGCATAAAAGCGTTTATTTTCAAGGCGAACATAACCACGATCTTGAATTGTCGAAATAATGCTGGCGTATGTAGATGGACGCCCGATACCCTTTTTCTCAAGCTCTTTAACCAACGCGGCTTCACTAAAACGTGCCGGTGGTTTGGTGAAGTGCTGCTTAGGATCAAGCTGATTTAAATTAAGCATTTCACCCACTTTCACATCAGGCAACGTGGTATCTTCATCGCCTTTACGTTTGACTTGCTCTTGAACCCGAGTCCAACCATCAAATTTCAACACACGACCTTTCGCGGTCAGTTCATAATCACCGGCTTTCACCAAGATTGTGGTGGCGTCATATTTGGCAGGAACCATCTGACAAGCCACAAACTGACGCCAAATAAGGTCATAGAGGCGCTGTGCGTCTCTCTCCATGTCTTTTAACGATGAGGAATGCACTATGACGTTTGAGGGGCGAATAGCTTCGTGAGCTTCTTGTGCGCCCTCTTTGCTTCCATAGACGTTTGGCTTTTCCGGTAGATAGTTTCCACCGAAGTTGTCAGTGATATATTCTCGACAACTGGCAACCGCATCCGCGCTCAAATTGGTTGAATCGGTACGCATATAGGTGATGTGACCAGCTTCGTATAAACGCTGCGCCATCATCATGGTTTTCTTTACTCCAAAGCCCAATCGAGAACTTGCTGCCTGTTGCAAAGTTGAGGTAATGAAAGGCGCAGAAGGTTTGCTTTGTGTTGGCTTCGATTCCCGAGACAACACTTCATACTGTGCGGCATTTAATGCAGAAACGGCAACATCCGCTTCATTTTTGTTTTTTGGTTTAAACGCTTTACCCAAATGCTTATTGACCAGCATTCTAAGCTCGGTTTGATTAGCGTTTTTCAAATCGGCGTGAATATCCCAGAACTCTTCTGGAGTAAAAGCTTTGATTTCTCGCTCGCGTTCAACAACGAGCCTTACTGCAACCGATTGAACTCGCCCTGCGGATAAACCTCTTGCCACTTTTTTCCAAAGCAACGGAGACAACATGAAACCCACAACGCGGTCCAAGAAGCGACGAGCCTGTTGGGCGTTAACCCTTTCATTATTGAGCTCGCCGGGATGTTCAAACGCTTCTTTGATGGCATTTTTGGTGATCTCGTTAAACACCACACGATGGAATTGCGTATCTTTTCCGCCAATAAGCGATTTGAGGTGCCAAGCAATGGCTTCCCCTTCTCTATCCAAATCCGTTGCGAGGTAAACATGCTCAGCACTTTTTGCTAGCTTCTTTAACTCGTTAACAACTTTTTCTTTACCTTCCATGATTTCATAGTGTGCTTCCCAGTCATTTTCAGGATCAATTCCCATACGGTCGACTAGTTTGGCATACTCATGTTTGCGTAGGTATTCCGCTTTTTCTGTCTCTGAGTACGTTTTTAATTCTTTTGCTGTTTTCTTCGCTGGCGCTTTGCCAAGAGCCTTCTTAGGCAGGTCACGAACGTGACCAACACTGGATTTAACAATAAAATCCTTTCCTAAATATTTATTTATTGTCTTTGCTTTTGCCGGTGACTCTACAATTACCAGAGACTTTGCCATATTCGTTTGCTAAACCTTATTCTGCTTGGGATTGGGGGGATAGGAGCCGGAAATGTTAATGGCTGTTACTTATTATCCTTTTTTAAAGATATATCTTCAAAGTGAATAGAAAACAAGTTCTTCTTTATAGTTATGTATAAAAACCCACGAATCCCTTGAAGTTAGTGGCTTGTGCAATTGGCAGTTAACAAAAAAATCGTATATTCTGCTCGCGTTTTTAAGACGCAGCACATCGAACCAAGCACTTTTGCTCAGGTATTTGTAGGAGAAATGTTAATGAAAAACCGCGAAGTAAATTTTGATGGATTAGTTGGTCCTACACACAATTACGCAGGTCTGTCATTTGGCAACGTCGCCTCGCTAAATAATGCCAATGCCAAAAGCAGCCCTAAGCAAGCAGCACTTCAAGGATTGGGCAAAATGAAGGCTCTGGCAGATATGGGAATGGCGCAAGGCGTACTCGCTCCACAAGAACGCCCAGATATTCACATGCTGCGTCGTTTAGGTTTTTCTGGCAGCGACGCCGACGTATTAAAAGCGGCAGCAGAGAAAGCCCCAGAGGTGCATTTGGCGTGTTGTTCAGCGTCTAGTATGTGGACAGCAAATGCGGCAACTGTGTCACCAAGTGCCGACACAGCCGATGGAAAGGTTCATTTCACCCCAGCAAACTTAACCAATAAGTTTCACCGCTCTCTTGAACCAGAGGTAACGGGCCGAATTCTGCAAGGTACGTTTAGTGACAGCAAGCATTTTGCGCATCACAAACATTTACCAGACAACGAGCATTTTGGCGATGAAGGTGCTGCCAATCATACTCGTCTTTGCCACGATTACGGACAAGAAGGCGTTGAGCTATTTGTTTACGGTCGCCATGCCTTCGACCAATCAAAACCTGCACCAACCAAATACCCCGCCAGACAAACCTTTGAAGCTTGCCAAGCCATTGCGCGTTTACACGGCTTGAGCGATGAAAATGTGGTTTATATGCAGCAAAATCCGGCAGTGATTGACCAAGGTGTTTTCCACAACGATGTCATTTCTGTGGGCAACCAAAATGTGCTTTTCTATCACGAGCAAGCCTTCTTCGATACAGAAGCCAAGTTGCAAGAAATTCAGGAGAAATTTGGCGACAGGCTGCTGCATTTTATTAAAGTATCTACCGAGGCAGTATCAGTTCAAGAAGCTGTTCGCACCTATTTGTTTAACACGCAAATCATCACGCTACCTAATGGTGAAATGGCAATTATCGCGCCTACTGAGTGCGAAGAAAGCGAGTCCGTTTCACGTTATTTGAGTGAGTTAGTGACCCTTGATACCCCGATTAAAAAAGTGCATTACTTTGATGTAAAACAGAGTATGAGAAATGGCGGTGGTCCAGCATGCTTACGTTTACGTGTTGCGCTTACCGAGCAGGAGCTTGATGCAGTTAACCCAAACACCCTGATGAACGATACCTTATACGCCAAACTCACAAACTGGGTGAATAAGCATTACCGTGAAGAATTAAGTGTTGCTGACTTGTCCGATCCCACTTTGCTAATCGAGTCCAGAACGGCACTAGATGAACTCACGCAAATTTTGAAGATTGGTTCAGTTTACCCTTTCCAACGCGTCTAGTTCGCAGCAGATAGAAGCACGATGCAAGCGCAGTCAACTTAGATTGCACTTGCATCTTTGCAAAATTGCTTAAGGTTTTGACCTCTGTTTTTTTATTCTACAATAAATAACTTAGGGTAAAAATTGAGCAATAATATTGTCACCCCAGCGCGTAGACGACCACGAATATGCGTCATCCGACATCCCCGATTCCCTCGCATAATTCACCCTCGATACCGATTCTGCCTTGGACAAATATCCACCAAAGGTTACGGCGTAAACGGAAGCACCTGCAACAATACCGCCTATCGCCGCCTGAATTAACCCAGTAAAAGGTAAATTCCACCACTTTTGTGATAAGCGACTCTCTATTTCGACGCGTTCTTTATCGAACTTTAACCGCTCGGCATCATTGCGTTTAGTTTCTGAAACTAACTTGGCTAATTCCGCCTGCTCAAGATTTTGCATGCTCTTACTATGCTCCAACCTGTCTCTTTTCATCATTCAATTATAGACAGATTGGAGTATAAAAGGTGACACCTCAAGGGATTTACAATACGTTAGTGCAGGTTAAACCGGAGCCATCGTCGATAAGCGAACCTGGGTTAGCAGGGTCATCTACAAAGTTACGACCATCACCAAACGGATTCACATTCGGGCGCACATCTTCTATTGCTAAATCGCTTGATGCCGCGCCAAGTGTATAAAACTGGCTCACTCTCGATTCCGAACCCGCTACGCTAGTGCTCACCGCTACTTTAATCGTCACCCAAGCTGCAAACGTTTTCGGGTAACGCAGTTCAACAATAGCCTGCCCATTTTCATCGGTGGTGATATTGCCATCTATCGCGACAACGTTCCCCGGAGAAATGTTGCCATCACCGTTGACGTCTTCCTCGGGATCAAGAATGGCATCATCGTCGATGTCTTCATTGGCACAACCAAAGGTGTGTACCGGTACCCAGAATTCAAATGCCTCTGCACTTGGGAACGCTGACCAATAACCTTTATTATATGCCGCGCGGATCACTTGGTAATTGGCGTCGCCCGGTTCTGCGTTAGGGTCTAATAATTCCGTGTATTTTACCGGAGTGCCGCTGACGGTTAGGTCAACATCAGATACCGGATTGGAATTGGCGTCCGTCACAAATACCGAGAAACGTTTCAAATAGGTGGCATCATCTACAATCTCAATGCGATTGCCTGTACCAAGGGTAATGAATAAGGCTCTATCACCTACAGTTAAGTTTGTTGACGCTTGAATATTAGATTCTGCTTCCGTGGCGGTAATGGTAATGGCGTCTTCGCTTGTAACCGTGTTCGAGGTATAAACCGTTGACGCTATACCGTTACTGTCCGTCACTACAGAGGCGGGAGAAATACTACCACCACTCACATCATCCGCTGTGAAATTAACGGTTTTACCTTTAACAAGGTTGCCCGATGGGTCCCGCAACACTGCGGTAATGGTGCTTTTCTGACCATCCGGCCCTATAGATTTAGGACTCGCTTCTATCAAGATGTTGTCCACTTGTGAGGCAATAAACTCTACATTGCTTCTGGCGTTAACAATGGTGCCTAGAGTGTCATCCCCTTGAGCTAATATCGTTGCGGTGCCTGCATTACTACTTTGAATGTTAACTCTCACTTGCCCATTTGCATCGCTAATTAATTGTGACTGCGACAACATCCCTCGGGTTGTCGTTAAAGTGACAAACCCGTTCGCAAAAGGTTCTCCAGCTCTTAACCAAGTTATCACTAGCTCCGCGTCAGTATTCAGTGGAATGTCGTTTGTTGGCACGCTCGAAAAGCTGAATTGGTCTTGCTGAACGGTTAAATTACCAACACCAGTCGCATTAAGTGCTGTTGCTGTAATCACGTCAACACCGGGGTTAAGCGCAGTGTAATTGATGGTAATTTGTCCGGTTTCGTCGGTTCTAGGGGATGTATTACTGATGCCATTTCCATTTGCAGAGGAAACCGCAACGACTTCATTGGCAATGCCTGTGCCATCAGAGTCGACAACGGAAATCGTAACTTCAGCCGTATCGTTTAGAATGACTGACGCAGGAGTATTTACTCTAACTTCTGTGCCAACCACTTGAACATCAATGGATTGAATCAAATCGCCAACTTGCGCAGACACAGCAAAAGTTCGATTTTCTGGATCGGTTTGAGAAGATAATACCGCACGAGCCGTGCCATCAGCAGCTGTAGTTGGTTGTGTTACTTGCAATTCACCGGATTCTGAGAAGAATGTCACATCAATGTTTTCGAGCAAAATATTCTGTGCATTTTTTACCAATGCAATAAGTTCTATTTGCTCTGAACCACTTGATGATAACTGAATAGCACTGGCAAATAACTCAAGACTTGAAGGTGTCACAGGCGCTTGGGTATCACTGCCAGCAGAAACAAAACCAACTTCAGCACTATCGCCTGAATTCAAGGTAGCAACCACTTTTCCAGCACCGGCTTGCTCACCCACTAACACATCAATACTCGTTTGCCCTTGGGCGTTAGTTAGCGCCGAACCTGTTGCAGGGTCAAATACCGCTAAGTCATCTTGAGTGAAGCTAAATTGAACCACTTCATCGGATATTACATCACCAGAAGCATTCGTAACAACTGCCAATACCCGAAGCGGGTTGGAAGCATTTAAGTCATTGCTTTCTTCCCCAGTTGCTTGACTCACAATGCTTAACTCAATTTGCAGCGATTCATCAGGGGCTCCCGGGTTAGGCGAGTCATCGCGGGAAATGCTCCCTCCACCACCACAGGCCGAAAGCATGGCGAGAAGAGTGAGAAGCAAGATTTGTCGGCACTTGTGGATTAACTGAGAACGGATTAATCGAGAATAATATTGCTGAGTGGTCACTGGCGTCATCCCCATGCTTTTGATTTTAATTTTAATTTTTAGTTCAGGTTCAATAGCAAAATTGTTACGCTAATTGAAACAACAAAAATTAAGCAACTTATTAATATGAAAGCCTCTTTTGACTCTCTCTCCTTAACGAGCAAAATCTTCGTCGGTATGGTCTTAGGCATACTCACTGGCTTTTTGCTTCAACTCGCTTTCGATGATAGCGGAGATTTAACTTTTAGCCTACTTGGTGCCGAATTTTCAACGTATGGATTTTTCGTTGATGGTATTTTTAACGTTATTGGTCAAGTATTTATCTCTAGTTTGAAGATGATGGTTGTGCCTTTAGTTTTCGTTTCGTTAGTCTGCGGCACCTGTAATTTAAGCGAACCTAGTCAACTTGGCCGCTTAGGCGGAAAGTCCATTGCGCTATACATTATTACAACAGCAATTGCTATCACATTAGCTATTACGATTGCTTTACTTGTGTCTCCCGGTGAAGGTCTCGACCTAACCACCGATGCAACCTTTACAGCAAAAGAACCGCCCTCGCTAGCACAAGTCATTATTAACATGGTGCCTTCTAACCCAATTAGCGCAATGGCAAACGCTAGCATGTTGCAAGTTATTGTCTTTGCACTATTGTTTGGCGTTGCAATGGCAATGTCTGGTGAAGCGGGAAAACGTCTTGGTAACTTTTTTGAAGATGTTAATCACGTCATCATGCGCTTAATTACCATCATCATGAATTTTGCACCTTATGGGGTTTATGCTTTGATGGCGAAGCTATTCTCTACCATTGGATTAGACACCATCCTTAGCTTGATTAAATACTTCCTGCTAGTGGTTGCTGTACTTATCACCCACGCATTAGTGGTGTATCCCCTCATTTTGCGTATTTTTGCAGGGTTAAGCCCAGTGATGTTGCTGCGAAAAGTCAGAGAAGCGGCGATGTTTGCCTTTTCGACAGCCAGCAGCAGTGCAACCTTACCCATTACATTAGAAACGGCTCAACGTAAGCTGGGGATTAAAAATGGTGTGGCATCATTTACTATTCCGCTTGGCGCAACCATTAACATGGATGGCACTGCCATTATGCAAGGCTGTGCAACCGTGTTTATTGCTCAAGTTTACGGTGTAGATTTATCAGTTAGTGATTATCTAATGGTCATTCTAACCGCCACCTTGGCATCAGTTGGAACAGCAGGCGTCCCCTCTGCGGGTCTCATCATGTTAGCCATGGTTTTACAGCAAGTTAATTTACCCGTTGAAGGAATCGCACTCATCATTGGTGTTGACCGTCTACTTGATATGACACGCACGGCCGTTAATGTCACTGGAGATTGCACAGTGGCCACGGTTGTTGCCAAGTCTGAAAAGCAAATCGACCTTGATGTTTATAATGATCCTAATGCAGGAGATCGTGACGAAGATGTCGACTTCAAACACTTCGAATCAAACGAAGAGATCAAATCCTGATAACATAATCGATATTAATGTAGGTCACTAAAACCAAAAAGGCGCTTCTTCAGCGCCTTTTATAATTCTACAAAACAGCATTACACTTTCGTTTGGTTCTTCTCCCAAAGCTTTGATAATACGCCGTTAATTGTTAATGATGCAGAGTTTGACAGCCTTTCTGCCATAGTGGGCTTTCTTCTATATTCTACTTTGAATATAGGTTTATCTCGGAAATGCTTTAATAAGAAATCATCTGAGGTTTGAATATCATCAACCAAGCCGACATCTTTAGCCTTAGTGCCATGCCACGTTTCCCCTGTAGCAACCTTTTTTATATCCAGTTCTGGGCGATGAGAAGAAACAAATGTCTTAAACATTTCATGTATCTCTTCTAGCTCTTGTTTAAACTTCTCTCTACCGGAGTCATTGTTTTCACCAAACATGGTCACAGTGCGCTTAAAGTCACCTGCGGTGTGTTGTTCGAATTCGATATGGTTATGCTTCAATAATTTATTAAAGTTTGGTAGCTGGGCAATCACGCCAATGGAACCCAAAATAGAAAACGGGGCAGCAATAATTTTATTGGCGACACAAGCCATCATATAACCGCCACTCGCTGCAACCATGTCCACACTGGCAGTTAGGTGAATATTGTGATCTCGTAATCGTTGTAGTTGAGAAGCCGCTAATCCGTACCCATGAACGACTCCTCCGGGGCTTTCTAAACGCAGTAGCACTTCGTCCTTTTCTTCTGCTAAGTTAATGACCGTTGAAACCTCGTTACGCAAACTTTCTACTTCGTGCGCATCCATGGAGCCTTTAAAATCAATCACATAAATTTTGCCTGAGTCCGATTGCGCTTTGTTGTCTTTACTGGCTTTTTTCTGAGCCTTGCGCCAAGCCTTCAATTCATCTTTGGATAATATTGCTTCTCTTGCCTGCGCTTCCGTATCCGCTAATGCATCCGATAAAGACGTAATCTGTAACTCGCCTTTTTGTAATTTCTGTTTTGACGCCAAGCCAATAATACCGCCCACCGCCAGTAATAACGCCACAACAATCGTGACCGCTTTTAATAGAAACATCCCGTATTCAGATAAAAATTCCAAGGTAATCCCCTATTTGATAATTCTGCTCCCCCAATAATATGGGCAAATTTGCAAAAAAAAACCGGGGAATGAATCCCCGGCTTATTTCTATGTAAATTTAAAACAATTAGTTAGCGACAACACTTGTATCAGTTACCGCAATTGTCTCACCTTGTGTTGCCAAGAAGGTGATGGTTTGCAACTGCATTTCTGTTGTTGCAGCCAAACTATCTGCTGGGCTTAATAATGAACCATGCCCACCCGCAATAAAGCGAACCAAGCCGCTACCTTGCGTCGTTGAGCTAACACCCTGCAAACCCATTAACGCCGCAAGAGGTTCCGTACCAGCAAGAGGCACAGCCGCAGTGTTAGGGATCACTTGGTCTGGTAAAGCAGTAGAGCCATCATCATTGGTTCCCCCACCCACAACTTCATGCACAAGGATAGGCGTGTTAGACGCTAGCAATGCTGCATAATTGTTAGGGTCGCCTGCATCAATAATAGTTTGTGCAGCGAAAGCAAATGATGAGAACGTGCTGTTAATTTCAGCCAACTGCTGTGCATTTAAGTTCTCTACAAATGCTTGGAATGCGGGTACTAGAGCCTGCTCTGGAGATAAACCATTTTGCTGAGCAAATTGACCTAGGAATGCCTGGAAGTCTGTTGAAGAAGCTGCCAACAACGAACCTTTAATCAATGGGCCAAACGATGGAGAATCAAGTAGGAAGGAAGCAATACCGCCACCTGGTACAGATAACACTGCCGCTTTAAACTCATACATACCATCAAATGCAGATAAGTCGCCACCTAGTGTGTTGTTTGCGTTAGCAACTGTACCGATGCCTGTAATTGACCCCAGACTTTGACCAACGAAGTAAACGTTATTTTCGTCTAAATCGACTGAGCCGCCGGTTAAGTCAACAACCGCATTCAAACCTAAACGCAAGCCTAAAGTGTCCACAATACTTTGACGCAAGTTGTCGCGAGCTGTCACCAAACTACTTAAGTTCAAGTAATCCGTTGGCGAACCACCAAACCCTGAAGAAGCATTAATCACTTCACCATCGATAGTGTAACCACGGCTACCATGTAATGGGTGGTCAATTGCGACGGTTGCAAAACCTGCTAATGATAATGACCCCGTCAACGCCAATACGTCTTCTTTCTTGGAAGTAATACCGTGTTGAATCACAACAACAGGCCAACCTGACTCAGGTTTGCTAATTGGGTTAACACTATCACTTAAAGCCGCTAACGTATTAACAACGTTAGTGTCTGGCACGGTTACTTGTACAGAAACGGTTTCTGTACCATCAGGGTTGGTTCCCGAGCGCGCAGGCACTGGGCTAACCTTGGTTAGATTACGAGGATCGTCGATGCCAACAGCAGCCAAATTCAAATCAAGTAATTGACCACCAGAAGCCGCCTGACATAAATCGTTGTTTGGACCAACCGCATCAGCCGCGACCAAACTGCCAACCGTTTCCTCACCCAATGATCTTAACATTGCACCGTTAGTACACGCTGCGCGCCACCAGTCACCAAGAGGGTTTGTCGTACTCAAGTAATGTGGAAGGTTTACACTACCGGCTTTAAGGCTTGATGCACAAAAAGAACCGACTTGTGCAAACGTGCTAGCCGCTGTTGGGAATAATGGACCCGCTGGATTAGCTAGGGCGGCCATTAATCCGTCACATGTATTTAGCCCTACAGCACCTAATTGAGCAAGTTGTTCAGGGCTTAGTAAAGACGGCGCTAATACGTCGAATGCGGTATCGACCGGCGCATCATTAACTTGTACTACAGGTAAAAACTGTGCGGCAGCTTGTGCGGCTGTTGCTTGATCAGCCCCTTGTGCTAGAGCCGTTGCAAACGCCTGAGCGAAACCACCAATTTGTAACTGCTTGACAGTGTTAACTACAACACCTGCTGACTGTGTTGAGAAATATGCTGCATAAGAAATACTGCTACGCGGCACACCTAAGGCTTCAATTGGGTCAACAATCGCATTGACTAATCCTTGGATCTGACGCTGTGCATCGGTTGCAAGAGGTAAAGTATCAATATCTTGGCGAACCAGTTCCCATGTTTCAGACCCTCTTACACCTTTGCCTTCAGTGTCTTGAAGGGTATCAGTAACGACAAGTACATAACCTTGTCCTGGTTTAAGTGGTTTCAGAGGAACAATAGATACGGCTCCTGGGCCTACTTTTTGTGTAACAAAGTCAGCCCCAAACGTCAGCTCTTCACCAATTTCACAGGGGACACCCGGTGCACCTATTGCAGCCGCTATGCCTTGACAAGTGGCAGTCGTTCCTTCTAGTGCTTGTGTTGCTTCGAAAAGGCGGATAGCTCCCGGAATAGAAGCAGAGTTACCATCAATTTCTAAACCATCTGGTAAATTAATATTAACAACGAAAGGATGTTGAGTTGACCACCCATCTAAAACGCCAAGCGCTTGCTGAGGATCAGCTGGGTCAAATGTATCCGCTTCGGTTTCTAACGTAAAATCAAATAGGTTACCCGAGGGAAGTGTTAACAAATCGTTGGGTACATTTAGACTTCCGTTTGCTGGGTCAAAAATGATGCGCGCAAAAGGCTTCACATCGGGTGTTTCTTCCTGCACTGTGGTGAGGGCTTCTCCGCCGCCTCCGCAGCCAGACAACCCCAGCGTGGCAGCAATCGCAGAACTAACTAGCAATTTTTTCATATGATTCCCCGGATCCTCTTGTAATTATTCTTCCACCTTTGGAATACCCATAATCCTTCACGAGGCTATGTGCTCTTCGGTGTTCATTAGTGTGTTTTAACAAAGTGGTCGACATGTACGACCAGTTCAATTTCGTTAATCTTATTGACAATAACAGAGATTTGCAAAGATTTGTTAATTGAATGTAAGCATCATGTATAAAGACTAAACTCAACCACGCGGTAAATTTAATAATCTCATTTGGCAATATTCTATTCGCAATGAAAAAGGAGTACCTAAACTAGCTGTTACTTATCTTTCACCGATCACTCAGGCATTAATCTGAATTTACATTCATCGAACACGGAGAAATCTTTGTTATTTCAATATCAATAATAATGTTAACGACAAATAAATGCTAAACTGCACGAATAATTTTTTGTAACCTTCCCTGAAATAAGATTTTGTAACTATGACCCTGAGCATTCACGACTTTAACATTCCAAAAGATATTGAATTAAACAATAAAACCATCTTGGTTACGGGTGCAGGTGATGGGATTGGCAAGGTCGCAAGTTTGACCTTTGCCAGCCAAGGTGCGACCGTCATTCTTTTGGGGCGTACCGTCGCTAAGCTTGAGCAAGTATATGATGAAATTATGCAAGCGGGTGGACCTGAACCCGCTATTGTTCCACTTGATTTAAACGGCGCAACACAACGCCACTACCGAGAAATGGCCGCAACCATTGAGTCGCAATTTGGGAAATTAGATGGCGTGCTTCACAATGCAAGCCTACTTGGCGATATTCAGCCTTTTGCGCAAATCTCGGAGAAACAGTTTAACGAAGTCATGCAGGTCAACCTCAACAGCACGTTTTTAATGACACAAGCCCTACTCCCTGCATTAACAAAAGCAGATACGGCTTCCGTTATTTTCACGTCCTCTGGAGTAGGTAATCAAGGCCGTGCATATTGGGGGACTTACGCTATTTCAAAATTTGCAACTGAAGGGATGATGCAAACCTTAGCAGACGAATACAGCAACACACCTTTGCGGTTCAATTGTATCAATCCCGGCGCAACGCGCACCGCCATGCGAGCCAAAGCCTTCCCAGCCGAAGACAGAGAAAGCGTCACTCCACCAGAAGCATTAATGCCGCTATATAGTTTCTTGATGAGCGATGAAAGCAAATCAGTGACAGGCAAAACAATTAAAGCGCAATAGTCAGCCTGTGATGTAAAGCGCTAATGCGAACAAACGACCAAAAAAAAGAGTCCATCAAGGACTCTTTTTTATTACCAATTAAGCAGCCAGTAAACAACACTAGTGATTCATTACTCGCCCATTTTCGCCCACGTATCACGTAGCGCAACGGTTCGATTATAAACAGGCAATGCTTCAGAGCTATCTTTGTCACGACAGAAGTACCCTGTACGCTCAAATTGCATACCGACGCCAATTTCCACGTCTTTAATCGAAGGCTCAACAAAGCCTTGAATGACGGTTAATGAATTCGGGTTCAACGCTTCCGCTAACTCTACTTTATTTGGGTTTTCAACATTGAATAAACGGTCGTAAAGTCTGAATTCTGCAGGCACTGCTTGCTTCGCCGCCACCCAGTGAATAACGCCTTTGACTTTACGTCCATCCGCAGGTGCTTTACCTAAAGTGTCTGGATCGTAGGTACAGTAAATGGTAGTTACTTCACCGTTTTCGTCTTTCTCAATGCGTTCAGCTTTAATCACATAAGCATTACGTAAACGCACTTCTTTTCCTAAAACAAGACGCTTGTACTTCTTATTAGCTTCTTCACGGAAATCGTCTTTTTCTATCCACACTTCTTTAGAAAATGGAATTTTGCGCGTGCCCATTTCTTCTTTCGAGGGGTGATTAGGTGCATCTAACCACTCAACATCGCCTTCGAAGTTTTCAATAATAAGCTTCACAGGTTCAAGCACTGCCATAGCGCGTGGCGCATTTTCATTCAGATCATCGCGAATACATGACTCTAGAACGCCCATTTCCACAACATTATCTTGCTTAGTTACACCAATGCGCGAACAAAACTCTCGCACAGAAGTTGGCGTATAACCTCGACGACGAATTCCCGCAATGGTTGGCATGCGTGGGTCATCCCAGCCAGAAACGTGCTTTTCTTCAACCAATTGAATGAGCTTACGCTTACTCAGCACCGTGTATTCTAAGTTCAGGCGAGAAAATTCATATTGCTTCGGCGTTGCTTCAACGCTGATATTGTCAATCACCCAATCGTATAAACGACGGTTATCTTGAAACTCTAATGTGCATAATGAATGTGAGATATTTTCGATGGCATCCGAAATACAATGAGTAAAGTCGTACATCGGATAAATACACCATTTATCACCCGTTTGATGGTGATGCGCAAAGCGTACGCGATAAATAACTGGGTCCCGCATACACATGAAAGGCGAAGCCATATCAATTTTCGCCCGTAGGCAGCATTCGCCTTCTTTAAAGTCACCTGCCGCCATTTTTTCAAATAGCGCAAGATTCTCTTCTGGCGACGAATCACGATATGGACTTAATTGCCCCGGTTCGGTTAACGAGCCACGCATTTCACGCATGGCTTCTTGCGTTGAAAAATCAACATAAGCCAAGCCTTTGTTGATCAACTCTTTTGCGTAACCAAATAACTGATCAAAATAATTCGATGAATAACGGACTTCACCATCCCATTGATACCCCAACCAAGAAACATCTTCCTTAATTGCGTTAACGTAATCGATGTCTTCTTTTTCAGGGTTAGTGTCGTCAAAACGTAAATTACAGGTTCCCTGATAGTCCTGCGCAATACCAAAGTTCAAACAGATAGACTTAGCATGACCAATATGCAAATAACCATTTGGCTCTGGTGGAAAACGGGTATGTACGCTGGAGTGCAATCCTGTTTCCAGATCTTTATCAATAATTTGACGAATAAAATTGGTTGGGCGGGATTCAACCTCAGCCATATTCAGCAACCCCTAAAGTTAGAATGTCGTTATACAAAAGGCCGACATTATATCGCATTAGCTAATCACAAGTCAGCGACGATTTGTTGGATCAAAGCAATATTTACAAATGAGAATATTTTAATGGTTTTCCGACATTCTATAAAACGATACAGATCAGGGTAAACGTGGACTTTGGCAATTAACAAAATATTCATTTTTCTTTGCTCTACGGGCTGTCTTTGTGTTACAAGAATTTAAATAAAAACTAAAAAATGAAGCAAAGCACTGGTTTTTCGCTCATGCACCCTTTGTTATTTCTAACATTTTTGTTTCTTCAAACAACAAAATCGTAGTAAGAAAAAATGAAAGACAAAGCAACCTCTTTTGACATAGCCCACATGGCAGGTGTTTCGCAATCTACCGTTTCCCGGGCGTTACGTAATAGCCCTTTGGTTAGCATAGAGACACGCAATAAAATCAAAGAGATAGCAAAACAGCTCAATTATAAAGTCGATAAGAATGCCAGTAATTTACGGCAACAACAAAGCAAGACGATTGCCTTGTTGTTATTTGAAGATCCCACTTCAGACGACTCTAAAATTAATCCTTTTTTCTTAACTATGTTAGGAAGCATTACTCGTGCCTCCGCAGATGCAGGATATGACTTACTAATTTCATTTCAACAATTTAGTAACGATTGGCACGCTGATTTTGAAGATACACACAAAGCCGATGGAATTATTTTGTTAGGTTATGGCGACTTCGTTAACTATCAAGATAAAATCGACAAACTGGTACAACAAAGCACACACTTCGTGCGCTGGGGCGCGATTAATGACACCTCACCCGGCATTACCATTGGCGGCGATAACTACAACGGTGGACGCATGCTCACTGAGCATTTGCTAGCGCTTGGTCATCAACGTTTTGTTTTTATTGGCGGGGCGAATAGCAGTTGCCCAGAGTTTCTGGATCGTTTTAATGGATTTAAAGATGCGTTATGCCATGCAGGTGTGCTCGATACCAACCAAACCGCGCACCACTGGGATGCTATTTCTACGGAAACTTCGGGCTATAATGTGGGTAAAGCGTTAATTGAATCTGGCGAGCAATTTGATGCCATTGTCTGTGCCAGCGATATGATAGCGGTGGGCGTTATGAGTGCGCTGCAAGAAGCCGACATCAGGGTGCCAGATGACGTTGCCGTTGTTGGCTACGACAATATCCCACTCTCTAAATTTACCTCTCCTCCACTCACGACGATCCGACAAAACACACAACTGGCAGGCCGTTATTTAGTGGACGCGCTGGTTAAACTCATTAATAAACAACCTGCTGAGAATATTTCCATTCCTGGTGAGTTAGTAACACGACGCTCTTGTGGCTCAACCGCAACACCAAACATCACTGAGGAACAGGAACACCTTCTAGAAGAAGATTTAACCTAGTCCACCAGCAATGCTTATTGTAGTAAACGATTTAATGCGCTTCCTTCACTCGTAGCGTTAGCAAACCAGCTAATATCATGCTGACTCCACCAATTAACAACGCATAAATTGGTTGATTGTCGAACACACGACTAACAAGGAAGCCTAAAATACTGGCGGCTAGAATTTGGGGAAGCGTAATGAAGAAGTTAAAAATCCCCATGTAGATCCCCATCTTATTATTTGGCAAGGCATTAGCGAGCAACGCATAAGGCACAGACAAAATCGACGCAAAGGCAAAACCAACACCCACCATGGATGCCAACAACCAAACTGGGTCCTCAATTATCAAATAGGACGCTAACCCCAAACCGCCTAACAGCAGATTAATGAAGTGCGCCACACGAAGATTGGTTTGCTTAACGAGGATAGGAATAACTACAGCGGCAATAGCAGTAAAGCCATTATATGCACCAAATAACACGCCAACCCAGTTTGCTCCTTCATTGTACAATGCGGAGGTAGGGTCGGAACTGCCATAATGATAAGAAGTTACCGCCGGCGTACTGTAGATCCACATTGCAAACAAAGGGAACCATGAGAAAAACTGCACCCATGCTAATTGTTTCATCGTTTCGGGCATAGCGAATAGGTCGTCCATCATGGTTTTGAATCCGTGTGAACTTTTCGTCGATTTGGCAAACTGCGCCGCCACAAATTGGGCAACACCAAAAAAGATCACCATGCCACTAAGAATAAACAATTGTTTGTCTAAGTGCGCTTGAAACGCGGCAATAATCGCGGTTAACACAATACCAACTGCGGTCCACTGAATGGCGCCTTGTGTGTACTTTTCGGCACTACGTTTAACATGCACCACAGGCGTAGAAGCCGCTTCAAACTCTCGCTCTGCTTTTTCAAAGGCTTCTAGCTCTTCAGGCGAGTATTCCTTCGTTGAATAAACCGTCCACCATACTGCGGCTAAAAACACAACCGCGCCTAGGTAGAATGAATATTTTACGGTATCGGGGATCTCCCCCGCTCCAGCAGTATTACTAATTCCCAAAAACTCCGCAAAGATATACGGCATTAGGGAGGCAACCGTGCCACCAATGCCAATAAAAAAGCTTTGCAAAGCATAGCCTGTTGGGCGTTGCTTTTTCGGTAGCATATCGCCAACAAATGCGCGGAACGGCTCCATGGAAACATTAATTGAAGCATCCATAATCCATAACATACCAGCAGCAACCCACAAATATGGGGAGTTAGGCATGATGATGAGGGCTAAACTCGCCGCTAACGCCCCCCATAAAAAATAGGGTCGACGACGACCTAATTTGTTCCATGTGTTGTCACTCATGTGACCCACAATAGGTTGAACAATTAATCCTGTGATCGGAGCGGCGATGGCCAAAATGGCCAGATTGTTATAATCGGCTCCCAAAGTTTCGAAAATCCGGCTGACATTTGCATTTTGAAGCGCAAACCCAAATTGAATCCCCATAAAACCAAAACACATATTGAATATTTGCGAAAAGCTTAATTCGGGTTTGGTCCGCTGCATGTTTTACTCCTATTGCTCGGCCTTTATGCAAAAGCCGTATTCTTATTATTTAAATTTCGCGCCCTTGTGTTTGACGCTTATCCGAAACGGTAAACCAGCTAACGGCTGAAATCGCTAAGCATAGCGCTGCTATCCAAAACACGACATTTTTGTTTTCTGCTCGGCTCATTACTAAGCCAACCCCTAAACTAGCAACCAATTGCGGCAACACCACAGAAAGGTTAAACAACCCCATGTAAAAACCCATTTTAGATTGCGCTACCTTCTGCGACATGATGGCGAAAGGCAGACTAATGGTTGCCGACCAACCAATACCTAATAGCGCCATCACCACAAAAAATAACGTTGAATGACTCCCAACCACGGACAAGAGAAAATACCCCAACGCCATCGATGCAATGCAGACAGCGTGAGTGACTAAGCTGCCTTTTCTTTTCGCGATAGGTTGCAAAACCAAAACCGGCAAAATAGCGGCAACTAAGGACAGAATTAAGAAGCCGATATTGACCATAGAACCAACAGCATCATCGCTAATGTCAGGCTGGTTATATTTTAAGAAGGCCACCATGTATATAAACATGGATTGAATACCAACCCAGGTAAAAGAGTGTGCCGCCAGCACTTTTTGAAAGCCCACATGCGGGTTGCTACCGCCTTCTTTTTCCAGCAAGGTTTTGCCAACAAACAATACCGTCACAATAAAACAGACAATTTCAACAAAGAAGTGATCAAATTGCACATCAAACAAACGCGCAACCAAAGCATAAATGCCATAGGCTAAAAAGCCCCAAAGTGGGCGAATAATAAGAAAACCTTGCCCTAAAGAAGCGGTTTGTGCGGGCTTATCATCGGAAGGTAAGTTGTCTTGCGCAAGTTGGCGCGATTCAGTAACGAAAAATACAGGCACAACAGAAAACACTAACACTAAAAACGCACCAATATAAATCAGCGCATAGTTACTCCAAAACGAGCCAATGGCATAGGCTAATACACCGAATGTACCAGACACCGTTTGCATCCATGTGTACCCTTTGGTGCGCTCATGCCCTTCTGGTGTTACATCAGCAATAATACTGCGCGTCGGGTTGAAGCTAATATTAATGGAGAGGTCGAGAGCTAACGCGACGGTAATAGCAACACCGAGAATTCCCGCCATCTCCAATGAAGATGAAATAACATCAATATTGGGTAGCGCTAATAACCCTAATGATGCGAAAACGCCACCAATTAATATAAATGGACGCCGACGCCCCCCCCAAAACCACACTTTGTCGCTAAGCATGCCAATAATCACTTGCCCTAAAATGCCTGCAATGGGACCGGCTGCCCACACAAAACCAACATCGTGAATATCTAACCCATATTGTGTTGTTAAAATCCAACTTAGTGCGGCTATTTGAACAGAAAGCGCAAAACCCATCGCAGTAGAGGGTAAGCTAAGAATAGCGTAAAACACGCTACTCAGATTTTTTTGTATTGTTAACATATTGTTTACACGGTTAATTAAAAGAAGAAGTCCACTGTTTGCAACTTCTTAGGCCGTTATTTTTATTGGCATTCACTATAAGTGTTTGGTGTTAATTTACATCATACATACGTATGCAAAACTACGTTAACAATTTACAACATAAGCGTTTACAACCTAACCATACTGAATAGTTAATCACCTTTTAAGGCGAATACAGAGCGACGATTAAGCCATTCTAAAATGCCCTTAGCGACTTAATTAAAGCAGGAGAAATGCTGCCAGTTTCCATCGATAATTCGTTATTTTCCACGATCAGCCGGACGGAATATCCTGTTAGCAAACACAGAAAATCCTGTGGATAAAATTAACAATAGGGTAAATATATATAACACATTTCCTGTGTAACCTATTGAATTTAAAACACTCTATTTTTTTTAATAAAATAGTTTATTTAATCACAATAGTTGCGCTAAACTTATCTGCCTAAGTAAGATTTATGCGTTTAGGCTGGCCGCTCGTTTTTAAAAAAACGTAAAACAGCCTAAGTTCACATCAGTTAGCGCACGGCTCATATCGTTGAGCCATTCCCCTAGCCCAGAGTTGATTTCATCTCTGGGCTTTTTTTATTGTTTACTTTTATTCGCATAAACTTGTGTGAACAAGTCTTAGATAAACACGATTCAGTAATATGAATAGTGGGCAGCCACAAAAAAGAAAACTCAGCCTTTAGCTGAGCTTTCTTCCACGATACATGTCCGACTAAACAGAGAAATTATTCTTTAATCTGCAAAGAAGCTTTGTACTGTTTAGCGTTGTCAATATAGTGCTGAGCAGACGCCTTTAAGCCAGCAATTTGCTCTTCAGATAACTGCTTAACCACTTTACCGGGCGATCCCATAACCACTGAGCCATCTGGAATTTCCTTACCCTCAGTCACTAAAGCATTGGCACCAATAACACAATTTTTACCGATTTTGGCACCATTTAACACCACCGCATTAATGCCAATTAAGGAATAATCTCCTATCGAGCATCCATGCAACATAACTTTGTGTCCAATCGTCACGCCTTTGCCAAGGGTCAATGCAAATCCTGGGTCAGTATGCAAAATTGCGCCATCTTGCACATTTGAACCTTCTCCAATAGTAATTGCTTCACAATCACCACGTAACACCGCGTTAAACCAAACACTGCTGTCTTTTTCCAGTCTCACGTCACCGATAACGTGGCTACCCGGTGCCACAAACGCACTATCGTCTTTTTTAACTGTTTTTTCGCCTAATGAATAAATCACGTTTTCTCCAAGTATCGAATCATGGCTTATGCTTCTGGAACTTTCCTGATCAAGCCTTCCTGTGTTGTTGAAGCGACTAGTTTGCCATGAATGTCAAAAAATTGCCCACGCACAAACCCTCTGGCTCCACTAGCACTTGGTGAGTCTGCGCAATACAAATGCCATTCATTGAAGTTAATAGGGTGGTGAAACCAAATGGCGTGATCGATAGTGGCAATGCGCAAATTCTTGTCGGTTAATTTCACACCGTGAGGCAGCAATGATGTCATCAAAAAATGATAATCAGAGGCATATGACAAGGCCGTCTGATGCACTAAATTCGACTGTTCTACAGGCTCTTTTAAACGCATCCATGTATAACGCTTCGCTTCCTTATGTTGGCCCGGTATGGTGACAGAACGCAGATCGATGGGCTTGTGGTAGATAAGTTTGTCGCGAAGCGACATAGAAATATTTGCATCGGGATGTTCAAAACGCTTAATGTCGGGTTCAATATCGTCGGGTCCTGGCACATCCGATGGGATTGAAAAGGTTTGATGCTCCAAACCTTTTTCAGCTTTTTGAAATGAGCAAACAGAATCAAAAATAACGCGTCCATGCTGAATAGCTTTCGCTCGTCGAGTAGAAAAGCTTCGCCCATCTCGCACGCTTTCAACCTGATAAACAACGGGCGCTTCTGCATCACCCGGCAAAATGAAGTAACAATGAAATGAGTGACAGGACATCCCCTGATCAACCGTATATTGTGCGGCTGCCAACGCTTGCCCCATAACTTGCCCACCGAACAAAGCCCGAAAACCTAAGTCCCAACTCTCACCTCGGTAAAGACCTTCTTCCAACTTTTCTAGCGTTAATAGATCCGCTAACTTGGGTTCTTTCACGGTAAACCTCCACATACTTATTAACTCGCTATTACAACTTTAGCTGATACTCAATATATGACCTAAAACCCACGTTACAATAGCACCTTAGCTTAAACTTGCTTTGGATTGCGTGGATAAAAGCGCTCCGGCAAATGATCGTGATGCTCGAAGAAACGAGTGTCCTTGTATGGAAGCTTCATAAAACCTGAGATCCCAACCCCTTCGATTTCTGGAATAAGTTTCACTAGGCGCTGCAAGCATGAGCGAAAATCAGCTTCTTTTTTCGGGTCTAATAACTTGTAGTAGCTGTGAATTTTCATATGCAATTCTAAAGACTCAAAAATAATGCAACCAGTATGATGAATTAGGTTTAACTCTCGAATAATCGCCAATATGGCATCAGGCAGTTTCAATAATTCATCTGGATCATCGCCATCCTCAAAATACGAGTGCATGCGACTTTCATCGTTGTCCAATGTCGCATCAAAACTCACTTCATAAGGAATCTTCATTGTGTCCCGAGCAATAAAAGGCTGATTGATGTCTGTCCTTTCCAAGTGCAAAGTGTCTTTGGCATTAAACATACAACTTTTGAAAATCCCAACGCGATGAATCGCTCTTGCCAGATTCACTACATTATTCAATACGGTATCGAAAGAATACTTAAGTGTGTGATCGTAAAGATTTAGACTGGAATCAATGTAAACACCGGAGGGCTCCCAACGCACGGCGATGCCCCCCACCACCGGAAAACGTCCTAATCGAGCAACTTCCGAAACAAACGCTTTTTCGGTTTCACCCATACCTTGCATATAATTTTTGTAATAGCGTTCAAATTGGGCGTCGTTAATATAACGAAGCTCGGCATGATAGTTTTCCGCCCGCAGAAACGATTTGCGCGAGCTGTATACAACGGTTTCAATTTCTTTATATTCTGCATGATGTCGGGCGGGAATTAGGCGTTTAACCGTCGGTTGTACATAATCCGCAAACACCATGTTTTTCATATAATGTGCGTTATTGATTAAATAGTCACCCGCTTGCTGGCGTGTACGCATGTCTTCACTAAGCAACCCGGTTAGCACTTCTGCAAGCATAACTGGCAACCCCAAGGAACGCGGAGTTATAACTTTAGTGCCAAAGCGACAAGATTGACCCGATGCGAGTGCATATAAGGTACTAGCCACTCCCTGCTCATCAAAGCGAGGCGTAGATAACCCACCGTTTAATTGCTCATCACCGATAAAATACACATCTCCCAACCTTGCGTTCGTTTGGTGTAAATCGCCGGACATTAAATCCATCACATTATTAGCAATATATTGGCCTTGACTATCCATTTGCGCAAACACCGAAGATCCCCAATCAATCAGGCCAATTTCTTCTGTTTCGGGATTAAATACGATGTTGGAAGGCTTGATGTCACCATGCACAATAGGTTTTTTCTGCTCATTGATTGTATGGTTGCGCAGGGTGTTGAGGATATCCGTTAGCTGCACCGCAATTTTTACCACCAAACGCGGTTCTAACGGCCCTTTTTGTAAGGAAAGCTGTTCTAAATCCACTCCTTGCGCACGCTGCATGACCAAAATTGCTTGTTTACCGACTTGTAGAAATTCCACTAGGCCCGGCACCAAAGGATGCTCAACATTCCCTAACATAAACGCTTCTTCTTCAAGTCTATCTTGAACATGTTGAGGGAGATTGGCACGCGAGAACTTAAATACCAATGCTTCGTTGTCGGGAGACGTCCCCCCGAACGCAAATCCGTAAGCTCCTTTGCCAATTAGCTCTATCTGACGAAATCCCAATTTTTCTAATTGTGCAATACAGAGGTTGATCCAATCTTTCAACTTTTGGGCATCGGCATGGGAAAGCAGATAAATGGACTGTTCTTCTGGAATATAAAAATGCTTTAGATTAGAAACGGGCACTTTGTTTAAGTCCTTGCAGAAAACAACGTTTTTACGTTATCAGGGTTTAATAAATCTGAACAGCAACAAAAAGCCCGCTAAAATCAGCGGGCTTTTTGTTGCTGTTCAGTGTTCTCAACTAAGTGTTCTCAACTAAGTTATCTCAACTCACTAAGCATACTCAGTGGATTCTCTAAGTAAGACTTCCAAAGATTGCAGAACTTCACCATGGTTGCGCCATCAATAATACGATGATCACCGGACCAGCTAACATGCATGATATTCACGGCTTTCACTTGGTCATTTTCATCGAAGCGCGGTAATTTTTGCATTTTACCTAAAGCGACAATGGCAGATTCTGGCTTATTGATAACAGGAACCGCAACTGTTCCACCAATGACACCCACGTTAGAAATGCTGATAGTGCCGCCTTTTAAATCAGCCTGAGACAATCGTCCCTCACGGGCCTGATCCACTAATCGATTTGCCTCTTTTGCCACATCAAGCAACGACAAATTCTGCACTTGCTTGATGTTTGGCACAACTAAGCCAATTTTTGAGTCCACCGCCATACCAATGTTGTGATCATCAAAATAGGTCAATTCCGTGCAATCATCATTCACCTGACTATTAATAATCGGGAAATGCTTGAGTGCTAATGACATGGCTTTGATGAAGAAAGGCATATAAGTTAATTTCACACCTTGCGCTTCAAACTCTGGCTTTAACTGCGCGCGAGCAGCAATTAACGCATCCATAATCACTTCTTCGCTAACACTGAAATGCGGAATGGTATAAACCGATTCTGTCATTTGCTTGGCCATTGCCGCTTTAATGCCACGAATTGGCTCTGTGCGCTTACCGCCAGAAGGCGCGCTGCTTGTTGCAGGTGATGATGTGGTTTGCGCTGACGCCGATTGTTGATTCACATGGCGCTCAAGGTCTTCTTTCATCACACGGCCTTTTTTGCCGCTGCCTTGTACCAAACTAATATCGATGTTCATTTCTCTAGCGCGGCGTCTTACCGCTGGGCTTGCAACCGCTTTACCCGGACGCGCAGAGACTGGTGCTTCATTTGATGAGGTTTGCGCCTGCGCACTCGTAGATTGAGCAGGAGCCTGAGCGTTTGTTTGGCTGCTGGCTGGCGCGGCTGCTTGGCTAGTGCTGCCCTCCACTTCCATAGCAAACAACGGCGTATGAACTTTAGCAATTTCGCCTTGCTGATAATACAAACGCACAACTTTACCGGTATGTTTAGCTGGAATCTCAACAACGGCTTTATCGGTCATCACTTCAGCAACTGGCTGATCTTCTTGGATCATATCGCCTTCTTGAATGTGCCACTTTACTAGCTCACACTCAACGATACCCTCACCGATGTCGGGCAAAATGAAGTCTTCAATACCACTGGAAGCTGTCGAGGGTGCGCTTTGTTGGCTTTGTGTGTTTTCTGCTGGAGCTGCACTTGCTGAATTATCAACCTTTACATCGTTTTCCGTGCTTTTTTCACCTTCAACACGCATCGCAAAAAGTGGTTGATGAACCTTGGCAATATCACCTTTTTGGTAGTACAACTCTTCCACTGTTCCTGAATGCATGGCAGGAATCTGTACCACCGCTTTGTCCGTCATGACTTCAGCAACAGGTTGATCCTCAACAATCTGTTCGCCTGCACTGACCAACCATTCAACTAATTCACACTCTACGATGCCTTCTCCGATGTCGGGCAAAATAAAATCTGTTCGCATTTTTTACCCTCTCTTAGAAGTTCATTGAACGTTTAATGGCTTCATATACCTTAAGTTCATCAGGCATATATTCTTTTTCATGCGCCAGTGGGAACGGTGTATCTAAACCGCACACGCGCATAATTGGCGATTCCAGATACAAGAAGCAACGCTCTTGTACTTTAGCCGAAATCTCGGCAGCGAAGCCACCTGTTTGCGGCGCTTCATGGCTAACAATTAAACGCCCTGTTTTTTCAACAGATGCACAAACGGTTTCCGCATCCCACGGTAAGATGCTACGCAAATCAACAATCTCGCAAGAAATCCCGTCTTTTTCCGCCATTGCAGCCGCTTTTTCCATCACTTCCATTTGTGCGCCCCACGCAAGCAAGGTGATGTCTGAGCCTTCTTTTACTACTTCAGCTTTGCCTAGAGGTAACTCGTAATCTTCTTCGGGTACATCACCCACAGAAGCACGGTAAATACGCTTCGGCTCCATGAATAAAACAGGGTTGTCGTCGCGAATAGAAGCCAGCAACAAACCTTTCGCTTGATAAGGGTTACGTGGTGTCACGATTTTCATACCCGGCGTGTGTGCAAAGTAAGCTTCTGGTGATTGTGAGTGATACAAGCCACCTGCAATGCCACCGCCATAAGGGGTACGAATGGTCAATGAGCCAACAGAGAACTGACCGCCAGAACGATAGCGCCATTTAGCTGTTTCATTCACGATTTGGTCAAACGCTGGGAAAATGTAATCACCAAACTGAATTTCCGCCACCGCTACAGAGCCTTGAGACGCGAGACCATTTGCAAAGCCGATAATGCCTTGTTCTACTAGTGGCGTATTGAACACACGTTCTCGGCCAAACTTTTCTTGTAAGTTACTGGTTGCTCGGAAAACGCCACCAAAGTGACCCACATCCTCACCGAGCACCATGACGCGCTCGTTTTCTTCCATTGCTGTCATAAGTGCATTATTAACAGCTTGCAACATATTCATTTGTGCCATTATTCAACTCTCCCTGCAGTTTTAGGGTAATGTTCAGGGTACTTTTTAATGTGTTCTTTTAAGTCTTTAAGTTGCTCTTCTAAATGCCATGGCACCTCTGAGTAAACATCGGTTACAAGATCATCAATTGGGCAGACTGGCACTTTCTCAACACGCTTGAGTTCTGTCAGTACATCTTGTCTCATGGCTTCAACATGCTTGGCATTTTCTTCTTGGTTCAACCAACCTTTACTCACCAACCAATTAGCCATGCGGGCAATGGGATCTTTCGCTTTCCACTGCGCTTCTTCTTCCTTCGAACGATAACCCGTTGGATCATCCGATGTAGAATGCGCGGCCAAACGGTAACTCATGGCTTCAATCAATACTGGACATTTTTCGGAAACGGCAATTTCACGTGCCTTTTGGGTTGCCGCATAAATGGCAAGTGCATCATTACCATCAACTCGAATAGTTTTAATACCGTAGCCGATACCACGGGAAGCAATACCATCCCCTTTGAACTGTTCATCTGCTGGTGTAGAAATGGCGTAGCCGTTGTTACGACAAAAGAAAATAACAGGACAACTTAACACCGCCGCCATATTCAAACCCGCGTGAAAATCCCCTTCTGAAGCCGCTCCTTCACCGAAATAACAAATGGTCATGGCATCTTTGCCTTCCATTTTTTGCCCATAAGCGTAACCCGCAGCTTGAGGGATTTGAGTACCAAGAGGAGAAGAAATAGTCATAAAGTTCAGTTCTTTCGCGCCATAGTGAATAGGCATTTGACGCCCTTTATTTGGCTCCTTTTCATTACTGAACATTTGGTTCATGAATTGTTCGGTTGTGTACCCTCTATAAGCAAGAGCCGCTTGCTCGCGGTACTGAGACATGATCATATCATCAAAAGAAAGTGCAGCAGCACTGGCTGCGGAAGCAGCTTCTTCACCGGTTGAAGCAAGATAGAAGCTGATACGTCCCTGTCGCTGTGCGGCAACCATACGCTCATCAAGTACGCGTATAAATTGCATGGTCTGAAAAATTTTCAGCGCAGTTTCTTTACTTAGCTCAGGCTCTACAGCACCTTCTAGGACTGTGCCGTCTGGCGCTAAGATTTGCAGCATAGGAATATCAATTAATCCATTCGATATGATATTAACTTGATTCACTACACCAACATCTGACAAGTGATTTCTGGTTTTCATGTTAAGCCTCGCGTGGTGCCCACAACTTTCAATTAAGTTAGGGAAGTACAGGAAAGGTCAGTGCATTAAAGCCGCTTTCTGGCCGCTGCAACTTTACCCGTATTTTGAGCATTTTTAACTGGCCTAATGGTAGAGCAAGCATGTAAACAAATTGTTGCTTTTTAGTATTGTAAGGAAAGCTTCAAAAACAATAATTTCCTAAAAAACAGAGTTTACTAGGATATAACAACTTCAACATAGGGAATACAAAGAATATATTTGCAGGAGTGTAGAATATCCATCCTACTAGGGTAAATAAACAGAACGTGGTTTTATTAACATGTGACTGGGGACGAAGCTTTATCAACCCCAGCCCAATAAAGTGGATTAATAAGTGGCTTTCCCCTGCGCCTTCGGGTCATGCCACAATTGTAGCTCAGCACTTTTCACAAAGGGTAATGCTTGAATCGCATTGTATTGCTCTAGCATATCTGTGTCGGCATTAAACGAAAGCTCGAATACACCTTCCGTTAACGTCTTCATTGTACCGAGTTTTTCCAATTGTGTTTTAGCCGTTGCTAGCGCCAAAGCTTGTTTATTAGCCATAACAACCGCAATACGCTCAGTTACCTTTACCTTTGTTTGTGATGCCGCATGCGTCACATATACTCCCGGCTTTATCATCGCCGCACTGTAAAGGTATTTTTCACCATTAATAACAACGGATTTTGTCATTTTTTTCTGCTCAACAACAACCTTATCTTGCAGTTTTGGTGGCGCTGCTTGCTCCAGTTCTTTCGACTGCCCCTTTTGCTCAATTTTATTCTCACCGGAATCACAAGCAATTAACACAAAAGAACTTAATGTAAAAACAGCTCCCTTCAAACTCAGCTCAAACACTTTGTTCATGCATACTCCATTAAAATGTTATAACCCTAACAAATGCGGGATATCGACTTATCAAAATAGCAAAGGCATTTTAATAAAACGAATGCTTTTTTAATCACTATAGCTGAATGCTTTATGTTGTCTCACTATACTCACGCTAAAGCCTTGAGGAAAATCAATGTCCTACTGTAAACCAGCCATAAATCACGCAAAATTCTGTCCTCGAACAGATTTAGTTTAATTTCCAAGTATTTTTGTAAAACTGGGAAAAATCGCCTATAACCTGCATTGCAGCTAGATTTCAGATCATCTTTGAATTAATTCATTACAATTTACAGGTAATAGTTTTAACCGATAATGAGCTTTCAGCTTTTGTTCATATTGCAATGATCAATTCTAGCGAGTTAAAGTTAGTGGGGATATACGAGAGTGAGTTTGAATTCTCGGCCCATCAGTAATACATCAGAATTCACCAAAATGAATGTTCTAGGATGAGCTAATAATAATAACCCACTCACTCTCTTTATCATTCGTAACATAATAATATTGAAGGAATTAAAATGAGAACTTACCGTCCAACTCTATTGGCGACTTTAGTTTCTGCGGCCCTCTCCGCAACGACAGCTAATGCAGCCATAGATGCCAACAACCAGCTCGTTGCACCTAGTAATTTTGATAAAGCCAGCGTATCTAAACGCGTTTTTTCAGGTGACGTATTAGCACAGAAGAAACTTGCAGAAAGAGCAACAACAACCGGAATGCGTAGTCATTTCGATGCTAATCTTGGCAAAGCCACTTTCGTTTGGGGCGGTCAATCTTTTAGCAAGCCCGATTTAAGCATCGTGGCACCAGAGCATCGCACCGAATACGCAGCGAACTTTTACCTTAACCAACTAACCGGTTTTTCCGCTGAAGCTACCAATGTTGGTAACAAAGCTAAACTTGCTTACACTCATGACCTGAAACGTGGCGCAATCGTTGCCAAATATCGCCAACAGGTCCACGGCATCGAAGTATTCAACAAAGAATACAACGTGATGATGGACAGAGAATATAACCTTGTCGCAGGCTCCGGTTATTTCGCGAATAAAGCCCCCGAGAGCAAAGCCTTGTCGATGCTGGCAAACTTTGGCTCTGCTGAAACAGCGCTACAAACAGCCATTGCTGACTTAAGCAGCAAACAATCTCAAGTACATTTAACCCAAACAGAAAAGAAAGGTGGTTATCAATTATTTGAAGCAACCACCACAAGCGGCCCCCTTGTTATCGGCCAGCCTCGCACGAAAAAAGTCTTCTACGATGTCAATGGCGACCTTGTTTCTGCCTATTATGTTGAGGTGTCTTTAGGTAGCGCTGACGACGTAACAAGTATCGATCACAGTTATGTTATCGATGCTAATTCAGGCAAAATCTTGTTCCGCAACAACTTGGTTGCACAAGAAGGTGAATTCACTTATCGCGTTTACGCTGACCCTGATGGTTTCCCTTGGGAAGGTCCTCACGGTGATGTCATTCCAGCGGCCGTGCCAGATCAAGACACTTCCGTTATTTTGGATGCGCCATTGGTCACAGTTCGTAACTTCAACAAAATCAGTACAAATGACCCTTGGTTAACTGATGACGCTACGATTACATCCGGTAATAACGCCTTTGCTTATGCTGACGTAATTTCACCTCAAGGCTTTACTGACGGTGACTACACTGCGGAAATAACATCAGATAAAACCTTCGATTACCAACTTTCTGGTGACTTAAGAGCATCGAATCTAACGAACGGTAAAGCCGGTGTCGTTAACTTATTCTTGTTGAACAACTTCCTTCACGATTGGTGGTATGACCACGGCTTCGATGAAGCGGCTGGTAACGCTCAGCTTCTCAACTATGGACGAGGCGGTGTTGATGGAGATCCTCTAGAAGTTCAAGCACAGGATTTCAGTGGTTTAAACAACGCAAACATGGCGACACCTGCTGATGGTGGTAGCCCTCGTATGCAGCAGTACCTGTATAATTCAAAAGATGCAAAAAATGGTGAAGATCAAGGTCTAACCATTACTTCTCATCCTGAATTAGGCTTATTGCAAAGCTTACAACTTTCTTCTTTCGGACCCGTTCAATATGACTCCGTAGGCGGCGAAATTGTTCGCTTAACCGACGCGAACATTCCTGGTGATATAACCGAATTTGATGGTTGTGAAGCAGCAACAAACCCAGAAGCCCTCACAGGTAAAATTGCCATCATCGATCGTGGTTCTTGTGCTTTTACTGACAAAGTATTAAATGCACAGGAAGCGGGTGCAATTGCGGCAATTATCGTAAACAACAATGATGATGGCACACCTGCCCCAATGGGTGGTGAAGACGTAAGGGTAACAATTCCTAACGTTGGCTTGAACTTCCAAGATGGTCACGCAATCTACGACCTATTAGCAGACGGAGATACCGTTACTGCTGAAATGTTCAGCAACTTCCCACTGAAAGATTCATCATTCGATAACGGTATTGTTGCTCACGAATGGGGTCACTACATCCAGAACCGCTTAGTTGGTAATGCTAACGGTCTAATCAATTTCCAAGGCCGCGCAATGGGCGAAGGCTGGAGTGACTTCCACTCTATGATGTTCTTGGTGAAAAGCGCTGACCGTGACATCGAAGGTAACAGCGAATTCCAAGTGCCTTATGCAACCGGAACTTATGTAGAAGACTTCTATCGCGGTATCCGTCGTGTACCTTACACGCCAAATATGGAAATCAACCCACTAAACTTCAGACACATTGAGTCTGGAGCAGGTACAGATGTTGGCCTTCCGGGCACTAACGTTGCCTCTCCTCACGCAGCGGGTGAAGTCTGGGCAACCGTATTGTGGGATGTTTACGTTAATCTACTCAATACTCACGAGTTCGATGTTGCACAAACTCGTATGGCTGATTATTTAGTTGCTGGATACAAGTTAACGCCTATCTCACCAACTTACACTGAAGCTAGAGATGCATTACTCGCGGCAATGTATGCAAATGATCCAGCTGACTATGAGTTAGCGCTACAGGCATTTGCTCGTCGTGGTATGGGCTTGGGTGCAGTTTCTCCAGATAGATCAAGCACAACAAATGAAGGTGTAATAGAATCATTCAACACAGAACTTGCTTCGTTCTCCGCTGAAGAAATTAATATTAATGCCGCATTTGATGGTGTTGAAGTTGGCTTCTGCTCCAACGACAACATCTTTGATAAAGGTGAAACAGCAGAAGTTACCGTCAAAATTAGAAACGCCGGTAGCCAAGCTCTTGAAGGGCTTCCTGCTCGTCTGAAAGTCACAAGCGGTCATGATGTCACTATCGAAAATGATGGTTTGATCACATTTGGCAACCTTGACCTATTCGAAGAGCTTAGCAGCACGCCATTGAAAGTTACGCTAAATGAGGCCGACATGGCTGATGCGGTAACGTTCGAAGTTGAGTTCCTAGAGGCAGAAGGCATCGAATTACCTGCACCAGCACAAATCACAACCTTAGTTAACATGGACTTCACTCCACGCGCGACAGTAAATAATGCATCTACTGACGACATGGAAGACTTTGCGTCCATTAATAACTGGCCTATCAATATCATGGAAGGCGGTGATCAGGCAGCGGATACGCGTCGATTCGACACAGAAAACACAGGTTTCTTCGCTCAATTAAATGCTGGCGTTGCATTCGGTGAGCAAACCATGTTCATCCGTAACAACGATTTCAGTTCTGATGTCGCAATTGAATCTCACCCAATTGAAGTCGGCTTTGGCGGTAACTTTGAGGTGAACTTCTGGCACTTCTACTGGTTAGAAGATAACTTCGACGGTGGTGTTGTTGAAATCAGCATTAACGGCGGTGATTGGGTTGATGTAACCAGCGTTGGAGGCGAATTCGACGTTGGTTACAGCAGCACGTTACAAGATGAATTAGCGGGACGTGAAACCTTTACGGGTATAAATGGAGATTTAAATTCAACAGCGGGTAATACAGAAACTATCAGCTTTGGCGACTCACTGGACGGTCAAACGGTTCGCTTCCGTTTCCGTGTTGTTTCTGACGTTACTGTCTCTTCCGGTTTCGGTTGGTACATTGACAACGTTACCTTCTCTAACATTTCGTCACCTGTTTTCACTGATTTAGTGCCTGGCGATACTTTCGCCTGTGACAACTCAGCGCCTAAGCTAACCTTGTCTGATACAGCGCTAACGGTTAACGAAGGAGCAAGTGGTACAGTCTCGGTTTCACTAACAGATAGAAACCCTGACGATACGCACACGTATGCGTGGACGCAGGTTGATGGTCCAGAAGCAACACTTTCTGGCGCAGACACGGCTGAACTAAGCTTTACTGCTGGAGAAGTCGCATCAACTTCAACCATGACATTCCAAGTTGCCGTTAACGATGGCACGGATACCGTAGCATCTTCTGTCACTGTGACAGTAAATGATGTGCCTGACGCGCCTGTTGAGCCGCCAAGCTCAAGCAGTAGCGGTGGTTCTGCACCTTGGTATAGTGTTTTATTGTTACCATTGCTTGCACTTCGCAGACGTAGCAAGAAGTAACACCCAAAACATCGATTTACTCGCTAATACTTAGCGAACTTAAACTAAAACAGAGAGCGCGTTTTACGCGCTCTTTTTTTATGCCTTCAGGTATTGCATCATATTGTTCATTAGGTCAATACTGACGCCTCTCAAACGCCAGAACTCATTACCACAAGTAGGAAGATTCAATGCAACAAAGCCACTTATTTGCCCACCTTGCCAGAATGAAACTCATTAATCGTTGGCCATTAATGCGCAATGTTTACCAAGAAAATGTTCAAGAGCACAGCCTACAAGTTGCCATGGTTGCACATGCATTGGCTCTCATTAAAAATCACTATTTTCAGGGAACCCTAGACGCTAATAAAATTGCGACAGTGGCCATGTTCCACGATGTGTCGGAAGTGCTTACGGGCGACCTCCCAAATCCAGTAAAATATTTCAATGAGGCAATCAAAGAAGAATATAAGAAGATTGAAAAAATCGCCGAACAGAAGCTCATTGAAATGGCCCCAGAAGCATTACGAGAAGACTACGCAGAACTTATCCATCAAGATGCCTGCAACC
Source organism: Alteromonas sp. a30 (assembly GCF_026788005.1). Taxonomy (GTDB): domain Bacteria; phylum Pseudomonadota; class Gammaproteobacteria; order Enterobacterales; family Alteromonadaceae; genus Paraneptunicella. The sequence goes on from NZ_JABEPE010000001.1 coordinate 413,263, forward strand.
AAGAAGAGCGCTTTATTATTAAAGCCGCCGATGTCATCTGCGCTTATTTAAAAACCTTGGAAGAACTCTCTGCCGGCAATAAAGAATTTGGCCTAGCGAAAAAACGTCTGGATGATCAACTCAAAGAATATCATTCTGATGAAGTTGCTTTGTTTTTAGAGTTATTCGTCCCTAGCTTTGATCTTAGCTTGGATGAAATCACGCTACGAGAATACTCAATTTAAACTTATCTCTGAGGAAAATACGCTCATGATGGCTGCACACTGGACCGAACGACGTGAAATCATTCATTCTCAAAGACAAGGCGATCACCGATCTATTTTCCAAAGAGACAAAGCGCGTATCTTGCACTCAGCGGCATTTCGGCGGCTACAAGCAAAAACCCAAGTTTTAGGCGTCGGTAACGGCGATTTCCACCGCACGCGCCTCACACACTCGCTTGAAGCCTCACAGATTGGTCAGGGTATCGCTATCCGTCTTGCCACTAAGCACCCTGACTATGCTCAACTCTTGGATCTTGATCCCACCCTCATAGAAGGGTTATGTCTTGCTCACGACATCGGCCACCCGCCCTTTGGTCATGGCGGCGAAATCGCGTTGAATTATATGATGCGTGATCACGGAGGTTTTGAAGGCAATGGTCAAACCTTTAGAATCATAACCAAACTTGAGCCTTACACACCAAACCATGGCATGAACTTAAGCCGACGTTCGCTACTTGGATTAGTCAAATACCCCAACTTTTTGAATAACGCCAACCGTACATCAAAACCCAAAACCGTTGCAGACCCGAAACAACTCAAAGCTCAAGACTGGCTGCCACCAAAAGGATTGTTTAGTGATGATGAAGACGCGTTTAATTGGCTAATTGCCCCATTATGTCAGCAAGATAAAGACACCTTTATCGAAATGAGACCTGCCATATCGGACGACCAACATCGTAAAACTCAACATAAATCATTTGATTGCTCCATCATGGAATTAGCCGACGACATTGCGTATGCGGTTCACGATTTAGAAGATGCCATTGTCATGGGAATTATTCACCCACATCAATTTGCACAAGAATTAGTGGTCCCCATTAAAGCTTTGCAAGCGGAATGGATAAGCAAAGAAATAGATGGGCTTGGAAGCAAATTATTCGATAGCGAACATTATGAACGCAAAGACGCCATTGGCGCTTTAGTGAACCATTTCATTTCTGCTATCGATATTGTCGACAAGGCTCCCGAATTTAAAGAAAACCTCCTTCGATATAATGCAGTTATGCCCGCGCAACAAGAAGCCGCTCTCAAAGTATTTAAGGAGTTTGTTTATCAGGGGGTTATCCAAAAGCCGGAAATGCAACAGTTAGAATACAAAGGTCAGCAAATTATTATCGACCTATTTACCGCATTCAGTTCTGACCCTCAACGGCTCTTACCATTAAACACCCGCAAGCGCTGGCTCGAAGCCCAACAACACAACAAAGAAGCGCGTGTTATTTCAGATTACATAGCAGGCATGACCGATGGCTTCGCTTTTCGAATGCACGCCAACCTATTTTTACCACAAAATCAGGGGCTAACCTTCTCCGGCTTTTGAGGACAATTGGCAGGAAGCGCAATTTCGCCCTATGATAAAAATGTTGACGCAGCCAATATCATGGTTAGGGCGTGTTGATCGAGCAACACACCCTAGAGATAGCTAAAGTTTTACTGGCATCAACAGATTAATATAACGAATAACTCCTTGAAACAGGTACACAATGAGCCAAGATTCCATCATAAATGCCACACCAAACGAGCATGAAGACGACCTTTCACTAGAAGGTGAGCCCGAATTGGAATTTGAAGATGAAGAATTTCATGAACAGGAAAGTGCTTCTATCCTTCAGGTAGATTCTGTCATTGATTCAAATGGTCATATGGACATGGCGCACCATTCAGGTCATTCTCCAGTTGAAACCGCTAATCAACAATTTGCAACGGGTGTGCATCAAATAAAAGCGATGGGCAACCATTACTTAGGGGCAAAATGGTTTCGTAAAGCGGGCATGCAAGGCCATGCAAAAGCGCAATTTTATCTTGGCTTGATGTTCATTAAAGGAGAAGGTGTGCCCAAAAGCTTATTTCATGCCTATTGCTGGCTAAGCTTAGCGTGTTGTCAAAACTTTGAAGAAGCCAAAACAGCACGCAAAAACCTTGAACCCTATCTAACAGCCAAAGAAATGAACTCAGCATTACGCCTAGCCGCAGATAGAATTGAACAAATCTTCGAACACTAAGGTTTTTCTCCCATCGCGAGGTTTTTTTCGTTATTTCGTAATTTTTATTAGTGTTCCTCTTTCTTCCTTTACATGTCCAGTTCAGTGTGACTTCTGAGGCTATTGCCACGAAAGCCACGAAAACCGTTTTGTAATGAACGCTCATAGATGTAGGTAGAGCCAATATGTTGATAAAAAAGACGAAAAACAGTGACGAGACAGAGAACAACGTCACCGACGAATCCATTTTCAATGACCGTCGACGCATTATAAAAGGTTTAGGCTTTGCCGGGATGGGTTCACTCCTAGCGAGTTCTCAACAAGCTCATGCCCTATCTTTGTTTGGCTCATCTGATGAAGACTCCCTTTTCAAAACTCGAGAGCTATCATTCAGTAAACCGGAAAAGTATCAAATAGAAGAACCCCTCACGCCTGAACTTAAAGCAACACGATATAACAATTTTTATGAATTTGGCTTGGGTAAAGACGACCCGTTTGAAAATAGCCAGTCTTTCTCCACCGATCCTTGGAAACTGGTCATAGATGGCGCAGTCGAAAACCCAATCACCCTTGATTACGACGACCTTTATTCCCTATTCGATATTGAAGAACGCATTTATCGCCTGCGTTGTGTCGAGGCTTGGTCAATGGTAATCCCTTGGGTTGGATTTTCACTCAACAAACTGATTGCAAAAGCAAAGCCATTAAGTAAAGCCAAGTACGTTTCATTTAGAACTGTCTTCAGCCCGAAGCAAATGCCGGGTCAAAAAAGCCGATATGTAGGTGGCGGGATTGATTACCCCTACCGTGAAGGATTGCGCTTGGATGAAGCCATGCACCCGCTCAGTTTTATGGCAGTCGGTGTTTATGGCAAAACCCTTCCTCCACAAAATGGCGCGCCGATACGTTTAGTTATGCCTTGGAAGTACGGCTTTAAAAGCATAAAATCCATCGTTCGGATTGAGCTAACAGAAGACGAACCTAAAACCACTTGGAGCATGCTTGCTCCCAATGAATATGGCTTTTACGCTAACGTCAACCCAAAGGTTTCTCATCCTCGATGGAGTCAAGCCAAAGAGCGTCGAATTACCTCTGGCGGCCTTCTCAACCGCAGTAGAATCGATACGCAAATGTTCAACGGTTATGACGAAGTCGCCTCGTTATATAGCGGAATGGACCTCAGTAAATACTATTAACCTTCATCAGTATCAGCTATGTATCGAATTAAACCCGCTCACATAACGGGGATAAAAGTGATCACCCATGGCATTTGTCTTGGGTTTATTGCGCTATTTTATTATTGGGGATTTACCGACCAACTGGAAGGCGACCCCGTTAAAATCCTCATTCATCAAATGGGGATTGCCGCGCTCAACATGCTGCTATTAACACTAGCCCTGTCACCAATAGCCAAGACCTTCCGACAAAGCGCCCTGATAAAACTCAGACGTTTATTCGGCCTATACAGTTTTGCTTTCGCTGCGCTGCATTTCACCAACTATCTTGTTTTCGATTTACAGTTAGACTGGGCAAATTTGTTCGAGGACATCATCAAACGACCTTACATGACGGTTGGTTTTGTCAGTATTATCATCCTGTTTGCATTAAGCATTACTTCTCCTGATAACGTTAAACGAAAAATGAAAAAGCATTGGCAAACATTGCACAATTTTGTTTATTTATCCGGCGCTTTAGGTGTTTTACACTATATTTGGTCAGTAAAGACCAGTGTTGGAAAACCACTTGTCTATTTGATTATTATCACTATATTATTAGTGCTCAGGAAGGATAAGGCAAAACACTGGATAAAAAAACAGTTTAAAGCTTGATCTGTACAAAATTTCGATATACTGTTCACTTATACAGTATTTCGGAGATGTCATTATGACTCAATTAGCAACTCGTTACGTTTTCAACGCTCAGGCTAATATTGCTTCGCAAGTGCAACCCACACCTGAGCGCTTATCAATTCAAACTTATGCAAATGATGTCAATAGCTTAGGCTTTTTATTACAAGCTCTTAGCCAAAGCAGACGTTGGGTATACTCGTTTTGTCATGACTTTAAAATACGCACATCAAACCAAAATATTATGCAAGTGAAATACGCGCAAGATAGCCCTGTAGTTGTGTGGATAGAGAAGGTCATTTCTGCTCAACAGTGTTCGGCAATTCTGCTTGAACGTTGCCCCCAAATAGATATAGATATGAAAAAAGTACGTGCGCTATGCGAGCTTGCTGGAATAACGCTTATTGTCATCGATCCTCGCCAATAGTCTGTTAACAAGGTTAGATTTACGCAAAAATCCCTTGTAAGCTATTGGGCAATTTAGTCAACGAGAAACGCTGATGAACACTTGTCCTTGTGGCAGTAACAAAGATTTCGGCTCCTGTTGTCAACCTCTTATTAATAAAGAACAGCAGGCCCAAACTCCAGAGCAACTAATGCGCTCCCGATACAGCGCTTTTGCAACAGAACATTATCAATACATCCTAGATACTTACCTAGGCAAAGATAAACAAGACGCGAACAAAGAAGCTCTAGCCGAAGATTACGATGGTATTCAATGGCTAAAGCTGACTGTGGAGTCCACAGAAATGGATGCCGCAAATAGCAACCACGGTTTCGTTACGTTTTCTGCTTATTTTGGAATGAAAGGAAAGCTGTTTGTTTTACAAGAGCGTTCTGCATTTGAAAAAATGGATGGCAGTTGGTTTTACTTGGCGGACGTATCAGAGTCTTCCAACACACGTTTAAAGCTCTCACGAAACGATATTTGTTTTTGTGGTAGTGAGAAGAAATTCAAAAAGTGCTGTGAGCATAGGTTAAACTAAGGTTCGTTATGCAGCGGGTTCAAAGCTTTGAGTTTGCTCGCCTTTTGCTTTGCCAATCACATCATAAATTAGTGTTGGGTCGACCTCTTTTTCATGAGATTTATTCTCTATCATCCGCTGCTGACAGAATACATCGCAATTTGCCACCACCTCTTCAGCAATAAAAGCGGGATCATTTTGCAGGGCTAATGGTGGTGGATACATTTGTTGCAGTAAGCGTACATTTGCGAAATCAGCATTAGCCATAGCTTGTGTCACCTTAGCTTGTTGCTTCCAATGAATATCCTCTGCGGATAAGGGCGTTTCAGGATACGCATTTTCAATGAATGCAAGTTCCCGCTCTCGAGTGTCTTTAACGGCAACGGGCTGAGTGTCAGTTAAACGCAATTTATTGGTAATGTCTTGCTGCAACATAGCCAATAACAGAGCAAAATCTTGTTTGCCCTGTTGCGACAATGTTCTAGATAGCGCCCCTTTAAATTCGGACTCTATCAGTGCTTGAACTTGGTTATCAGACATCCCGACCTCAACTAAAACTCAGTTTGTTATCGGCGTGAGATCACTAATCTAAACCTTAAATTTTAATTCTTTCCCTACAATGGAACGCCTAACAATTAATTGTTGAATAAGGCAACGCTTAACATCAATTTCGTTTCTTTATTCGGCCTAAAAGGGTAAGCTTGGATTCAGTAAACTAGGTATTTTTCAGTCATGTCTATCGCCTTGGGTATAAATTAGAAATTGTAGGTTAAAACCCCAATGCGTAAAGCGCCTACCTAAATCAAATTTACGCTTGCGTTTATGTTATCTAAACCAGTAAATTTCATCTTTTAAATTAAACTTTGGAATATTTTCAGTAGCACCATGGCACAAGTAGATTTCGGGAACATGCGTGTCCTTGTTGTTGACGACCAACGTCCATTCCTTGTTCTCCTTCGAGGCATGGCAAACGCGCTTGGAGCAAAATCGGTCGTTACCGCCCAAAATGGGGAAGCCGCCGTTGTTGCGTGCCGTAAAGAAAAATTCGATATCATCGTTTCCGATGTACACTTGGGTAGCGACAAAAAAAATGGCTACCAATTCTTAGAGGAAATCCGCATCCTCAACTATGTTAAGCCAGAAACCGTATTCGTTATGGTAAGCGGTGATAATCAACGCCCTGTTGTATTAGGCAGCCTTGAACGCCAACCCGATGACTATTTAATCAAGCCATTTTCACAAGCGCAGCTCTCCAATCGATTACAAAAGGCTTATCTAAAAAAACAAGAGTTAAAATCAGTTTACAAGCATTACATGAAAGGTGATATCGACGAAGCTATTAACGTGTGTCGTGAACTTATTGCTAATGGTTGTAAATATCGTCAAGCTTGTAGTTATCTATTAACTGAGCTTTATTGGAAAGCGGGCCAATTTAAGCAAGCTCAGCACATGCTAAAACCGATAATGCTACACAAACCGGTGCCTTGGGCGATGGTTGCGTTAGCAAAAACCGAAATGCATCTGAACAATTTTGATGGTGCTATTACGTTAGGCAAACAAGTCGTCAAAAACCGCGTTTTGGCTGTTGAAGGCCATGACATATTAGCTCAATGTCATTGGAAAAAGGGTGACTTAGATGAAGCAATTAAAGAAATTAAGCGCTCTATCTCGTTGTCTCCTTTTTCGCTTGATAGGCAGTATTTAGGTGCCAACTTAGCTCGAGAAAACAATGATTTCGATTTCGCCAAACAATGCTGTAAAGCAATTTTTGAGCAAACAAGACGCTCTGTTTACCGCGATGTAAAACATCTTTGTAATTTTGTACGCAGTATTCTTGATGCAGCAGAAAATGCCGCAGAAAAAGGAGACCGTAATAAGTTTCAGCAAGAAGCGTTAATTACCCTTCAGCGCCTTCGAAGTGACGACATAATCAGCCGTTTGAATGAGCCTTTCGATTACACAGCGTTTGAGGAAATCATCAATGCTCGCGTAAACTTCCTTGATGGCAAAGTTTCTGAAGCGAGAAAGTCGATCGCTACGGCCAGAGAATCTTTAGAAGAACAGTTCGAAGATTTACCGATTTCTCTAGTACCTGACTCGCTGAAAGTCTATTTTGACCTAGGCGACTATGACGAAGCTCAGGCATTGTCTCGCCGTTTAGCAAATGAAGATGTGGAAATTGATGCCAACCTTGAATACCTGCTTGCAAGAACAAATGAGGGAATAGCCAATAAAGCGCTTGAGTTTGATCGACTGTGTAAGGAAGGTAAAACAAGCTATAACGCAGGTAAGTTTCAAGCGGCTTATGAAGCCTATTCTGAGGCGCTCAAATACTCTCCTACTAATGCCGACGCCATTCTTAATTTACTCCAATGTTTATTACAAATTTTAGAGCGGTTTAGTAAACCCGAACTAAAACTCGTAGTCGATAGTAAAAAATATCTCAAATTAGTCAATGAACTGAAAATGTCACCAGGGCAAACAGCAAAATACAAAGATATTCGAGAAGGCTTTAAAAAACATATGGATTTACCATGATAACCAAACTCCCCGTATTGCTCGCTTTTACCGCTATTCCTTTACTTTCAAGCTGCGCTTCCAGTAATCCACCCTGCGAAGAAATCAATGAAGTCAATCGTCAACTGCGTGAATGTGCGGAATTGAAGAAAGTGCTTTACGACAATAAGCACCCACAAAAGGCCCTAACAGCACGCCAACTATATGAAGAAAAGTGTGTCAATCTACGTTACTACCGTGACGAGTACGACACCATTTGTAAGAAAGACGAAAAAGCCATTGGCGAGCGCAAAAAGTAAACACCACCACTCTTAAAGAAGGGACGAGTCAGCAGGCTTATTAATGGCCGCTAATCGTCCTCACTCAACTCTTCAAAATCTTCGATATAATCGTCAATCTTGCCCAATACCCGCTTCTTTTGTTTATCTGTCATCACTTCATACAAACGAATGACTAATTGAGCATAAAGCTTTTGGTTAGCATCGTTACGTTTAACCAATTCAGGATGGCGATAATTTTCAGGCTCCGACATCACTTTTAATACCTTATTTTCAAACTCTGGATCTGTGTCTTTCTGCTCGAAAATATCTCTGGCCACCTGCTGAACCCGGCGACGATATTGCAGCCAGTGCTTTGAAGTAGAATAAAACTCGGGTGCCATATCTACAATAATCTGATCTTGTTCTGGAGTTAATTTCCCAAGCCACTCCTTGATATTATCCTTCAAGCCTGAAACGCGTTCTTTGCTTTTTTCTTCGTCTGAACTTGCATCAAACTCAGTAATTTTCTCCTCTCGTTCAATATTTTCTTTTTCTATGGCATCAAACAATTCGGATACTTGCTCTTGTGTTAATAATTTTGACAAGGGCACAAGATCGGGGGCAACACGATTACGTAGGCTCACCCAATGCTCTCGAATTCTATCAAAGTGCGTTTTTATACTTTCTTCAGAAATACTTCCGCTGGCGATGTCGTGGCGGATTTCTTTAAGATGCGCTGCATATTTCGTCAATTCTTCTTGTCGGTGCCAGTTGTGCCAGACCTCAAACTTTTCATCGAAGATTTTCTTCTGAGAGCGCTGCAAATCGATGTAGTCATCTAAATACCAATGAATCATCCAATCCATATTGTTGTACACAAACTGTGAGCTACAGCCCCCTAGTAAGAGAACGGTTAATGCGCAAATCCACTTTTTCACTTCAATTATCCTCAGAAAATACGTCGCGTATTTAAAGACTAAAAACTATAGCAATAAGTTCACCGATCAAAGGTTTAAAACGTAAATTTATTTAACACGATGCCTAACGCCATGATTTACGTTATGCTTCTGCTCAATGAATTACGATAAATTGACTCTTATCACAGCAGCGAGAAAAAACGACCTATGAAACGAATCGCAGTGTTAACTTCGGGCGGCGATGCCCCAGGTATGAATGCATGTATCAGAGCCATCGTTCTGACTGCGGAACACTACAATATTGAAGTTTTTGGTTATCGTCACGGATATAATGGATTGCTTAATCAAGAATATAAACCACTTGATCGAGATAAAATAGCGAACATATTACAAGCAGGCGGCACCGTCTTACGAAGCGCTCGTTGCTTGGAATTTAAATCGGAAGCATCGGCTCAAAAAGCTGCCGCAAATCTCGATGAATTAAATATTGAAGCGCTATTGGTCATTGGTGGAGATGGCTCATTTCGTGGCGCTCATCACTTGAGCCAATACTGGGATAAGCAAATTATTGGCTTACCAGGAACCATTGATAATGACATTTGGGGGACTGACGCCACCATCGGTTATTTTACCGCGATTGAAACCGCTCTAGACTCCATTGATAAAGTCCGAGACACAGCCGATGCATTTGAGCGTATTTTCCTTGTTGAAGTAATGGGACGTCACGCAGGGTTTATTGGATTGTCCGCAGCCGTAAGCGCGGGTGCTGACCAAGTGCTATTACCAGAACTCATTAAAGACAGCACATCTGCCCTACAGAGTATTCTTTATCATATTCAAACGGCAAGAAAAATTAAGGGCAACACCAGTTATATTATTGTGATTACGGAGAATCTCTGGCCAGGTGGCGTCACCGCGTTATCTGAAGTGTTAACAAAAGAAACGGGCACAGATTGCAGACCCGTTATTTTGGGGCATGTACAAAGAGGTGGTTCCCCTGTCGCCCAAGATCGGATGTTAGCAACAAAATTAGGCGCTTATGCGGTTGAAGCAGCAATAGCCGGAAAAACGCATATCATGATTGGCGAAAGCGCTCATCGCGTTGTTGAAGTCCCATTGGAAGAGACATGGAGCAAAACCAAAGAGCTCGATCCTTATCTTGTTAAGATCCAATCTCAACTCTTTGATATTGCACAAGGGCATATTGCACAGAATTTAGATTAGTGACGATCAACACGCCCTAGTCTCTAATCATTTTCTTAACTTGGTCTCGGTGGCTCCGACTCACTTTCAGCTCGGTGCCATTATCCAATACTACGTGATATTCACCGCTCACATGGCTAACTAATTTAGCGACATACTGCAAATTCACAATAACGGAACGATGTACTCGGATAAACTTTTTAGGATCCAACTCTTCAACAAGTTCCTTCATGGTTCGGCGCATAATATGGGTGTCCTTATCGGTATGCACACACATGTAATCTCCTGCCGCATCAATCCACTGGATACTATCCACCTGAACCCGTGTAATTTCAGAACCATCTTTAATTGCCATCACATCGGGATAAGCATTTCCAGAGACTAATTCTTCACCTTCAGCCAACTTACGTAAGACTTCTTCACAATCATCACCAATGAAGCCTGCCACAAGATGCGCAAGCTTTGCCTTATGTTCCCCTTCCGTTTGTAACCTTAAATGTGCTTCCGCTTTGTCAATCGCCTCGGCAAGACGACTTTCATCGACCGGCTTCAAAACATAATCCAACGCATGTAAGTCAAAAGCTTTGATGGCATAGTCATCATAGGCAGTAACAAACACCACCAAAGGCAATGTCGACACCCTATTCTGCAATTCGTTGATAACCTGAAAACCGTTTAACCCAGGCATCTGAATATCGAGGAAAACAAGATCCGGTGCAAACGAGGGAATACTCTCCAGTGCCTCTCTGCCGTTTTGACACTCTGCCACAACTTCCACATTGGGAAACTCGGCAAGCCTAAGTGAGAGCCCTTTGCGCGCAAGCGGCTCATCGTCGACAATGATCACTTTCATAAACTACTTCCGATCTGCTGACTCAAATGGGATCGTAATATTCACTACAATTCCTGTGGGTTCATTTGGCTCTATTTTGAATTGATACTTGCCTGCATACAAGGCGCTTAAGCGCTCTTTAATATTTTTTAAGCCAACGCCGTTTGTGCGGTGTAATTGACCATCGATAATTTCAGCACCCGGCCCATTATCAGAAACACTTAACATTAACCGACGTCCAAATGTTTTCGCCGAAATCAGGATGTTTCCTCCCTGCTCTATCTTTGAAATAGCGTATTTGATGGCATTTTCGATTAGAGGTTGCAGAATGAGGCTTGGAACCAAAGCCTTCTTAGAATCGTCTTCAACATCCCATTCAACATGCAAGCGAGTATCAAACCTTACCTTTTCAATATCTAAGTATAGCTTTAATGCGTGCATTTCCTGCTCTAATGGCACTTTTTTGATGGGATCTTTATCCAACGAGTAACGCAAAAAGTCACTCAAACGACTTACCATACCACCTGCTAGGCTGTAATCTTTCATGAGGATCAACGTAGAAATGGCATTCAGCGTGTTAAATAGGAAGTGAGGATTAAGTTGGTAGCGCAACATTTTTATTTGAGCTTGGTGCGCCATTGCTGTCGCTTTTAAAGCATTTTGCTTTTCTTTTTGTAGCATTTGGTAGTTCTTAATACCAAAGTACAATCCCGTCCAACACATCACAAGAAAGAAAGAATCGACACTATTCGATAAATACAAATACCATTCATCGGGACGGAATCCGTGTTTGTAGATTTCCCAATAGTGCAAGTTCTTTGCAACCGTCCACAGCATGGCAATAACATAGCCAGAGACAGCAACAAGGGCAAACATTTTCCATAGCACTAAGGACCATGCAAAACGAAAAACGTATCTTAAAGGAAGTGTTAGTAACCAACCAGCAATGGAGTTAAGAATGATAATAAAGATCCATAAGCCTCGCATATCGTGCAATAGCGAACCGATATAATAAACAATGGCAAATCCTACCCACCCCAAGGTGTGTAAAAACCAGAATAATCGCTCTCTATCGTCCAAAAATTTTCGCCAGTAGTCCAAGAACATTACTCATCCAAAAATGATGTGAATTATTATACGTTTAGGAACAGATCAACTTGCGGCTGTTGAGCGTGGTCTCACTACCACTTATCGCATTTCATACCCCACAAAGCAAAAGAGCCACCAAAAAGGTGACTCTTTATCTGCTGGCTGAACCGCTTTTAATAATGGATATTCATTCTTCTTAACCAGTGAACCCACCACCAAGCGGGCCCGACAAGTAAAAAGCGTAAATCAGCCAAAAATGATGGACGCTTTCCTTCAATATAGTGACCAATGAATTGTAAAGCCCACATCACAGCAAACACCGCTAAACTTGCTCGCCAAACCTCAATTCCCATACTTTCCATCAAATTAATTAACAGAAAAACAACGAATGTTAGCAATGTCATCGCTGCCCCTATCGGGCCTGATAACATGAAATAGTAGTAAAGCACCGGGATAGACACGATGTGCGCCCACGTAACATCAAAAAACGCAATGAACTCAGGTGTAGGGATAGACCCAATTAGGGCGATTGTAACGAAGTAAATAACGGGTACAGCAATGGCGTGAATAAAAATGTTGATCTTATTCTTGTGGCTTTCACCATACTCATTCAGAAGTTGCTCAATTCGACGCATTAAAGTCCTCCAACCAAACTATTGTTATTATATTTTTATATAAAAGGCGTACACGGCAAAACCACATTTTAGAACAACATCGTGTTTGGCCCATAAAACTTACCATAGCACATAAATTTTATAAATCCAGATACTTTATTGCTTAAAGTTCGACCATTAATCGTTCAATGAGATTTTCGACTTCTTCTGCTGAGGTCGAAAACTTAATTCCATAGTTAAAAAATAGCTCATCTGGCTTAGTATTCATAATTGAACCTTTCAGCTCAAACGGCTCATTGCGCTGGCCATTGAGGCGAATCAGAATATCTTTTTGCGCTATTCGTTTGCTCCGGGTTTTTTGAGTCGAAATACGACAACCGCTGTTTGAAATATCAACTAATGTTCCCGATGCAAGGGTCTGTTCATCTTCTGCGTTAAGTATAGATACAGGTACCCTAATTTGCGCACGTTTTTCTGCTCTTAGCCCTTGGCTTTGGATAGAAGTAGGAAAAGCTACAAATATAATAGGCACCGGCTTTTTAATAACGTGAAGAATTTTGGTTTTAAACGCAATGACTTCCCCTGTTGCGTCTTCAAGAATAAAACGGACTATCATGGGCTTATCCGCATAGATTGCATCCGCCAAATTACCCCACTTAGCTTCGTCGGGATAGCGAATCATAATCGAACGCATAGCGTCCATTCCTAAAAACTCGGTTCTAACGCGTTTTGCTGTTGATGTTGTAGAAACCTGAATATCAAAAGGCATTCCTGGCCTTAGAGAACGCATTTTATGCAAATCTTCACTCGATAATCCTTGTACCTCTTTCAGTATTGCCATTCAGTTATATTCTCCAATCATTATTCTTGCCATTGATGAGGCACATGAGAGTCGTATTAATTTGTGCTGTATTAATTGTAATACAAAAGTCAAATTTGAAACACCATTTGCAATGCCTTGTAAAGCCTGTAAATTTAACGGTTATAGCCCAAAGATACTGAGCAGTTTTTAAAAAAGGCAGGATCATTCACAATGCAACAACCTTCTCCCATAAAATACAGCGTTTCGATACCCAATATAGCCAACCACCAGTTTCATATTCTTCTCAATATTACCTCACCAACAAATAAAGGTCAGATATTAACACTACCAACATGGATCCCGGGAAGTTATATGGTTCGCGATTTTGCCAAAAATATTCTTTGGCTGACGGCGAAAACGGCACAAGGAGAAGAATTGAATGTCACTAAGCTTGATAAACAAAGTTGGCAAATTGCACCTCATACCGGCCCAATACAAGTGGAATACAGCGTTTATGCACTAGATTTATCAGTGCGCTCAGCCTTCCTCGACACCCAATTCGGCTTTGCTAATGGCACCAGCTTATTTTTAGAGGTAAAGGAACAACGTCATGTACCTGTTGATGTAGAAATCAATCTTCCTGACAACATGCCTAATTGGACGCTTGCCACCACATTACCCAAAGTCGGCACTCAACCTAACAAGCAACTTATTGGCCGATGCGAAAATTATTTAGATCTCATAGAGTACCCACTGTTATTTGGTGAGTTAGATATTATTCCGTTTAGTGCACAAGGCGTTAACTTCGAATTAGTATTTGTTGGGGGACACAATGCCGATCGGGAAAGGCTGGCTAAAGACCTCAGTAAAATAGCAGACCATCACTTATCGCTTTTCGACTCTGATACTCCTATCACTCACTACCAATTTTTAACGATTTTAACCGAATCAGATTTTGGTGGCCTTGAGCACACTTCCTCCACAGCGCTGGTGTATAGCCGTGATGAGCTTCCAACCGTGGCGCAACGCAACATGATGTTCCCCGGCTACCGCACATTCCTCAGCTTATGTAGTCACGAGCTTTTCCATACGTGGCACGTTAAGCGCACTAAGCCAGCGTGTTTGATTGATCCTGATTTGAGTCAAGAGGTATACACAGAGCAACTTTGGATATATGAAGGTTTTACCTCATATTACGACGATTTTAGCTTGCAACGCGCTGGGGTAATTTCCAATGCCAGTTATTTAGAGGTGGTCGGACAGAACCTCACTCGACTGTTACGTAATGCTGGTCGCTTTAATCAAACCGTAACCGAATCTAGCTTTGACGCCTGGACCAAGTTCTACAAACAAGATGAAAACGCAGCTAATGCAATCGTAAGTTATTACGTGAAAGGTGGCATTATTGCCATGTGTTTGGATTTAAAACTACGCTTAGAAAGTCAAGGAAATCACAGTCTTGATGACATTATGAGAATGCTTTGGGAGCAGTATGGCGCCAAAGGCATCGGCACTCCTGACAATATTATTCATCAGTTACTTAATCAACTGGGTTATCGCTTTGATGAATTTTTACATTCAGCCTTGTACACAACTGAAGAACTGCCTACAGAGTCCTTATTAAACGCCTTTGGTGTCAGTGTTAACAAGCGCAGTAGAGCTGGCGTAAAAGACCAAGGTGGTCGAAAAATGCAAGGGACAAAAGTCGCCTTCGGAGCCAACTTTAAAGGCAGTGCCACAGGAATTGAAATTACTCAAGTCTTTACAGGTACGCCCGCAGAAAAAGCCCGTTTAACCAAGGGAGACAATATTATCGCCTTGAATGGGGTAAAGGTGTCTGATGCCAAGTTCCAAGCAGAACTGGACAAGTTGCCACTTTCAGACAACGAAGCAAGGCTGCATTATTTCCGCCGAGGCTGTTTAGAAGAAACGCGCTTACCACTGACTGCGCCCGATGAAGATACCGTGTATTTAGAAATCACGGATAAAACCTTAGCACAACACTGGTTGGGTATTTTCCCTGAAAACAAAACACAAGAAACGCGCGCGAAGGATTAATCTAAAAACGACTGTAATTTTTGCGGCTGCAAGGACGCAGCCTGAATCTACAAGAGCCTTTTAAAACATGTGCAATTAATGCATTGATTCCCGTACCTACTGTGCACTATTTGGCATATCTGGCACCAAAACCGTTGGGTCAACGCGCTGATTAAGCCAATTCATCCGCCAATCTAAATGCGCTCCGGTTACTCGACCTGTCGCACCAATCTCCGCAATTAACTCGCCCTGCTTTACCTTTTGCCCAGCTTTTACATGACCTTTGCTTAAATGCAAAAAAGTAGAGGTGATACCATGACCATGATCGATGATAAGTGTGCCACCAGAATAATACATATCAGGATGATAAAGAGTCACGATACCATCAGCAGGCGCATATACTGGTTGCCCTACGGGACCAGCTACATCGACACCAAAGTGTGGACGTTTGGGCTTGCCATTTAATACTCGTTGGCTACCGTACACCCCGGAAATTGGCCCTGTTGCTGGCCAAATAAAGTCTTGCATAAAATCGATACGGTCATCACGTAATTTCCGCGCTTTTGCCACCGCTTGGTTATCTTCACGAATCCGTTTCAACACGGACTCTGGCGGCGTTACCATTTTGGGAGGTAATCCTTCAATCTTTTGAATTTTATAATCGCGTTGAGTTAACGTGATGTCATGTTGATGAGTCTGGCCTTTGTGAGTCCATTTTACAGTTTGTTTTAACTCAGCATCACGATTAAAACCTAAAGCAAAGAAACCTGATGTCGCTACTTGAACCGCTTTATCGTTTAGCCAAACCTTATCCCCTGATGCTACCTTGCCACGCAATAATGTGCCTTGTGTTAATTCACCAAATAAGGTTAAGCCGTTTCCTTGATAAACCTGAGATTGGCTTAACCGAGGCCCCGGAAGCGATGTATTAGAAATAGCAAAGCCCGAAAAGGCTAATAATAAAAGCGCAACAGATAGAGGAAAAACAGCATTTAGCTTAGGCATTAACAATGGCTCCTTTGCCCACACCTTCATATGCAAGAACAGTGACACTTGCCTCTGGCGTCATTTTCTTCTGCTCATCTGCAACAAATTGTGCAAGGCATTCAACGGTGGAATCAGTATCGATAATTTCGCATTCTGCTACAGGGATCGCAAGTTCAAAGCGCCCCTGAGAAGACTCATAAGCAAATATGTAATGTTCGCCACTGGGTTGAGAGTTTTCCTCGCCAGAAAACAAAGCAGACTCCTGAACTCTATCTTCTTGTGTACCAATATAAATATCTTGCCAGCGGTTTGCCCAAAACGCTTGCCACTGCTGGCTGCTTTTTCCATCTAATTGAATGTCAATTTTCGAACGGTGCCCATGGGCAATGCGTTGACAGTTGCCATCATGCTTTTTTAAACCATGAGTATAGTGATAAAACGGAGTATTAATGACTTCTGTGCGCAGCACTAATTCAATCGCAGCCACATTACCCGGCAATTGTGTCGCGATAATTTCTTTCAGGTATTGCTTTACCGAATCCATGGTGACTTCTTCGGCATAAATAAAGGCATAAGCTTCGTCAGGACAATTTAAGTGAATGCTTTTGTTAGGACGATTAAAGTGCACTTTTACGGAGTCGTCTTTGGATTGATGAAAGACCTTTGTAAAAGGATGCTCCATCGGCACAAGAAGTTTGTGGTCAACGTATAAATCAATCAGCCCTTTAAGCTGTTTTTTTACTTTACCGAAGTCCAGCACCATGCTTTCTTCGTTTAAATCACCGTTTAAAATGACATCAACAATCCAACTTTCTCCCACCATTCCACGTTTCGGGCATAAATAGGAAAAATCCATCACTGTCAGATCATTTACAAACAATTGCATTAAAATTACAAACCTCTGATTACAACACCACTACGTTTTCTTTATATGACTATTGAGAGAAACTGAGAAAAACGTGGGTCGCCTAAGTAAATTGGGCCGAGATTATAAAGTGATAGCAGTCTAAACACCAATTCCAAAATCATCGCCCTTTGCTAACGTTTTTGTCTGTGCCTCAATTGCAACTTCAGATTGTCAGCCACCCACAGACCTTTATCGCAGACTCAGCGTCAATGCAATGGCCGTTATTCTGTATATAAAATACGGATTGGGCTCATTGCAATAGTCCCCCTTGAGCATTAAAGCAACAACACGCCTCAAGCGACAACTCAACACAAATCGAGGATTGCGCTGGAATGGGGACCTCGCTTTTAGTCACGTATGTTTCAACACTACCCTTCGACGTTGGCTGTGCCCAAGACCAATACACAAAGAATTGCCCATTAAGCAACTCTGTTCGTTCAACCCTTCCTTTAAATCGCATCTTTTTATGATATTTACTGAACGCCACCAAGGTGTTGATTGCGTCTGAAACGGCCAACGGCGTACTTTCTTTTACTAACCGCCATGCATCTGGGCGAACACCAACATAACAACACTCCTTTGCTAGCAATTTGCGTAGATTACGCTCAAGGTGTTCAACGCCGATCACATTGATCTGGGGTGAACCTAATACTTTTGCCACTTGAACAGTCGCTGGCTGAAAATACACCTCTGAAGCCGAGGCAAACTGTAATAATTGCGTGCCCGTATTCTGCTTTGTCGTTTTTTCGCGGGTTATGGCACGATACTCACCTTTGTTTTCTTTGCCTAATACCGCAATTCTATCAGCCAGTTGTGAGGCTTCTTCTTGATCATGAGTCACATACAAGGTAGTAATTGCAAACGCTTGCTGTACCTGTTTAATCTGTGCTTGGAGCTGAGTTTTAGATTGGCTATCGAGTTTTGAAAGCGGTTCATCCATTAAGAAAATTTTGGGTTGCTGAGCTAAGCATCGCGCCAACGCCACACGCTGCTGTTGCCCACCGGAAAGTTGATGCGGATACCGGCGCAGAAAATCCGTTAATTCTAAGTTCTCAGCAATCAGTTGCAAACGCTCTTGCTGCACGACTTTTGCAATCGAACTCACTTTTAACGGGAAGCAAATATTGTCCGCCACATTAAGGTGTGGAAATAAACTGCCTGATTGCGTCATCAAACCAAATTGGCGCTTTTCCGGTTCAAGATGTCGAACAGACGCAGAATCTAACTGAATATCACCAGAGAAGCTCTCATCTAGCCCTGCAATCATGTGCAATAACGAGGTTTTTCCACACCCGGACTCGCCCAGCAAAACCACAAATTCACCCGAATGAACATGCAAGTCAAGTTGGTTAAATAACGTTTGCCCGTTAGGTAAGCGTTTGCTGAGCGACGATAGCGTTAGTCTTGCCATCGATTCAATTGGTCGCGCAAATTAGCCGGTAAGCCTTTTATGGTTAAAATATCGTTTTGTGCATCGTAAAATACTTTTTCACCGAGCAATTTGCGATCAAAGTTCATACTGATACCGCCTCCTTGGCCAGAAAATTTATTCAATGTTTTAATCGCTGCTCTATCTGGCTGAAAATTCTCTTCTAGCGGCTCTTCTAAGCTTTGAGCAAAAGCGTAAAAGTCTTGCTTTTGATCATCTTTAGATAACGTTTCTGCGATGTCTTTTACCGTAACATCTTCGCCAGCTTCTAACTTTTCCTTGTAGTAATCGACCAACATTTGACGACTTTCTTGTTTCTCATGTGGGTCAAACTCTTCGTTTTCCAAATATTGCTCTACATTTTCAAGTAACTGTTTGTTTTGCTTTTTAATGTCGACTAATTCTTCACAGCCCAAGAAATGCATGAAAAAGTCCGATACTTTGCGACCAATACGACCTTTAATAAAACTAATGTAGCGATTTTGCGCAGGCGAAGTTTGATATTGGGTAATATCCACACGCGCAGCTAATTGCATTTTGGCTAAATCCAAGTGAGAGTTAATGCTGAAATCCAACTCTCCGCTCACTTCCACATGCTCTTTGGTGTCGAGCAACGAAATAAGTAAGTAATCCGTGGCTAAAAATTGGAAATGGCTAAACACTAAAAAGCCCGTTTCATCTGTCGACATCGACTGCAAATGATAAGCCAGCAATCCAGCCACATCGCGAGAAAAAGAGACAAAATCGTGCTCTCCTGCAATAAGTTTATCAAGCTGAAGCTGAAATTCATTTAAAGCATAGGGATTCATTGGTGTTGCTTGTGGAATGGCCCCTTCTTCTGGTTCAGGCGCATCCTGTTCCAATTCTTCTTTGGCGCGTTCTAACTCTGCTACCGATGAAAAGCCGCCAACACCTTTGCCCGGCTTACTGTTGTAGATATGGTTCAATTCTTGTGCAAGTTGCTCAATTTCTGGCGCAACCTCACAGGTATCTTGGCGTGGCAAAACAACTAACTGTTGTTCCTTTGCAGCAATTCGGTGCACAATAACATTGTGGATAATAAGAGACATATTCTAGTTTAATCCTTGTACGAACAAACAAATACTCAGCACTAAGTTAAAGCGCTATGCTAATGGAGCTAGAGTAAATTTGCTGATATATTCCCCATTCAATTTTTTAGGGAGTGGCTATGCCGCAACAGTCTAAATATTCTGATCAACAATTTGAAGACTTGATGACAAGCATTGTTGAAGTCCTTGAGCGAGAAAATGCTGATCGTGATCTATCTTTAATGGTGCTAGGCAATATCATTACGCGAATATTCCAACATCAAATACATGAAAAAGATCGCAAAGAAATGGCTCAGCAATTCACGCAAATACTCTTAAAAAGTATTCAATAAATAATAATAAGTAAAACTGTATTTAATATGATTATTACCGAAACACCCAGACGCCAACTTGTCAGCAAGCTTGTCGCTTGGGGACACTGGTTCACTTCAGCCAATATTGTGATTGCCATTGCTATTTCCGGTGTCTATTTATTTAGCTCTCGCATTCCCGATACCGGCCTTGGTCTTGCCTATTTATTTAGCAACTGGTTTAGCCATGTTGGTTTTCTCACCTTTATCGCTTTTATTATTTTTATTCTCCCGATTTGTTATCTCGTGCCAAACAGTCGATTTTTGCGGGGTTACGGTTCTTTTGCCGCGGCTTCTGCCCTCGCATTATTAGCACTAGATGCACTGCTATATACGCGCTACGGCTTACATTTATCGTTTCAAAGCGCGGAGTTTATTCGCAGTCACGCCAACATAGCAGTTGCAGAACTCAGCACCCGACAATGGGGCTTTTTCATTTTGTCTTTTATTGGCTGGCTTTTACTGCAATTGGTGATTGCAAATGCCCTGTGGAAACGCATTGAACGCTTACAAAAACTAAAATGGGGGTTGCCGATTGGCGCAGCCTTCACTGGCATGTTTGTATTTAGTCACGCCACCCATATTTGGGCTGATGCGGAACTGTATCACCCGGTTATCCAACAAGATGACATGTTTCCATTATCCTATCCTGCTACCGCTAAAACCTTGATGTCGAAATACGGTTTATTAAGCATTGAATCATATGAACAGAAAAAGCAGCTAGCACTGAATTTAAATAAGCGAGATGTTGCTTACCCCACCGAGCCTTTGTACTGTGTGGTCGACACGCAACGCAAAGTTGCACTGTGGTTTTTAAGTGAAGGTGATGCGCTTCCTGAAATCGATAAACGCTTGAACTTGCTGCCGTTGAATCAACATTTTGATTTAAGTTTAAATCAACAAGGCGCGGTAAAAAGTATTTTATATGGCCTACCGGATTTATATCATTGGCAATTGCGTAATCACCTGCCAATCATGGCTGATCTACCAAACAAATTAGGTTTACCCGTTCATTTATATGCCGAAAATCCCGCTTTAATCGACAACATCAAAGGACAGAAAACCGAAACATGGGAAAGCTATTTCAATGCTTTTCAAACACAAAGTTCTGGATTATTTATCGGCTTTATTGGCCCTGATGAATTAGAGCAATTGCAAAAAGTATCTCATTCCAGCAATCACATTTTCATAAGCCAATTGAATGCCAATAGTGCCGTAAGCGCTTTTTCAAATTTTGATATTCACGACTCCTATACGTTGAGTCATCATGAAGATATTGCCGCTACGACCTTGTATGAATTAGGTTGTAATGTAAAAGACAGCCTGCACAGTACAGGCCAAAAACTTCAAGGCGCAAATCGTCACTGGTTAGTCACCAGTCAAAACGATAAGGTTTTAATTTTATATCAACAATTAAAAATAGAAGTCGATTCAAGTGGCAACTTCTATATCTATAATCTTGATGGTTCGCCCAATAATGCTGCTGAATTAAATACAGGTTTATTAAGCCAGGCAATCAAATTGCTGAGTCGTTTTTCAGAATCCGAGTAAAAAAATGGCAAAAACATAATAAAAAGGGTAATCTTCTCGCCCGGTAGTTATTGGGAATTTTCGACACTCTTTTTTATGCTCAGGCAAATCTATTTTTACATCGGATTCGTAATCGGCAGCTTGCTGAGTTTTAATGTCCTTGCAGGAAGTGGCATTGCAGTGGTTTATCCGAGTGTCCCCTCCCCCTTCAACGAAATTTTCAAAGAGATTATTTCTGGTGTGGAAGAAGCATACCAAGGCGAAGTTCAAACGCTTGAACTTGCTAAAAAGGATAATCCAGAAAAAGCCGTCGAGTGGATAAACACCGCCAATCCTGCTGCGGTCATCGCACTTGCATCACAAGGGTATCGTGTTGCAAAAGTAATTAACGGTACACGTCCTGTTTTAGTCAGCGCTTTACCCATTTCCCCAACAGGATTATCGGGCATCAGTTTAGTCCCAGCCCCCTCTCAATTATTTAGCGCTTTAGAAGAGCTTGCCCCATCAGTAAAAAGCATCAATGTGGTATACAGTCATAGAAGTGAGTGGATTATTCCGCTAGCACAAGCTGAAGCATCTCGGCGCGGTTATCAACTCAATGCGGTTAAAATCGGTACCGTTAAAGAAGCGCTTGAAGCTTATAATAAAATGCTTTCAACCTTTGATATTATTCGTGAAGCATTATGGATTCCACTTGACCCAATTTCCGGCAACGAGCAAGTCATTGTTCCAAATTTATTAGAACGCTCTTGGGAACAAAATCTCATTTTATTTTCTAGCAAACCTGCCCACGTAAAACGAGGCGCACTGTTTTCGTTGTTCCCCAATCACATAAAGCTAGGTAAGTCACTTGTTACCATGCTGCAAGAAGAACAAAACTTGATCGACAATCCCATCATCAAACCCATGACAGATACTGAGCTTGCCGTCAATTTACGAACCGCAGCGCATTTGGGCTTCGAGTACAAAAACCAACAGAAAAGTCAGTTTTATCTGACTTTTCCAGAGTAGCGTGCCTTATGAATAATGTGAAAAGACCCAAACTGCACCGCATGAACATCAAAAAGATGCACCTGAATGCAAGTATCCGCCGACGCTTGCTGAGCTACATCGTTGCAGGCGTTATTATTTTGCTTTTAACCTTTACTGTGGTGACAAGTTTGCTCACCACTAAGCAAACCTCAGCAAAATTAGTTAAAAACGCAAAGCAGGTAGCCAGCGCCTTGGCGCAACAATCCACGCTTGCCTTGTTAACCGCTAGCAGCATCAATGCTGAAAGTGCTATGGATCAGGTTCTGGAGTTCCCGGATGTTGATGGCGCAGGTTTAGTAGGCCGTGATGGAGAATTTTATGTCTGGCGCGGCCATGCTCAAGGAAACAACTATTTCTCGAAAATTTTATGGGAAAAAACCACTGAATTGACGCTGTTCGATGAAGACGAAAACCATTGGTATATTGCCTCCGCTATTATTTTATATAACGCCGACATAGAAGATACTGGCGATACGGTTGATGAAAAACTCGGTTATGCAATTGTCAGTTTTAGTAAAAACAGTCTTTATGAAATTAATCGAGACATCATTCTCACAATTGCGATTACAGGAACAATTGCGTTAATTGGCTTGATCATTATTATCGGCAGCGCCATTAAAAATCAGCTCTCGCCGCTCAGAGCACTCACCGAAATAATGGTATATAACCACCAAACCGGCGAACACAACATTGCGGATGTACGTGGTCCGAGAGAAATCGAACAAATGGCAGATTCTTTTAATGCCATGATGAAAACACTCGATGAGCAAGACGAAAAGCTCCGACATCATAGAGATCAGCTAGAAGCGGAAGTAAAAATACGCACACGCGAATTAGTCGAAGCCCGTGATGCAGCGCTCTCTTCGAGTCGACACAAATCAGAGTTTCTCGCCAACATGACCCATGAATTACGTACACCGATTCAATCAATTATCGGTTATGTTGATTTATCTCGAGAAGAAATTGAATCCGAAGGCTTATTTCATGTCTGTGAGGATTTAGACAAAATCACACGCAATGCTGAACGTTTATTGGGCATGATTAATTCCGTTTTGGATTTATCTAAAATTGAAGCGGGACGATTAGAATTAAATATTAATTCAGTGTATTTATTCGATTTAATTCGTAATGTGGAAGAAGCTACTGCGCCATTAATTCCAAGTAATAATAACCAATTCCAATTAGTGAATCATTGCAATAATCTTTTGTTAAGAATTGATAATGAAAAAATGTTGCAGGTATTGATTAATCTCATAAGTAACGCCTGTAAGTTCACACAAAATGGAAAAATCCAGCTTGAAATTAAAATTCAAGAAAACAGACTTATTTTTGCAGTTAGTGATACGGGTATTGGTATCGAGAAAGAAAAACAACAACAAATTTTTAAAAAGTTTATTCAAGTAGACTCTAGTGAGAGCCGCCGCTTTGGTGGAACAGGGCTAGGTCTCGCAATTTCAAAGCAATTTTGTGAACTGATGAAAGCTGAAATTAGTGTCGCCAGTGAATATGGTAAGGGAACGACGTTTACCGTGTCTTTACCGCTGTAGGTTTAAAAGAAAGCCACGGACTTGATAAGCATTTTTTTAAATTATTGCTATATTGAATTGAATAATAAAAGAAAATAACGGTTATTTTTAAATAAGTCGCATATTTTAAGTAAATTAAGCTTAAGTTCTGATAATTAGAATAAAAGAACTTGAGTAAAATCAGCAAAAGATTAGACTAAAAAGCTAATCTATTTGCTGCATTATTGAGCAGTATAAAAAAGAAGGGTTGAAGGCCCCATACGCTGCGTGTTGAATGGTGAAGCCAAAGGGAAACACTATGAAAAAAAACAGACTCGTATACAGCGTGCTCGCTGCACTGAATTGTATGCCCTATACAATTCATGCTGAGAATTTAAGTCTGGATTATCAAGGTAATCTGGAAGACGAATTCATGGATTATTATGGTGGCGAAGAATTTGTTAGTATCGCAACTGGCTCACAAAAATCGGTCGCCAAAGCGCCAGCTGTCGCATCCGTAATTACCGCTGATCAAATTACCAAAATCGGTGCCACGAATTTAGATGAAATTCTTGAGTTAGTTCCCGGCCTACACGTTTCACCCTCGACGGTTAGTCGCTTAGACCCTGTTTATTCAATTAGAAGTTTACAAACTGGGTTTAACCCTCAAGTATTGGTTTTGCTCAATGGCACTGAATTTAAAAACAGCTTTTCTGGCGGGCTTCCCTTTACTTTCCGTCTTCCCGCACAAAATATTGAACGCGTTGAAGTTATCCGAGGCCCCGGTTCAGCTCTTTACGGCGCAGATGCATTCTCGGGTGTTATTAATATTGTCACCAAAGATATACCAAATGACTCCCTTACGCTTGGCGCGAGAGTCGGTTCTTTCGAATCAAGGGACTTCTGGCTGCAATTTGGCACACAATGGAATGACATCGAGTTCGACGTTTCCATAGAATCACAAAACTCCGATGGAGACCCAGATCGTATCGTAACAAGCGATCTCCAATCGACTATCGACAGTATTGTCGGCACAAATGCTTCCCTTGCACCCGGCCCCCTGCAAACAAACTACGACATTCTTGATATTCACGCTTCTGCAAAATGGCGAGACTTTAAATTAGAACATTGGATTTGGGAGCAAAATGATGGCGGCTTAGGCCCAGGCGGGGCTCAGGTACTAGACTTTACAGGGACCCAAAATGTCAATCTGTATCGTACTAAGCTAACCCATAAAACCAAGTTATCAAATAATGTGTTCTTAAGCTCGGACGTTTCATATCTTTCAGTCGACAGCGTCACTTTCTTCACTTTATTCCCAGAAAACGCGCTGCTTCCCATTGATAGTAACGGGAACCTCAGCTTTGCCAATCCAGTCAATACGGTGTTATTTACCGATGGCTATCTAGGTAGCCCTCACAGTGATCACAAAGATACACGTATGGGTTTTTCTATCGATTACGATGGCATCCTGAACCATGAATTAAAATTTGGTTTCGGTTGGTTTAAACAGGAACTGGATACCAGCGAATTTAAAAATTTCGGTCCGGGTATCATGGATGGAACTGAGACAGTTGTTGGCCCAGAATTGACCGACATCAGTAACACGCCATATGTTTATGTACCTGATTCAGAAAGAACAAACCGACACCTTGTGGTTCAAGATGTCTGGCAGATTAGTAATGACTGGGAAGTGACCCTTGGCCTACGCTATGACGACTTTTCAGATTTTGGTAGCACCACAAATCCTAGGATGGCTGTGGTATGGGCTGCGGATCACGATCTAACCGTTAAAGCGCTTTATGGAAGCGCCTTTAGAGCGCCATCATTTAACGATCAATTTTTACAGAACAATCCGTCTGCTGTCGGTAATCCAAACCTTGTTCCTGAAGAAGTCGACACCTTCGAATTGGGTTTTAATTACCAAATTAACTTCAATACAAAATTGGCGCTTAACTTTTATTCATTTGAAGCTGACAAGTTAATTACCCGTGTTCCCACTCCAAATTCCAGCTTACTGCTAACTCAAAATGGCTCGACCTTAGATGGTAAAGGGGTAGAGCTTGAATTAAATTGGTCTTACGAAAAATTCAATGTAGATTTTAATTTCTCACATCAGGACACCAAAGACCCAAACAGCGACGACCAAATCCCCTTTGTTGCCACCAATATGGCTTACCTTGGCGCTTTCTTTGATGTGTCGGAGAAATTATCTGTCGGTATCACCAGCCATTGGATTTCAGGCCGTGAGCGAGCGAGTGATGATAACAGAGATGAAAGTGATGATTACTTTCTATCCAACCTTTCTGTTAACTACATGATCAATAATCAGTTTAAAGCGAAAGTTATCGTTAAAAACCTATTAAATGACGATATTTATGAGCCAAGCAGCGGTACAATAGAAGACGACTTTAGAATGCCAACGCGCAGCCTTTGGTTAGAAGTTGAATCTAAATTTACCTTTTAAGTATGTTAATTAATGCTGTATGACAAAAGATAATTTATCTGGAAAAGTAACCACACAAATATGCTTAGAGATACCAGACAAAACCAACCCATTCATTTGCGCTGAACAATTTTTAGCGGGCTATAACACCCTCTCTTTAGCGACATCGTCGACTTTTGTTGATGTTTTATTGTTGCTCTTTAACTTGGAGCTTCCATCAGAAGCTGATCGTCACTTATTGGAAACGCTAATGATCGGGTTAATCAACCCGGGCCCTCGACACCCTGCGACAAAAGCAGCAATGGCTTCTGGGCTTAGTAAAACCAATGCCGAACATATTCTTCCCATTGCAGCATCCACTATCGGTGGAGAAAGAGGGGGAGCAAAAGAAGTGTTTTATGCTCACCACTTTATCAAAAATCATCTTGATGAAGATGTGCAAAATTTAGTCTGCACCCGTCTTCATGATTCTGCTGAGCGATTTGCGCCGGGGTTTGGTACACATTATGGAAACCGCGACTCTTACATTGAATCACTTAGCTTGACCATTCAAAAACATTGTAAAACAGGCAAGCATTTTGATTGGGTTATGGCGCTAACCTCGTGCTTACATGAACAGAATTCAGGTTTGCTGGATGTAGGATTGGCGGCTGCAATATTTTGTGACCTCGGGATAAAAGACAGAGAAAGCATAGGTTTATATCAATTTATTCGTTTGCCCGGAATGCTAGCCCATGGCCTTGAACAAACCCGTCGCCCGGTATCTGACGTTCCCCTTTTAGAAGATGAAAACTATGTCTACACTCCATAATACTGAGTCCCAAACGCCGCCAAGAGACGAGTTTGAATCCAGCGCTAAAGATGAGCAATGGCAACACTATCGAGGTCGAATAGAGTCAAAAACCGGAAAATGGATAGGCGGGGACGATGTCAATATCCGAGGCTATTCCCTCTTTAATGATTTATTCGCCAAAACATCCTATATGCAAATTCTGGTGCTCAATGCAACAGGCAGGTTAATCTCTAAGGAATTAGCTTGCTGGCTAGAAAACAATTTCATGTGTATGAGTTACCCAGATTCTCGTATTTGGTGTAACCAAGTTGGCGCGCTACACGGCTCAATGAGAACTACCCCAACGGCTGCAACAGCGTCGGGAAGCTTAGCTGCGGATTCTCGTATTTATGGCGGTAGCCAAACCTCTCAAAGTGCAATGCGCTACCTTGCACACGCTTTTCAACGATACCAATCAGGCACATCTATCGAAACACTGATAAACGATGCCCCAGTTCGGAATGGTAGACCTGCTATCATCGGTTTTGCTAGGCCAGTATTCCGTAACGATGAGCGAATTCAACCGCATCGAGAAATGTCTGAAACGCTTGGTTTTGAAGAAGGCGAATACATGCAGTTTGCCAATGCTTTATCACACTACTTAGAAACCCATTACTCTATGGGAATTAACATTGGCGGTTACACGGCAGCATTTATGCTGGATCAGGGATTTAGCCCGAAGGAAGTCTATACCATTAAAAATATGTGTGTTGCCAGCGGTGTAACGGCCTGCTACACCGACTTCTTTGAAAAAGCTGAGCACAGCCACCTACCACAATATTGCACTGATGTGCGCTACACAGGCCCTTCTCCAAGGCCCGTACCAACAAAAAACCGGAGTTAATATAAGCTCCGGTTTTCCCGTTATCCTCCAGGCGTCGCTGGCATAGCGGCCATTTCACCATTTACCGCCAGTCCTTTGACCCTATCTCCCATCGGAGGAACTTCTTCTTTATCAATTCGTACATCAATCAGCGTAGGCGCAGTCTTAGTAAACAGACGATCAAAATCCACATTTTCAAGCTCGGCATTAGATGTCACAACAATCCCTTCAATCCCCATTGCTTCCGCCATTTTAGAAAAATCGACCTCACCCAATTCAAAGCCAATTTGCTCAGCACGACCTAATCGCTGCCCATGCATGACCATGCCTAACACACTGTCATTCAGTACCATAAATACAACAGGTAACTTCAACTGCTTAGCCACTGTGATTTCCTGTGCGCTCATCAAATAACTGCCATCACCGGTAATACAAACGTGCGGCGCAATCCCTGAACTTCCCGCAGCAGAGCCTACTGTTGCCCCCACAGCCCAAGCCATGGCGCCTAATCCCATTGCTAAGTGGTATTGTCCATCATGTTCTGGTCGCTGAAAATATTGAATTGACCAAGACCAAGCGTTGCCTGCATCAACAAATACACGAGTATTCTTGGGTAAAGCGCGACTTAAGAAAGTAAACAACCACTGTGGTTTTACTGGGCTTGACGTTTCAAAACATTTTGCTTCTTCAATCAGCGACGTACAACAACCGTTAATATTACGCGGCCGAGCATTTTTACTACGCTTCGTATTCCACAATTTGCGAACTGTTAGCAATCTATCGTTAATGATCTGGAAGATTGAGGGTAAATGCCCACACACATGCAATTTTGCCATATGGGAGCGAGAGAAGTGCTCTACTTTGGAATCAATATGCACCAACTTATCATTGAGTAATTTTTGGTTCCAACCTGATGTACCTAACTCGCCGAGTGCTGCACCAATAGCAACAACCAACTCAATATCTTGATTATCGGCTAACAATTCATTGGCGCTATCATGACCCGAAAAGCCATACACACCTCGATACAAAGGATGCGTTTCGTCGACCCAGCGTTTACCCATGGGCCCGGTAATAATAGGAGCATTTAGTAATTCTGCAAATTGCATTATGCCCTCTGAAGCCCCTTTGCAACCGTCCCCCAAAAACAACACAACGTTGTCGACTTGCTTAAGAGCCATGACTAATTTTTCAATCGCGCCGTGATCTGTCAGGTTAAAACGGTTGTTCAATGAACCGTAGTCAATGGTAGAAGGTTTTGTGGCTGGTGTACGTAATACGTCTGATGGCACACTGATATGCACCGGCCCAGCGGGTTCATTGCACGCCGCCATCACTGCGGAAATGAGTTTGGTTTCAAGTTGCTCATGATGACTGACTAATGTGCTGTACTTACAGCAATGTCTGAATATCGAGACAGTATCAATTGCGCTGCAAGAGGAGTCCTGCAAGGCTTTCTTACCAAATTTAGGTAGTGGTGTTTGGGCTGTGATAACCAGCATTGGAATGTTGTCCGCATAAGCAGATGCAACGCCCGTAATTAAATTGGTCGCCCCTGGACCTGTTGTCGCACAACACACCCCTATTTTATCAGTTTCTCTCGCATAACCGTCCGCCATAAACGCTGCGCCGGCCTCATGCCTTGCAACGACCGCTTTGGCTCCACCAAAACGTTCACTGATTGCTAATGCGTTATAGAGTGGTTCGATAGCCCCACCGGGAACACCAAACACACAATCGACCCCCATTTGATTAATGTAATCAACAATGAGATCGGCAAACGAAAATACATCCATGTCAACGTGTTCCTCCCCACCAGGACTCGCCATAGACATAAGATTACCGCCTTCAACAGTTTTTATTTTTTATCGGTGCAGTAATTTACACAAAGTAGAGCAAATTGAACAGCAGGCACGAGATTTTACTGGATTATTCCTAATTTACTACTAAAATAGGAGACTTTCGTCTTCGACAATACCACGGTCAGTATACTTACCCTCTATCATTTTTATGTCCAGAGGTTTGCTAATAAAATAGCCTTGAAGGTAGTCGACTCCCATCTCTTTTAGCGCTTGCAACAATTCCACATTTTCAACAAATTCTGCAACCGTCGTTTTATTCAATGCTTTGGCAACGCCAACTATTGATTTCACCACAGCATAGTCAATTGGATTATCCAGCATATCCTTAACAAATGAGCCGTCTATTTTCACAGAGTTGGCTGGTAGCTGCTTCAAATAATTAAAGGTACTGAATCCCGTCCCAAAATCATCTATGGAAAACTCACAACCAAGCTCCATGAGTTGAATGATCATATCGCGCGTCGCCACTAAGTTGGTCAAACTAGCACTTTCAGTGACTTCAAATATGATTTGCTCAGGACGAACATGATAACGAGATAACTTTTCTTTGATTAAAGGTAACAAGCGTTGATCGCTAAAAGCTTGAGCTGAAAGGTTAATCGCTACTTTCGTTAAAACGGTGTGTTTATGCATCATATAGATGGCTTTCGATATAACCTGATGATCCAATAGGGTCATATCTTCCGCTCTTTCCAGTGCGGGAATGAATTCTCCTGGCATGATAAGTTTATCGTCAACGTCTAAACGTACCAGCGCCTCGTAATAGTGTACGGAACGATTCTCAGCATCAATAACAGGCTGGAAATGCAATACCAGCTGATCATTGATAATCGCTTCTTGCATTGCGCGAACCCAATGTACGGCCACTTGAAAGTCTTCACTGTCTCTGTCTTCTTTTTGAAACAAATGAACTAGGTCTCGTCCCCGACGCTTAGCCACGTACAAGGCAATATCAGCTTGTTGCAGATATACGGCGGGATCAGCAAACTCACCTTTAATTTCCGTCACACCAATACTGCAACTAATCTTATAAACACGATCATCAAATTTAAAGTGTCCACTTTTCAGGCTATTGCATATCTCTTGTGCGAAATCAGTTGCCTCAAGGCAATCGGTATTAGGCAGCAGTAACGCAAATTCATCGCCACCAACACGACATAAAATATCCGTTTCACGCTTTTT
The DNA here is from genome assembly GCF_026788005.1 of Alteromonas sp. a30. Classification (GTDB taxonomy): domain Bacteria; phylum Pseudomonadota; class Gammaproteobacteria; order Enterobacterales; family Alteromonadaceae; genus Paraneptunicella. The sequence goes on from NZ_JABEPE010000001.1 coordinate 444,546, forward strand.
ACGCTTCAACGAAAATGCGACTTCTTTAAGGATCATATCGCCTTGGTAATGCCCTTGGGTATCGTTTATAACTTTGAAGTGATCTAAATCAAGATAGAGTAAGGAGTGAACCTGCCCTTCCTTTTTAGCGCTCTCTGTTAACTCTGTTAATTGAGAATCGAAATAATGACGATTAAATAGGTCGGTTAGCGTATCGTGGGAAGCAAGGTGATTTAGCCTAATCTGTGCCAACTTACGCTCATCAATGTTGTCCAGGGTTGCTGTTACACCAATAATGGTGCCTTCTTTTTCCAGCACATTAAATTGCGCTTCAACCCATAGCGATTGACCACTTTTGCAACGAATTTGAAACTCAACTTTTCGATACTGAATCACGCCCGAAATAATACTAATCAAAATATGCTTAATGGATGGATGTTCGCTTTCAATATTCAGAACTGGACGTTCAAAAGACCACAAGCTCCGGCCTATCGTATCTCCATAGCTAAATTCAGTAAGGGTTTTCCATGCTTCATTAACGAATCGAATTTGCCCATCTAAATCCAACTCCATCACTACGGTAGAAAGATGATCTAAAAGCCGCTGATGTTCTTCAAGTAAATGCTGATACTGTTCCTTACTACGCTTGATAGCCAATACTTTTTCTTCAAACTGGGCATTGCTAATCAGGTAGCTTTCTCTGTGAGCTGCAATACTCATCACTTTTCTTAATTGCTCAGCTTTAAAAGGTTTTTGAATAAAATCTACTGCGCCCGCTATCATCAATTCTTCAGCTAAATCGCTACCGCCATGCGCCGTCATAATCACAACAGCCTGACGTGGAGAGAGTTTCATAATGTGCTCGAGCACTTCACCCCCACTCATCTCCGGTAATTGTACGTCTAGCAAAACGATATCAAATTTCCCCGGACGATAAGTATTCACCGCCGTTAGCCCGGTATGAACGGTTTCAACTTCGTAATTCGGTTTGAGGATTCGGCTTGCCAATTCAGCAATATGTAAATCGTCTTCAACGATTAAAACGGAGAGGTCAGATGTGACCGACACATGATCCTGACTAAAGTGACTAAGTAAGTCCGGTAGCAGGTAAAGCTGCTCATCACCGACAACCTTATTAATAGCAAACGCACTTGCTGTAGACTCTGCAATATGTTCGCAATAAGTTGAGGTTAGCAGGAAAAAAGGAGTGTGGCTCGGGCAAGCAAACAGATTCGCTCGCACCATTCGGGCAAGTCGCCAACCATCGAGATTGCCAATATCAATATCGGAAAGAATAGCGCTGTAGCTAAATTGCTTTAACTTTTTAACTGCGTCATTACTATTCGTTATCCATTCAATTTCAGAACACACAGGTTCCAAAATATGCATGATTTCTTGAGATTTGACCTTATCGTTGGTCACTAATAAAACTGAGAGCTTACGTGCCATCCGCTACCTACAACAAATATTCATCTTTGCGCTATGGTCCGTTGAGCAACGTTGTTCAACATACCCGAAAAATACATAGACAAGGAATTTAACTCTTTCTCCGAGGACAAACAACTTACCAACACAATAAATTGCAAATTCATTGATTTAAATCGTGTTTTTATGTCAGGCATTTCATGAGCTTATTACGGTGAGTGCTGGCAAAACTCAAAGCTTATGAAAAATCAGTGGAAGCCTAGTGTAACGTCAGATAGACGCGGAAATGTCCGATAACCCTGAGTTAACGTTGGTGATAATACTCGCTCATTTACAAGGATACACTCTTTGCAGCCGGCTTTTTCGCCCGCTTGCATATCGGTGAGGTTATCACCAATCATTATGGATGCGGAAAGATCTAAATCGAGTTCCCGAGCGGCTCTTAACAACATTCCCGGGTTAGGTTTACGACAATCGCAATCTTTCAGGTACTTACCATGACCCGCGGTAGGGTGATGTGGACAGAAATAAACCCGCTCAATTTCAATGCCATGCTTATCAAACTGACCAATCATCCAATTCGTTAGCTTAAAGAAATCGTCTTCACTGTAGAAGCCGCGGGCTATTCCAGATTGATTGGTTACAACAACGATCTGATAGCCTTGGAAGATAAAGCGCTTACATGCCTGAAAGACACCATCGATAAATTCAAAATCTTCAATTTTTGAGGTGTAACCTGTATCGTGGTTAATCACCCCATCTCTATCTAAAAAAACAGCCTTGTTTTGCGCCATATTCTCTTAATATCTAAACCCTCACACCACCATCTAACTCAAGTGTACGACCTGTGAAGTAATCGTTTTCAAAAATATATTTTGCTGCATGTCCTAACTCTTCTGGTTGAGCTAAGCGACGCAATGGAACGGTTGACAAAAACTTCTCAAGCATTTCAGGTCGCATTTGTGCAACCATCGCCGTGTCGACCAAACCTGGTGCAATGCACGCAGCCCTGATACCGAAGCGTGCCAATTCACGTCCCCAACTCACCGTCATTGTTGCCACTGCTGACTTGGATGCGGAGTAATTCGTTTGCCCCATATTGCCTGCTCGCGATACCGACGAAATATTGATAATAACGCCTTTGCTACCGGTATCAACCATGCGTGCAGCCGCTTCTCGTCCACAAAGGAAAGTCCCCGTCACGTTTACATCTAATACAGACTGGAATTGCTGTTTAGACATTTTATCGACGACTTTGCCTTCTTTGACTTTCAGCAGCATACCATCACGCATAATCCCCGCACAATTAATCAAGCCATTTAACTTGCCATAGTGTGAAATAATGGCGTCGAATGCGGCTTCAACAGCGCTTTCGTCAGTAACATTCAATGCAAAGCCCTGTGCGTCGACACCTTTTTCAGACAATGTCGCCGCAGCAGCTTTAACAGCGTCTTCTTGCATATCTAATAATGCGATATTCGCGCCCGAAGCTGCTAGGCTTTCTGCCATTGCAAAACCTAAGCCCTGAGCCCCACCAGTAATTGCGATAACACTATTTTTTAATTCCATCGATAACCTCTAATTACTTCTGCTCGGATTGTAATAACTTGAAGATGCTAGAAAAGTCTTTCTTGCCTGCGCCTTGATTACTCAGCAAGGTGTACAGACTATTCGCCAACGTTCCCATAGGCGTTACACTACCGCTATCTACTGCTGTTTGTTGCGCTAACCCTAAGTCTTTACGCATCAAATCAACCATAAATCCACCTTGATAATCATTAGAAGATGGCACATTTTCCATCACATCTGGACATGGGTTATACAGTTCAAGCGTCCAGTTTCTACCCGAGCTTTGCTTCATAATTTCAGACAATACTTTAGGGTCTAAACCGTTGTTTATTCCCATATTTAACGCTTCCGAGGTGCCTACCATTAAAATAGACAAAAGCATGTTATTGCAGATTTTTGCAACCTGACCGGCTCCCGTATCACCCGCATGGAAGATGTGTTTTCCCATTGCTTCTAAAACAGGCTTAGCTTGCTCAAAGTAAGCTTGGCTGCCACCAACAATAAACGTTAACGTGCCAGCCACTGCGCCACCAACGCCGCCAGAAACAGGAGCATCAACAAAGTGAATACCTTTTTCACCAAGCGCTTTACCCACTTCGATGGCACTTGCTGCATCGATGGTGCTTGAGTCAATGACCAATTTTCCTGCATCAAGCAAATTGATAAGGCCATCTTCTCCCAAATACAAACTCTTAACGTGTTTACCCGCAGGCAACATGCTAACAACAACATCTGCGCCAGTGGCGGCGTCTTGCGCACTCGACGCTGCATAAGCACCGGCCTCAGAAATGTCATCTAAAGCCGATTGAACCAAATCAAAAGCACGAACTTGATACCCGTTTTTGACCAAGTTTTTGGCCATCGGACCGCCCATGTTTCCTAATCCAATAAAGGCAATTGTTTTCATGTGTTCTCCAACTTAAGACTTTGCCAACAATGGATGTTCTCCATCCCATTGCGGTTCAAAAAACGATTCGACCAAGGCTGATGGCACATCATCTGGCGAGGCATACTGCCACTTGGGTTGCATGTCTTTATCAATTAACAATGCACGAACGCCTTCTTGGAACTCACCCAATGTTGTACTTCTATACGCCATTGCCAATTCCATTTGAAAGCACTGCGCTAAACTTAACACTGCGCCTTTTTGTAGTTGCTGATACACCAAATGCATAGTGATTGGTGAACCGGCTTTTAAATTCTTTTGTGCTTTTGCCAGCCATTTATCATCCGTCGAAGGCATCTGCAAAATGTAGCTAACAGCCTGCGATAATGAAGTACACTGTGCCAATCCCTGCATCGCTTTTACGTGTAGCTTAAACTGCGCTTCTGGCATTAGATCATCGTTGGCTGCATGTTTAACTTGGCACAATTGATCCAACTGCTTGCTTGCATCGCGCGCTTTCCACTCAATATTTTTAAGCTCAGAAACGAACGAGTTGAGATTTTCGGCACTATTAAAATAGTCAGCCAGACCCAGCTCAATGGCATCTGATGCGTTAATCATTGCGCCAGTTAAACCACAAAACAGGCCACAGCCTTTTGGCATTCTATTGAGGAAATAGCTGCCGCCGACATCAGGAAACAAACCAATGGTAATTTCCGGCATCGCTAAACGCGACGTTTCCGTAACGATACGGTGGCTCGCGCCCATCAACAGGCCCATGCCTCCTCCCATGACAATACCACTTCCCCAAACAATGAAAGGTTTTGGGTATTCATGAATGAAGTTATCTAACTTGTATTCTTCACGGAAAAAGGTGGCTGCCATGTCGGGCACACTGCTTGGGTCTTCGTTGTCTTTCATTGCGTTATACAAAGAAACAACATCACCACCAGCGCAAAATGCTTTTTCGCCAGCACCTTTAAGCAAAACAGCGGAAATATGATCTTGGTTTGCCCAAAAGCGAAGCTTTTCTAGCAACAACTCAACCATAGTCAGGTTAAGAGAGTTAAGTGCTTTGGGTAAGTTTAATGTGGCAATACCTAGTTTACTGCCATCTGCACAGGCTAATTCTTCAAATAAAACAGGCGCTCCAAGCATTACAACAACTCTCCGGCATCTTCTGCAAGTACACGGCGCCCGATAATCACGCGCATAATTTCGTTAGTGCCTTCTAAAATTTGATGCACACGCACGTCACGCAAATGACGCTCTAGTGGGTACTCTTGAATGTATCCGTAGCCACCGTGAATTTGCAATGCGTCATCGCATACTTTTGTGCCAACGTCGGTTGCAAAGCGTTTAGCCATAGCGCAATAAGCAGTTTTTTCTGCATCGTTGCCATCTAACTTAGCTGCGGCTAAACGCACCATTTGACGCGCTGCGACAAGCTCAGTAGTCATATCAGCAATTTTGAATTGCAATGCTTGAAACGCCGCTAACGGCTTACCGAATTGCTGACGCTCATGCATGTAATTCTTTGCGGTATTTAATGCTTGCTGTGCCGTACCAACCGAACAGGTGGCAATGTTAATTCGACCACCGTCTAACCCTTTCATAGCAAACTTAAAGCCTTCGCCTTCGTTACCAAGCAAGTTTTCAACGGGTACACGCACATCTTCAAAGGTGACGAGGCGCGTAGGCTGCGCATTCCAGCCCATTTTTTCTTCGGCTTTACCGTAAATAATGCCGTCAGAGCCGGCGGGAATAGCAATAGCCGAAATGCCTTTCGGACCTTCCCCGCCAGTTCTCACCATCACTACCATTACATCGGTTTCACCCGCACCCGAGATAAACATCTTGGAGCCGTTTACCACATAATGGTCACCCTCTAACTTTGCTGTTGTACGTAAAGAGGCAGCATCAGAGCCAGAACCCGGCTCAGTTAAGCAATACGACGCTATTTTCTGCCCTGTTACCAAAGCTTCTGACCACTGCTCTTTGAAAGAGTCTGTGCCCCAGGTTGTCATCATCCACGCCGCCATATTATGAATGGTCATCATGGCGGTCGTAGCAGTACAACCCATTGCTAACTGTTCAAAAATAATTGAAGAATCCAAACGGCTTAAACCAAGTCCTCCTTGGTCTTCAGGACAATACAAACCACAAAACCCTAGTTCACCCGCTTTTTGGATTACTTCTTTTGGGAAGTAATGTTCTTTGTCCCAACGCGCTGCATTTGGGGCTAGCTCTTGGTCTGCAAATTGTTTAGCCGTTTCAGCGAAAGCTTGTTGGTCTTCAGTTAAATTGAAATCCATTGTTCTACCTCTTATTACTTCAACTAGCTCAAGTTAATTGTCATGTTAGGACCAGATGGAATGTCGTCTTCAAACCATCTTGCAGTGACTGTTTTGGTTTCAGAATAGAAACGAACAGCTTGCTTACCATAAGCATGTAAGTCACCGTAGAACGACTTTTTCCAACCTGTGAACGAGAAGAAAGGTAATGGCACAGGAATTGGCACATTAATACCCACTTGACCCACTTCCACTTCGGTTTGGAACTTACGAGCAGCCGCACCACTGCCAGTAAAGATAGAGGTACCGTTTCCGTATTCATTAGCGTTGATTAACTCAAGCGCCTCATCCAATGTATCAACGTGCATACAGCACAATACCGGACCAAAAATTTCTTCTTGGTAGATGGTCATATCTTTGGTGACACCGTCAAATAACGTTGGACCAACCCAGTTGCCTTTCTCATAACCCGGCAACTCGAAGCCAGAGCCGTCAACCAAACATTTCGCGCCTTGGTCTTTACCTGATTGAATGAAGTTAAGTACACGCTCTTTTGCTTGTGCGCTAATAAGTGGACCAAACGCGGCATTTTCATCGTCCCAAACGCCCGGTGTCACTTCTTTGAACTTAGGAATAAGCTCTTCAACCCACTCTTTTGAGCTACCCACGAATACCGCAACAGAAATAGCCATACAGCGCTGACCTGCTGCGCCAACAGATGCACCAACAAGGTTGTTAATCACTTGCGCTTTGTTTGCATCTGGCATGATGACCGTGTGGTTTTTCGCACCCGCAAAACACTGAGCACGTTTCATGTGCTTGGTTGCCGTTTGATAAATGTACTGACCCACAGGCACAGAACCAACAAATGACACCGCTTTGATATCTGGGTGTTCGAGTAAAGTATCGACTTGCTCACGGCCACCGTGAACCACGTTAAGCACACCTTTTGGAGCACCCGCTTGTTGGAACAGCTCAGCCAATTTCATTGGCGTTAATGGATCTTGCTCGGAAGGCTTAAGAACGAAAGTGTTACCTGCTGCAACCGCCATTGGGAACATCCACAATGGAATCATTGCAGGGAAATTAAATGGCGTAATACCAGTACAAACACCCAATGGTTGAACATAGCTATACGTATCAATTGAACGCGCCACGTTTTCAACGGTTTCGCCCATCATTAAAGAAGGCATGTTAATGGCTTGTTCAACCACTTCAATACCGCGCCAAACGTCGCCTTTTGCATCTGCAAACGTTTTGCCAGTTTCTTGGCTTAAAATTTTTCCGATTTCATCGATATTTTCTTTTAACAACGCTTGATAACGCATCATTAAGCGTGATCTTTCGGTAACTGGAACTTTTTTCCACGTTTCGAAAGCTTCTTTTGCAGAAGCAATCGCTTGCTGCATTTCCGCATCGGTAGCAACAGGCGTTTGCGCAATGACTTCGCTATTGACAGGATTGGTGACATCTATGAATTGAGTAGAAGACGAACGAACAAATTCGCCGTTAATTAACAAAGGTACATTTTGCATGACAGTTTCTTGATGGTTCGTTGTGAGAGGCTAACATTAACAGGTAAACACCTTTACGTTAACGTTAACGTGAAAAAACTAAAGTTAACGAAATATGGCAAGGCGTACAATATTGAATACAACTAATATATGTAGACCTTTAGCGTAATTATTTCGGCCAACATCGGCAATAACACTTTAAAGAGTACGGTTTTTACACTGATATATTTCTATCCAGCATAAAAACAAAGAATCTTGTGCTAGAAATATAGGATGTCTCTTTTTTTGAGGGCTTCCCATGAAGGGGGTCATTCTAGTCAAACTCGGGGAGTTTGTTGAATCGGTTTTTGACGATGCACTTTGGGATGAAATGTTAACGGAAGCCAATTTACCAAGCCAAGGTGCCTACACAACGGTTTCAAATTACGACGACAACGAGTTTTTTCAATTAATCGATTTAATTAAAACTAAAAAAGGACTCCCAAACGCCGATATCCAGCGCGCTTATGGTGAATGGTTATTCGAGCACTTGCTTACTCTGGCGCCGGAACATGCGCTCATTATTAAAGACACTTTCAGCTTTTTGCACAAAGCACAAAACCTCATACACGTAGAAGTCAAAAAACTTCATCCCGAGGCCATCATACCCAACTTCACCTTTATTCATCAAAGCGAGCAGGCGTTAACCATGCGCTACCAGTCACATCGTGGCCTATGTTTCTTATGTGAGGGAATCATTTCAGGGTTAGCCATTAAAACTAAAGAGCAGCTAAGCATCAGCCAAAGTCAGTGCGTCCATAAAGGTGATACCGAATGCATTATCGAGGTGCTAAAACATGATGACAAATGAAGAAATGTCAAAACGTATCGACTTACTAGAACGCAAGCTCAATAGAGAAAAGTGCGCAAGAGAAACAGCTGAAAAAGCATTGGAGGGCTACTCAAAACAAGCTTGGTTAACCAACCTCAATCTGGAAGAAGCCTTAACCAATCAAACCAAACGTACCCGAGACTTAGAATATTTAATTGCTTGTGCATCGGTGAAAGATCCGGGTATTACGCTTGAAGATTTAATACGTGAGTTCGTTGAAATTAGCTGTCAATTTACACAATGCAGCGCAGCAAGTTACAGCCTTCCCTCGCCTGAAAAGCCCGATACCAATTTTGAATATGTCTTTTTGATGAACGACAAAACTTGGCGACGAGAACCTCAAATCAATGCAGAAATTCAAGAACAGCTTGTAACGTCGGAGGGCCAATACAAAAATAAAAACTGGATGATTTGTCCCGCTGATTTTAAGCTTAGTTTTCACGATAACCCCATGAATTGGCTGTACCGATTTCACTTCAAAGTTGATAACAATTTACAAGCTTGGCTGTGTTTTTTCTCTGATCAGCCAGAAGTTGAAGAAGAAACCATTTACGTTCTAAATACCTCAGAAAGCATTTTTCTAAACAACATTCAAAAAACCTTGATCAAAGCTCGCTTAGTGCGTCGAAATGAAGAGCTTCAAGCAACGGTAAAGGAGTTACAGTTCGCACAAAATCAACTCGTGCAGTCGGAAAAAATGGTGGTACTTGGTCAACTGGCCGCAGGTGTAGCACATGAAATCAACAACCCTATGAGTTTTATCAAATCGAATTTGCAAATCCTAACCGATTACATTGATGAAATAGAGACTTGCCAAAACTACCTCACGGCTAAAGTTAATGAAGAAGGCACTATCGATAGCACGACATATTCACAAGCACTTTCCAACATCGACTATCAATTCATCATGAGCGACACTAAAGAAATCCTAACCTCCGCAGCAGAAGGCGCAAAACGTGTTTCTGAAATCATTAGAGACTTAAAAAGCTTTACTCACCGAGGTTCAGGTGATTTTACCTTAATGGATTTGGGGGATTGCTTAAACAGCGCGATAAAAATCGCCCAGAGTGGTCTAAATAAAAATTGCATCATCGAAAAGCACATTCCTGAATTATCAATGATTCATGCGAGCAATGGTCAGCTACAACAAGTTTTTATCAATTTATTTGTGAATGCAGGGGATGCAATGGCGCCCAATGGAGGCACCATTAAAGTCATCGCCGAAGAAACTCAAAATAGCATTATTATTCGCGTTTCTGATACGGGTTGTGGCATGGACGAGCTAACACGCAATAAGCTATTTACCCCTTTTTTCACCACTAAACCCGTTGGTCAAGGAACGGGACTCGGACTTTCCGTTTCCTTTGCTATTTTAGAGTCCCATGAAGCCACCATTGAAGTTGAAACCGAGCTAAATGTTGGCACCACGTTTATCGTTACATTTCCCGTTAAAAACCTTTAATACTGATAACAAAAGGATCAACTAAGCGAATTCCAACGCCTTAACTTCGGAGGATAATGACTCAGCGTCTCCACTATTATTGGTTTCCCCACTTAACTGCGTAGCCAATTGCTGCATATTAAGCGCAAGCTGAGACAACTCCCCAGCCGTTTCCGAAACATTTCCGATATTTTCCACAACTAGCTCGGTCAATTCTCGAATCGCGTTTAATTGGCTGGCGATCTCATCCACCGCTTTAGATTGCTGCTCATTCGCAGTTGCTATTTGCATACAACTATCTCGCACCGTAGCAAAGCGCGACACGATTTGGCTCATGCTAGCATCTGCTTCACCAGCCAATTCAACCCCTTGCTTCACGGTGCTCATGCCGGAACGCATACTGCCTACCGTTTCTTCGGTTTCCGTTTGTGAGCGACCAATAGTCGCACCAACATCGTTTGTCGCTTGTTGCGTTTTTGACGCTAAACTTCTCACTTCGTCAGCAACAACAGAAAAACCACGTCCGTGCTCCCCTGCTCTTGCAGCCTCTATCGCTGCATTTAATGCTAATAAGTTAGTTTGGTCGGCTATCACCTCAATCACTGAAATCACTTTGCCAATCTCCTGACTACGCGAGCCCAGCACTTCAATATTATTTGCGGAACGAGCAACGGCCTTCTCAATTTGAATCATAGATTCAATGGTTTTTTGTACGGTTTGGCTTCCTTCATGCGCAATTTCCGTAGCTTGTTCAGTTTGTTCAGCCATCTTATTAGAGTTTTCACTAACCTCTTGCAGTGAATGCGTCATTTCATCCATTGAAGAGGCAGCCGTAACCGTTGAATCTGATTGCTTTTGCGCCAACTTACTTAGCTCATTTCCCGACTGGTACACTTGGTTTGCTCGCATCGACACTTGCTCTGCTATATCGCCCAATTGCTTTACAGAAGAATAAACATTTGAACGGATCTCATCATGCATACGCCCCATCGAGTCGGTTAAGAACTTGCTTTTCTTAGCCAAAGCAACGTAATCCAGCACGATCCCAAAGCATGGAATGCCATACGCCAGCACTTTTAATGAATGCCCCACAATAAATCCATTATCAAACAAAGCCGACGAGAAAAACGCCATATAAATTTGTGCTAGCACTTGAGGAACCATACTAAGAATTAAAGTTGCGGCGAATATGCTCGGACGATTTTTATACAAAGCAGGCAATACAAAAACACCTAAAACCACATAAATGGCTAAAGGAACAATGTCGTAAGGGCGGGCGAATAGCCTGTCAGTAAACATGCTGGGAGGCAAAGAGTCGCTTGAGGCTGTCATACCAATTATGACACCAGAACTCACCAACAAAGTAATCGTTGTTCCTACCAATAAAGGCACATGCCAACGCATTTTCGGCTTTAAAATCAATAATATTAAAGCCATAAGCACCAAGGTAATTGAATTGAATAACCGAGCTTCGGCCCACGTAAAAGGAATAAGTTGTGAATTCGGTGCAGTTGACTCAATCATGCGCCCTGCTGCAAAGGTATGAAATGCATCCATAAAACCGGCACAGAGTAAAGTAACCCCCACTAAAGGAACAATTAAGTTTCTCTCTACACGATAATGAGCAAAAGATAGAATTGCTGCCAAAAAGGCAATCGTAATAGCTCCTACCTCAAGTAATGTATGCCATAGCCCACCAGCAATCCCATAAAACATATGATCAATAAGTCGAGGGATATTTTGTGCTTCGCCATTGGCAACTCCTGCGATGGATTCTGCCTGTTGAGCAAATTGAAAATGGTTTTCAACCATGGAAGAACCATGATGATAGGCTACAATAGAAAAATCTATGCCTAAAAGATTAGCTAAAACAGGGAAAAAACTAGCGAATAAAATCCCACCTATAATCGGCTTTGAAAAATTTGTTGTTCCAACTGGATTCAAATTCAAAAAGTCTACTTCTTTACGCGACTGCGTATAGTCCATACTTACCACCCGTTGTCGTTCTAATTATGAAATATTTAGCCCAGTACATTTCGGTTCAGCAATCAACGATGCAACTGCATCTAAAGCATCAGCCTTAAAAACAAAAAAGGATTTAATTTACACCTACGACAACAAACGTAAACAAGAATTAAACAACACCCCTATAAAGTCCCAATACAATACCTTACCAAGCTATCGGCATAAATCATTTATTTTTTATTAGTAACGCGGTAAATATAAGGAAAATATGTTGGAGGGCAAAATAAAATAACATAAAGAACTTTGGCAACTCAGGATGAGTAACTTAATTGACAAATAATTACATTTATTGGCTTGTATATCCAGACAAAATAAGCTCAAAACTTTTAGCATCAATCTTTAAAGAAGGTGAAATGTCACTTTCCTTTAGAAAGGAACGACGCAATCGGGATAAATTTTCCTGTTTCCACTCTTCACCATTTCGAAACCCACATTTATCAAAGTCGATTAACCAAGGTGCGCCTGTGCTATCTAGCATAATATTTCGAATATTTAAGTCGTGGTGATATATGTTTTTATCGTGAAATGCGCGGATCATCGTACCAATATTACGCCACTGCTCGTCGGCCAAAGCTTGTTGACACAACACTTGATGTAAATCCTGTGCGCCCGTAATTCGCTCAGTGATTAAAAACGAACGAAATACAAAGTACGAGCGTGTTGTTAACGCTGCAACCGGTCGAGGCACAGGTAAACCAAGCTCTCGCATCTCCTGCAACAAGGTATACTCTTTCCAAGCACGGCTATCGCGATATCCTGCGTGAAAGAATTGGTCTTTTAACAGTTTGCGGATAAAGCCACCACGCAAATAACGCCTCAACACATATTCTTTGTCATTTAAACGAAAGAACCATGCCGTACCTCTTCCAGAAGCACTCCCTGTTAGCATATGATTGCGCTGCAAATAATCCGACGAAAAAAGATCAAAAGTGAAATTGGGAAAGTCGGTGGCGTTATAAAGTGCAAATTGATTGCCGCTTTGTATCTCCCGCAGGGCACTTTTTTCGGCAGAAATAGCGGAAGATGAGAGTGCTTCAGGTGCGGGGGAATGCTGCGAACTGTCAAATGTCTGTTTCATCAGATTGTAGTTTTCCGGCATAGTCGAACGTCAAAACTTAACGAATAACGCATTCAATGAAAATGGCTACGAAGTATATGCCTTTTTAAAAACCGATTCAGGTAAAAGAGTATTATAGTGAATCAAAACGCAAAATTATGCATTCTTCGACTCTCGGCCATCGGCGATGTATGTCACGCTGTGGCCTTGGTAAACCGCATTCAAACCACTCGCCCCGATATTCAGCTTACTTGGGTCATTGGCAAAGTTGAATACCAACTTGTTAAACACTTACCCAACATCCGATTTGTTATCTTCGACAAAAAACAGGGGAAAGCCGCCTTTAAGGCATTAGAAGCCGCGCTAGGCAATGAGCAGTTTGACGCGCTTTTTGTGATGCAAGTTGCCTTTAGAGCCAACTTAGTGTCACGCAAAATCAACGCTAAAAAAAGATATGGCTTTGATTGGCACCGCAGCAAAGAGTTGCACTGGTTATTCACCAACGCCCATGTTAGCGCTCATCCGCAATGCCATGTGTTAGATGGATTCATGGATTTTGCCGACGCTGCTGGCATTCCTCCTCTTGACCCTGTTACTTGGAATTTCCCTCTACCTGAAAAGGATGAAAGTTGGGTGGAGAATCAGCTTTCCCCACATTTGAACACTGGACAAAAGCTAGCCGTGATTAACCCCGCAGCCAGTAAGAAAGAGCGAAATTGGCTGAGCGAAAACTACGCAAAAATCGCTGATTACTTGACAGAAAAAGGTTGGCTGGTCGTGTTAAGTGGCGGCCCTGCGGAAATGGAAATCACACTAGCGGAGGAAATAGAAAAACAAGCGTCCCAGCCTTTAGTGAATTTCGTTGGGAAAACCAGCTTGCCACAATTAGCAGCCCTGCTAAAACGGTGTAATTTAGTCATCGCTCCGGATACTGGTCCTGCTCACATTGCCGCAATGATGGGTTGCCAAGTGGTTGGCTTATATGCACATAGCAACCCTCGCCGCACGGGTCCATACCATAACTTGCACAATGTTGTGTCAGTTTATGACGACGTCATTGCACAGCAAAAAGGCAAGCCTTGGATGCAGTTACCTTGGGGCACAAGGGCCAAAGGAAAAGAGCTCATGCAAAAAATCACATTAGACGCTGTGAAAGATAAGATTGATAATATCGTTAATTGCGATTGAGTAACTTTCCTTCCAAGCACCTTCATAAAAACGAAATTGAGCACTTGAAAACATTTTATTACAAATTGCTTTACGTACCCAACACCGGGTTTAAAAAGCACCATAAGGGGCGCGATTTTAGCCTCCTGTTAGGCAACCCCTTAATAACTATAAAAAAGACATATAATTCCACATATGGATAAATTTACCTACCATTTCACATTTATATAAAGAGCGTTTTACTTGCCTACATAAATAATTAATTCTAATAATTAGTCTCCTTAACTCGGAAGTGACTAAAAATGAAAACAATTAAATTAACAACTCTCGCAGCATCGCTACTCATCGCTAACGTAGCATTAGCAAAAGGTATTGAAGTCGACCTTAGCACCGCATCTCAAAGCATTACAGCTAAAGAAGACTTAACTATTAGCGTTACTTTTACCAACACGGAAAGCGAACCGCTTAAGCTGTTGAGTTGGTACATTCCAACGCAAGACACCAAGGAAGCCTTGTTCAAAGTGAAAAAGGACGGTTACAAGCAAATGTACTTTGGTGCACATGCTAAGCGCGCAGCACCTCAAAGTGAGGACTACATTGAGATTCAGCCGAATGAGAGTGTTTCTTACGAAGTAGAATTAACGGGTTTGTATGACTTAAGCGTAACGGGTAACTACAACATTCAATACGCAGTTAACTACGCATCATTGGTACAAGATAGCAACAATCAAACAATGAAAAGCCGCCTTGTTTCTAAGCCCGTTAACGTGTGGGTAGAAGGCCGTGGCGAAAGCTTCGATGACAGAACAGCGGCCAGCGATATTACCACGCAAATTCAGGGAATTAGTTACACTGGTAGCTGTTCAAACACAGAGAAAAACACGCTTTCTTCTGCTTTACAAGCAGCCAGCAGCATTGCCAACAACTCTGTTAGCTATTTAGGCAACGAATTTGGTAACCGTTATAATGCGCGTTACGATACATGGTTTGGCAATTATTCTAGCAGCCGCTGGAACACGGTTAGAAATAACTTCAACGCAATCAAAAATGCCATCGATACAAAAGGCATGACTTTCGATTGTAGCTGCAACCAAAGCTATTTCGCGTATGTTTACCCTTCACAACCTTATAAAGTGTACTTCTGTAACGCTTTTTGGAATGCGCCGTTAACAGGCACAGACTCAAAAGCAGGTACGATTATTCATGAGCTTAGCCACTTCAACATCGTTGCTGGCACGGACGACATTGCTTATGGTCAATCCGGTGCGAAGAGCCTTGCGAATAGTTCACCATACAGCGCTATTCAAAACGCAGACAGCCATGAATACTTCGCAGAAAACACACCTTACCAAAACTAAGGTCTGCTAAGTGTTCCGCTTGAATAAAAAGCTGAATACTCAGAAGCGCAAAGTGCTAAGCTTTGCGCTTTTCCTGTTTATCAGCAATGGCTGTGCAAACTCCATGACCCAAACACCTCCACTTGGCTGCAACATGCAATTAGTCACTGCATCTGCAAATGCCCTCAACATCGAATTCACCTTAACCAATAACACGGATAAGACACTTAAGGTTTTACCGTGGGGTACAGCGTGGGAAGGTTGGTTTAACCGTTTTTTGGACGTTTCTTTAAATAAGGAAAAAGTCGAATATCAAGGCCCTATGATGAAACGCGGCTCTCCCAATGTCGCTGACTTCAAAATACTCGCAACTAAAGCAAGCTGGAAGGCCACACTCAACTTGCGTGATGTGTATGCTATTAACTCGGGAGACTTAACCCTTCAATACAAAGGCGCTGTAACCTATGTCGAAAACGATATCAATGCACCTCAACTCGCCTTTTTAGATTGTGCCTTGAACATTCAAATTTAAGCGAAAAACAAATAAAATTTGGCGAAACCCATAAGTTATTTTAGAGTGCTTGTCCGTCTTTTAATGCAGCATCGAATAGCAAAAATGCAGGACTTATGAAAATACCAACTTTTCTGATTAGCCTATTTTTCTTAACCGCTTTATTCGCACAATCTCAAGAGTCCAATGCACTACAGACCTCCCCTCAAAACATCAAGCAATGGCAAACAGCGGTAGAAGCCAGTGCATTTTCGGGCTTAGTTTTGGTTGCACATAAAGGCGAAGCCTTATTTCAATACAAGTTCGGCTTAGCTAATCGAGAAGAAAACATTCCATTTTCTCAGGAAAGCATTTTCGACATTGGCTCCATTACCAAACAATTTACCGCAACCGCCATTATGCAGCTTTCCGAGGCAGGAAAACTGTCGGTGCAAGAGCCTATCACCCGATTCTTCAAAAATGTGCCTGTCGATAAACAAAACATCACTTTGCATCATTTGTTAACGCATAGTTCGGGTTTGCCTCAAGGCTTTGGTTTGTATCAAAAAGTGGATAAGCACGCCTTCTTGCAGGAAGTGATGTCGGCTGAGCTTATTGCAGCACCGGGAACGGAATATCACTACTCCAACGTAGGCTACAATTTGCTAGCCAGTATCATTGAAAGTGTCACAGGGCAAAATCAAGAAGAATATGTTTTAAAAAACATACTTTACCCAGCGGGTTTAAGCGAAACCGGCTATCAACTCGTTGAGCGTGAACCAGCTCGGCTGGTTATCAACTATGGTCGTGACCCGAATTGGTTGCAGCGTTTATTTATGCTCACCGCCGATAGCCAGTCGGTGGGACATTCGTTGCAGCATCATCATCGCGATCCCGGCCCTCGCTGGTACATTCATGGTGCCGGCGGATTTCTTTCAACCACTTACGATATGTTGCGCTGGTATCAAACCTTGCGCACTCGTCCCGAAAATATTTTACAAAAAGCGTCTTGGGACAAACTCTTCACACCTTACATTGCAGAGCAAAATAAAAACACAGAGAAGCTTACAAGCCACTACGGCTACGGTTGGTCAATTGATAGGGATGAGCACGGCAATGAGCGAATTTCCCACTCTGGTTCGAATGGCTATAACCTAAGTGAGTTTACTTATTACCCAACTTTGGATGTGTTTATTTTTAAAACCACCAATAATTGGGATGATTCACCCGAAGATCTGATCAAGCAATTTGATGCATTAATTTTGGAACAAATTCTGCCGGAGCAGAAAAAGAAAAAGCTGGCACAAAGCCAGCTTAATTAAACGCAAAGAGCTAAACAATAAGCTCTACAGGTGACTGTCAGAATTACAGTAATTCCACCGCCATTGCGGTGCCTTCACCACCACCAATACACAGTGATGCGACACCTTTTTTCACGTTACGTTGCTTAAGTGCATTCAACAGTGTTACCAAAATACGCGCACCCGAAGCGCCAATAGGATGACCCAATGCACAGGCACCGCCGTGAACGTTTACTTTCTCACGGTCAAGTTCAAGATGTTTAATTGCCATCATAGTCACCATGGCAAAGGCTTCGTTAATTTCAAACAAATCAACATCGTCTACCGTCCAGCCCGCTTTGCTTAATACTTTACGAATCGCTTCAACAGGAGCAACAGTGAAGTTTTCAGGTTCAATAGAGTTAGTTGCGTGCGCCACAATGCGCGCTAATGGCTGTAAACCCAGTTCTTTCGCTTTGGATTCTGTCATTACCAATAATGCTGCTGCGCCATCGGAAATAGCACTTGAGTTTGCGGCGGTTACTGTTCCATCTTTTGCAAAAGCAGGACGTAGTGTTGGAATTTTTTCAGGCATCGCTTTGCCCGGTAATTCATCAACAACCACTTCTACATCACCTTTACGGCCTTTTATCGTCACAGGCGTAATTTCATCGGTGAACAGGCCGTTTTCAATGGCCGCTTTCGCTCGTGTCAGCGTGTTCAAGGCATACTCATCCATTTTTTCACGAGTCATACCTTCACTGTCCGCAGTGTTCTGCGCGAAACAGCCCATCGCTTGACCGTCGTAAGCATTTTCTAGCCCATCAAACGCCATATGATCAAGCATTTGAGCATGACCAAAACGGTATCCACCACGCGCTTTTGGCAACAAATAAGGCGCATTGGTCATACTTTCCATACCACCGGCAACCACGACCTCCGCAGAACCCGCTTTCACTAAATCGTGGGCCATCATGGTGGCTTTCATACCAGAACCACACACTTTATTGATCGTGGTAACGCCCGCAGATAAAGGCAAACCCGCTTTTAATGATGCTTGACGTGCAGGTGACTGACCTAAACCAGCGGGTAGCACACACCCCATGATCACTTCATCAATTACATTTGCATCAATGCCCGCATCAGCAACTGTTGCTTTAATCGCCTCTGCACCTAAATCTGTTGCAGAAAGCGCAGACAACGATCCCATCATCGCGCCCATTGCTGTTCTTTTACCTGCAACAATAACAATATTCTCGTTACTCATGGGTGTTTGTCCTCATCTGAGTTATAAGCTAAAAAATGGTGTGTATCCTGTCTGTCCTGACTTTGCGTTTCAATAGTGCTTTCGTACACCTTGTCTAACGTACAAGATTTTGAACGCAGAAAATATCAACCCAAAGCGACTAAGTCATTTCAATATTGACGACTCGAGCAGCATACTTTACCTTTACGTAAACCAATAGTTACGTAAACGTAAAGTTAAGGCAATGACGGAAAGGATATATTCTATCGGGGAGCTGTCCAGAGAATTTGACATCACCCCAAGATCAATCCGCTTTTATGAGGAGCAAGGCTTACTTGCGCCTGAGCGAAATGGTCAAAACCGTGTCTATAAAAAGAAGGACCGTGTCAGGCTAAAACTAATATTACGAGGCAAACGCCTCGGGTTTTCCCTTTCCGAAGTCAAAACCCTATTTGAACTGTACGACGATAGTTCCAACTCGAAAGCGCAGTTGGAAGCAATGTTGCGCATGACGGAAGAAAAACGCGCCATTATGTTGCAACAAATGGACGATATTAAAATGTTAATGAGTGAACTTGATGATGTGGAATTCCGTTGTCGAGAAGAACTAGCTGAACTTGATGGAGGCTCAGAAGAATGAACGCACCCTACCCTACTTTAAACTTCGGCTTAGGCGAAGAAATCGACATGTTACGCGATCAAGTATATGCCTTTTCGCAAGGTGAGATTGCCCCACTTGCAGAAAAGACCGATGCCGAAAACTACTTCCCTAACGAACTCTGGTCAAAACTGGGCGAAATGGGGTTATTAGGCGTGACGGTCTCTGAAGAATATGGCGGCGTAGACATGGGTTATCTCGCGCACGTTGTGGCGATGGAAGAAGTCAGCCGCGCCTCTGCGGGCATTGGCCTAAGCTACGGTGCACACTCTAACTTATGCGTAAACCAAATCTTCAAAAATGGTTCAGCAGAGCAAAAAGCTAAGTATCTCCCCAAATTGGTTTCTGGTGAACATGTTGGCGCATTAGCCATGAGTGAACCAAACGCGGGTTCAGACGTAGTAAGCATGAAATTGCGCGCCGAGAAAAAGGGCGATCGTTACATACTAAACGGCAACAAAATGTGGATCACTAATGGTCCAGACGCTCACACTTATGTGATTTATGCCAAAACCGATGTTAATGCGGGCTCTCGTGGCATCACCGCCTTCATCGTTGAGCGCGACTTCCCAGGTTTTAGTCGTGCACAAAAGCTCGACAAACTAGGTATGCGTTCATCTAACACTTGTGAGTTGGTTTTCGACAACTGCGAAGTGCCAGAAGAAAACATTCTGGGTGAATTAGGCGGCGGTGTTCGCGTCCTTATGAGCGGCTTGGATTACGAACGTTTAGTGTTGTCAGGCGGCCCCTTAGGCATTATGCAGTCGTGTATGGATTTGGTTGTGCCTTACATCCATGACCGCAAACAATTTGGTCAATCCATTGGAGAATTCCAGCTAGTTCAAGGCAAGGTTGCTGACATGTACACGCAGATGAATGCGGCACGCGCTTATGTTTACACTGTTGCCAAAGCGTGTGACCGAGGTGAAACCACACGTAAAGATGCGGCTGCTGTGATCCTCTATTCTGCCGAGTTAGCGACCAAAATGGCACTTGATGCTATTCAGCTTTTAGGCGGCAATGGTTATATCAACGAATTCCCTGCGGGCCGTTTGCTGCGCGATGCGAAGCTGTATGAGATTGGCGCAGGCACCTCGGAAATTCGTCGTATGTTGATTGGCCGCGAATTGTTTAAAGAGTCTGAGTAATTTGAATAAACGCTGCTCATCTACAGACCGGTTTCAAACTATCAGTTACCTGTAGAGAATTAGGAGCAAGTCCTCAGCCGCAAGGACGCGGCCACAGAAGTTATATGAGCGCCTACATGGAGGTATTTACGGCGAGTTTGCGATAAGTCTCTATGGGGTGACTGACAATGAAACACCGTTGTTTAGGTTAACCAAATAAGCTAGCTAAGCTAACAAAATAGGTTAGCTAGATAAGCTAACAAATTAAGCTAGCGAACTAAGCTAACAAATTAAGCTAGCGAACTAAGCTAACAAAATAGGTTAGCTAGATAAGCTAACAAATTAAGCTAGCGAGCTAAGCTAACAAGTTAGGTTAACTAGATAAGCAGCGTGCTTGGTGATAGCTTGAACAAAAGATGAAAAACGAAAACACGCTACAAGTTCATCCATGAACGCTCGACCTCGGCATCCATGCCTCGGACGGTTTTCTTTCTTTTCATTTTTTCTTCTCTATCCCCTTTGCATTGCCAACTTAGATTTAGCCAAGCTAATTGCTAATCTCTTGAATTAATCTCTTGAGTTAGTTTCTTAAATTAGCCCCTTGAATAACCTGTTGCACTGGAGAGTCATGTGCCACAAATAAAAAGCAAAATTAACGACAAGTCTCAAGAATTTGCGGAAAACCAACAACATATGTTGGCGCAAGTTAACGACCTGCGCGATAAAATCGCTCAAATCAAACTCGGTGGCGGCGAGAAGTCCAATAAACGCCATACCGATCGCGGAAAACTACTTCCTCGCGAACGTATTAACGCCCTGCTTGATCCGGGTTCACCCTTCCTTGAGTTTTCACAACTCGCCGCATGGGAAGTGTATGAGGACTACGTACCTGCCGCCGGCATTATTTGCGGCATTGGGCGCGTTTCCGGTCAAGAATGCGTTATCGTTGCCAACGATGCCACGGTAAAAGGTGGTACATATTATCCGCTCACGGTTAAAAAGCATTTACGCGCGCAAACCATTGCAGAACAAAATAATCTGCCATGTATTTATTTAGTTGATTCAGGCGGCGCCAACTTACCGCGCCAAGACGATGTATTCCCTGATCGCGAACATTTCGGACGCATCTTCTTTAATCAGGCGAATTTGTCGGGTCAGAATATCCCACAAATCGCCGTGGTAATGGGCTCTTGTACGGCCGGAGGCGCTTATGTGCCGGCAATGGCAGACGAATCCATTATCGTAAAAAACCAAGGCACCATTTTTCTTGGTGGACCACCTTTAGTCAAAGCGGCAACCGGTGAAGTCGTCAGTGCCGAAGACTTGGGGGGCGGCGATGTACATTGCCGAACTTCTGGAGTGGTAGATCACCTTGCTAATAACGATCATCACGCGCTACAACTGGCTCGTGATGCTGTAGCAAGATTAAACCGCACTAAACAGCCCAGTATTGATATTCGTGCTCCTCAAGAACCGCTTTATGATCCGAAAAGCATTTACGGCGTGATCCCCAAAGATACCCGCAAACAATACGATGTACGAGAAGTTATCGCACGTATTGTCGACGGTTCCGAATTTGACGAATTTAAATCACTGTACGGGACAACGTTGGTGTGCGGTTTTGCCCGCATTATGGGTTATCCGGTCGGGATTGTGGCCAACAACGGCATACTCTTCTCCGAGTCAGCATTAAAAGGCGCACACTTCATTGAGCTTTGTGCCCAACGTAAAATTCCGTTGGTATTCTTGCAAAACATCACTGGTTTCATGGTGGGTAAACAATACGAATCCGGCGGCATTGCCAAAAACGGCGCGAAAATGGTCACAGCCGTTGCTTGTGCCAAAGTACCTAAGTTTACCGTGCTGATTGGCGGTAGTTTTGGTGCCGGTAACTACGGCATGTGTGGTCGCGCTTATGACCCACGCTTCATGTTTATGTGGCCTAACTCTCGCATCTCCGTA
The DNA here is from genome assembly GCF_026788005.1 of Alteromonas sp. a30. Lineage (GTDB taxonomy): Bacteria > Pseudomonadota > Gammaproteobacteria > Enterobacterales > Alteromonadaceae > Paraneptunicella. The sequence continues at coordinate 466,874 of NZ_JABEPE010000001.1, forward strand.
ATGGGCGGTGAACAAGCTGCTGGCGTACTTGCCACGGTAAAACGCGACCAAAAAGAGCGCGCAGGTGAAGAATGGTCCACAGAAGAAGAACAGAGCTTTAAGCAGCCGATTATCGACACCTACGAAGAACAAGGTCATCCCTATTACGCTTCTGCGCGTTTATGGGACGATGGCGTTATCGACCCCGCCGACACGCGCCATGTATTAGGTTTAAGCTTATCCGCTGCGCTAAATAACCCCATTGAAGAAACACGCTTCGGCGTCTTCAGAATGTAGGAGTTCAACATGTCTGAATCTGTTTTATTCTCGGTTGATAATAGAGGCGTTGCCACCGTTACCCTAAACCGTCCAGAAAAGCACAATGCCTTTGACGATGCGTTAATTGCTGAGCTTTCTAGCACGTTTGATAAAGTGGCTGCGGATGACAGCATCCGTGTGATGATCTTGGCATCTGAAGGCAAAAGCTTTTGTGCCGGTGCCGACCTAAGCTGGATGCAGCGCATGGCAGAATACGGCTTCGAGGAAAACCTCGCCGATGCCAACGCCCTTGCAGACATGCTTTGGAAGCTTAACTTCATGCCAAAACCCACTATCGCGAGGGTGCAAGGTGCCGCATTTGGTGGTGCCGTTGGTTTGGTTGCTTGTTGCGACATGGCGATTGGTAGCAAGCTTAGCAAATTCTGCTTAAGTGAAGTGAAATTAGGCTTAGTCCCAGCCACCATCAGCCCTTATGTTATTGACGCTATTGGCGCGCGTTTGTCTCGCCGTTACTTCACCACCGCCGAAGTCTTTTCTTCACAGCAAGCCTACGAAATGGGTTTGTTAAGCGAGTCAGTAACCGAAGAAGAGCTAGATGGCAAAATTGAAGACCTCGTTGGCAAAATTTTGAAAAATGGCCCGGTGGCCGTAGGTGCTGCCAAACAACTGATTTTTGACGTGGCTAATCGCCCGATGGACAAAACCATCGCGCAAGAAACCAGCCAATGCATCGCCAACATTCGTGTCTCACAAGAAGGTCAGGAAGGTTTACATGCCTTCTTAGAAAAACGTGCCCCTAACTGGCAGAAGGACTAACCATGTTTAAAAAACTCTTAATCGCCAACCGTGGCGAAATTGCATGTCGCGTCATTCGTACTGCAAAGCAAATGGGAATTAGCACGGTAGCCGTATACTCAGACGCCGATGCTCACGCCCTACATGTTCAATCTGCCGATGAAGCTGTGCATATTGGCCCATCACCAGCAAAAGACAGCTATCTACAAGGCGAAAAAATTATCGAGATCGCCAAGGAGCTTGGTGTGGATGCGATTCATCCGGGTTACGGTTTCTTGTCTGAAAACGCTGATTTTTGCCGCTTGTGTGAACAAAACAACATTGAGTTTGTTGGCCCACCGGTTGGCGCTATTGAAGCCATGGGCAGCAAATCTGCGGCAAAACGCATTATGGAAGAGGCCAATGTACCATTAGTGCCGGGCTATCATGGCGACGACCAATCACCAGAAGTCATCAAAAAAGCCGCCGATGATATGGGCTACCCTGTGCTCTTAAAAGCGGCCGCGGGTGGCGGCGGCAAAGGGATGCGTCAGGTGTGGTCGGAATCAGAATTCGATGCAGCTCTGGCTGCCGCGAAGCGCGAATCCATGAATAGCTTCAGCGACGACCATATGTTAGTGGAGAAATATCTCACACAACCGCGTCACGTTGAAATTCAAGTGTTCTGCGACAAATCCGGCAACGGCGTGTACTTATTTGAACGCGATTGTTCTGTGCAACGTCGCCACCAAAAAGTCATTGAAGAAGCGCCTGCGCCGGGCATGACAGAGTCCTTGCGCCAGCAAATGGGTGAAGCCGCGTTAAAAGCTGCCAAAGCCATTGACTATGTAGGCGCAGGAACCGTGGAATTTTTATTAGATTCCGATGGTTCATTCTATTTCATGGAAATGAACACGCGTTTGCAGGTTGAACATCCCGTCACGGAACTTATTTCGGGCCAAGACTTGGTTGAATGGCAACTCCGCGTTGCCAACGGAGAGCCATTACCGAAACAACAAAGCGAACTGCGTATTAACGGTCATGCTTTTGAGGCCCGCGTTTATGCGGAAGACCCCAACAACGAGTTCTTACCAGCAACCGGCAATCTCACCTACTTGCAACCGCCACTGGAAAACCGCTATGTGCGGGTAGATACCGGTGTATTGCAAGGCGATGATGTATCGGTTTACTACGACCCAATGATTGCCAAACTGATTGTATGGGACGAAAGCCGCGACAAGGCGCTCGCTCGTTTAACCAAAGCCCTGAGCGAATATCGCATTAAAGGTTTGGTCAACAACATTCCGTTTTTGTACAACCTTGCGAAGTCTGCTCCCTTCCAAAATGCCGAATTAGACACGAGCTTTATCGAAAAACATAACGACATTTTGTTCGTTGAACACAGCGCCAATGTTGAGCAGTTTGTACCAATGATGGCCGTGGTGCTGTTAATGCAAAAACAAGCCGACCTGCGTGCTAGCAACCAGCGCGTTATTGCCGATAAAGACCCTTACTCACCTTGGGCAACCACCGATGCATGGCGCGCTAACGAAACCCATCAACAGCATGTTGCGCTTGATGTGGGTGGTGATGTTCATGAAGTGGAAGTTGAGCAAAAAGAAGCCAACAACCACACCCAAGAACATAGTTTTGTTGTGCATTATAACGGTCATACATCACACATCAGCGTAAAACGCCAAGGTGATGTGTTTAACTTCAACGCTAACGGCCATCGTCAAGCGATTACCATCGCCCAAGACGATACTGGCTTCTCGCTTTATGCTAGTAAAGTCGCGCTGCATTTTGCTGAGCATAAGCCGGACCTTGGCTTAACAGACGAAGATCACGGCGCTGCCGGTTTCACCGCCCCCATGAACGGTACGGTAGTGAAATTGCTAGCCGATGTTGGGGACACCGTTGAAAAAGGCCAAGCATTAATGATTATGGAAGCCATGAAAATGGAACACGTACTTAATGCGCCCGCCACCGGTAAAGTCACTGAGTTCTTCTACCAAGAAGGCGATTTAGTCGACGGTGGCGCTGAGCTTTTAGCTTTTGAAGCGAGCGAGGAATAAGCCATGAATCACACTTCAATGGCCTACCCCAAACGCGCTACCATTTTCGAAATGGGGCCAAGAGATGGCCTGCAAAACGAAAAAACATTGATCAAGATTGAAGACAAAATCGAGCTGGTAGCAGGTTTAGCAGAAGCGGGATTAGTAAAAATTGAAACGGGCTCATTTGTGTCGCCCAAATGGGTGCCGCAAATGGCGGACAGTGGTGAAATCTTCAAACGCATTGAGCGCAAAAGCGGTGTGCACTACACCGCCCTAACGCCAAACATGAAAGGTTTCGAAGCTGCACTTGCCGCCAAGGTTAGCGAAGTGGCGATTTTTGGTGCCGCCTCAGAAAGCTTCACGCAAAAAAACATAAACTGTTCCATTGCCGAAAGTATCGAGCGTTTCCAACCTATTATGGACGCAGCAAAAGCGCACAACATTCCCGTAAGAGGCTATGTATCTTGCGTGGTAGGCTGCCCTTATGAGGGTGATATTGCCCCAGAAAAAGTCGCCGAAGTGAGCCAAATCTTATTTGAGATGGGCTGCTACGAAATCTCATTAGGCGACACTATTGGCGTAGGAACACCGGTTAAAATTCAACAAATGTTGGATGCGGTCATTGCTAAAGTGCCAGTGGAGAAGCTTGCGGTTCACTTCCACGACACCTACGGCCAAGCACTTCCGAACATTCTTGTTGCCTTGCAAAATGGCATTAGTGTCATTGATAGTTCAGTAGCGGGGCTTGGTGGCTGCCCTTATGCCAAGGGCGCGTCTGGGAATGTGTCTACCGAAGATGTTGTATACATGCTGCATGGCATGGGCATTGAGACTGGCATCGACTTGGACAAACTAGTACAAGTAAGTGCCAAAATTATGGGGGCGTTACAACGTCAACCGCAATCGAAAGTATCGCTTGCGTATCTGGCCAAAAGCCAAACGACCGCATAAAAATAAACCAATCTTTAAATAGCGACTTGTTTTCAACACTGTCGCTATTTTTCCCTATATCTTAATTTTAAGTATTTTTTTATCCGAAAATAATTCTTTATTTCTTTTCGTACATTTTATTCCATTAGAAAACTTGAATAATTGGTCAACAACCGATATATGTTAGCTGTTTTAACAAGTCTATATGTTTTAAACACATATAGTAAAACTCGCCACTCAACAAAAGAAATAAAAAAGAATAAAACGTTTTGTCTCATTTATATTCAACTATTGATTCAACGAATCAAGCAAGCCAGCTTGATCAAGTTTGCGTTCCTCCTGAATATGGACCACAAGTTTTATTTTTTAGCGGCGGTTCGGCTCTGCATAAAACATGTCAGGCCCTCATTGAGCATACACACAATTCAATTCACTTACTAACGCCTTTCGATTCAGGTGGCAGCACAGCGGAATTACGCAAACATTTAAACATCCCGGCTTTGGGTGATTTACGCGCACGATTAATTGCGCTAGTTGATAAAAAAAGAGAGGATTATTGCGAAATTATTGCCCTCTTTTCACACCGATTTAGTTCGACTATTTCACAAAAAGATGCACTCAACGTTTTGCAAAACCTCATTATTGGTCATGTAAAAAATATCAGTAAAATTTCACAACCTTTAAGGGAAATAATTCAACACTATTTGCGTGTTTTTGTAAAAAGCATCAATAACGATTTTAATTTTAGTCGAGCCTCAATTGGTAATTTAATTTTGGCGGGTGGTTACTTAACATATAAGCAATTAGAGCCATGCTTGTTTGAGTTATCTGACAAAATGTCTATCCGAGGTAAAGTACGACTCACAGTAAATGAAAACTTTCATCTAGTGGCATCACTAGAAAACGGTGAAACCTTAATTGGTCAACATAAAATTACTGGAAAAGAGACCTCACCAATCCGCAGCCCTATTAGCTCAATCCACCTTTCAGCAGAGCTACACAACAACCATCCGGTGAATTGCTGTATATCCGATATAAACCGCAAGCTCATAGAAAATGCCGATTTGATTTGCTATCCACCCGGCAGTTTTTACAGCAGTATCGTTGCCAACTTCCTACCCTATGGCGTTTCTCAGGCTATTAATAATAACCTTAATGCAAAAATTTACATTCCAAACTTGGGGAAAGATCCTGAAAGTCTTGGGCTTTCTACTAATGATAACATTGAAAAAATTGTAAGATTTTTAGGGAAACACCTATCTGTAAATAAAGGATATGAAAACAAACCGAGTAATTTGCTAACTCATATATTAATTGACCATAATAAACAGTATTATAATGGTCCAGTTAATGAAACCAAATGGAGAAAACTCGGCATTCAGGTAATAAAGCGCGATTTAATCTCTGATAAATACGCCCCTTATTACGATCCCGAGAAACTGTCAAAAGCAGTCCTGTCACTTGGTTGATTTTAAGGTCAAAAAAAGAAACACTTTGCCACTATGGTGATTAAGTAATGTCAGTATTATTAAGAAACATTGGTGTACTAATCACTTGTGCTTCGTCATTCACTTTACCCGTTCAGGCGCAAACCCAAATAAAAGGTTTAATTCAAGGACAGTATGCACTTATTACGGATGATGAAAAAAGCTTTCTTTATGGTGGGAATGGTACTGGATTGTTTAAATTTGATGACGAACATGACTCACCAGAAATTAGTCAGGCATTAATCCAGTTTACAACCGGAATAACGTCAACATTAGAGGTAGAAGGTGTGCTTAATCACACCCGGATACCCAACACTTTCACTCAATTTAGCCAACTTAATCTACGTTATCGCCCACTTTGGTCGGCCCGATATCGATGGCAATTCCGTGCAGGTATGTTTTACCCACAATTTGGTTTCGAAAACCCTGATATAGGCTGGCAATCTCCTTTTAATTACACCAATTCAGCTATTAGTAGTTGGATTGGCGAAGAATTACGAACCTTAGGTGGAGAGGCAAAATTAACCCTACCCGGTCGTGTTCGTCGAAGTCCTCATACCTTTGAATTAATTGGTTCCCTATATAAAAGCAATGACACAACAGGCACACTACTTAGCTGGCGAGGTTGGAGCTTCCACGATAAACAAGCGCTTTATAACGAAAAAATTAACTTTGCAGCGCTTCCTTCCCTTCAGCGAGAAAACTTTGTTCCCTTGCAAGCCTCGCGTGTTGAGCCATTTCGAGAAATCGATGGTAAATGGGGTGTGTATTTAGGCGCACACTGGAATTACAAACACCAGTCAAAATTGCGTTATTACTACTACAACAATCAAGCGGACGAAAATATTGTTGCTCGTGGTGGTCAGTATGCATGGCAAACCTTATTTCACAGTGTGTCTTGGCAATACCTAATCAACCGTAATTTACGATTTATCGCTCAGTTCATGGATGGCAATACCTCAATGGGCATCAACAAAGTCAATGTCGATTTTCGATCTTGGTATGGCTTACTCAGCCAGAAAATAGATACCCACAGGGTAAGTTTACGGTACGACTACTTCAAAACTGTCGATAAAGACCAGTATCCAAGCGACCAAAATGATAGTGATGGCTTCGCAATTACGGCTTCCTACAGGTATGATTGGACCCCCAATATCCAGCTAGGGTTAGAGTATATTTACACAGATCGCTTTCAAGCGAATCGGGTGCAATGGGGATGGGACCCCAATATTACTCAAGAACAACTGTTGGCGGTGGCACAATACCGTTTTTAAGTGAACACACATCAACAAAAACGAATACGTGTAAAGCCGGCATCAAAGCTGGCTTTTTCATTTTTGAAAGTCAAAAAGGATCCTGTTGCCGAGTGATGAAATTTTTGCCAACGTTAATCAACAACACTCTCTTGCCAATAATCGCGCTCACGTTTGGTTTTACCGTCGTTTCATTCTTTCAAGCAGAAACGCTTTTTTGGTTACAAGATAAAAGCTGGCTGCCTTACCCTTTACTGGTCGTTGCGGCCGTTATCGCATCTCAATTTAACCAAAGCCGCTATTTTTATGCTTGCTTACTCTGGTTACTACTTTTTGCAAGCCTCGATTCACCTTCTCTTCTAACGCAACCTTTCTCACCAAGCACATTGATGCTGGTACTTTCAGGTATTACAAGCCTGCTTGTCTGGCAAAAAGATAAAGGGTTAAGACTTTCTAGTCTCATCCTGACCAGCACTATGATAGTGATAGTTGCCGCTGCCATTGCTTGGATACTCAACTCAGCAATGTTGACCTCACTGCCTGCTTACCAGCTCAGAAGTAACGATTTCGCCGTTTTATTTCCCACTTTAGCGCAACACTTCTCTTTACTTGAATTCAGCCTATACGCGCTATTTTTCGGATTAGCCATGCTCCGAACCTTGATTACCCCGCAGCTTAACCACTCCCTATTGGCCGCATCAATGCTGTGTTTGTTTGTGGTGAACATGAACTTTTCATTGTCATTATTAGCCTTTGCCGCCAACCTTTTTGCTCTGATTGCTGTAACCGTCGTACTGTTAAATAGCCATAGAATGGCCTTTAAGGACGAATTGACCGGAATTGCATCGCGTCGAGCATTAATGCACTTTACGCAATCTTTATTTAACAATTACACGTTGGTTATGGCGGATGTGGACCATTTTAAATCCTTCAATGATAAACACGGGCATGATGTGGGAGACCAAGTGCTGCGTATGGTTGCCCAACAACTCAACCGCGTAAGCAAGGGCGGGAAAGCTTTTCGCTATGGTGGAGAAGAGTTCACTCTGGTTTTTCCGGGTAAAAAGCCAGAGCAAGTATTTGAAACCATCGATGCATTACGGGAAAGTATTGCCCAATACCCAATGACCATTCGTCAAGCGGATAGGCCAATTGCCAAGCCTAAAGCGAATTCACAAGATACTAAACCCAAAATCAATAAACAAACCGTCACTGTTACCATGAGTTTTGGCGTTGCTTTCAAAAACAAACAAATAAGTTTTGAAAAAGCATTAAAACAGGCTGACGAGGCTCTTTACAAAGCGAAAAAAGCAGGAAGAAATAACGTACAAGTTGCATAAGTACCAAATGGCAATATACGCTTCTGCTTACATCGCTTTATAGCGAATATATACGATTTTACGTACACCTGTAATGCACTTTGTTAAGCACATTCTACTTCTTTATCAACCTTTTTCTGAATCAAAGGTTCATTGTTTAGCTCTCTAAATAAGTGACGCCCAAGGCGTTCAATATTAGCCATTGTGGTCATTTCATTCGCACTAAAGAAGTCTAAACGAATTCCCGACAACACTTCTTCCTGGAACGCGCGAGCAAATGCATCCTCATCCATATTGATTGCCCTCGCTCGGCTACCAAATTGAATATCAGCAACTTTCTCAGTTTTGGGTTCTGTACCGTCAACCAGCCATTCAACCGTTACTCCTGTTCGCTGGTATATCTCATAACATGCTTTTAATGGCGGAGTTTTAGCAACTTTCCAGCCTTGTATAGTGCTTGGTTTAACGTTAAAAAATTTGCTTAGTTGATTATCATTTTCAACGCCACAGGCGCGATACATTCTTTTAAATATCGCCACAATATCAAAGTCCATAATTATTACCCTCTAGTGAAATAACAGACTTACGTTATACGTTTTTTCGTAAATTTGTGTTGACCATACAAATTTAATTATTTAGATTTACTTCCGCAATATATATGAACTTTGCTCAAATATCATTTGAACATAAGTGCAAATATTAAAACCTAGTTAACATTAAACCGAAAATATCTAGAAAATAATTCAACATAATTACATTGGTAAATTTTTTACATTAAAAATAATGATTATAAGTTATGTATAAAATTTTGAATTGGGGATACAACAATGAGATTTATTAAAGGAAATGATCTACGCTCTATGCGTCTAATCGCAGGTTTAACGACAGTAGAAATGGCGGAAGCTGCGGGAGTTAAAACACGAAAAACATATGAAAACTGGGAGAAAAACGTTGGTACGCCCAACGTCAATCAATTCATTGCGATGACCAAGGCATGCCACTTCCCACCAGCAGATGTTATTGTTCACTTTATGAGTAAAGAGCAAAACAATATGGCCTTGCTAATTGCACAAGGAAAATAATATTTTTTTCTACCATTGAGAGAGTGGCCGTTTGCGCTGTTTATAAGCAGTAACAGCGCGCGGTAGCAAAAAGCGTAAGGCAATTTTTAAATCTTTTATATCCTTAATTCATTTTGACGAACTTTCATATTTTAAAACTATACGAAAATACATATTTCCCCTTTACCCAGCCAAGTCAATCCACTCACACTAAGGTCAGTATTAAAACCTAGTTATATTTACCTGTATGCCAAACAAATTCCAAAAATTATCCCCTTAATTGGGTTTCTATCTTGCTTGAAAGCAAAGTTGGCGCTAGCATTAGCCTAAACACTTCAAAAAAATCGAACAATTGAGTCACATGTACCGCCAGAAGACTACACTCGAGCAGTGGAGAATTTTACAAGCCGTTGTGGATTGTGGAGGCTATGCTCACGCCGCCAAAACGCTAAATAAGAGCCAATCCTCTTTGAATCACGCCGTCGCCAAATTGCAAGGTCAGTTAAATGTGCAACTATTGGAAGTCAAAGGTAGAAAAGCATTTTTAACCAAAGCAGGGGAAGTGATGCTAAGGAGAAGTCGTCTTCTTAGTCAATCCGCACAAGAACTAGAAGAATTAGCGAATAATATTAATCAAGGTTGGGAGCCTGAAATCATCATTGCCGCTGACTTAGCCTTCCCTAGACCGGTGCTCCTACCGATTTTAAAACATTTTCAACCCTTATGCAGAGGCAGTCGCATTACATTGCTGGATACGGTATTAAGCGGTTCAGAAGAAGCGGTTAAAGATAAAAGCGCTGATATTGTTATCACAAATGAAGTTCCAAGGGGCTTTTTACACGAACCCTTAATTGAAGTGAATTTTGTCGCCGTTACCCACCCACAGCATCCGCTCACCCAGTTGCCATCTCCTATCGATCCGCAAGAGCTACAGCAACATGTGCAAGTGGTTATTCGAGATTCCGGGCAAAACCCTCATGATGATAGAGGCTGGTTGCGTGCGGAGCAGCGCTGGACAGTGAGTCAATTTCACAGCGCTGTTGATATATTATTGGAAGGCATTGGCTTTTGTTGGCTGCCTCAACATCATGTTGAACGCTATATTGAAATGAAGCAGCTTGTGACGCTTAACGTTAAAGGCAGTAGCTTCAAACGGGTGACTTTATCTTTAGTCAATCCCAATTCAGAACAGATGGGGCCGGGAACACAAATGCTAACCGAAATGATCCTTGCTGAAAGGCAAATTTCACAATAGGCTATGCGTTAGAGCTAAAAAGCTAGAACCGAAAGAAAGGTGGTAAACCAAGCTATGCGGATGACTCGCGAAGAACTCAGTCAATTAATGTTAGATAGCGCTCAAAATGCGATAGAAACAACACAGCAAGAGTTCAACATTGAACTAGACGGTTCAGCCGACAGTATCAGTAAAGTAGATGATATTTTATTAAGCTGGATTGGGCGCTATAAGGATCAAGCGTTAGAAGATAAAGCCGTATTTACACTCTGCAATATCTACGGAGCTTACATTGGAGAAGTGTATCGTCAATTGGTCGGTGGTGAATGGGCCTATGATGCAAGTGACGAAAATGCGCCTTACGTGGTGTTAGAATACGCCGATAAATCCTATGCGTTTGCAGGTATCTGCTATCAACGACTGGTTAACGATAGCACTATTAGCGTGAAAAAATACTTTGATAAAGCCGTAGCCAACGCCACACAATAACACCTTTCTTAATCCGTTTTTTCTACAGAAGTTGATGTATCTTGTTCGGCTTCTGTAGGTTGTGACCAATCTTCTACAAATGCGCTAAATAATCGGCTTTTCATGCAATAGCTGGCAGCCATCCCCGCAAAAACAAAAGATAGCGCAGTTGACCAGTTAAAACGCCAGTGTTGCTGCACTGCCATGGCAATGTGGGAAGCCACATCCAATGTTAATCCAAGTAAAATAATTGGCTTAAGCCAGAAAAACACCCAGCGATGCCCAGCTTTTGCTAGCCCTTCCCGAAACGACACAATCGACGCAGCAAACCACGCAGGCAATGCTAAAACAAGCGCTAAATAAAAATCATGGTTGTTTGGGTAGAATAATGCCAGTAAGGCACTGCTATCCTGTCCGAAAGTAGATAACGATAGCACCAACACCAAATAAGGGCGTAAAAGCAGCAGAATAATCAGCCACAACAAAGCATGAGGCTTAACCCTACCGTGTTGATCTAAATGATTAAGAGGAAGGTAAGGCGTCACAGGTTATTTCCTTTTCACAAGCATCGAGTTTAGTGACCCAGCACTTTCGCGGGTTCCACCTTACTGGCTTTAATCGCCGGGTACAAGGTAGCAAGCACACTTAAGACAAGGGCGATCCCTACTGTTAACCACACATCCTGCCAATGTAACTGAGAGGGTAAAAAGTCGATAAAATACACATCGCCAGACAAGACCTTGAACCCAAATAAGTGCTCGATGAATGCCGCAATATTGGATAAATTTAAAGCAAAAACAACCCCAACAACAGCGCCAATCAGGGTACCAAAAATACCGTTTACAATCCCCTGCACTACAAACACACTGGCGATAGTGCCTGACGTAGTCCCCATCGTTTTTAACATGGCAATTTCAGTTTGTTTTTCTCTCACCGACATCACCAAAGATGAAACAATATTAAAACTCGCCACCGCTATTACCAAGGTCAAGGCAATGTACACGACCGTGCGCACCAGTTGAATATCCTGATACAAATAGCCGTGGGTGCGCGTCCAATCTGAAATATATACATGCTGTGGTAATAAATACCCTAATTCACGTGTTTTGCTGCTGGCGATAAAGGGATCATCAAAGTGCATCGACAAACCCGAAGCTCCCTGCGTAACGCCCAAAGTTGCAGCGGCAAGATCGATATGCATATAAGCTAGAAAGCTATCTAAGTCGCCACCCATGGTAATTTCCCCCACCACGGTTAACCATAGAGACACAGGCGCAGACAACTTTAGCTCCGCGCTTGGTTTAGGCAAAAGCACCTGTACTTTGTCTCCCACGCTTAAGCCCAAATGTTGCAAAACACTTTTGCCCAACAAAAGCGCATTAGGCTCTTGTTCAAAAGCTTGCCATGCATTTTCTGGGGCAATCTTCAGTGCATTTTTCTGGCTAGCCTCTGCAACATCAATCCCCGTTAAATGTACGGCTTTATTTCTTTTGCCTCTTTGCAGCAGCGCGGTAGCTTTAATAAAAGGCTGAATATGGGTAACACGCGGATCCTGCGAAAACTGAGCCTTAATTTCCTGCCAATCTTCTAGTCCAGTGGGAGCAACAGCCGTTAATTCACCATGGGGGACCGTTGCTAACAACCGCTCTTTTAACTCTTTTTCAAAACCATTCATCACCGACAGCAACACAATCAAGACAAAGCACCCTAGGCCAATTCCCACGGTAGATGAAGACGCGATAAAAGCATTAAATCCACTACGTTTTTTGCTTTTACGGAAGCGTAAAGCAAGCTCCCACACCAAACTATTCATGAACGAAGCTACCATTACTTAAATGCAAAGTTCTATCTAACCTTGCCGCCAACCTCACATCATGGGTAACAACAACAAAGCTGGTTGAAAAGGCTTCTTTCAACGACAGCAGTAATTCATAAATTGCCTCACCGGTCTTGTCATCTAAGTTCCCCGTCGGTTCATCTGCCAACACCAATTTAGGGTTGGTCACTAAAGCTCGGGCAATGGCAACGCGTTGTCTTTCCCCGCCAGAAAGCGCCGAAGGCTTATGTTCTGCTCGCGCCGCTAACCCGACTTTTTCTAACAATACCTCTGCTTGCTTCATGGCTTGGACCTTTTTCATTCCACCAATTAACAATGGCATCGCCGTATTTTCCATCGCTGTAAATTCTGGTAATAAATGATGCTGTTGATACACAAAACCTAAATTTTGATTGCGAAAGTTAGCTTGTTGATTTTCAGTGAACGTATAAATATCCTCACCTTCAAATAACACTTCCCCATTCGATGGTTTATCGAGCGCGCCAAGTAAATGCAATAAGGTACTTTTCCCTGAACCGGAACTGCCCAAAATCGCTACTTGCTCGCCTTTTTCTACATCAAAGCTCACATTATTGAGTACCGTAATCGGCTTAGGACCTTCTTCATAAACTTTGGTCAAATTATGACAAGACAATAAAACTGAACTCATAGTTTTCCTTTTAAATCAATGGGGAAGACACACAGATGACCAAGGCTTTTACTCATTTTACTCATAACGAAGCGCCTCAGCTGGACGCACTTTTGCAGCACGAAATGCTGGGTATAACGTTGCCACTAAACACAAAACAAGCGATAACAAGATCATGCCTAGCAATTGATGCCACTGTATCAACACGGGCAGCACACCGTTAGGCAAATACAAATGAATGGGAATACCCACAAATAACAACAATTCATTAATATTAAACGCCAGTGTTAAGCCCAACGCACTGCCAAGCGCTGTGCCTTTTAATCCGTTACTGAGCCCATTAACTAAAAACACTAGCCACACTCCCCGCTGCGTTAAGCCCTGAGTTTGCAATATAGCGATGTCGCCCTGCTTTTCCGTTACCACCATGACTAAGGCTGAAACAATATTAAATGCCGCCACGGCAATAATGAGCAACAACATCAGGCTCATCATGTTTTTTTCCATTTTCACCGCATCAAACAGTGGGCCTTGTCGAGTGCGCCAATCATCAAACTCTACTGACAACAACATCAATTCAGTCTTTACCGCTTGATATTGAAAGGGATCGTTAAGAAATAAACGGGTTTGTGACAGCTCATCTGTTGACTTACGTAACAAGCGAGCTAAATCTTGAATTGCCACTAAAGCAACGGAGTCATCAATTTGTGACCCCATCTCAAATATGCCAACAATACGGAATTTTCGTTGACTCGGAATGCGACCAATTAGGGTATAACGCGTGCTTTCAGCACTCATAATACGAACCTGATCGCCAACATTAACATTTAATGCAGACGCCAATGCTCGGCCAATAACAATGCCATATTCACCCGCTTGCAAAAGCGACAAGTCGCCACTCAGCATACCGTCATTAACCTGAGACAAAGGCGCAATCCGATTGCTATCAATACCTTGCAATACAACCGGCCTTAATGCCGAATACGACTGTACTGCTGCTTCCACCTCAGCAAAGGGCATAAAAGCCTGAACATCAGGATGCTGTTTAATATCTGAACTTAAGTCAGTAACGGATTGTGCCACGACAAAATGTGGAATAAGCCCTAAAATACGCTGTTTGAGTTGACCTTCAAAACCGTTCATAACTGAGGCCACAACAATTAAAGCCGCAAGTCCTAACGCAATACCGGAGACAGAAAAGAAGTTAATAAAGGCGATAAAATGATTACTTTTGTTGCTATTGGCATAGCGCCAACCAATATACAGAGGAGCAAACAAGTTCACGCATCCTTTCCTAATACACTAAAACCACGAATTCTGACATATTCACACCCTGTTTACCTCATAAATGTGTTTAAGAATAATTCACCTGTAACGATTTGTCGTAAACCTTACCGTATCACTCTTCTGCCTACCCTTTGTAACATCAGCTTTATGCCTAACTCTTGAAAAATAAAAGACAATTAACAACGGCTAGCTAGTGACGAAAGGCATTGATTGGTCGATAATAAACAACAATAAACCTCCAATAAGCCTTATTTACCCATGTCTAATGTTGTTAATTTCAGATTCATTTTAATCGCTATTGTCAGCTTTATCCTTAGCGCTTGTTCTTCTAGTTCCCATGTTTTGCTCGGAAAAGAAAAATCGCCGATTTCACCACAAATGGTAGTGGTCTACAGTACGCCCCCCGCTTCCTATGAAAAGATTGCCGTAGTTAAATCATCGAGCCGCAACGCTTGGCGCTTTACCGAGAAAGGCAAACGCGCAGCAGCGATGGAAAGATTAAAAGAAGAAGCCGCTTCACTTGGTGCCAATGGTTTGCTTATTCAGCATCGGGGCCAACAGCGTTCCGGTTTTGTGAGTACCGGCGCAGGTAATATGGATGCTGATGAAACAGGTGACGGGGAAGGCTTGCCCCTAACCCATGAAACTCTTGAAGGAATCGCCATTTGGGTTAAAAAATAATGCATTTTCACTGTCGCCCTAAAAAAGATCATGCTTGCTTAAGTTGGGGCGGCACCCAAAACGCTCAACAATCCAACACGAGAGTGTGGCGTTTTACATCAATTCTTGGCTAATTCCGCGCCCTGCTTGCGCCAATTGGCTTTTACATGCATTATTCTGCGTTACTTATTTTCACGCGAAGAGGTGAGCAGTGTTACTCGGGAAGCGGTTTAACTTATTATTTATATTAACAGGGCTGGTCTATCTTCTATTATTGCCCTATCGTTCGTTTCCTTTCGACGCTTTGCTCAAAGTGATTCCAATCTGCATTTTGTTCTTCGCAGCATACTCACAACTAAGCGGGAAATTACGCACGCTGGTGTTACTTGGCATCGGTTTTTGCGGCCTTGGTGATGTACTCCTTAACCTTAGCTTTACCGACAGTTTCACCTTTGGCTTAGGTGCCTTCTTAGTCGGACACCTGTTCTACATCAGCAGCTTCCTCAAATTTGCCAACAAACATAATTTTATCGTTAAAATACTACTCATTATCCTCGTTCTTGCCAGTCTTGTAATGCTTGCACTGCAAATTCTCCCTAAAACGGGCGATATGTTAATCCCCGTTGCCAGCTACATGACTGTGATTGCGCTTATGGGCGTCTTCGCCATTTTAAGTTGGCGAAAAACCAGCCTACAAATATGGGGCGCACTCATTTTTATCATTTCCGATACCCTGATTGCGTGGGGGATGTTTCTCACCCCCGTGCCGAACCAAGGCCATTGGGTGATGTTGACGTATTACATTGCACAGTTATTCATTATTAGTGGCATGCTGAAGCTATTTACCGAAAGGCAGCTTAACCAGTTTCTATAGTCAGAATGGCACAACGTATTGATGGTGAAATGGCACAATGTTTATACCTGCACCTTTTTCAGTGGAAGATAATGCGACTATCGCCGACTTCCTAAAATACAATAGTTTTGGGCTGCTTGTTTCTATTATAGATGGGCGCCCTTTCGCCACCCCACTTCCCTTCTACTACCTTGAAAATACACAACATCTAGAATGTCATCTTGCAAAAGCTAACCCTCAATGGAAAAGCATTACTGAGCAAGAGATATTAATAACGATACAAGGCGCACACGACTATATTTCCCCTACATGGTATGAAAATAAGGGCGTACCAACGTGGAACTACCAAATGCTGCACCTCTATGGCAAAGCAACGGTTATAACAGATGAACAGCGTTTAGCTAAAATGGTAGGCACATTAAGCCAGAAGTATGAGGCAGGAAGACAGGTGTCAGAAAGTGAAAAATGGGATGGGAAATACAACGAAAAAATGCTCAAAGCCATAGTCGGTCTCGATATTGAAATAACCGAAATACAATGCAAATTCAAATTGAGTCAAAACAAAAGCGAAACCGACCAAACTCGCGTTATTGCCGAGCTTAAAAACGCGAATTCACCGCGCTTAGCCAAGGAAATGGAAAAACAACGTAATGCAAATTAAGCTTGTTCCTGCTGACGAATCCCACAAGGCCGCATTACTTGCACTACGCAAGCTGACGATGACGGAACACCTGCAAAGCTCAGGTGTGTTTATTGATGATAAGGAACACTTGCGTCGTTTAGAGATTAACTACGCTTATCAACATCTCATTCAAACCGAGTTCAATGGTTCAGTGCAAACGGTTGGCGGTGCGCAATTTTTAGAAAACGATGTTCAAATAAAGCTATTTCAAATTCAAGTGTATCCTGAGTTTCAAAATCGCGGCATCGGCGCAGCGGTCATCGACATACTCAAACAAAAAGCCCAAGCTTCGCAAAAACCGTTGCGGCTTACGGTATTAAAAACCAACCGCGCCAAAGGCTTATACGAAAACTTGGGCTTTTCTCAATATGGCGAAGACGAATTAGAGTTCTGGATGCAATGGCTTCCAAACTAAACTTGTTCGTCATGGCCTTTTTAATTAATGGTTACTTGATGTCAGAAAGTTCCGCAAGTAACGTTTGATAAACCGCTTCAAGTGCCAGAATAGAGGTTGCCTGCTCTACTTTTTCCTTCGCTGCCACATGAAAACCAGCCAATTTGCCAAGGCGTTCATGAGCCTCAAATGACTTTTCCTTAATCATGCGCGTTAAGTCATCAACAGATACCCCTCGCGCCTGAGCCTCCTGAGACAACAACGCATATCCAAAAGAGCCTTCGGTAGCACAATCCGTTGTAGCAGAAGCAATCAAATTCGTTTTGTAGGCATACTCCCTTTCTTTGCCGGGATAAAAGTCGACAGATTGCATGCGCTTTTCATCAATCATCAAGGCAAGCTGCTTTAACACTAGCCGTTTCTTTTGGGTAAGAAGTACCGATTTTTGCTCCTCTGCATTTGCCGCGCGAACCTGACCATCTTGCAAAACATAAATGTCATTTGTGGTGTAATTTTCAGGCGCGTCGTACCATGTGTAGTCATCTTGAGCGTACACAACCGGACTCGCCTCAGCTAAAGTCCCATCTTCATTAAATCTTAAATACATCCCAATCTCCTAAGAATCCAGCGTCTTACCTAGCACTAAGCCAGTTAGTTTAAGCTTCACATATGACTTGTTATTCACGTTCCAACCCGCTTTTAAATCGCCCTCGCCTAGCAACGAAATAATGTGAGAACCGGTGTGAAACCAATCGTCCGTGTACCGCCATTGGTACGGGGATAGACTCAGCGGATAATCCCCCTCTAGTCGCTTTCCAATTCTAATGACATCTGCCGAATGATAACTTGAACGATAACTTACCTCGCACACCACCGCCTTCACATCGGTTAGGTCAATACCAAAGTTGATATTCTCTACCTCATCTCGATGTTTAAACTCGTAAATGCGATAAACTGGCTCATCGAGCATGTACACGTCGTTATGATTTGGGAAGTTATTAGCAAGCAATTTACCGTGGATAACCACATCACCAGAAAACACGGCATCGCCAGAGACTTGCTGTGTACCAGCTACGCTTTGGTTGCCACCTGTGTTTTGGTTTCCCGATAATGTTTGGTCTCCCACTACATTTTGAGCGCCTGAAACGTTTTGAGAGCCACCAATTTCTTGGCTGCCCGAAACCGCTTGATCTCCAGTGACATCTTGTCGACCTGATACCGACAGGTTTCCCGTTACCGACTGATTTCCCGCAACACTTTGATCTTTGGCAACTGTCACGTTCGCTAAGAACTCAGCATCGCCAGTAACTTGCTGTTTACCCAACACATCCAAATCTTGTTGATACACTCCTTTGCTGGCGTAAATCAGGTTTTCGGATGAGTGCGTGCTGCGCATAACACCGGCAATGCTAATGCGATCGTTGTCGTCATTGCCAAGCTCCACATCCCCTTGCAGATGCTCAACATCTTTAGCAAAGGTTTCGCCATCAATAATTAAATCGTTATGCAATCGCAACACGCCTGAAATAGTGGTGTTGCCTGTGATGTTGGCATCACCTGCTATGTGCGCCGAGCCAGAAACACTGCTATCGCCGCCGATAGTTTGACTTCCAGCAATCTCTTGATTACCAACTGTGTTTTGGTTTCCCGTTACCGACTGATTTCCCGCAACACTTTGATCTTTGGCAACTGTCATATTCGCTAAGAACTCAGCATCGCCAGTGACCTGCTGTGTACCAGCTACGGTTTGATTGCCCGTTAATGATTGATTGCCTGCAACCGCTTGGTCTCCCGCAACGCTTTGGTCTTTAGCAACTGTTATATTCGCTAAGAATTCAGCATCGCCCGCGACTTGTTGTGTACCAGCTACGGTTTGATTGCCCGTTACTGATTGATTGCCTGCAACCGCTTGGTCTCCCGCAACGCTTTGGTCTTTAGCAACTGTTATATTCGCTAAGAATTCAGCATCGCCCGCGACTTGTTGTGTACCAGCTACGCTTTGATTGCCTGCAACCGATTGGCTCCCCGCAACACTTTGATCTTTGGCGACTGTCATATTCGACAGGAACTCAGCATCGCCAGTGACTTGTTGTGTGCCAGCTACGCTTTGATTGCCAACTGTGTTTTGGTTTCCCGTTACCGACTGATTTCCCGCAACGCTGTGGTCTTTGGCGACTGTCACGTTCGCCAAGAACTCAGCATCGCCAGTGACTTGCTGTGTACCAGCTACGCTTTGATTGCCTGCAACCGCTTGGCTTCCCGCAACGCTGTGATCTTTGACAACTGTCACGTTCGCTAAAAATTCAGCATCGCCAGTAACCTGTTGTGTACCAGCTACGCTTTGATTGCCAACTGTGTTTTGGTTTCCCGATAATGTTTGGTCTCCCGCTACATTTTGAGCGCCTGAAACGTTTTGAGAACCACCAATTTCTTGGCTGCCCGAAACCGCTTGATCTCCGGTAACATCTTGTCGACCTGATACCGACTGATTTCCCGTTACCGCTTGGTTTCCCGCAACACTTTGATCTTTGGCGACTGTCATATTCGACAGGAACTCAGCATCGCCAGTGACTTTTTGTGTACCAGCTACGCTTTGATTGCCCATTACCGCTTGGTTTCCCGCAATGCTGTGATCTTTAGCAACTGTCATATTCGCTAAGAACTCAGCATCACCAGTGACTTGCTGTTTACCCAGCACATCCAAATCTTGTTGAAACACTCCTTTGCTGGCGTAAATCAGGTTTTCGGATGAGTGCGTGCTACGCATAACACCGGCAATGCTAATGCGATCGTTGTCGTCATTGCCAAGCTCCACATCCCCTTGCAGATGCTCAACGTCTTTAGCAAAGGTTTCACCATCAATAATTAAATCGTTATGCAATCGCAACACGCCTGAAATAGTGGTGTTGCCTGTGATGTTGGCATCACCTACTATATGCGCCGAGCCAGAAACACTGCTATCGCCGCCGATAGTTTGACTTCCAGCAATCTCTTGATTGCCACCTGTGCTTTGATTTCCCGATAATGTTTGGTCTCCGGCAACACTTTGGTCTTTGGCGACTGTCATATTCGCTAAGAACTCAGCATCGCCAGTGACCTGCTGTGTACCAGCTACGGTTTGATTTCCCGATAATGTTTGGTCTCCCGCTACATTTTGAGCGCCTGAAACGTTTTGAGAACCACCAATTTCTTGGCTGCCCGAAACCGCTTGGTTTCCCGCAACGCTGTGGTCTTTGGCGACTGTCATATTCGCTAAAAATTCAGCATCGCCAGTAACCTGCTGTGTACCAGCTACGCTTTGATCTTTGGCAACTGTCACGTTTTCCAGAAACTCGGCATTACCCGTTACATGCAGGTGTTTGCTGGAAAAATCTTGATTCTCACTACCCGCAAGCTCGGCTTTTTTCGCGAGCCGTTCTTCCATATCAAGGTAAAGGTCGTCTGCAAGTTGCTGAATATCGTCGGTGTGATAGCGATAGGTTTGCAATCGATAGGTCACGTCCTCGGGCATCAAATCCCCAGAAGCCTCAATGGCTTCAATATTTGGCTCTTTATTCATAATGCGTCCAGAAGTGTTAAACGTTATAAGAAGTTCCAATGATAAGAATCAGAGGTTTGGAAGGGGCTAATTCAGCACCGGGGTTCGGTTGTTGCTGAATCACCACGCCCTGTTGTGCAGCATCACTCACCGCTTGATGCAAGGTTTCAAAAGCAATACCGGCATTCACTAATTGGGTTTCTGCAAAGGTTTGGGTGTTGCCAACTAAATTGGGCGCGACAAAACTGTCAATTTGCCCGTCCGCTTGCCTTGGTGTTGGTGAAAAGTTCAGTTCAATTTTGCTGTAGTGTTTGGGGTCAAGGTGCTCAAGCGTTGATAAATACGGAATAATCACCTTGTTGCTTTCTGTGCTTAAGAGCACAGACGCTTCCAATTTGACATCGTTGAGCACAAAGCCTTCGCTTTGCACTTGTGCCAATTGCTCGGCAAAGTCGTTAATTAAGTCTTTGGTTTCAAAAGCTAATCCAATATTAGCAACCGGTTCACCTTTGCTTGGCTCATCTTCATCCTCAACCGGCGGTTGATACAGTGCTGCTCTGGCGCGAAGTGTTCGAAGCTGCTCGGCAGCCGAAGGTTGAATTACTAAGTGGGCTTGCTCCCAACGCCCACCTACCAATTTGGCTTGCCAAGCGGGAGCGTCATCAAAATGCGCCTGCACACGCGAGTCCAAGTGGTTGCCTTCTTGTTGTGAAAGCGGGTAATACATAAACAGCGGGTATTCGTCGCCTTCTAAACGGAACAAACGATTGTTGTTAATTTCGTGATGTGAACGTCCGGTTTTCCACAGGCGAAAATCACTCAAATAGGCTGCAAAAGCAGGTGCCTTTAAGGTGTGATCAGCGCCAACAAATAACGATCCTGATGTTGGCAAATCGTAGGCTGGCGCTATTCGAACTTGGCTCCCTTGCGCCTCGCCATTAATGAAAATACGGGTTTTGCCATCGCGTTTATTCCACGTAATGGCGACATGTGTCCAGCGACCTGTGACCAAATTCACATCGGTTTGCAACTGCGCACCAGCAATATCCAAAGTAAGCGCCAGAGGATTCGACACCTTAACCCCAAGGGTACGCTGTGCATCATTGCCCACGTATTCCATCACCACAGATTGAGAAGTGGCATGATAAGAGCGATACCAAAACTCAAGGGTGAAACGGTTTTGGGGGAAGTTTTCCACGTTAGGTACGGAAAAGTGCGCTTCTTGCTGGTCTAAATGCAACACGCTGATATTAGGAATTACCACGGGCAAATCTTCGTTCTGCCACTCAATGAGGGTACCTTCTAATGTGCCGGAAACGGCGCCAGAATTGTCCGATTCACCCGCGTGATAGGTCGCTTCATTGAGCCCAACGCTTTGAGTAAGCGGCAGCCACGAATGTAAATCGGTTTCTGTGCCCGTCATCCATTGCGTAGACCACGCCTGAATTTGCTCTGGGTTTAAACATTGTTGCCAGCGGCGCACATCAAAAATATGCCCGTTTAACCCGCGTCCAATTTGCAGCGCTGCGGTGTTATCTTGCCAGTGAGCCTGAAGCGAATCTTGTGCTAAACACTCACCGTTTACAAACAAACACACCTGAGCATTTGCACTGTTTTCAATGGTAAACGCCACATGCACCCACTGACTAAACAGGTTCGCAATAGGCGCGCTTAAAGTTAACGTTTGAGAAGAAGCCCCAACATTCAACGCTAAGTGATTCTGGTTATTGTCGCGATACAAACGTAGCGCATAAATAAGCTGATTATCACTTTGCTTGCTGATGATATTCGCCTGCTCGTCGATGGCGTTGATATGTATCCAGCAAGACAGCGTAAAATCTCGATTTTCGCCCACCGCGCTATCGGCGTTTGACGAAATAAAAGCATTCTTCCCGAGATCGAGAATCGATCCGAGCATGAGTTCAGTCATAGTGAATTTCCAAAAGCTAAATTAAGGGCCGTTAAAGCAATGACGGTTAACAGCCACAAAAAGTGATGAGGCAAAAAAACAAATTGGCGAAGCTGGTAGACGTTAGGTGTTAATTAATAAGCTCTGACGACGCCCACACACATCAATCACCAGTGGAATACGGGCTTGCTGATCGACAAGGGCCACCTGCATTTTCAATGAATACACACCTTGGGCATTAGCCGATAAACGCGGCTGATGAATGTAGGTTGCATTGGGGTTTTCCTCAGTGCCAAGAGGTCGGTCGTTAACATAGGCCGCTAAAGTGCGATCGATATTGGCTTCAATGACCGGAAACTGAGCCACACCCGAAGCTTCGGTAATCGCTTCTCCTGAGTCGGAAAACAGTTGAATATTCACCGTTAGTTCATTGCCGGAAAAGGCTTGGCTGACCACGCTTGGATGTGCCACGTTTAACGGTGTATCTAGTGCAATAAAGCGTGTTTGAATAGCACTTGCAGCAACCGCATTTTTATTGGAAGCTGGCAATAACGACACTCTTGCTCCTAAAGCGCCAGCGGTAAGGGCCACTTTTAAATCCACGCCCAACTCGGGCATATGAAAAGGCATATTCGCGCGTAAAAGCTGCAAACGTGTTTGCGTGGCTTCCGCAGCAATGCCGTTTAACAGGGTAGCAATCCCAAAATCTGATGCAGGCATAATGCGTTCCTCTTATCCGTTAACATTGTTGTTAGCGGCGTCAATTACCGCCTGAATGCCTGATAGCGTTAGCGCATCTAAAGATGCCAATGCAATTTGCCCCAGCGCGTTTAAATAGGAAGACATATTGTTATTATCCAAGTCCGTCACACCGGCGCTTGTCAGCAAATCAGCGGTAATGGCATTCACAGTACGAAGTTGTAAGAAGCTGATAATTTGTGCTAGGGAATTGGCTTGCTCAACGGCGGTTTGTAGCGCGGCATCATCACTTACGCTGGTCATTTCAGCTAATCGCGCACGATAATGCGCTAAGTTGCGCTCGACCGCGCCATTCACGCCTGCGGCAAACAGGGCTTCCATCACTAACGGGCGTAAATCACGCTTGGCAACATAATCGGCAATCACCGCAAAGGCGTTGGTACGAGTGACTAATTGCTGTAGTGCTGGAATGTGTGGTAATTCGTCTGGGTGCAATTGGTTAAGCCGCGCTTGATAACGACTTAAATTCTCTGGCAGAGCGTCGCTAATACCGGCTTTGGCTAAGTCATTTAAGCTTACGTTTTGCGCGGTGTGGGCAATCAACTGCGCCTTAATGCCATCGAAGGCTTGCTCGGTCACATCTTCCAGCATTTGTGCCACGCGCTTTTCGAACAACCCCGGCGCATTGGTTGGCACTAACGTTGCGCGAATTTCGCTGGCAGCATCAGGAGTGAAATGCCCAGAAAGGAAATTACGCTCGTTCAACAACTGACTGTATATCTGCACGCCTTGGTTATTGTGCGCTAATTGCAGCGCCATTTTTAGGTTCACTTGGGTTTCGCCCAACTGATAAAACTCCGGTACAAACCCCAATTCCAGAAGGGAATATTTGTGGCGACCAAACAATACCTGATCCGAGGGCTCAGCTCCCGCCATACGCTGAGCAATGCTAAGCGATTCTTGATTTAGCTTTTCCTGCGTTTTTAAAATGCTGCCTGTAACGGCTTCTAGCACCGAGTTAAGCGGCGCTTGAGAGAGCTGCGCAGCCAGTTGATTGGGCGCATTGGTGTAGTTAAAAGTTCCCATACAATCTCCAGAATAGTGATTAACGTACTAAATGCCCGTTGCACAATGTCGGTTGCTATTAAAGCCATAAGACACAATGAGTTAGCGCGATCTAATACAGGTAAGCGTTGGTTTTATTCGCCCCACTCCACATCAATGGCAATGGGCATAAAAGGCAGTAAATAAGAAGTAAAGGATTGAATATGTGCTTGCAGCAAAATATCGCGCCCTTCCGGTTGCACGCGCAACAGCCATGTGCCACCGCGTTCACCAAATAATCCGGGACGCTGTAGTAGCGCTTCGCGAACCGCTTGCGCGGAGGCAAACGCTAGCGTGTCGAAGCCGCTAACAAAGCGCATTAACCACGCGTCAGCGGCATGTTTTTCTTGCTCGCTAAGTAAACAGTCGCCCCAAATGTTATTGGCAGGATGCAACCCCACCAGCACTTTCAACAAAGGCACTTGCGGTTCGCAGATTGTGGGACCTAAAAGTGCGGTATCGTCCGGCTCGCCAAGCACTAAATAATTGAGCCAATACAGGGCTTTTTGCTGCAAGGCGTGAGATTTGAACCAGCCGCTATCTTGTTCCAGCCAGCCTAATTCGCTAAAACACGCTTGTAGATGCGGAATAAACAAGCTCAAACCGGCATTATGAATAGGCACTAAATCCAGCGGTGCGTTACCCTCTATCCATTGCGGCCCAAGCATAAAGGCCGGGTGCTGCATAGGCGATACTGCGCTATCGACATTAGCCGACACCGGGTTTTCAAACGCCTTGCTCAAGAGCCACTCCAAACCACGTTGCCATTGTTCTTGACTTAAAAACGCGTTACTCACCGATACGGTTTTAGGCGCATTTTCAAGCAGTGCTAACCAGTGAGAAAAGTGTGGCAGCCCTGACCATGCTTGCAGCAAAATTGGCAAGGCTTGCATGATGCTTTTGCCTGCCATTTCGTTGCTAAAAATGGCGTGCCATGCCACTTGTGCAAGCGGGTCGAAAGACATCAACACCGGCGCTTGTTGCTGACGTAATGCATCTTGTGATTGCTTAAACAAAGCCAACAAAAAGGCCGCTAGCGATTGATTGTGTAATGATTCCGGCCAGTGTTCCAACAACGCCAACTTTTGCGAAAACGACGCGTGCGACACCCAACGCTCACGTAGCGCAGCATGCTGGTTAAAACACTCAATTAGCGCCTGAGCGTCTTGGGGATTATCCACATTTAACTCATCAACAAGGTTAAAATCGGCATCCTTAAACCACCACGGCAACACACCGTGTCGTAAAAAGAACAACAAGGCGTGTTCGTTGTCCTGAGACTCATTCGCTGCGGCTTGGTTTTCTATGTCATCAAGTCCAGCATCTTGCTCACCACGAAAGGCATACTGCTCATCCAACGGGTTGATTTCGATAAATCCATCGTCTAACTCTTCGGCAAACTCATCAGCAAAATACTCAGCGGCGGCTTCTAAATCGGTTTCATCAAAATGATCGGCAAAATCGCCATTCGTATCGCCAAGGTTTTTACCGAAGTCATTTCCACGATGAGCATTTGACTCGCCCTCCCCAAAAGTGCGATGAAACTCAGCCACTTCTTTGAAAAAGTCTTGATATTCCGTGGGTAATTCATCCCAATCAGGCCCTCGAAAACCATGAAACGCGCTTGATTGAGCAGTTGAATTAGCGGTTGAGTTAGCCGCATTATTCGCAGTATTCGAAGGCGTGTTCGCGGCATTGAGCGGCAACACCTTGGCTTTGTTGTCTTGAATTTGCCGTTTAATACTGGATTGCAGTAATTGGGGCAAATCCCGAACCACGTTTTGTTCATCAATGCTGTGACGGAACTCACCCAAATCAATTTCCAAGCGGTCGATGCGAATAAGCTCGTTACTTGAAGAAAGCCGCGTTAAGGCTTTGTCTAAAGCCGGTTTTAACGAACTCCTAAAATAACGGCTAACCGCATCTTGCTGACGTTTCGCATTGCTTTCATCCTCACTAGAAAACGCAAAAACCACGCGGTTAATCAGGTGCTTAGCCATACTGCCTCCTGCGCTACACTAAATGAGCAAGCAGAGGGTTGGCAGCAGCATCTACCTTTGCATTCAAGCTGTTTTCATTAGCCTCATTTTCGCTCGATTCATTTTCGCCAGCTTGGCTCACATCATTGGTTAGCATCGCTTGATAAGCGCTTCGCCATGTATCGTAAAGCCCTTTAAATGTTGGCCATTGCTCATCCGATAGCCAATGAATATGCGGGGCAATGTGGGCTGGAAGTTCTTGACGAATTTGATTTAACAACACCTGACGAAAACCCGTCTGCGCTAAACGCCCAACGTCTTTGTTGATCACTACATCCACTTGCATGGCATAAGGATTGGTGTAGTGCAAACCACGCACCCAACGCGCATCGAACACAAAACGAATTTGCCTGTTTTCTGGGTTAAGCTTTAAATCCAATGCCAGTTCAAGGGTGTGTTTATCCATCACTCGAACCGCGTAAGCACCCGTGTATTGTTCATCTAAAGTGTTGGCAAAGTTCGCATCTGGGGAAGCGCCTTCAAGCGCTTCTACATTGCCTTTGGCATCGGCAACACCCGCAAACGCCGCGCCAAACACGCTAATCACATCACCTTCTTGCAACCCATGTTCGGGCGCTTGCAAAATGGTGTAATAGTTACCGTCTTTTCGAAGCTCAGCACGCAATGTTGCGTGACGCTGAATGCTGGGCAAATCGGCTGTTGTTTTTGGGTACAACAAGGCGCGCTCAACCATTACAAAGGCGTTTTGCTCATCGGTAGTTAAGCCACAGAACGCATGAATACGGCGCTCAGCACCCGACACGGTTTTGGGGTTATGGTTTTGCTGCGGGTTTTGCGGCTGGTCTTGCTGCTGATTTTGCAAAGGTGCGGCATAGTCCGCGCCCAAAAAGCGAGTTTGCCCAAGCTCGGCTAATTGCGCCAAACAGGCTTGCTTACTTTGCAAATACTGCAAGAAGCCGTCGGTGCCAAAGCTAAAGCCTAACGAAGAATGATCGTTAAAGGCTTCGCCCAAACGCGAGAATAAATGATCTAATAAACGGTTTTCGCGCTGTGCATGTTGTTCGTGTGGCAGCGTGGTCAGTTCGCTTTCTACCAACCTTTTAATTTGCGACCAATAATCGTCAAGGGTAAGCACATCCATATCGGTCGCGCTAAATTCCCCTTCTTGATAAGTGCGCAACGGACGTTGTTTGCTGTTAAGCAGCTCGCCCATATTGGCTAATTGTTGATGATAGTTGGCAATAATTTGGTCGAATAACAACAAATAACCTTGCAACTGCTTCACTTGCGCAAGACGTGCGGGGCCAACGGAATCCGGCAATTGGTTATCAGCAAGGCCGTAAACCACAGGGAAATCCTGTTGCAATGAACGGTAGCTTAAATCCGTTGCAGTGCCTTTTGGCAAAGTAACATCGCGCCATTCAACGCTTTGTTTTAACGCTCGCTGACGTTCTGCTTTTTCCTGCAATTTTGTGCTGAGCACCTGCGAGTCGACTTCGCACAACACATTTTGCTTGAAGCAATCAATAAAGCCTTCAACCTTGATGTTTTCTGAACTTGCATCATCACCGTCGTCAACTACCGTCAGAATTGGCTCTAATCGTGGCACGCGCCCACTGGAAATAGGCAGTACCCATTGTCGCCAATCGTCATCTCTAGGGTTGGCAAAATTCGATAGCAACAAACTATGCACCACTTCCACTTGCTCAAAATCCAAAATGATGCGAATCAAATCCGACACCCGAATTTCTTCACGAATAGCAATATTGTTCAGTGAGGACTCTGAGTAAAAGCCATTTTCTAGCTTCGGCCCTTGGTAAATCTCGTTACTCGATAACCCTTGCGCCAACAAATCCGCTTTGTTCTGGGCTCTGAGCGGCGGGTTGATGTAGTGAGAAATGGCTTCGTGGATGTCAATTAAGGTTTGTTCCACATCGGCGCTGGCTTTTAAGCTAATGCCGCCTTTAATTTTAACGAATTCGGGCTCTAACAGAATCACTTCTTGCCATTGTTCACTCAAATTACGTTGTTGCTTTAACTGCGCTAACAAGGCTTGTGACAACTCAAACCGTTCACCCGAATCCAGTTGATGATTCGGCACTAATTCCACCAGCGCACGATAGCGCCCAGACAAGGTAATTTCGTGTTCGCCTTGCAGCTCATCGAAGGTGAAATCTTGGGTTGCCGCGTTCCAATAAAGCGGATTCTCGTTAGCAATGACTGGCTCCACCTGCACATTTGCCACCAACGGATGGTCTAGCAAAATACGGCGTCGATCGTTAATGCTAACGGGCGCGGTCGTAAGTGCTTCGTCGGCAGTAAAAAACTGGTTCGGCACGGTTTGCGCTGCGGGAAAGGCTAAATCT
Source organism: Alteromonas sp. a30 (assembly GCF_026788005.1). GTDB lineage: Bacteria > Pseudomonadota > Gammaproteobacteria > Enterobacterales > Alteromonadaceae > Paraneptunicella. The sequence continues at coordinate 495,672 of NZ_JABEPE010000001.1, forward strand.
GGTAGCGGCTCAACTATATTACCGCGACTTTGCAGTAAATCCGCCAGCGGCAAATTTAGCTTGTTGCCTAAGCGCAAGAACTGGGCGATACACTGTTCTAAAATGGTGACGCCGGGGTCGGATGTGCTGTGGTCTGTCCATGTTGTTGATGCCAGTTGCTCAGCATCTTGCAGAGCCGTCGCTTTTAAGGCATCGAATTCGAGCGGGATTGATGCGTAGGTATCTGACACAATGATTCTCCTAACCGGTAAGCTTCATGATGAAATACAAGGCACAGAATGGAGGCATAATATCCAGTGCTTCACCGCCCCCTGTTGCATCCATAGTGATATCGGTCTTGGCTTCATCTAAACTAACATTTGAACTACTGCTATCCAGCGTGATACCCGTTGTTGCCCGACTCGTGTCTTTATCACCATCATGGGTAGCCTGTGTTCTATCGTCTGCATCATCCCCGTCGTTATTTCTGTGACCGCGATATACATGCGAGTGACCGGGGTCATTAATGTTATGATTATGGCCGGGGTCGTTAACGCCGTGATTATGCGCCGCTTCATTTAGGGTATGTTTATGGCTTGGCATGTTAGCGACCGAAATCACTTTGGTTTCGCTACCTGATTTTTGCAACAAGCTTCTTTCCGTTAGCCCACTGCCTTGGCCTGCACCAATAATGAAGCGACTACGTAAATCCGGTGTCCCGTTTTCACCATCGCATAACGCCCAACCATTAGGCACCTCGGTGCCCGACCACATGATAATTGCGCCCCTTGGCATAATTTGGTGGATCGCCCGTTCTGTTAATAACTTACCCGCATCTAACCCATCACCAAGATCATTGGAAATGGTATTCACCGTTTGACTCGCGCCAAGCTGTAGGCTGGTAGATATTTGCGCCGTGGCACCAACCTGTAAATGCTCATACACATTCACCGAATCGTTAATTTGCAGGGCGTCGCCATCGCCAGAATTCAAAAGGCCGGGAATCGATACCTGATCACCGTTGGTATCGCCCAATTGAATTGTGCCGCCATTGGCTTGAGCAACCGACTTAATATCAATTTCCTGATTAACCGTCAGCTTGCCTTTAATTTCCACGTCACTATCCACCACTAAAGCATCGTGCAAGTACATAGGGCAATGCATATCCACTTGTGGCGACGTGCTGGTGGTCAACGCATTAAAGCTAATGCCTCCAAAGCGGTTAATGTGCATAAACGACTGGTCACTGGTTTCGTTTACAATGCGCGTGTCACCGTTAACGTAAAAGTTCGCCCCCTCGATTTCGCTTTCCACTTGCGAACGCACGTAAATGTTACCGGCGTTGGTAATGCGTGTTGGGGTATCATCGTTGGCAAAGTCTTCAACGTACAAGGCATCGCCCGCATCGTCGCTTTGGTTAATGTGTAATTTAGCTTTGGGTTTGCTCATGCCTAAACCGATGTTACCCGAGCCATCTTCCATGAAGAAATGCGTGTTACCAGAAGGGTCGGCAATGGTGTAACCGGAGTCGTTGTCGGAGAGCAAACTCATACGCCAATGATGGTTATCATCATTGTAGAAATCCAAAATATTTAATCCTGCCCCGTTACCTTTAATACGCACAGGCAAGTAAGGTTCTAACGGTTTGCTAATGCCGTCATCTAAGGCATTAAAACCGGAATCAAATACATCGGCGTAATCTTGCGCGGTGGGTTGTGCGCCGGTACGAAATTTCTGTTTTAACTCGCGACGATTCTTTGCTGTCATAGCGTTACCTTATTCTTTATTTGAACGAAAAAATGGGGGACCAAAATTGGTTTAATGTAGATATGAATTTGTTTGCTTAACGTGAGTTACTGCACGATGTTGTCCAGTTCAACCACCATGTAGCCAACACCTTGATAATCTTCTGGGTCGAAGTGTTCGCTAGCGATAACATCAACACGGTGAAAATCGCTGGACACCAGCATGGCGTCTGGGCGATCAACCCGCACCGAACCGCCTAACACCGGCTCCCACACTTGCCTTTCTTCATCAGTACCCGCATTCAGGGTGACGCGCTTAAAGCAGGTCAAGTTCGCCACGTAATCTACGTATTCTTGGCGTTCAAGATGGTCAATTACTTCCGAGAAATAGAAGCGATTACCCATTTGAATAGGCTCGGCTTGTGCATCCACCCAAGGCGTTAACAAGGCTTTAATCGCCTCCACCACATGAGTTTGATAAATACCCGGCCCAAAACCTTGGTTAAAGCGCACCGCTACGCGGAAACGAATTTCTTCGTGTACCGGATTAATCACATTCAGTTGCACTTGCGGCGGCGCAACGCGGCTTAACTCGGTTTGAATTTGAGTGAGCAAATCCGGCGATACCGCAGGCTTTAACACGTTATCAATAGGTTGGCCTTTCATTTCCGGCAGCACCACCAAGGTTACTGCTCCCGGAGCTTGCTGAGTTGCCTGTGATCCAGATACACCGGGTTCTGCCGATGGCAATTCGTTGTCTGCCAAGCATTTCACCTGACGAATTTGCGCAAAACGCGCTAGTAGCAATCGCTCATAATCCCACAGCGTGACCGCCCGGTTTCGATGCCGCAAACGCTCGCTAACATCACGGTAAAACGCGGTATCCGATGCTTCAGCGCGTCCAGAAACCGAGGCATATGGCTGCTCAACCGAGGATATTTTCCCGTTTGCATTTACCAAACCTTGCACCGAACCTGCGCTTAAAATGGGGTCTGTGTTAGCGCTAATGGGAGTAACACGATTCGCGCGCATGGCTTGCGGGGTAATGGCTTCGATGCGTGCGGCAGAATCGGCGTTGTTTAGTACCTGTGCCACCAACCAATGTTTGCCTTGCGGTAACAATGGGCCGTTTAGGGCGATATCGTCGGGTAAGCGCACGCGGATCAAACCAGAAAAGCTCATGGAGCGCGTGGTGTCGTCCAGCAGATTTTCCGATGGCAAGGCTTTTAAACCTTGCTCACTACGGTAATACCAATGCAGCGCTGGTGTGGATAAATTCGCTTTACCGGTTCCTGAAACGACTTGCACCAGTAAGTTAATTTCATCTTGCGGATTGGCTTTTTCCAGTCCCAAATACAAATACCCTTCGTCGTCGAATTGCGGCAACAAACTCGCGCCTAATTCTAAGCGATTGGGGTTAATGGTTTGGTTCACATTAATGCCACCAAACGGATGCAAATGCGCTAAAAGAGAATGCTCGTCGGTATCGTAAATATCCGGCGTTAATACCTCTTCCGCCTGATAATCCACACTAAACGACCTTACCTGAGGCGTGTACGGCTCGTTAATTAATGGCAGTTCCGCGCCTTCGCTTTTCGAGGCTTGCAAGCTAAGTTTACGCACCACATGCGGATACAGCTTGTGCTGAAAATCAGGGTTGTTTAGCGTCAGTTTAAAATAACGCTCGCTGTCTAATGGCGACGCTGGTGCCACCGTTGAATAGCGTGGCAAAAACTGGTAGCTAGAATGCGCAAAGCCGTGTTCAACCTCAATATGGCTGGTGTTTTGCGCATCGGTATTGAGTAGCAGTAAGTCCTGCTCTTGTTCAATAAAGCTGCGCTGATTAAACAAGCTCATTTTCACCTGATACGCTGAATTACTCAGCGCAGGCACTTGGTCTGGATAAGCATCACGATACGCTTGATAGTGCTGGCCCAAGTTTTCCGGCAAATCCACCCATTCCATGTTCAGCCGAATGTTGGAGAGCTTTTTGCGCGCCAACTCATAGTGACTAAAGTACAAAGACGACCCCGCATAAGGCTGCGAGCCAAAAGGTTGGAATGGCTGCTCCGCTGCCAACAGGGTATCGTCGTTGGCTAACTGCAATTGGGTTAAGCCACGCACATCCACATGGACTCGCACATTATGCAAACGCACATGGGAAAAGTATTCGTAGGCGATATCCACCGCTTCTTGGGCTTGCGTGGTATCAACAATATTGGCCAGTTTAATTTGTAACACAGGTTCGATAGGCGCAAATCCCGGTACGGCTTCTGAGGCTGGCGCAGGTGTGACTGCTGGCAACGTGGAATCTAAATGAATATCGAACACAAACCCCGGATAGGTTGAAAACTTCTTAATTCGGGGGTCGTCAAAGTCCGCTTCGGTTGTCGGCTGAATATTCACTAACGCTTGTGCGAAAGGCTTTTCCGGGTCGTTATCGTCGGTGCCATCCGTGGGTTCAACCAGTTGGCGAATACTTAAGTTAAGGCCACTTGGGAAGCGCAACATACGGTTTAGGTCGCGTCCGCTGAAGAGTAATTTGTCGTTAGCACTATTGTTTGAATCGCTGTTTGCAGCGCTGCGCCCAACTAACCCCTGCGGAACAATATCGCCCACAATGCTTCTATCACGCAGCGTCAGCGAGGTAATACGATGATGTGTTGAGGCGTTACTGGAACCATTAATGCTGCTCATCATGCTGGCGGGTAACACGCCCAACAACGTGACTTTTGCGGTGAGATTATCGGGCAGAATTTCGGTAACACTTAGCACTTCACCTGAGTGCAAAATCACGTAATCGCCTTGCTCGATAATTTCACCCGCGCTACCAAAACCGCCATCGGCTGGTGCCAGCGACACTTCTTGCTTGACTGGCGCGTAGGTTAACGTGGTTAATGGCGAGGTACTTTGAGTAAAGGCAAGCTGTGGCACATGCCAGAATTGCTGGTTCGATAAGCCTTCAACTTTACTTAAGTAGATAAGCTGAAGCTGGGTTGAGGTGGCGTTATACACTTGCCAAATAGAGCCATCATCCCACACCACGCTATCGCCATTTTTGATGTTCACTGCACTCACAGGCAAATTGGTTAATACCAACAATGCTTCTGGCGAATGCGCGGCAACTAAATCGTTACCAATATTTTGAATGCTATAGCTAACTTGCTCGCCATGTGTTTGGGTGTTCAAGGTTTGCCAGCCATCGTCGCCACTTAAGCGCAAATCAAAATGCAAAGTGCCTTGGTCTTTCGCCAGTTGCAAATCATCTAATGGGAAATCCGCTTGCTGACACGCCACTTCCACACGAATACGTCGCTCGCCTTCTGCCAAATGCAGCAGCGGCGACACGACCGCCAAACCCGGGCCATAATATTTGTCGCTGCCTACGGCCACATCAAGGCGACCAAAAGCGGGATTGGAGCCATCTAAGGTGGCGTTTTCTTCGGCCACGATATGCTTAACATCGTATCTGCCGGGGCGCGGCGTTTGTTTATTGCGGCGACTAAATTCAATGCGCTGCAATTTGTAAAAGAAGCGATACCACGACGTTTCTGGCGCTTGGGTTACATCTAAAATCTGGCTTATGGGCAAACCATAAAGCGATGCAGAAGTTAAATGGCGCTCGTAAATAAACAGGTAATCGGCAACGCTTAAATCCAATTTAGACAAGTAACGAGCCACTAATTTCGTGCTGTCTTTTAGGTTTTTCGGATCATCTTTTAGTTGGTGGTATAAGGTTTCTAAGGTGTCAGAGGTTGACGGCATTGCCGGTAAACGGTCGCCTGGCTGCGGATCGCCAAAAATATATTCAAACAACACTTGTAGCTGACCTTTTTCGCCTTTGGTAGAAGGCAGATATTGGGTCAGCAAGTTTTGCATTTGATCTTGTTGATAGCGCTTGGTAAACGCCGCTTCCACCTTGCTCATCGCCACAATCCACTCACTCTCATCGGGGAAGGTGTTCGACCAGCCTACCGCTGCTTGATACAAGCTCATGTAACCTTCAAACACAGCCACATCGGTAAAGCCAAGCTGATGCAGCACGTAGTTAATGTAGTCCTGTTTTTGCGCCACATCGTTGCTTGTACCGCCTTCACCAAAGGTCTGATAACGATTAAGCAAGAAGGCTAAATCAATCGTTTGTGGGATATTTCCGCCAGCTTGCGTGCCGTAACGGGGAAAAACGCTGCCTTCAATATGCTGAGTGAGCTTGTATTGGAACAGAATATCTAAATCGGTTTTTGCCATTGAGCGCACGTGAACATCTAATGCACTATCAAAATCACCTACATCCACAAAACCAAGCAAATTCACGATGTAATCTTGGAATTCTCGGGTATAACCTTGCTCAACGGGGTTGAACAAAAAGCGGTCTACCAAGAAGGCTAAATCTACCGCTTGGTCGAAGTAACGGCCTTTAGGGAAGCTCGGTAACACATCACCTTGGAAGTATTGACCAAGCGCCCAGCGTAGTGCGACTTCAAATCCGTTTTGGTAAGTTTGCCTGAGTTGATTAAGGCTAATGTAGTGGCGATTAACACGAACGGATTTCACTTCGCTAAGCTGCGCTTGATTCACCTGATAATTGGCATCTAAAGCAAACTGAATCGGGTTGCCATCGGCATCGTTTCCGGCATTAAATAAGGTCCCTTTGGTTAGCGTAGTGCCTGCGGAATTGCTCGGGGATTTCGCAATAAGATGCACGTAATCCGCTTGCCCTTTTGCTGGCGACATTTGCAATACGTCGCGATAGTAAAAGTCTAAATGCTGTTGCGTTAAGGTAGCAAAACGCGCACGCACCGCCTGACTCATTCTTAGGAAAATGCCGACTAACACGCGTTGTGGCTGACTCAAATAGGACAAGCGATCTTGCTGTTCGCGCTGCAACGACAAAGGCGCATCGGCTTCCACCGCAAAATCCGTAGGGTTGGCTAAGTACGCGAGCATTTCTGCGGGATCAGCTTCGAAGAGTCCTTGCCAATCTCCCGCGTCTTGGTTGTCTAAATCGAAATAGCGGATATGTGCGGCTAACTGTTGCATTAGCGCTAATTGCTGTTCAACGGAACGCTCTTCAATAGACACATACTCTGCGCTAAGCTGCGCAGCCAAACGCTCATACTGCTGCGTGCCGTAGCGCGCAATCGCTTGATTCATATTCATAAATTAATTTTCCAGACAAGGGGGTTGCAAGAAAGCAAGGGGGCCGTTAAGTGCTACGCTGTTTTGATATAAAACTTCGGGTCGGCAAGCTGTACACGCACTTTCCCCATGTATACGTTCGTGTCGGTAGAACCATCACTTGGCGACATGGCTTTTAGGTCGTTGCTTACCTGCACATCAAAGGGTTGACCTTTCAGTACGATTGGGTCTTTTTGAGCGATAGTCGTCAGCTCAGAAACATGGGTTTTGGGTAACGATGTCAGCGCGACTTTAATCACACCAATAATGGAATGCGTTGCCGTTGAGTAATTCACAGACACCGTAATGGAGTCGACATCCGGTTGCTTACACAACGCCTTTTTTTCGCTTTTCCAATGACTGCTGCCCTTCAAGGTAATGTGCAATTCGCTGCCTGCGGCTTTGCAAATCAACACGCCACTTGGGGTATTTTTAACAACCGCGGTTCCCGGTAAAAACGTGACGGCGGGCGTAACGGCGATGATCAAGGTGTCATCGGATTTAAGCGCGATATCGAGCATACGCGTTACCTCCTAAAAACGACAAAGCTACACGGGCAAGCCAGTATTCAAATTAAATGGAATTTGCGTCACCGCGCTTTCACCTTCCGGTGTTTGATAGGCAACCTGCACAATAAGCTCGGCATCGTTATTCGGATTCGGCCCAACTTGAATATCCTGAATGCCAATGCGCGGCTCATGTTCGTCGATAGACTGCTCCACAATGTCTTCCACTAACTCCAGCAATTCAAACGACATGCCTTGAAACGCGTAAGCAGACACATCGCAACCATAGCTCGTATGAAAATTACGTTCACCAGGGGCGGTGGATAACATGATCTGCAAACACTTGGCTAAGTTATCAAGCCCTGTTTGCATTAACGGCTGGCGCGTGTCTCGCTCAAATGTCGGCGGGAATGCCCAGCCCACTTGTTGTAACGGGGGAATATCAGCCATGATAGCTCCTAAAATTTAAAGTGAAATGGGGTAAACGACAACGCTATTACTTGGGTTTGTCGACATCCATTGCTTCGGTTGCGAATTGAATATTTTTTGCTTGAAATGTGAGGGTATCGTTGGCGAAATCGTAGGTTAAATAGGTTTTTCGCTGAGTTTCATTTCCTTCTTCGTCGTATTCGATGGCGTTGTAGGAAATGGTTTTTTTATCAATATCTTCTTCTAATTCAAAAGATAGGTAATTTCCGGACATATAAGCTCTCCCGATAGCGCGTCATGAGTTAACAACAAGGATGCAATCTATGCTTCACGCTGAAACAGTGGTAGGTCGATACCCGCCAATGCAACGCCATGAGCAGGATCACTTTCAGTAAAGCTAACAAGAATTAAGTCTCCCTTTTTATAGGAGGGCCACACCTGACGGCGGTTTTTATGCTCTACGTTATCTTTCTTTTGCTTGTCGCCTTTGACCTTTGAGCTTGCACTACGAGTTATTTTTCTGAACGTAAAAACAGTATTAATATCAAATAAATGCGCCTTTACATCGCCATCTTTTCGCGGTGAATCGTCGTTAACAACGGCAATGTGAATACCTTGAAGTCCAGGAAGAATCGACTTTGCTGGGGGGCGCTGCATATCGGGAAATTCTTCGATATGAAATTTTGGTGATGAGCCCCACTCCAAGGTGGTTTCCCAACCTTTTTCGGTAATTGAATGGTTAATTCGGGTCAGCAACGCTGTTGCTTTACTTGGATCACCTTCAAAATCAATAAGATTTCCCATTCCCTGACCAACAAAAAGTTTACGGCCCAGAAAAAGGGCAATATTGCCTTTTTCATCAGGTTTATCGGGTTTATCTTGTTGATAACGCCCTTCATCCACAAGATCATTGTTTATCAATTTCATTTTCCCGCGCAGCAAGGCATTTCGAACCTTCCATTCTCGCGCACGCGCCATTTGAATACCAAAATGAGAGGTAGACTTTTCGAGACGTTTAGGCAGATAAGATGGCCACGCATTAGGTAATGCCAAGGTTTTTGCGGGCTTATTGCTGTTTTGGTCTCCCGCTAACAATCCACTTCGATAATTTAACAACAGGTCTCTGACTTCTTTGTTGTTATCTTTAGGCTTATCATTGTGATACTGAAATTCGCCGTAGTTGCCCCCAGCCGCCTCGGCATTTTCGATTTCAAGAATTTTACTCGCTGTTTTTTTGCCAAGAAGATAGTCATAACCTGCACCTGTATCAGGTTTTAATTGCACTGTAGGTTGAACAACTGGCTTACCGACATGTTTCTCAAACTCAATTTTATCCAGCGAAATTTTACTGTTACCTTGATTTGCGCCTATTTTGTAGTCGCCTAAGTGTGATGTGTGCTCATAATTATTCATATCCAGCGGCTTTTGCTGGAAAAACATCAGCTTCTGTTCAAGCTTTTCATCCGCGCTAATTTCCTCAACAATCCAAGCTCGATAAAGATCCGCAAGGCACACTAAAAAGTCCCAATCCGAAATATGTCGCTGCATAAGAGGATGCATTTCTGGGTTTTGTTCGAAGGTAAAAGAACGGTGTTGAATTTTTTGCGTTAGTGCATTCAGTGGGCTTTTTAAGGTGATATCGACTAAATCACCGTCGGATGTAATCTTTGCGTCAATTTTAACGATAGTCCCAATAAAGAGCAGCTTTGCTTCGTTTTGACTGACTTTAAGGGTTAACTTGGAGCCTAATTTTAATCTACGCTTAATGAATTTATCGCTTGGGTCTAAAAAAGTAATGTTAGCGGTGGGAATACGATTAACTTCCCTTGTGACTCTTATCGAATCAATGACTAAAGGGTCCTTCTCACCAGCAATATTTTTATCATTAGTGGTATCAATCAATTCAATTTTTAAATTCGACATAGCACTACCCGTTATCCGATGAATCTTCTTTGAATACGCAATCTAATTCGGCTCTAAGCACACGACCATCGCGAGTAAAATGCGTGTAATTGATATCAACGCTGTCTAAATAACAGGGGTAGATCTTCTTTCTTTTCGCTTTAAATTTACCGGCCTCAAGACCTCCAGGCCGATTAAACACTCTTCCCCAAACCAACCCTAAATAGGCATTTTGCGCGTCTTTATCGCCATCTTTTAGGGTTTTTTGCGTAGTTAAATTAAGAAAGCGTTCAATAGCACGCCCAACATGGCCGTCTCTGGCTCCCAACGGGACGGCATTGACACCTGAATGCAACGGGCTGACGTTTGAATTGGCAAAAGTTGTATCTTTGTATAGCCCTTTTAGCTTTTCTTCATTTGCGATTGCCAATAACCGGCTTGCAGAATAACCAATGTTCTGAAAATTATCCGCTTCATAGTTATTCAACAAGGTGAAAACATTCCTACCCGAGTAATGAAACGCAGATGAATCGGTTAGTACCAATTTAAAGGAAATTTCTTCGGCCTGATTACTAGCAACAGATAACGATGCCCCCGTTGAATTCAAACCGACCTGACCCGCTAAGGTATTTTTGTATTTTATTTTCATCGACTCTGGATTAATCGGCGCAACAAACCCTCGGTCCCATTGCCGTTTTTCTCTTTTAACATCGCTGTAAGCACGAATTTCCAATCGACTGGTCAATGCGGTAGCAATGGCATCACTACCTATAGCGGCATGGTTAATAGGCATGGTTTAACGCTCCTGAAGTTGTTCCAGTTGCTTACGTAGTGAAGCCACAGAGACAGTTGAGTTTGACGATGAAGGTGCTTTTTTGCGTGAAGGTTCTGAGTTGGCTTTAGACGATGACTTGACTTCTGCTTTGATAATCAATTCTCGGATTTCAATCATGCTCAACCCCCTTAATACAGAATGTGCGCAAATTGGTGACCGCTGCCACCCTCAGCATAGATTTGATGTCGATGGCTGTAAGCGAATTCCATACTTTCCATGAAAATACCGTTTTCATCGGAATCTAAATCTGAATTCTCCCATTTAACAGGAATCGCATTGCGAAATAACCACGCTTCCAGGGGCTTACTATTAGGGTCATTAAGCGTGACAAGCACCTCACCAGGGATCGAAATAAATTGATTCATGGCAAGAGAGAATTCTTTGCTGGTAAGGGAACTCCCAGTATTAACAAAGCCGCGTTTTAGCACTAAATTATCGTGGCTGACGCGCGATGGAATATGCATCATTTCGTTATTAAACCCGCCTTCTGAAATAACATCGGTTTGCACTGTAGACGATAATCCCGACACCTTGTTAAAGCGAAAGTCCAAAGGGTTGATGCCAGACTTTACTCCATCGTATGAACTATCATCGATGTTATCTGCAAACCCTAATAATGTGGAAAATGCCGCTAATTCTTCGATTCGCAAATGGGTTATTGTGTTAATCACGACTTTTGCAAATTTGAAATAGTTTAAGTAACCGGGAAAAAAGGTCACTTGGAAATAAGAAACCACGGGCGGTGCGTGCTTGCCCGCATTAAAACTTAAACCATTTCTTAGGTCTTCTGTATGATCAACAAAGCTCATTTTTCTTCCCCCACAAATCCATCCGTGACTTTCATCGCATCAGCAATAAAGGTTAGCTCGGCAACATTGGCCCCTTTGTACGGGTTGCGTTTAATGATAGCTTTTTGCGGAATGCCATTGGTAAGTTCAATAAAAGGCCGAAAGTTGTAACTGGTTCCGCTTGGGTCTCCGTTGCCAACGTAAACTTTTACGGTATTTCTATCCAACGCACCTTTGTTGATAATCTCAGCCCACTTGTAAATACTGCGCTCGATTGAGCCTTTACCAGAAATGGGGTCAACATCGGATGTAACATCGTCAACTGTTGAACGTCCTTTATAGTCATTTTTAAAACGACGATAATTTTGAACCGTATCACCACTGCTGACTTTTAGTGACTGACGAAAAGTAAACTCAACAGGATTCGTGGCAGCCTTTACATTGGCTAAATTACCTGTGCCTTCAGTGTAAAGACCAATGCCAACATCGGCTTTCATGCCAACAATATTGTCGAAATGAAATTCGCTATACTTACCTGCTTGGTATGAGGCATCGTGATAAACAAGAATAAACTGATTGTTGATAAAATGTGCAGCCATAACTCCCCCAAAAAAAGAGCGCGCGAAGCCGGGTCAAAGACTCCGCGCACGGCTAAATAGCTGTGTTTAATTGTCAGTCACCCATAGAGATTTATCGCAAACTCGCCGTGGATACTTCCATGTAAGCTCCGCAGCCGCTTCCCTGCGGCTGAGGGTTTGCTCCTAATTCTCTAAAGGTGACTGATAGTTTGGAACAGATATTTAGGTTAAAAACTTAAGGAAATTCAACCTCAAGGTCTTCGGCGATCAGCTCGATTTTTTCCACCGCAATGGTGTTTTCTTCGCTGTCCCATTCCGGTGCATGAATGGCAATGGGGAAGCAGCGTTTTACACGCCACGTTACCGCTGGCTCATCGGTTTTTTGTGCATTGTTGTACAAGGTAATGAGGATTTCTTTTTTATCCACATCGCCTTCACGAACTTGCTTAAACCATGAATACAAACCTTGTAAGCCTTTGCCTACGCCGCGTTCGAGCGTTAACGTTACCGGCTCGATATCGCCAGCAATGTTTTCCATCGCACCAAATTGGTTAATGGAACGCGCGGTTTTTAAACGTAGGTTTAGGCCGTAAACCTTCTTACAGACAATGGGCGCATCTTCACCGTCTAGGGGGTCGACAAACTCCACGCTGTAGTTAGAAGACAATAATGCCATAGTGTGTTACTCCAATTTTGAGCTGGTCAACGCGGCAGTAGATAACGATTTACGCTCGCCATTTTGCCCAAAGTTAACCAGATAAAGATGTTGAAATGTGCCACCAAACGGCAGCATAAAAGCGGTACTGGATTTGGTACTGGCTCTTTGGTATTAGTTGTCTAATACGTGATGGGTGAAGTTGATAATGATGAACTCCGCAGGACGACTTGCTCGAAGGCCAACATCAATTTTCATGCGACCATTCAAAATATCGTCTTCGTTCATTGTTACGCCTTGACCAATACGCACGAAGAAGGCTTGTTCTTTGGTATCGCCCACCAAACCACCGGCTTGCCAAAGGTCTTCTAGGTAGCTTTCCATTAGCGCACGCACTTTTAACCATGTAATGGGCGTGTTCGGCTGGAATACCGCAAAACCTGTGGCTTTTTGTAACGATGCTTTTACCATGTTGAACAAGCGACGCACGTTGATATAACGCCATTCATTGTCGTTACCTGCCAGCGTACGCGCCCCCCAAACTAAGGTGCCTTTGCCGGTAAAGGTGCGAATAACATTGATGGATTTACCCGCGTTAACGTCTACGTTGAGGTTTTCTTGTTCGCGATTATTTAAACGACGCACAGGCTCAATAACGGAAGCAACACCAACGTTTGCGGGCGCTTTCCACACACCGAACGTGCTGTCGTTTGCCGCATAAATACCGGCAATCGCAGAAGAAGGTGGTAATACCATGCGTTGCAATTTCAGCTCAGCAAGAATGTCGTTGTATAACGCGCCTTTATCAAATTTGATGTCGCGCAATTTCACATCAGAAGTGGCGAAATCTAATTCCGTTTTTGACAGCGCTAAAATGCTAGAAGCGGCACCAGTGCCCAAGGCTTTGATGTCGAACAATTGTGTGTCGGCGATGCCTTGCCAAGCAGCAATGACGTCTTCAAGAGTGGCATCGGCAGCAACAGAAATGTGTAACTCAGAATTCTGGCCTGGATCCGCTTGCGGTGTAATTTCAAAGCCCGTTTCCGTTTGGTCAACTTCGATGCTTACAGCCGGTTTATTGCTTTCAGGACCATAATAGAACACGCCTAAGCCGTTCATGTTCTGCACATAGCGACCTTCGTGATAGCTAAGTGCGGTGGGTGCAAATGGAGTAACAAGCGCTTCCGATGTGCCTTGCAGTGCCATGCTGAATTTACCGCGTGCCGATTTCCCTAGCGCATTCCACACTTTGAATAATGCAACCGACGAAATGCTGTCGGTATCTTTTGCCAGCGTTACCACAAGCTCAGCGTCATTCACCGTAATGCTGGTGGATTCTGCCGTACCCGATGTCACCACAGATACCTTAGCGCCTTTGCCTTCATCACCTGAGAAGAAAAACGCCACGCCGTTCGGATCGGTAGTAAATTGCGCCACTTCATCATCGTAGCCCGTTAAGCGCACCGAATCTTCCGTGAAGGCATGGGAAATAGTAGTACGCACATACGGATAATACGCCGCGCCGTGGATGAGGTTGTTGTTACCTACACTTTCACGGAACGCTGCCGAAGCATCGTCAATGCCAAGTTCCGCGCCGTCTGCATCGTGATTTAACACATCTAAAATGCAGAAGCGGTTTTCCATGGAAGAACAATGTAGCAGAGCTTGTTGAACCAAGTCGTGATAGTCGTCGGGGTTCAAGTTCACCGCGTCAGTTAAGCAAATTAACGATGGTACGTCGTCTTTTTCTAAGCTTAACAATGCCTTTTCAAAATCGCCTTTGTCTGGCACTTGATCATAAGTACCAAGTGAAATCACATAACATACGCCGCCACCATTTTTGAAGAATAACTCCAAGCTTGGGGTCACGATGTAAGAAGATGCTGGCGTTTGGATATCTAAAATTGAATAGCCTTTTACTTTTACCGTGTAGTTCGGGTCTAAGTAAGCGCCGCCGAAGGTATTCTGATACTCTAGCATGGAGCTAATTGGCACCAGTTGTGGTAAGCCGTCAGCGTCACGTTCTAGTGTTTTTTCTGTGTACCCGATGAACACAGGAACCGCAGTGGACACTTGTGCGACGGACGGTGCTAGTGTCGATGTTTCCTTGGTATAGACACCGGGTGTTTTATGATCGTTCATTGAAGATCCTCATATGTTGCAGAATGGTGCAGGGTTAACAACGTGACGTGCACTTAAGAAACAGCGACCGCCACACATTAGGAACTAAAAACAAGGGTGATATTGGGATTTGCCCCTATCTATTGCGAGATAACGCAAGAAACAGTTAGTCGATAGATTTAAAATTGGAGATTTCCGTTGTCAGAATCGGTAAGCCAACCAACACATCGTCAACCAGATGCATGGAGGCGGTAACTTGAACCAATAAGTTCAGCGCCCCTAACTCATCTCGTTGTAAGCCGGAAAATTGTAATGAGTGAATTTGATTGGCATTTACCTCTGCCACAAAACTGTGTTGTAGATAAGGTGCAAGCGCTTGTGCGTCTGTTTCAACACGTTTGATCACATCACTTAATAACAAACGAGCCGCTTGGGATTGGGAGTCAACTTGTTGAAAATACGCATCGTTTTGTAATGCTTCCGCACCAACCCTTGCCGAAATGGCGAAAGTACAATCCAGCCATAAAGGCGCTAACGTACGATAGGTCGCGTTGTTTTCATCTTGTTGCAGGGTTTCACCCACGCCTTTTAGCTGGGTATTTTCATCGGCCTTAAGCAAGGCTAAATATACCTGTGCGCTGGCGCTTTGTTCTTGCGCTGCATCCGGCGTAGGCATTATCTGTAGCGTTGTCACCAAAGGCGACATCACGCCTTGCAAATAAGCAATAAGCGACTGCTCGAGATCAACCAGCATAAAACCTCCAAAAAACATTCAAAATTGGGTACAAGTCAACATGGGAAAATAAGTAAAGAGGCAGGCTCCGCCACATCGCTATTGTATTTTCGATGTGCGCAAATTCTGTTTGTGGGAAGTAGACGCAAGGTGTTTGCGGATGTGACAATTGCACTTGAGATAAATGTGGTATTTTTGAAAAATGCATCGAAAAGCCGTTTGCAAACAGCAATCCCAACGCGCAATCAAGCAACACATTGGGCATGTCTTGTTGCTGATATTCTTGCTTCACTAAGCCAATTCGTACTACCCTAACATCACGTGACCTTTAAGAATTTCGCTGTCCAACAATGGATAATTTAACGTTAGAAGAAAAACGCGAACAGTTTCGAGAATATTTCGCCGTTAAACACGAAACCAATATCAACATTACGCCTGTTGCCGATGGTCAACCCATTCCTGATGTGGATCACCTTACCGAACACATGCCTTACGCCTTTCGTATTGCCAGCGACATTTCTACTATCGAAGCTAAAGCCATTCGCCCGCTACGAAACTTAAGTGATCACGCCTCCGAACTGGCTGAATTTTTGAATCATCAGTCGCATAAAATCGACTTGATTATGTCTTACGTGTTGCGGCAAGAAGACGCCGTTGATTTTCAATTTCAAACCCTGTCATTTGGCGGCAGTGGCGTTACGGTTAAAACCGACAAACCCCTGACATTAGGCTCAACCCATGAAGTTAAACTGTTTCTAGACGTAGAAGCCAGCGCAGTATTTTGCTTTGGCGAAGTCATTGAATGCGAGCCTGCAACCAACGAGTCAACTTGCGAAAATACGGCACCGCAATACAATGTTTCGCTCATCTTCACCCGAATTCGGGAACAAGATCAGGAATTGTTAGTGCGTGCCAGTCTTCACATACAAGCACAGCAATTACGTAAAAACAGACAGCCGACTAACCCTTAATCAAAGCAATTTCCACTATTCATGACCAGTAGCATTTTCGCGCCTGCACTGCCCAAAAAAGCAGGCGATCATCAGCATTGGGCAAACCTGCAAGGTAGCGCGGCTTCTCTTGCTATCAGTCAAGCGGCAAAAACGTTCGCTAATCGTGTGTTGTTAGTTACCTCAGACACGCCTAGTGCATTGAAATTAGAAAAGGAAATCCGCTTTTTTTCAGATGCCAAGGTACAAGTTTTCCCTGATTGGGAAACCTTGCCTTACGATAATTTCTCGCCGCATCAGGACATCATTTCCCAGCGTTTAGAGACCTTATATCAGCTCACGCAGCCTAAATCCGGCATCTTTATTGTGCCTGTAAACACCTTGTTGCAACGCATGGCGCCAGTGAATTACTTAGGTCAATTCCTATTGATGCTGGAAAAAGGCCAAACACTGAACATCGACGAATTTCGTTTGCGTTTAGAAAAAGCCGGTTACACCCATGTTAATCAGGTAATGGCACACAGCGAGTTTTCTATTCGTGGCAGTATTATCGACTTATACCCAATGGGCAGTAAGCTACCGTTTCGTATCGACTTATTCGACGACGAGATTGACAGCATTCGCACATTCGACCCAGATAACCAACGATCACAAGAAACCGTTGAACGTATCCGTATGTTGCCTGCCCACGAATTTCCCACTGACGAAGACGCGATTGAGCGTTTTCGCAAAAACTACAAGGCACAATTCGACGGCGGCATAGGTAAAGGCTCGATTTTCCACGATGTAACAAGCCGCGTACTTCCTGCGGGTATCGAATACTATTTGCCACTGTTTTTCGATAACACCGCCACTTTGTTCGATTACTTGCCCAAAGACACACTCATTTTATCTCATGGTGATTTGCAGTCATCGGCTGAATTTTTTTGGGCAGACTTAAACGAGCGCTACGAGCAACACCGCTGGGACCCACTTAAACCACTTTTGCCGCCCACCGAACTATTTTTGCGTATTGAACAACTTTTTGCTGAGCTAAAAAACTGGCGTCGTGTATCGTTGTTTTCCGAAGTGGGCGAAGTAGACAAACCCCAAATATGCAATTACGCCATCGACAAAATTGGCGACATTGCAGTCAATCCACAACTAAAAGTCCCCACGAGTAAAATCCAAGAAAGCGTTAAAAACTGGCTGAAAAACGGCTACAAAGTGCTGTTCTGTTCGGAGTCTCAGGGGCGACAAGAAACGTTACAAACCCTGCTCAAAAAAGCTGACATTAAACCCAAAACGGTGTCGGGATTCGATGCATTCCTGAGCAGCCACGACAATATTGGTATTTGCGTTGGCTTAGTTGAGCACAGCTTTATTATCAATGAAAGCGATGCCCCACTTGCCTTTATCACCGAAACTGAATTGCTGGGGCACAAAGTCAGCCAACGCCGCTTGCGCGACAAGCGAGAAGCCACCGACGAAAGCGCCGTTATTCGCAACTTGGCAGAACTCACGCCGGGGCAAGCCGTGGTGCATTTAGAGCATGGTATAGGGCGCTTTAAAGGCTTACAAACCTTAGATGTTGGCGGCATCACCACCGAATATTTAACTATTGAGTACGCCAAAGAAGCCAAGCTTTACGTGCCAGTTAGCGCTTTACATTTAATCAGTCGCTATACCGGTGGTGACACCGATGGCGCCCCATTACATTCACTTGGTTCAGATTCTTGGAGCAAAGCGAAGCAAAAAGCCGCTGAAAAAATTCGTGATGTTGCTGCACAACTATTGGATGTGTATGCTCAACGCGCGGCAAAACCCGGCTTCGCTTACCCTGTGGAATGGGATGGCTATCAAAGCTTTGCCGACAGCTTCCCGTTTGAAGAAACCGCCGACCAGCAACAAGCCATTGCCGCAGTGCTCAACGATATGCAGTCCCCGAATGCCATGGACAGATTGGTATGCGGTGACGTTGGCTTTGGTAAAACCGAAGTGGCCATGCGCGCGGCTTACATTGCTGCCAGTCAGAGTAAACAGGTCGCGATATTAGTGCCTACCACCCTACTTGCTCAACAACACTACGAAAACTTCGTTGACCGCTTTGCCAACACGCCAGTACGCGTTGAGGTGATGTCACGCTTTAAAAGCACCAAAGAGCAAAATCAAGTGTTGGAAAGCCTTGCTGCGGGCAACGTGGATATTGTCGTCGGCACCCACAAGCTGATCCAAAAAGATGTGAAATTCCACAACCTTGGTTTAGTCATCATTGATGAAGAACATCGTTTTGGTGTGCAACAAAAAGAAAAGTTCAAGGCACTACGCGCAGAGGTCGACATCCTGACACTCACCGCCACGCCGATTCCACGTACCCTGAATATGGCGCTTTCGGGCATGCGAGATCTATCCATTATTGCCACACCACCAGCTAAGCGACTGGCTATCAAAACCTTTGTACGCCAAAAGGACAAACCATTAGTGCGCGAAGCCATCATGCGGGAAATATTGCGCGGTGGTCAGGTGTATTTCCTACACAATGAAGTGGAGAGTATTGAAAAAACCGCGCAGGACATTATTGAGATAGTGCCTGAGGCGAAAGTCGCCGTAGCCCATGGTCAAATGCGCGAACGCGACTTAGAACGCGTAATGTCAGACTTTTATCACCAACGCTTTAACGTATTGGTGTGTACCACCATTATCGAAACTGGTATCGATGTGCCATCTGCCAATACGATCATTATGGATCGCGCCGACCATTTAGGCTTAGCGCAGCTTCACCAATTGCGTGGTCGTGTGGGTCGCTCACATCACCAAGCTTATGCGTATTTACTCACGCCGCATCCAAAGCGTATGACCAAGGATGCGAAAAAGCGCTTAGACGCCATCTCATCACTTGAAGATTTGGGTGCCGGTTTTGCCCTAGCCACGCACGATTTAGAGATTCGTGGCGCAGGTGAGTTATTAGGTGAGGACCAGTCCGGTCAAATGCAAACCATTGGTTTTAGTTTATATATGGAAATGCTCGAACAAGCCGTGGAATGCCTAAAAGAAGGCAAAGAGCCCACCTTGGATTCCGTGCTTTCCAAACAAACGGAAATTGAACTGCGTATTCCGGCACTACTACCAGAAGACTACATTCCTGATGTGAACACGCGTCTTTCGCAATATAAGAAAATCGCCTCGTGTAAAAACACAGACCAACTGGAAGATGCTCAAGTGGAGCTTATCGACCGCTTTGGTTTACTGCCCGATGCCACGCGCAATTTAATTGCTATCAGTGAAATGAAGTTGGTTGCCAACAGGTTGGGGATCACCAAAATTGAAGCCAGCGGCGCAGGTGGCGTGATTGAATTTTCGGAACAAACCAAGGTTGACCCCGGTTTTTTAATTCGACTGCTACAATCACAACCGAATATTTATAAATTGGATGGCCCACAAAAACTCAAATTCAAAATTCCCACAGAGAATGCAAATGAGCGTGTTAAACTCATCAATAGCATGTTGGAAGAATTCGAAAAACAGCAGGTAGCTTAGGCCTTTATGCAAACTTTGTTCAGTAACCCGCTTCAAGCGCAGCGCTTGTCGCGCTCAATAAAAGCGGCGTGTTTTGCGCTTGGTGGCGTGTTTAGTGGTATCAGCCCAACACTTCACGCACAAAGTGACAATTGGTGGTTTGATGTTGAAGTGATTTTATTTAAACGCTTAATAGACGGCAGCCAGTTGCGTGAAAGTTTCCCTTATGAGATTAGCCCCGTGGACTTGCGCCAAGCTAAGGACCTCATTAGCGAACGGTTATCGCCCGACACCCGTAAAATTGAGCAGCTCTTGCCACTTTGCTACCACGAGGATCCTAGCGCGGAAATTCAGCTTCCCTTGCAAACCGCTCCTGCATTTCGTATCGACGAGACCTTGTTTGCCCCGCACAATATTGAGTTTACAGCGCCTTCCCTCTCTGAACAGTACTCGGCACTTGAAGAACAAGCTGTCGCCTATGATGAATTTGAGCACATTCAGCAATCTGAGGCGCGTACTCAAAAGCCGCAAACGACTCAGGCTGAACCCTCGCTAGAAACCTTACAAATGGCGTTTTCTATGCCAGAAGATGAACCCACGGAACCGGCTGAGGCGGCGCAATCCAATGAAACACAAAACACGCTAAATTCTGTTGTTAGTGAGCTTAATCAAGATGGTGCAGCGCTTGAGCAATCCAGTGAAATGCTGGCCTCAGAAGTGGGCGGTGCCGATGAAGCGGTTATGCAGCAAGATGCGAACGTTGAAGCAAGCTTCGCTCCTGATTTACTTCAGTCTGACACGCCGGATAACAGGCTTATTCAATGGCAGGTGCCAAGCTCGCTAGCATGTCGTTTTGAAGAGCAAGCCCCGGTTGCGCTTCCCTTCCCGGACTCGGTTCCTAATCCGTTACTGGGATTAGCGCGCAATGATGTACGAGGGCCGTATTTGCTACCCGCCTCTGAGTTTAAGTTAAGTAAGCTCGCAAGGGGGTTAAGTCGTAAGCGTAATATCGATGGTTTGTTGCACGTTGCTTGGCGTCAGCGTGTGGAGTTTGGTAAGGAAAAGGCATCGGATTTTCGTTTATACGCTGGTAAGAATTTCTCGGATACGTTTACTTATGAGGGGTATCCATTGCCCCCTGAAGCGGATGCTAATTCGATGTTGGGGGAACAGGAAGGTCTTTCTGATGAAACGCAGCAAGGTGTTTTGTTGAGTGCTTCTGCTTCGAATTTGGTTGATGAGATTGAGCAGGCGTTAGCGGCGTTGGAGCAAACGGATGTTCTGGCGTCTGAGCAAGCGTCGACGTTGCCAATTTTGGAGGTGCCTTTAGTCCCGGAGCATGTGAAACCTGAGCAGGTTTGGGAGTTGGACGGGCGCTTTAAGTTGTATTTGCAGAATATTGGTCGCGTGCCTTATTTGCATATTGATAGTCATTTGAATTATCGCCAGCCGATGGTTTTGGATGATATGTTGTTGCCGGAGGCGTTTCGTGCTGAGGCATTGGCGGAAGAGGGTTCGGCTCAGCCGCGTTATTTTTTGAAGCCGTATCCGTTTATGCAGCTACGCCGTGTGATCAGTAATCAGATTCATTATTTTGACCACCCGATGTTTGGTATGGTGGTGCAAATTCGTCGTTATCGTTTACCGAGTTTTATGCGTTAGTCTTTGAGAGCCTTGCTAGCCCAAGCGTTAACGCTAAGTGGGCTTCTACGCTAAGCGGGCTTCTGCGCTAAGTGGTGCTTCTGCGCTAAGTGGTGCTTCTGCGCTAAGTGGTGCTTCTGCGCTAAGTGGTGCTTC
>NZ_JABEPE010000020.1 GCF_026788005.1 Alteromonas sp. a30
TTTCAATTAGATATTTTCCTTCGACCACTAGACATCTATTTCACCGTGTCGAACGATGAGAAAGGCATTAAACAAGCCATTGATAAAATTAAACTGTACAAGCCTCAGAGGATTGTCATAGAAGCCACTGGCAGGCTTGAAATGCCGTTTATTATGGAATGCGCCAAAGCCAAATTGCCGTTTGTGATTGCCAATCCAATTCACATCAAACGCTTTGCAGGTGCAATTGGTCAGAGAGCTAAAACAGACAAGCTAGACGCTCAATTAATTGCTCACTACGGTGATGTCATCAAGCCTAAGTTATCTCAGTTAAAGTCAGAAACCATGCAGGCTATGAGCGATTTAGTCGCTCGGCGAAATCAACTGTTAGTGATGCAAACGATGGAGAAAAATCGGTTGCAGATATTGCCTAAAGCGCTAGCGATGACAATTAAGCCCATCCTCACTGCATTTAAAAATCAAATTGCTAAAGTAGAAAATAAAATCGTTTCACTTATCGAATCATGCTCTGATTATCAAGCGAAAAATGCCATCCTTCAAAGCATGAAAGGTATTGGAAAAATTGCCTCCGCATCCATTATCAGCAACCTGCCCGAGTTAGGTTATATGACCAACAAACAAGCTTCTGCATTAGTCGGTGTCGCGCCTATGAATCGTGAAAGTGGACGCTTTAAAGGGCTTAGAAAAATCCAAGGTGGACGCCATCAGGTCAGAACCGTTTTATACATGGCGATGATGTCTGCAATACAAAGCAACCCCGTTTTTAAGGAAATGTATCAGCGTCTCGTAGAAGCAGGAAAGCCCAAAAAAGTAGCGATAATAGCTTGCATTAGAAAGATGGTCGTAATCTTAAATTCGATGCTCAGAGATGGAGTAATGTGGGAAGCAAATTAGCTATTGACGCCATAGTCTCTTGTTATACACCGAACTATTTATTAATTGAAAGAACTACGTAATAAAAGACGAATACCAATGTCAGCAAACCTACTGAGGAGCACATACCTCTTCCGTAATTACGTTCCGCACTGAAGCCCGTATCGAATGACTTTGGATAAGTACCTAAAGTAAATATTTTACATATCGGCCAGCCTACCCAATAGCAAATGGTATAAAAAAATACTTCTGCGAGTATGTAACCAATAGCTCGAAAAAATCCACTAACTATCTCTTCCATCCACAAATTTCCAATAGGTGTATAACGCCTGCGCTCTGCGGAAATTTAGGAGCGCTAGCGAGTAAATTTTCCGTAGCAGCGCCTTGTTATGCATTTTGCGCCACTTTGGTTGTATTGAAGCCTTCCTCTGGGGTGGGAGCCATAAAATACTTTGTAACCTGCTCAAACATATCTGGTGTATCAGTTGCCGCTCTTTCAGGCTGTTCTTCGCGCCGTTTTTCAATCTGTTTTAAACAGACCTCATTTGACAAGTCGATGTATACCAAATTATGTGGAGCTTCAACCTCGGAGAAAATACTCCGAAACCAATCTCTTTGTGACGGAGTATTTGCCGGGAAGTCCATTACCACATTGGTTCCCGCAGACAACATGGATTGAACAAGCTTTTTAATCTGAGGCTTAAGTAGATTTGAATATTCGATATAGTCATTTAGTGATGAAATCTTATTTGGGTAAAGTGACGCAAGCCATTCATCTTCTGAAAACAATACTGTATTGCCTTTCTGTGCGATTTCGCTAGCTTTGGTAGATTTTCCTGCACCCATTTTTCCACAGAAGAATATCAATGTTCCTTTGTTCATCGTTGCTCTCTATTTTGATGCATAACGCCGCGCACAAGGGCCGGAACGTAGTTGGTTGTTTTGTGGTAGCGTAAGCGTTAAGCCACAAAACGAGCAACGCAGTGGAGGTCCAGCCACGAAGTGGCGTGCTTGGTGCGCCTTGTTATGCACCGCAAATATTCTGTTTTGTGACCGGTTTATACGGAAGGATTTGACTAGCTTCCGTATGAAATTGGAATTTTGCTGCAATCTCTTTACCATTCTTCTTTTTATAGGTATCAACATACCCAAAAACAGGGCCTTTTTCATAATACAGGATATAATAAGTCGATCTAAAACGATCCGTAAGCTCACATTCTGCCAATACCTCCCAAGATTCAGGCTTTCCATAATACGCCTCAACCTGCCCAATCATATTCTCCTGCGCCAGAACAGACTTTTCATTTTCTAAAGTCGACCCTTTAATCATCTCAGGGATAAATGCAGATTTTCCATTTTTTAAATAGGCGTCCATTGCTTTTATTAAAATTTCTGGTGGCTCGCAGTACGCACTTAACGAGAACATTAATATACCAATAGAAACTAAATACTTCACTTACTGCTCCTTACTTTGATTTGCATAACGCCGCGCACAGGGGCGGCCAAATAAGCGCAGCGTTTTGGACGTCCCAGCGACCAGCGGGAGCGATTGCTGCGCTTTGTTATACTCTAAATCCATTTCTGGTCTTCACTTGATACTGTGACATCGCTTTCTAGCTCACCAGTATGTGCTGTACTAGATGGCTCTATCATCATAAAGTGAGTGTCGGGTTCTGCGCGAGGGCAGTGCTCGACTCCTTTAGGCACAACAAACATATCACCAACATCCAGCTCAATATTTTTATCACGGAGCTGTATCGTAAGATGCCCTTTAAAAACTATAAATAACTCATCTTCGTTTTCATGTTGATGCCAAACAAGCTCACCACTACCTTTAGCTATTTTTACAAGCTGACCATTAGATTCAGCAATAACTTTAGGGGTCCACTCTTCCGTAAACAACTCAAATTTTTGGCTAATTGAAATCTTACTCATAATTTTCCTTGAAGGTATAACAGTAACTTACTGCGAATTCTCGGTATCCCCGCATTTGAACAGGCGTAAATCACATCAATTCGCTCATTTTTTTTCAATATTCTCAGGAGTATAGCCACTATTTCTGACCCTGCCACCAACAACTGTTTTGATCAAAGCGAGACTTGGGATTTACACAGGTCCCTGTAAATGCAATTTACTCAAATTTTTACTTTTAATAATCAACTACATACGAAATTTCTGTGGTACAAACGAGACTTCCTGTGTGTGAAAGCGAGAATTATTTCTCTGCTCTTGCAAGCTCTCTGCTCTTACAAGCACTATCTTATGAACGCTAATCCATCCACCGAAGATTCCTCTGCGAATGCAGTATCAAAAAAAGCAAAAGTGTTCGTTGTGAAGGATGTGTTAAGCGGCCTTGTTCTCGCAGAATTCTCACAATTTGAAATGCATATATTCAAGCGTTGGGGTTTGGATAAATACAAATATAGCGCCGCCATATAAATTCAAATCATTGTCTTGTATAATCCGCGCCCGATTCAAATTTGTACAGTTTTACAGCAATCAGATTCATAGGCGACGCATGACCGTAAACCAGTTTGACCCCAAGCAAACCACGACATTGGATACTCCAAAAAAAGTAATTGAAGCGCAAGCGAAAGCTGGCTCTCAGGAAGCCGAAGGTAGCCAAGTCGACCGTATTCCACGCATTGGGTTTATTTCGTTAGGTTGTCCGAAAAACTTGGTGGATTCTGAGCGCATCCTAACGCAACTTCGCACCGAAGGTTACGATGTTGTGCCTACCTTTGAAGATGCGGATTTAGTGATTGTTAACACTTGTGGTTTTATTGATAGCGCGGTTCAAGAATCCCTCGATACCATTGGTGAAGCATTGGCGGAAAATGGCAAAGTCATTGTAACCGGCTGTTTGGGTGTAAAAGAAGATGAGATTCGCGAAGTTCATCCTAACGTGTTAGCTATTACCGGCCCACATGCTTATGAAACCGTTGTAGAGCAAGTCCACGACCATTTGCCGCGCCCTTCTCATAATCCGTTTGAACACTTAGTGCCAGCACAGGGCGTTAAGCTTACACCACGTCATTATGCTTATTTAAAAATATCCGAAGGCTGCAATCATCGCTGTACTTTCTGCATTATTCCTTCGATGCGAGGCGATTTAGTGAGCCGCCCGGTTGGCGACATTCTCAGTGAAGCTCAACGCCTAAAAGACGCTGGCGTGAATGAAGTGTTAGTGATTTCGCAAGATACCAGTGCATACGGTGTGGATGTTAAACACCGCACGGGTTTTTGGGATGGAATGCCAGTAAAAACCGACATGATTGGTTTGTGCGAACAGTTAAGCCATTTAGGTATTTGGGTGCGCTTGCATTACGTATATCCATATCCGTCGGTTGATAAAGTGATTCCGTTGATGGCGCAAGGTAAAATCTTGCCGTATTTAGACATCCCTTTTCAACACGCCAATACCCGTATTTTGAAGTTGATGAAACGCCCAGCCGCTACAGAGCGAACGTTAGAGCGCATTAAAAAGTGGCGAGAAATGTGTCCTGAGTTAGTCATTCGCTCTACGTTTATTGTAGGCTTCCCCGGTGAAACTGAAGTGGAATTCCAAGAATTATTGGATTTCTTAGATGAAGCACAACTTGACCGTGTGGGCTGTTTTAAATACTCAGACGTAGAAGGTGCAACCGCTAACGGCCTGCCGGACCCGGTTCCTGAACATGTAAAAGAAGAACGCTACGAGCGTTTTATGCAAAAGCAGCAAGCCATTAGTGCAGCGCGCTTACAACAGCGCATTGGTCACATTATGATGGTGATTATTGATGAAGTGGACGAAGAAGGTGCGATTGGTCGCACCTACGCCGATGCCCCCGAAATTGATGGCATGGTGTATTTAAATGGCGATATGGACGTTAACCCCGGCGACTTCGTTGAGGTATTAATTGAACACGCCGATGAGTATGACCTTTGGGGTACTCGGGTAACAGAAGAAGATTAGAGGAAAACTAAACGCTATGTCGATGAATTTGCCACTGAGTTTATTGCAGTATCAAGGGCCGATGTTAAAAACCTTAGGTAGCATTGCGTTATCGTCCGTGCTGCCTAAGAAGCGTATGAAGCGCAATCCTGAACATATCGACGATGTGCACGTTGTGCTCCCCACGCCACCGCCCGATTTGGTGAATTTATATCGACGCTGGTGTACTTACTCTGTTCTCACTGAAAATGGCAATGCGCCGCTAGAGTCAAACCAAGAATTACCCCCCCACCTATTCTCTCAATTCGCCCTTTCAATTTGTGCCAAGCAACTAAAGCAAACCCGCTATAAGCTTTCTAATATTCTAAACCAAGGTGTCGGCCTTACTGTGCATCATCCTATTCCAATGGGCGAAGCGCTGCATGTAACCTGTAAAATGCTAGAAATTAAGGAAGAGAATAACCGTGCCCGATTACACCAAGAATTGCACATTGGCACCCAGAACAATCCTCATTGTTATACCGCTTCTTTTCATACTTTGTTTATTCTTGGTAAAAGCAAAAAGGATAAACGCCATTCACCATCGATAGAAGGTTATCGTCGCGTTGGAAAATGGATTGTTGCCCCTAATGACGGCCTTAATTTCGCACTCTTAACCGGCGATTTAAACCCGATTCATTGGATCAGCTTTGTCGCGAAAATGTCGCCTTTTAAGCGCAAGGTGCTGCATGGTTTTGGCATGTTTACTCGCACCATTGAAACGCTACAAGCAAGTGAGGCCGAACCCATCAAGTCGATTAACGTGCGTTTTATTAGCCCTGCATTTTTAAACGGTCAATTGGTGTCGGTAATGCTATCGGAGGCAAAAAAAGAGGGTGAGCGTCATTTAGCGTTAATAGACCAAAACGGGAAAGCTTTAATGTTAGGTTCAGTCGAGATTTAAGCCTTAGCGATTCTTGCGTGTATCTCTGTGCTTTTGGTGACTATTGCTTGCAGAGGTTTTCTCCACATTCTCAGCGGAGTCTGCCTCGGGGTTCAAATCGGTATCGGTATCGGAGTCAGAATCAGACTCAAAATCAATATGTTCAAAGACGCTGGCACCAAGGCCATTATTCATTAAATCCTGCTGCTCATAGCCTTTGACTTTGTTTTTCAATTCACCAATTTCATCTTCATAGCGCAGTGTGTTGTCGTTCATTCCTGTTACTCGCTCCACCAGCCCTGAAATTATGCGATCTTTAATCGACTCGCGAATGCGTGCTGGCATACGCCGGAATTGTTCATCAGCAATTAACATCACTACCATATCAGTAGCGGAGGTCACGGTAGCAGAGCGCGGCTCTTTGCAAATAAAGCCAACTTCCCCAATAAAATTTCCCGGCAATAACTCACCAATTTTCCGGCCTTTATGAAAAACATCCGCTCTGCCAGCCAAAATGATATAGAAGAAGGGTTCCTGCGCGCCTTCTTTAATAAAGGTCTTATCTGCTCGAATACGTTTAATGTTCTGAGTTAACTTCAGAACCATTTCCCTTTCGGCTACCGTTAAATCTTTAAATAATGGAATTCTTGGCAGTATTTCCATTAATTTAATTTTGTTCATTTGACTACCTGTAACCCTAATCGAGCGCCCTCAATTGCATCGTCACGATTCTTCGTGTTGCTCTGACGCTTCCGCCAACGCTGCATCCGATTTATCAACCAGCGCTTTATCCAACTTTTTCGTGGTTTGCACACCGAGTTTGCGAAATTCCTCTGTACGTCGAATCAAGTTACCACGCCCGGTTGAAAGCTTATTAAAGGCATCGTTATAAGATGATTGTACCGAGGTAATGTTTCGACCGAGTTTTTCCATATCGGTTACAAAACCGTGGAATTTATCGTATAACTTGGCCGCTTTATCCGCGATTTCTTGCGCATTTTGGTTTTGATATTCGTATTGCCAAATATTATTAATCGTTCTTAAAGCTACCATTAAGTTGGTTGGACTAACCAACATAATATTAGCGTCCATGGCTTGTTTGATTAAATCCGGCGCTTGTTCCATGGCTAATAAATACGCAGGTTCAACCGGCACAAACATTAGAATATAGTCTAGCGTATTCACACCTAGTAGGGTTTGATAATCCTTTTTACCCAATTCTTTAATATGCACTCGCAAAGAATTAACATGATCTTTTAAGTGGCCTTGCTTTAAAGTGTCATCCTCTTCATTAAAGTATTGTTCATAAGCACTCAAGGAAACTTTTGAATCGATAATGACGTCTTTGTTTTGCGGTAAATGCACAACCACATCGGGCTTAAAAGCTTTGCCTTTTTCATCTTTCAAATGTTCTTGGGTGATGAATTCATGACCTTCACGCAATCCAGATTCCACCAGAATACGCTCTAATACAATCTCGCCCCAATTCCCTTGTTGCTTGTTGTCGCCTTTTAGCGCTTTGGTTAACGCTGCGGCTTCTTGGGTAATTTGCTGATTTAATTCCTTTAATCCCATAATTTCAGTTTTCAGCGAGGCTCGTTCTTGTCCTTCACGGATATGTTGTTCCGACACCTGCTTTTTAAACCCTTCAATTTGCTCTTTTAACGGATTCAACAGCGCATCTAATCCGGCTTTGCTGGTTTCGGTAAATTTGTCGGATTTTTGCTGAAAGATTTTATTAGCGAGGTTTTCAAATTGCGTTTGCAGGCGAATTTCAGCTTCTTGTAACAACGCCAGTTTTTCTTCGTTTGCTTTGTTGGTTTCGGCATGTTTTGCGTTAGCCGCTTGGTATTCACTTTCTCTCAGCGATAGCGCTTCTCGACTTTCCTCATAGCGGCTTTGCCAATCCTGACTTTGTGCTTGCAACTGCGAAATACGAGAGGTGAGTTGGTTCACCTGCTCAAGGTGTTTAGCGGAGGTTTTTTCTAAGTCGGTATTACGATGACGTAATTCATTCACTTCATCTTGAACTCGCTCAAGATCCGCTTTCACTTGCTGATTTTGTTGCTGTTCATATTGCCATTTTTGTTCAAGCGCCTGTTGTGCGAGCTGAGCTTGTTGGTGCTTTTCTGCGTCTGTTTGCATCAAGTCTTGTATCAGCGCTTGCTGGCGTGCGCGTTGCCATAAAATACCAATGACTGCCCCTAAAACAATACCGATCGCTAGCGCAGTCATAGCCGCAAAAATAAGAGAGGAATCCGACATTATCTGTGTGTGTCCTTAAGAAAATACTATTCTGGAAAAATTGTGCGTTAACTCAACCGCTTTGTAAGAAAGCTAGCACGGTTTACGCTAAGAGATAAACAAACTATAGAAACAAAAACACCGTTAGCGAGCGTAACGGTGCTTTCAATTTTACAATGCCTGTCAGGCTAGTGGACGCTTTACTTCAGAGCAATTTTGCCTTTCCACATTGCGGGCCCAACTTCGTGGGCATTTTCACCCGTGCTATCTACCGCAACGGTAACGGGCATGTCTTCTACTTCAAACTCGTAGATGGCTTCCATTCCCAAATCTTCGAACGCAACAACGCGCGATTTCTTAATGGCTTTGGACACCAAATACGCCGCACCGCCCACAGCCATCAAGTACACGGACTTGTGTTTGGCAATGCTTTCAACGGTAGCTGGACCACGCTCAGCTTTACCAATCATACCCAACAAGCCAGTTTGGTCGAGCATCATATCGGTGAATTTATCCATACGTGTTGCCGTAGTAGGGCCAGCCGGGCCTACTACTTCATCACCGACCGCATCTACTGGACCCACGTAGTAAATTAAGCGATTTGTGAAATCCACTCCTGCTGGTAAACCTTCACCACTTTCAAGCATGGTTTGAATGCGTTTATGAGCTGCATCACGGCCGGTTAATATTTTACCGGAAAGCAATACGGTTTCACCCATTTTCCATTCTTGAATATCTTCAGGTTTCAAGTTGTCTACGTTAACACGGCGCGTATTTTCGCCCACTTCCCACGTGACTTTCGGCCAATCTTCTAATTTAGGCGGTTCAAGTTTTGCTGGGCCTGAACCATCCAAATGGAAATGTACGTGACGTGTTGCCGCGCAATTTGGAATCATCACCACAGGTTTGGAAGCTGCATGGGTTGGCACCGATTTAATTTTGATGTCGACAACCGTCGTTAACCCGCCAAGACCTTGTGCGCCAATGCCCAATGCATTTACTTTTTCGAAGATGTCGAGACGTAGCTTTTCTTCGGTCGTTTCCGCACCACGTTCCATCAATTCTTGAATGTCAACTGGGTCCATTAAGCTTTCTTTTGCCAGCACAGCAGCCTTTTCAGCCGTACCGCCAATACCGATGCCTAACATGCCCGGTGGACACCAACCTGCGCCCATAGTAGGTAAGGTTTTAACTACCCACTCGGCTATGTCATCACTTGGGTTGAGCATGACCATCTTGGATTTGTTTTCTGAGCCGCCGCCTTTAGCCGCAATCATCACTTCAATTTCATCGCCCGGCACCATGTCGATGTGAACCACAGATGGCGTGTTATCTTTGGTGTTTTTTCGGCTTCCGGCTGGGTCGGCAACAATGGAGGCACGAAGTGGGTTATCTGAATTGGTGTAAGCTCGACGTGTGCCTTCGTCTACCATTTGTTGAACCGTTAAATTGGTTTTATCCCATTTCACGCCCATACCAATTTTCACGAAACAGGTCACGATACCGGTATCTTGGCACAATGGACGCTTGCCTTCGGCAGACATGCGAGAGTTGATAAGAATTTGTGCCATCGCATCTTTCGCGGCTTGGCTTTCTTCTTTTTCGTAGGCTTTTTCAACGGCCTTTACGTAGTCTAACGGGTGGTAATACGAAATAAATTGCAACGCATCTTCGATGCTTTCAATAAAGTCCTGCTGACGAATAACAGTCATGTAAGCCTCGTAAAAATGAAATTTACTGGTTGTGTCTGGAGTTAGCGCGATATAATACCTTGCTTGCGTGTATCACTCCATGATTAAGACGCACTTCGTTGTCGTTTCCTAGCTCGGTTAACCTTAAAACGTTAGCCCTATAAGGTTGAATAAGATAGTTTTCATGCTAAATATCCACATCATTCCCCTGAATATTAACACTCAGACCGATGTCACCTCGTTATTTTCTGCTTTTCGCCACTTGCGTGGTGCGGTTTTATTAGATTCCGCTAACAGCCCGCACCCTAACGCTCGTTTTGATATATTTGCGGCAGAGCCAATTATCAGCATTGAGGAAAACACACACTCGCCCAACATTACCTTCGCGCTTGAGTCTCTTCGAACTCAAATTAAAGTCGAAAAGAACAGCAGCACCATAGCGCAAATTGTTTCTCTGCAAAAGCAAGTATTTCAGCACACCGCGATACCCGAAACTCACCTCCCCTTTGTAGTAGGTTGCCTCGGCTATTTTGGCTACGATTGGGGAAAGCAAATTGAGAAAGTGGCTTCCCGTTTTAAAGATGACTACCAAACGCCACGCTTAAGCGTGGGAATTTATACTTGGTCGGTGATTCGAGATGCAGATTCAGGTCAGTATTATTTTTGTTATCACCCTGAGTACCCTCATCCTTCGGTCGCAGAAATAACAGACGCTGATGCTAACAAATCTGAAACGTTATACGACGGTGATGAATTTAAGCTAAGGCGAGATTGGTCCAGTAATGTGACACAGGCTGAATACCTAGCAAAACTTGCGAAAATCCACGAATATTTACTCGCGGGTGATTGTTATCAAATTAACATGGCGCAACGTTTTCATAGCGAATATCAAGGTGACGAGTGGCGAGCTTACTTACGTTTAAGACAAGCCAATACTGCACCATTTTCGTCCTTCATTCGCACCCAACATGGTGCAATCTTAAGTATTTCCCCCGAACGTTTTCTATCAACACAGGACGGAAAAGTTGAGACCAAACCTATTAAGGGGACGCGTCCCAGAGGGGCAAATCCTGAATTAGATGCTAAACTGGCAAGAGACTTGCAAAACGCAGAGAAGGATCGCGCCGAAAACTTGATGATAGTTGACCTCTTGCGTAATGACTTAAGTAAAAATTGCATGCCCGGAAGTGTTCAAGTGCCAAAGCTCTTTGATATTGAAAGCTTCCCCGCTGTTCATCATTTAGTCAGCACCGTTGTAGGAGAATTAAAAGCTAACAGTTCACCACTTCAGTTATTGCAAGATGCGTTTCCCGGCGGCTCTATTACCGGAGCACCGAAAAAACGTGCTATGCAAATTATTGAAGAGCTCGAACCGGATCACCGTCATATCTACTGCGGTAGTATTGGTTATTTGGGTATCAAGGAGGATATGGACAGCAACATCTGCATACGCACATTGTTGTTGGAATCCAATAACATATATTGCTGGGCAGGCGGAGGAATTGTGCTTGACTCTGATGCCAACCAAGAGTTTCAGGAAACACTAGACAAAGTGGCGAAGATCCTACCTGTTTTAAAGCCGTAACAAAACGCCAAATTATAATATGAGGGTATCATGCCAGAAATGAATGAGGTTGAATTCTTAGAGAAGTTTCAGCATTTAAGAACCGTCCCCACTCTACCCGACTTCCCGTTACCCAGAGCAGGGAAAAAGGCAGCGGTGTTATTTCCAGTTGTATGCCGAGACGAGTTATCCGTTATTTTTACGAAACGTTCATCTCACTTAAAACACCATGCAGGCCAAATCTGCCTCCCAGGCGGACGTCACGAGAAAAGCGATACTTGCCTAATGGATACCGCACTACGCGAAACCGAAGAAGAAATTGGTCTTTCCAGAAAATACACGCGAGTAGTCGGTAATTTACAGTCTTTCCGTACATTTTCTGGCTATGAGGTCACGCCTTATGTCGGCTTGGTCGAACCCAAGTTCGACTTGCAAGTCGACCCTAATGAAGTCGCGGGTACATTTGAAGTTCCGCTTTCTTATTTAATGAACCAGAATAACCACATCAATTACCCTGTGCACCGCAAAGGAGTGGATTATTCAGTGTATTTTATCCCGTGGAATGACACTTATATTTGGGGGGCAACGGCTGCCTTTATTCGCATCCTGTCTAATCATATTGCCTTAAACTAGGTTAACTTGTTTTCACACTTTTCGCTCTAGCCCGAACCTTTACAGTTGTTTTCGACAAATCGTACTGGTAGGGCTTCCCCAATTTCCCATCCCACGCCAAAATAAGCGCATTATTGATTAAAGTAGTTTATAGAAATGATGATCAGCGTTTTTGATATGTTCAGTATCGGTATTGGCCCTTCCAGCTCACATACCGTTGGTCCGATGCGAGCGGCGAAAGATTTCGTCGTGCAGTTACAAGAACTCAACATTCTGCTCCAAGTGAATTCTGTGCGCGTTGAGTTATTTGGTTCATTGGGACAAACAGGAATTGGACACGGCACTGGCACAGCGGTTATTTTAGGTTTACTTGGACAAACGCCCGAAGAAGTCGATGTAGATCAAATCGAAACCATGTTGTCTGAAGTGGAACGCTCGGCACAATTAAAGTTGGATGGAAAGCACAGTGTTGCTTTTTCTAAGACTGATTCCATCATTTACCACCGTCGCAAAAGCCTGCCCTTGCACGCAAACGGCATGGCAATCCATGCATTTCATGATGACGAAAAGCTGTTTTCACAGTGTTATTACTCTATCGGTGGTGGCTTTATCATTAAAGAAGAAGATTTCGAAGCCAAACAAAATCAAGCCGTCGCTATCGCAGAAACAGAAATCCCCTATCCTTTTGAAAGTGCAGAAGATCTGATGCGTATATGCAAAGAAGAAGGTTTCAGTATCAGTACCTTAATGTTAAAAAATGAAATGCAATTTCAGTCTAAAGAAGCAATTTATGAAAAGCTTTCAGGCATTTGGGAAGTGATGCAATCTTGTGTCCAGCGAGGTATTGATACCGAAGGGATTTTACCCGGCGGCTTGAAAGTAAAACGACGAGCCCCTTCTTTGTATCGAAAATTGTGTAGCGAACGAAATAACGATCCCATGAGTGCGATGGATTGGGTTAACTTATTTGCACTTGCGGTAAATGAAGAAAATGCGGCAGGTAGTCGAGTAGTCACCGCTCCAACTAACGGCGCAGCGGGTATCATTCCTGCCGTACTGAGTTACTACAACAAGTTCATTCGCCCTGTTGATGCTGAAACTGCTTGCCGTTACCTATTAACCGCTGCTGCCATTGGTATTTTGTATAAGAAAAATGCCTCTATTTCTGGAGCCGAAGTAGGTTGCCAGGGAGAAGTGGGTGTCGCTTGTTCAATGGCTGCTGGCGCGTTGACTGAAATTCTTGGAGGCGATCCGAAAGCAGTAGAAAACGCAGCGGAAATTGGCATGGAACATAATTTGGGTCTAACGTGTGACCCTGTAAATGGGTTAGTGCAAGTTCCTTGTATTGAACGTAATGCAATGGGAGCCATTAAAGCGATCAATGCATCACGCTTAGCGATGCGAGGAGATGGTTCTCATAAGGTTTCATTGGATAAAGTAATCAAAACCATGTGGGAAACGGGCAACGATATGAAATCAAAATATAAAGAAACAGCGCGTGGCGGATTAGCCGTGAATATTATCGAGTGCTAAACAACTAATGTTAAAAAGAAAACCCCGTTGGTACTTGCCTAACGGGGTTTTCTTTTCAATCTGGTCTTAAATTGAGGAATACCTTCTGGAAGGTTTACTTAATAAAGGCTAGCCGTTTATTGTACAGGTAAGGTTAAACCTCTAAACATTTTTTCTATGTCATCGTTATTTTTTTGCGTCATTGCTTTTTCAATCACATCTTTAGTTAAATGTGGCGCAAACCGCTCAATAAAGTCATACATATAACTACGCAAGAAAGTGCCTTTGCGGAAGCCAATTTTGGTTGTACTGTATTCAAACAAATGACTCGCATCAATGGTGACGAGATCTTCATCTAATCGATCATCAACCGCCATGGTTGCCACAACACCAATGCCCACGCCCATTCTCACATAAGTTTTGATCACATCAGCATCAGTTGCAGTGAAAACAATTTTTGGCTCTAGTCCTGCTCGGGAGAACGCTTCATCCAATTCTGAACGTCCTGTAAACCCAAAGACATATGTCACTAATGGGTACTTCGCAATATCTTCAATTGAAATAGAGGTTTTGTTGGCTAACTCGTGTTCTTTATTCACGATAATACTGCGATTCCAGTGATAACACGGCAGCATAATCAGGTCGTTATATAAATGCAGCGCTTCAGTCGCAATGGCAAAGTCGGCCTCACCTTTTGCCGCCAAATCACTAATTTGTGACGGCGTTCCCTGATGCATATGCAAAGAAACCTTTGGATATTTATCCATAAACCCTTTAATCACTCCAGGAAGTGCATAACGGGCCTGTGTATGTGTGGTTGCAATGTTGAGTTTGCCTTGGTCGGGCAATGTATGCTCACGAGAGACAGATTTAATACTTTCAACTTTCGCCAGAATTTCACGTGCAATATTAATAATATCGTTGCCCGCTTCCGTTACATGAGTGAGATGCTTCCCGCTTCTTCCGAAGATCTGCACCCCCAGTTCATCTTCTAACATTCTGACCTGTTTAGAAATACCAGGCTGACTTGTGTACAGGCTTTCAGCCGTAGCAGAAACATTCAGATTGTTGTTTAGAACTTCTACTATGTATCGTAGCTGCTGTAACTTCATGATTAACCAACCTAGCTTATTCTTTCTGTCTGTGATGATTTAATATGCGATTTATATCCACTCTAAGAAGAAATCATTCCGAGTGATTATTAAAAATATCCTATCTCGCGATTTTTTTCACCTGTTTAATGAATAAGTTAGTGCGTTTTAATCATAACGACATTAGCGTTTGACCATCGCATCGTCTGACAATACTATTAAGGGCTTTAACGACTTCAGCAGTATTCGAAACCAAAAGACCATGACGACTCGAAATAATCGCATCGATTTCTCAGCGGTACTCGCCTCCGCGGTGCATGATATGAAAAACTCGTTATGCTTGTTAATGAGGTCTATTGAAGACGTTGGTAACGACACGCCCGCAGGCTCTAAGGAAGCAGAAAAAATAGCAGCTATTCATTATGAAGCATCGAGAATGAATACTAGCCTAGTGCAAATCCTTTCTTTATACCGCGCCGATTTAGACGAACTCCCGCTTAATATTAACGAACACTTTGCTGATGATCTGATCGATGAGCTTCTCGCCAGCAATAAAAATTACATTAATTATAAAAAGGTCTCAATTTCGACAGATGTACAAGAAGGGTTATCGTGGTATTTTGATGCAGCACTCGTCAATGTTTTGCTTAACGATGTGTTGATTAATGCCATGCACTACGGCAATACCAAAATTAATATCTCAGTAAAAGAAAGTGATGGGTATTTAAAAATCTTCATTGAAGATGATGGTCAAGGCTATCCAGA
The DNA here is from genome assembly GCF_026788005.1 of Alteromonas sp. a30. Taxonomy (GTDB): domain Bacteria; phylum Pseudomonadota; class Gammaproteobacteria; order Enterobacterales; family Alteromonadaceae; genus Paraneptunicella. The sequence goes on from NZ_JABEPE010000020.1 coordinate 15,209, forward strand.
GTCTATGCTTAAGAACACACAAACCAACATGCGAGACTTTGATATTAGTAGCGGCAGAACGGGCCTAGGTCTCTTTTTTGCTAGAATGATTGCAGAAGCGCATGTAAGTGACGATAAAAAAGGAATGATACGACTTTCAAATGGCGGCTCCCTCGGAGGGAGTGTTTTTACCTTGGAATTACCTTAGTATGTCACTGATGTGTCTGGGTAAGCATGACAATTAACAGACGGGACAAAAAAAGCAAATGTTTGCAATAATCATAATATTAATCGTCGCCTTGATTGTGTTAGCCATTATGGTGAACGCTTTTCAGCAGCACAAAGAAAAGGTTGAAGCAGAAAAACGCACAGAATTGTCGAAGCAAAAAGCGATTATTGATGAAACGGAAAATGTCATCATGTCAGCTTCTCAAAGCCAAATCCCAATTTCCCCAATGCTTAACCTTATTCTACTAAAACGCATTCAAGGCGCTTTGAAGTTAACCCATGAGTTAAACCCCAAAACTCCAGAAATCAAACAGCGACTCAATGATATTGCCGAACGAATTAAAATGAACGAAGCTGATGCAGAGAAAAACAAAGCGGCAGCAGCAGATGGCATTAGCCTACCGGATAATGACAAACAAATTATCGTTACCATTCAAAGTTTAAAGAAATTACGTGCTTTACTTAGAACCGAGCACAGTAAAGGAAAAGTTAGCGCACAAGTTTTTATTGGTGAGGATAAACGACTCGATAAAATGCAACTTCGTGTCAACGTCGACACCCTTGCGCGTCGAGCAGACAGCGCTATCCAATCACAGATGATGGGCTCAGCTCGTCAATACTTAGAAAAAGCCATTGTCGCCCTGACTAATTTCTCTACTCAGGATGAATATGTTACTTCCAGAAGGGCCCAGCTTGAGCAACAACTCAGCCAGATTCAAGAAAACCTACGCAACAGCAATGCTGAAGATACCGCTCGTCGTATCGAAGATGAGAGAAATGAATTGGATGAACTGTTTGCTCCAAAGAAAAAATGGTAGAAAGACGCTACTTCTAACTAAATTAGGTTTTTCAAAATCAATTTAATCTAACCACATTTGGTGCTGTACTATCGCGACTTTACGATTGCGTCAACATACTCAAAAATCCATTTGCCGCGACTGATAAAGTCCCTCGTTGTTTTTTAACAACACCAACACACTTTCTAAGCCCACTATGCCTAAGTGCAACACAGGATAGTCCCTTATCGAGCATTTGCTGACGAGTAAGTGCCGGCACCACAGAAATACCAAGTCCCGCAGCTACTAGCTCACCTAATAGAACCAACTGCCCTCCCTCTGCAATAATGTTTAGAACAATATCTCGTTTCGCACAAACGTCATCAATCCATCGGCGCAAGGTCGAGCCTAAGTTCATGGCGATAAAAGGATATTGCTGCACCTGTTGCCATGTCGCACTTTTAACCTCAGCTAACGGATGTTTAGGGGGACAAACAAGTATAAAATCATCTTCAAACAACGGAAAAAACTCGAGCCCTTCCATCGACTCAGATTCAAACGTAATTCCCAACTCGCTGCGCCCTGCTAAGACCGATGCCATCACAAACTCCATTACAATGTCTTGTATCGCAATAGTGATATTTGGATATTGCTCATGAAAAACACGTAAATGCTCTGGCAAAAGTGTGCTTGCAAACGATGGCATCACTGCAATTGAAAGTTTACCTTTTTGCATACTAAACAGATTGTTTAGATCCATGCAGGCTTCTTCCCAGTCCCGTAGCAGACGTTTAGCAACGGGAAAAAACGCCACCCCTTCTGGGGTTAGCTCTACTTTTCTAGTTGAACGACTAAATAAAGCGCCACCTGTGGCTTGCTCTAAATTGCGAATCGCAATTGACAGTGCAGGTTGCGAAAGGTGCATCCGTTCTGCGGCTTCCGCATAGTTACTACAAATAGCAACGTTAACGAATGCGCGAACTTGCTTTAATGAAATATTCAACGCCATATTATTAATATATTTTTTTTATTAATTAAGAAATTAATTTAATTTTACATATTAACAATGGTTTCGAATAATGTTAACAAATTAATAATACTGCGGAGTTAATATGGCAGGTTTCAATAAAGTAGTATCCAGTTATGAAGAGGCCATGCAGGGATTGGCCGACAACATGACCATACTTGCAGGTGGTTTTGGTTTATGTGGTATACCTGAAGGTTTGATAGCTCAAATCAAAAAAATGGGGACAAAAGGGTTAACGATTGTATCGAATAACTGCGGCGTCGACGGATTTGGTTTAGGCATATTGCTGGAAGATCGTCAAATTAAGAAAATGATTTCTTCTTATGTTGGCGAAAACGCTTTATTCGAAAAACAACTCATCGCAGGTGAGTTAGAGGTGGAACTGACTCCCCAAGGCACATTAGCAGAAAGAATGCGAGCTGGCGGTGCAGGTATTCCTGGTTTTTATACGGCAACTGGCTACGGAACGCCTGTAGCAGAAGGCAAAGAAGTCAAAGAGTTCAATGGTCGAAACTACATCTTAGAAGAAGGCATTGTTGGCGATTTTGCAATCGTAAAAGCGTGGAAGGCCGACACTTTCGGCAACTGCATTTATAAAGACACCTCAATGAACTTTAACCCCTTGGCAGCAACTGCGGGTAAAATTACCGTGGTCGAAGTAGAAGAAATTGTTGAGCCCGGTCAACTCAAACCCTCTGAGATTCAAACCCAAGGCATCTACGTTGATCGTGTTATTAAAGGTACGTTCGAAAAACGTATTGAACGTCGTGTAACTCGTGAAGCATAAGGAGAATAACCATGGCACTAAGTAGAGAACAAATCGCAATGCGCGTTGCCCAAGAGTTTAGCGATGGCAACTATGTGAACTTAGGTATTGGTATTCCAACCTTAGCAGCAAATTATGTTCCTGAAGGCATCTCCGTCATGATGCATTCAGAAAACGGACTATTGGGAATGGGGCCTTATCCAACAGAGGATCAGGTTGATCCTGATATGATTAACGCTGGCAAGGAAACCGTAACCGCTATCACTGGCGCTTCTATTTTTGAATCGGCTCAGAGTTTTGCGATGATTCGCGGCGGTCACGTTGATATTACTGTACTAGGCGCTTTTGAGGTCGATGTAAAAGGCAATATCGCCTCTTGGATGATCCCGGGTAAATTGGTAAAAGGCATGGGTGGAGCGATGGATTTAGTTGCTGGCGCACAAAACATCATCGTGACCATGACTCACGCCAACAAGAACGGCGAATCAAAACTATTAAAAGCCTGTACTTTGCCATTAACCGGTGTGAACTGTATCACTCGTATCATTACAGACTTGGCAGTTCTTGAAGTAAAAGATAATGCATTCTGGTTAAAAGAGCGTGCTCCCGGTGTTAGCGTAGAAGAAATTCGCTCGAAAACGGAAGGCGAACTTATTGTTGAAGGCGATGTACCGGAAATGCAATTTAACTGAGTTTAAATATTTGATGAGCTCTGCTAGCTCAAAATAGAAAAGCCTCACCTGCTCTTCTCAGGTGAGGCTTTTTATACATTGTCAAAAATTGTAAAGCTTACGTCAGATCAAACAACCTCTAAGTAGCGCATCGCTTACATAGAGTAGTATAAGGCAAAACTCGTAATCTATCCGGTTCTATTGGTTTACCACAATCCAAACACTTACCATATTTACCGCAATCTAATAGATGCAATGCCTTCGTAATCTGTTCCAGCTCTAATACAGCTTCCTTTTGTAGCGCACTAAGCACTTCATCATTTTCGGATTCAACTGCCAGCTCTTCGAAGTCGTCATCCCTTTCTTGAGCAAAATCCGCATCAATCATTGAGACCCTGCGCTGCAAGCGCTTTTGTTTACCTAACAAAATTTCTCTAGTTTGATTAGTATTCATAGCGTTAAGACCATTTGTGATTTCAGCGTACCTTATACCAGCCACTAAAATTACATTTTGATCTACCGCAAATCCGTTTTAAAACAACTTTAACCCTTTAGATCAGCCCATCCATTAAGCTGATATTCCTCTTTCACCATCGTGCTGGAGGCGTCCGCCTCTATGAACAGCCGTAAGGTTAGTCTAACGATTCACTATTATCCGTAGTTATAATAATACCTACTTATTTAGAGTAATAATTATCTCTAAAAATGTAGTCGCTAGAACATGAATCGAAAATACCCGATATTGGGAGCAAATGGATTACTGATTAAATGCTTCATCCTTGGGCAACTGACACGTATAATCAGCGCCAATTAAATTGTAATGAGCATAATAGTGTTATTTTCTGACCTCCCTTTAGATCGTCGCCTACAAAAAATTCTCGAAGAAAAGAAGTTTTCTGATGTTACCGCTGTTCAACAACAAGCAATCCCTCATGGCCTGATGGGTAAAGACTTGCTGGTTTCTTCTAAAACGGGGTCAGGAAAGACATTGGCATTTTTAATCCCCGCCTTGCAAAAAGTGCTCACGCAAAAGTCTTTAAGCAAACGTGATGCACGAGTATTGGTTCTCGCCCCTACGCGTGAACTAGCAAAGCAAGTTTTCAATGAGTTGTTGCCTTTTACCAAACCCACGGGGTTAAAAGCGGCTTTGTTAGTCGGTGGAGAAAACTACAACGACCAAGCAAAAGTATTGAGCAAGAATCCGGCTTTTGTAGTTGGAACTCCGGGTCGCGTTACCGATCATCTTTTTGGTCGCTCATTATTTTTAAACGGGTTAGAACTGCTGATTTTTGATGAAGCCGACCGCATGTTAGATTTAGGCTTTAAAGCCCAATTAACCGCTATCAATAAAGCCGCAGATCACCGCAAACGCCAAACATTGATGTTCTCTGCCACCTTGCATAGTGCGCTTATCAACGACTTTACCGGCGAGTTACAGAAAAAACCGTATAAGATTGATATTGATGCTAGCGATCAGGCAAACGAAGATATTCAGCAAAACTTTATTTTCGCAGACAATGTTGATCATAAAGACAACCTACTTGATGCCTTATTAAAGCAAGAAACCTTCGAGCAAGTGATAATCTTCTCTGCAACACGAGAAGATACCGGTCGTTTAGCCTCACTTTGCGAAAAATGGGGCTTCAAAAGTGCGGCGTTAAGCGGCGATTTATTGCAATCGCAACGCGCTTCAATCATGCAAAGCTTTGCCTCAAAACAACAACAAATTTTAGTGACTACCGACGTCGCTTCACGAGGTTTGGATATTCCAACAGTATCATTAGTGGTTAATTTTGACTTACCCAAAACAGCCGATGAATACATCCACCGAATTGGAAGAACAGGCCGTTCTGGCAATATCGGTCACGCGTTCTCGCTAATTGGCCCAAGGGATTGGAACAGCTTTGAAAAACTAAAAGCGCAGCTAAAACAAGATTTTGCTTTCACGCAACTTGAAGGACTTTCTGCAACATTTTCCGGTAAAAAACCTCCAGAATCCCCTTGGAAGAGAAAAGCAAGAACAACGGCGAAAAAGGATGATCAATCGCTAGAAAAACCCACCAAGAAAACCGTTCGCGTTAAGACAATGGAAGGCAAAGATGTAGGCGATGCGCCGATTATGCGACGCAAAAAGCCGTTGCCGCCGGAGCCTGAACAAGACGATATTGATGATATAGACGAGGAAATCTAAATATCTGTTCCAAATTAACAATCAGCTACGGGCTTATATGAGTGCCTACATGGAAGTATATTCACGGCGAGTTTGCGATAAATCTCTGTAGAAGTAACTGACAATTACGTCCCACTATTTAGGTCGTATTCTCTGTTACAGTTAAGCATCAAAAAAGGCGCTCATCTTTCAATGAACGCCTTTTTCTATATTCACGCTAGGCATTTAAAATGCCTATTGATTAAAAGCCTTAACTTACAGCGCACCTTCCAATTCAGGTAACACTTCAAATAAATCGCCAACTAGGCCGTAATCCGCCACTTGGAAGATAGGCGCTTCTTCGTCCTTGTTGATAGCCACAATCACTTTAGAGTCTTTCATGCCTGCCAAGTGTTGAATGGCACCAGAAATACCTACAGCGATATAAAGCTGCGGCGCAACCACTTTACCGGTTTGACCGACTTGCATATCGTTTGGTACAAAGCCTGCGTCAACTGCCGCGCGCGATGCACCAATGGCAGCACCGAGCTTATCCGCAATACCTTCAAGTAGCTTGAAGTTGTCGCCGTTTTGCATACCGCGACCACCAGAAATAATCACATTGGCAGCGGTTAATTCAGGGCGCTCAGACTTGGTTAACTCTTGAGAGACAAACTTCACTTTATCACTGATTTTAACCACGTCACTTGCTTTGATTGTTGCACTTCCGCCTTCTGCGGCGGCATCAAACGCACTGGCTCGTACCGTAATCACTTTAACAGCATCGGCGCTCTGTACGGTTGCAATTGCATTACCAGCATAAATTGGACGCTGGAATGTATCTGCGCTTTCTACCGCAATGATGTCTGAGATTTGTGCAACATCTAACATTGCCGCAACTCGTGGCATGAAGTTTTTGCCTGTTGTTGTTGCTGCTGCAAGAATATGACTATAACCATCGGCAACAGCTAACACTAGGTCAGCTACATTTTCTGCAAGTTGGTCTGTATACGCTGCATTATCGGCCACAATCACTTTTGCAACGCCGTCAATTTGGGCTGCTTGCTCTGCAACACTTTGGCAAGCCTCGCCAGCGACTAACATATGAACATCACCGCCCATTTGTTGTGCAGCGTTAACTAATTTGTAGGACTCAGCTTTTAGGTGCTGGTTGTCGTGTTCTGCATAAACCAAAATAGCCATTTAGATCACCTTCGCTTCGTTTTTCAATTTTTCGACCAATTCTGCTACATCAGCTACTTTCACACCACCTTCACGTTGGCTTGGTGCGGCAACTTTCAATGTTGTGACTTTAGACGCCAACTCAACACCAAAATCTGCTGCCGTTTTCACATCAATAGGCTTACGCTTGGCTTTCATGATGTTAGGTAAAGATGCGTAACGAGGTTCGTTCAAACGAAGGTCGGTAGTCACGATAGCAGGAAGTTGCAACTCAATGGTTTGCAAACCACCATCGATTTCACGCGTTACTTGCACACTTTCGCCTTCAAGTTTCACTTCAGAAGCAAATGTACCTTGTGGCATACCTGTTAGCGCAGACAACATTTGACCGGTTTGGTTGTTGTCTGAATCAATAGCTTGTTTACCTAAAATGGTCATTTGAGGCGCTTCTTGCTCTATCACCTTGGCAAGCAACTTGGCCACTTGCAGAGAGTCTAAGTTTTCGTCGGTTTCAATATGAATACCACGGTCAGCGCCTAATGCTAGTGCAGTACGAAGTTGTTCCTGACAGCTTTTATCACCAATAGAAACCACCACGACTTCTTCTGCCTTTCCTTGCTCTTTAAGGCGTACCGCTTCTTCAACCGCAATTTCACAAAATGGGTTAATCGACATTTTGGTGTTAGCTAAATCAACACCAGAGTTGTCAGGTTTCACCCTTACCTTGACGTTATAATCAATAACTCGTTTTACCGGTACTAATACTTTCATCATTACCCCTGTATATGACGCGAATCGTATAAAAAACGTAAGTATACGAAATGGCGTCTTGTGCAGTTAGACGTTGACAATTAAAATCTGCAAGCAATCTACTTGCTGTTTACGTAAACGTCAACCTGAAAGGCCAAAATCGACGGTGAAAAGCCGTTAAAATCTTCATTTTCAGGTAATTTTTGTTCACGCCTTTTATTTCTTTTACAGTGTGAACAAATACGCATTTTCATTAATAAAGAATATTTAATCGTGTATTTGACATCCATTTGACCCAAAATACACTGTTCCAAGAAATAGCAGGCAAATCTTTAATATAAGTAAATGTGATTTGATAGTTACAGCAATTCAGGCAAGTTAACGGCGCAACACAACTTTCGGGGCGTAGAACAAAAACAATCGGAGGATATTCCTGTGCAGCGAGAAGCGATGGAATTTGACGTAGTCATTGTTGGAGCAGGTCCAGCTGGCTTATCAACCGCATGTAAAATCATGCAATTAGCAAATGAGAACGACACAGAATTAATGGTATGCGTGGTTGAAAAAGGCTCAGAAGTCGGCGCACATATTTTATCAGGGGCCGTATTTGATCCTCGTGCCATGCAGGAATTATTTCCCGACTGGAAAGAAAAAGGCGCGCCACTCAATACACCTGTCACCGAGGATCACATCTACCTACTGAAAAACGAAAACGATTCGACTCGCCTTCCCAACGTTATCACTCCGAAAACCATGCATAACGAAGGCAATTACATTGTCAGCATGGGTAATGTGTGCCGCTGGTTAGCAGAACAGGCCGAAGCGCTAGGCGTTGAAATATTTCCGGGCTTCCCAGCATCAGAATTGTTATACAACGATGATGGTTCAATTGCCGGTGTGATTACGGGTGATATGGGTATTGGTGTAGATGGTGAACCAAAAGATAGCTTTATGCCCGGCATGGAACTTAGAGCGAAACATACTGTATTTGCCGAAGGTTGCCGTGGGCATTTAGGAAAAGAATTAATAAGTAAGTTTAATTTAGACAAAGATTCATCCCCTCAACATTATGCCATTGGATTTAAAGAAATTTGGGATATTCCTGCTGAGCAACATCAAGAAGGTTTAGTGGTTCACTCTGCGGGGTGGCCATTAAATGATGAGACCGGTGGTGCTTATCTGTATCACGCTGAAAATAACCAAGTGTTTGTTGGGCTCATTGTCGACCTTGGTTATACCAACCCTCATTTAAGTCCGTTTGATGAATTTCAACGCATGAAACACCACCCAGTGTTTAAGCAATATTTAAAAGATGGAAAAAGAATTTCTTACGGGGCAAGAGCAATCGCTAAAGGCGGGTTTAATTCTTTACCTAACATGACTTTCCCTGGCGGCATTCTTGTGGGTTGTAATGCTGGTACCCTTAATTTCTCGAAAATTAAAGGCAATCACACCGCAATGAAGTCGGGCATGCTAGCCGCTGAAAGCATTTTTGAAGCACTTAAAACGGATGCGGCCGAACTTAACCATGATGAGCGTTTTAAAGGTTCTTGGTTGAACGAAGAGCTTTATAACTCACGTAACTTTGGCCCAGCAATTCACAAATTTGGTTCATTTTGGGGCGGTGCATTTAACACAATCGATCAAAATATTTTCGGTGGAAAACTCCCTGTTAATTTAAAAGACAATTCTTTGGATTATGCCAATTTAAAAGAGGCCTCCCAAGCCACTAAAATCGAATATCCTAAACCTGATGGGGTGTTGAGTTTTGATAAATTATCATCTGTATATTTATCGAACACTAACCATGAAGAAGATCAACCGTGTCATTTGAAATTAGCTAACAACGAAATCCCAATTACCGTAAATTTGGCAAAATATGATGAGCCTGCTCAGCGCTATTGCCCTGCGGGTGTTTATGAAATTGTTAAAGATGACTCTGAAAATCCTCAACTTCAAATCAATGCGCAAAACTGTATACATTGTAAAACTTGTGATATCAAAGATCCGAGTCAAAATATTAAATGGATAACACCGGAAGGAACCGGGGGACCAAATTATCCAAATATGTAAAATTTAAAAAATAAAAAGCGGCACAGCCGCTTTTTTATTGCATCTTTTTTAATATAATTATATTTTATTAATACACTTAAATTTAAATTTCACTTATTATTTTCTAACTCGGGGAAAAAAACATGTCTGAATTTTTGCAGATATTGACACATGGGCGTCGTTTGCAAGGTGCAGTGAAAGATTTATCCAGTGAAGAATTGGAAGAAGTTATGGCTAAATTAGCCTCAATTATTGAGTCAAAAAAAGATAAAGAAAAAGAAGAAAAGAAAGTTCAGGCTGAGAAACAAGCTAAAATTGTTCAAATTCAAGAACAGTTAAAAGCAGCGGGCTTAAGCCTTGATGATCTTAACGAGTCAGAACTTATTTCTAAGATTGGCAAATCTGGTAAAAAGCGTCCTGTGAAGTATAAATTAGTCGATAGTAACGGCGAACCACACTTCTGGACGGGTATTGGTAGAATGCCAAAAATCTTTTCTGAAGCGCTAAGCAACGGTATTGAATTAGACGAATTTAAAATCTAGTCTAATCGTGCATCGTTAAGGTACTGGCCTAGGTCGGTACCTTTTCTATTTCTAAGGAATACATCCTCCTAACGCGTGTCTCGCCCCTATCCTCAAGATCCCCCCTAATCCAAATACTATTTACTGTTCCTAATCCAACCCATTCTCAGCAATTAATCGCACCATAACAGCCCTGAGAGCTTTTAAACTCTACCCCTATAAACTTCCATACTCTTTTCACTCAATGCAGTAGAAGGCGTTGAGAGCGTCATTTAAGGCTTTATCCTGCCCACTAAAACACTAATTACTCATTTTCATAGCCTCTCATAACAGGCTCTTAACGTTATTTACGCATCAGATTACGACAAAATATCGTTATTATTTGTTATCGATATAAATAAAATGATTTAGATATAATGCGTAATTATCACAGAATGTAACAGAGTTTATCCTCACATTCTTTAAGCTATAAAATGGTTATTGCTCATTTCAAATTTTTATCCATAAAGATAGTCCTATGGTCAGCCTAATAAAGTTATCTGCCAACTTAGTTTGCTTATACGAGTTACAATTTTATCTGAATAGTTTGAAGCAAATAAAAACATTTTATTTACAAATCAGAAATACTGATTGCGTTGTTTTCCAATAATAGGTACTAGTAAGTATCATTAGTCATACATTTTCATACAAAAAATACCTTCTACTTAACAGGATAATTCTCCTTTTAAGGATGCAGATCAGCTAAAGTATTTACACTGACGCTAGAGCTAGTTGAAAGAATGAATCATATAGTAGAAAAAATTATCCATGAGATAGGGAATGTTGTTGTCGGTAAGCAAGAGCAAATCAGACTCGCGCTCAGTTGTTTATTATGTAACGGGCACTTACTGATTGAAGATCTTCCCGGCATGGGAAAAACAACCTTATCGCATTCATTAGCCAAAACACTCGGATTAATGTTTAGCCGCGTACAGTTTACTTCAGACCTTTTACCTGCCGACATTTTAGGTGTAAATATCTTCGACAATCAAAAAACACAATTCCAATTTCATCCTGGTCCTATCTTTACCAACCTCCTTTTAGCAGATGAAATTAACCGCTCTAATCCAAAAACACAGAGCGCTTTGCTAGAAGCGATGGAGGAAAAACAAGTCACTATTGATGGCGAGACACATCCACTCCCAACCCCTTTTATCGTTATTGCAACGCAAAACCCGATGTATCAATCGGGTACTTATGCGCTTCCAGAATCACAGTTAGACCGTTTTTTAATGCGCATTCATTTAGGTTATCCAGATTGGCAGTCGGAAAAGAGAATGCTTGAAGGAGATACTTCCTTACAATTATCAGCATTAACACAATGCATTACCCCAACAGAATTTAACGATATGCAACAGCGTATTAGGCGTATAGAAGCCTCTGCCGCCATTTTTGACTATATTTTGAAGTTAGTTACATTAACGCGTGAATCCGACGCCTTTCCCAACTCACTCTCACCTAGGGCCAGCAAAGCTATTCTGGCAGCGAGCCGAGCATGGGCTTTCATATCGGGAAGGGATTACGTGATTCCAGAAGATGTACAAGCAATATTGCCTGCGGTAGCGGAGCATAGAATCCGAAGCACGAGTTCCGATATAAATAGCCAACAACCTCTTACACAGCTGTTACTCGAAGAAATTGACCCTCTCGCGGCTTAGAGCACTGCCATGAATAGCTTCACACTTTGGAATAAACGAATGTTGATGTGGTTGGATAAACGCATTCCTTCAGAACGTAAGTTTCAGCTTGGCATGGATAGCATTTTCATTTTTCCCTCAAAGTTTGGCGTTTTATTTATTGGCTTATGTATCGGGCTCTTTATCTTAGGCAGTAACTACAGTAACAATTTACTGCTTTTACTCTGCTTCTTTTTGGTCTCATTATTTCTTATCAATCTCACGGCCAGCTACAGCAACTTTTCAAAAATTCAGCTCCAGATCGGACGCATTCATCCGATTTTTGCTGGTGAAGAGTCAACTTTTCCTATCTGGTTTAGCCACGTAAGCGAAGATGAAAGCCAGTTGCCTTATAAGGGAAAAATATACTTAAAACGTTTTCAGCAAAAAACACACACCACATTTGACCCTGCCCACGCAACTAATCCCATTAACCTTGCTTTTGGAGAATTGCCCCGAGGAAAGCATTCAATTCCGCGAATTACGGTAGAAAGCTATTATCCCCTTGGTCTGTATCGATGCTGGACCCACTTGAAATTTAAAGGAGAAGTGATTGTTTACCCGAAACCGCTTCCACTCTCACACTTTCCCATCCTGAGTGGACATGCTAATTCAGAGACCTCTGGAGCCAAGAGTCAACAGGGACAAGAAGACTTCGAAACACTAACCAGTTATCGCCAAGGCGACCCAATGCATAGAATTGCTTGGAAGCTGGTTGCAAAAAGACAAGCTCTTGTTAGCAAGCAATTTTCAACTCCTTTAAGCGAAACGCTTTGGCTGTCTCTAAACCAAATGCCCACTCGTAATATTGAAGAAGCACTTAGTTATTTATGTTGGCTGGTAAATGAATGTCATAAATCAGAGGTTCGTTATGGGCTTCACCTTGGTAACACCAGCATTGAACCGCAAAATGGTGCAGCCCACCGAGAGGCCTGTTTACATGCGCTAGCGTTATACCCAAATGAGCGTAGTTCATGACACGCACTCAAAATCGAGCTCATCTATTCCTAAGCCTATCGCTACTCATCATCACCTTTACGCTAGGTGAACCTTTGTTGTTATGGGTTCAAATATTAATGGCCTGTGCAGTAGCGATGCGACTCTTTCTTTTTTTCAATGTGCATAAGCATTTACCCAGCATTCGTACCATTAACTTATTAGCGGTGCTCAGTGCTATTGGCCTAGCCTATTCAGGTTGGCACCTTGGTTTATTACTGGGAATGATCAATTTACTTGCAATGGGCTGCGCTTTGAAGCTCATGACAATGCGACGTTATCAAGATTACTTTGGTTTAATTGTTGCGACCTTTTTCCTCATTTTCTGTGGTTTTATATTTCAACAAACCCCGTTATTTACCTTTTTGTATAGCGTTACAATCTTACTGTTACTAACGTCATTGATTTATCACACGGCCCCTCATGCTCGCCTCTCTCATCAGTTGAAAGTCATTGGGATTCAATGTTTACAGGCGCTTCCAATCACCGCTCTGTTATTTTTAATCATCCCTCAAATTGAACCCTTATGGAGAATGCCCACAGGAAAAAGCGCAGAAACAGGGCTAAGCGAAACTGTCACCCCCGGAGATATTGCAAACTTGTCACAGTCTTCTGATTTAGCGTTCAGAGCAACGTTTTCCGGTGACATTCCACCTCCAGAAGAACGTTACTGGCGAGCATTAGTGTTGGAAGATTTTGATGGTAGCACTTGGCGAATATCACCTCAGCGCAAACAGGCTAAAGCCTTGAACAAACAATTAAACTTGGGTTTCACTCCCGAGCTTAAAGGCCCTTATTATCAGTATGAAGTCATCGCAGAACCAGTATCACAACCTTGGTTGTATAGTTTGGACATCGCACAAAGCAAGGATAAACAACTTTGGTTATCTCAAGATTATCAATTACAAAGAGAAACTGGCGCACAAGGTCAATTCAAGTATCAAGTCAACGCCTACTATCAATCACCCTTATATTCAGCAAACGCTGCGTTCGACAAACTACTAAACCTACAAACACCAAACAATAGCAACCCTAAAACCAAGAAATGGGTCCGATCGCTTCGCCAAAAGCACACAAACGATGCCGATTTTATTCATGCTGTAAAAGCGCATTTTGTGCGAGGAGATTACCGCTATACGCTTCAGCCTATCGCGATGCCAACCAACGCCATTGATACATTATTATTCGATTCACAAGCAGGTTTTTGTGCTCATTATGCCAGTGCAATGGCGTTCATTATGCGAGAAGCAGGTATTCCCGCCAGAATGGTTACAGGTTATTTAGGTGGCGAAACTCGCGGTGAGAATTACATGAGTGTGTATCAATACGATGCTCATGCATGGGTTGAAATTTGGCGAGAGCAAACAGGCTGGCAGCGCTTAGATCCTACCGCGCTTGTTTCACCAGAAAGGATATTACACGGATTAGAAGTTGCGGTTGCCCACGAAAATACGTTCTTACTGGGCTCCCCCTTTTCTCTCGCCAAGCTCAAAGATATAGCTTGGCTCGGTCAACTACGTGATTTGATGGAAAATGTCGATTATTTATGGAGTCGATGGTTACTTGGATTTGACCAAGAAAAGCAGGTGTCCTTATTTGCGTCTATTTTAGGTAGCTTATCGCCGTATAGAATTATGGCACTAACGATAAGTACATTATTTTGTATTGGCATTCTGCTGGTCGCCTTTCAATATCGAATTTGGTTTCCCAAAATCAACGACCCACTATTACATCATTATCATTTGTTAATTGATTCCATGACAAAGAAAGGGTTTCATAAAGAAAAGTCGCAAGCAGCAATAACTTATGCAGAAGCCATTTTAAAACAAAGCAACGATGAATTTGCTAAGGAGTTTATGAGGTTAACTCATCTATTTGTACAATTACGCTATGCGAATAATGCAAATACAGATAAGGAAATCAGCGCTTTTAAACAGCAAGTGAAGCATTTCAAAAAGCGCTTTAAATAACGAGCGTATCCGTTCATTAGCCAACGCGATGACGTCGAATATGCACCGTAACTTCTTCGCGATCATGGTACAAATGCTTTGCTCGTAACGAAAACTTACGACAGCCATTGGCCTTTAGATACTCTCGAATAAAGTCTAAGCATTCCATTAACGACTCGTAACGTCGTTTCATGGGCAGCTTCAAATTAAACATGGCTTCAACACACCATTCTTTTGCCACCCAATCAGCCATCAATTCAGACACTCGCATTGGCTTTTCTACCATGTCGCAAACGAGCCAATACACATTTTTCTTTTTCGGTTCATAAACAAATCCATCCACTTGAAAATGTTCAACTTGACCGGTTTGCATCAACGACTCATCAATTAGGCCATTATCAATCGCTTGTACAAACATACCTCTACGCACCAGTTGGTATGTCCAGCCTCCGGGACAGGCGCCTAAATCAACGGCCTTCATGCCTGAACGCAATCTATCTTCATGCTTGATTTTAGGAATAAAGACTTGAAAAGCTTCTTCTAATTTAAGTGACGAACGGCTGGGCGCATCTGCTGCTGCCTTCAAACGTAAAATCCCATGGGGCAAAGGTGAGCAGTTATCGGTTTTAGCGTAGCCGACAAAACAGGTTTGATTATCCGTAAAAAAAACGAATAGTTCATTAGGACTTTTTTCTGGCTTGTCCGTTAACAAGCCATGCTTTCTAAGCGACTGCCTAAGCGGCACGGTAAACTTGCGGCAGAATTTCGACAGCTCTTTGCCAGAATCCGTGTCAGGGTGCTCCACGCGCACATTGCCACATTGCGGAAAATGCTCGTCTTGTGAAATGGCTTCAATAATATCGCCAACGCGATCTTGCAAGTTCAAATTTTGCAAGTGCAGCTTTGAAGCAAACCATTGGCGCGAAAAAATTAAATGCTCAATGGGAAGAATTTCAATAAGTTCCTCGACTTGTTCTGACTGATAGCTTTCAAACAGCACATAGCCATTACCTTTTTTGGCATTTACATAGCCAAACACACCTCTATCGGAGGCTTGTTGCATTAATTCATTTGCCGCATCGTTTTCGAATCCGGCACGACAGTATGTCAACACTGCTGTCATCTAACTATTTCCTAACTTCAAACTGGCGACTAGAAGAATTATCCAGCCAATCATAAAAAAGACACCGCCAATAGGCGTAATGGGGCCAAAAAACTTCATTCCTGTTAATGCCAACAAATATAAACTACCGGAAAAGCATATAATCCCTGCTAGCATGAATCCGTAGGACCACAAAAATAAGCTCTGTTGAAATTGACGATATAATACCACCAGTAGCAGCAAAGCTAACGTATGGTAGAACTGATATTGTACACCCGTCTGAAAAGCGGTGATTAAATGTTCTGGAATACGATTTTTAAGACCATGAGAGGCAAACGCTCCAAGTCCTACCGAAAAGAAGCCTAACAACGCAGCAATCGACAATAGATAGTTCATATAAATGCCCTTGGCTAACTCAGCCCCTGAATCTGTTGTTGAATAAATGTAGCAACCTCATTCGCCGCCACCTGCAAATTTTGCTCAAGTGTTATACCGGAAGCTTTACGAGGCTTAAAGCTGTGATCGCCATCGGGTAAATAACGTAAAGCAATGGCGTTGGATAATGGGTACTGTTCAATTTCTGCTTTATTACCAAAGGTATCCCGCTCACCTTGAACAACTAATAAAGGCTTGTTTAAATTTTCAAGGTGCTCAGTTCGCAATTTTTCTGGTTTACCGGGAGGATGAAAAGGATACCCCAAACAAATACACGCCAGTGCAGATGATGCTTCAAAAATGGTGCTTGCCACACGTCCGCCCATCGATTTTCCACCGATGAATAAAGGGAGTTCTTCTGAATAAGAGAGAATTTGTTGCTGCCACTGCTGTTGTAACTTGGCTATCGTTTCGGGAGGGCGCTTCTTACCTGTTTCCTGAATGGTTTTCATGTAGTCAAAATCGAACAACCGTACATTGATTCGCTTTACTTTTAGCAACTTAGCCATGTCTTGCATAAAGTCACTATTGCTACCTGCCCCCGCTCCATGAGCCAAAATGAGTGTTGCAATAAAATCAGACACCTTCTCTCCTTTAATTTGTCTCAACGGTGACTTTGGTCATTACCCAATTCTTAAATGTTTGGATACGCCCTAACTCAGCCTGTGCTTCCCTACACACTATATAATAGGCTTGCTTAGTAACCATTCTTTCTTCAAATGGACACACTAAACGCCCCATCGCTATATCCGGCCCAGCAAGTGCATTATCAACCAATGCGATACCCTGACCCAATGCTGCGGCTTGAAGCGCCAACATCGTATGCGAGAAAATCGGGCCTTGATTCACATTTACACCCAATACATTAAATTGCCGAATAAACCCTTTCCATGACTCTCGAGAGGTATCATGCAATAACATATGATGCTTAAGATCATCTAATGTATCTAGCGGCTTAGCTCCCATCAATAATCCCGGAGAACAAACCGGAATGAGATACTCGGTATATAGCTTTTCTGCGACCAAGCCGGGCCAACGACCACGGCCATAATAGATAGCAAGATCCACATCGTCTGTTAAGAAGCCATCCTCGGAATCCACCGCTTTGATTCGCACATCAATATCGGGTTGCACTTCAGCAAAATCAGATAGTTTTGGCACTAGCCACTGAACCGCAAAACTCGGCGGGAGTGCAATCGTAATCGATCCCTTTGCACCCATTGCCAACAAACGGTTTGTCGCCTCTTGCAAACTAAGAAAAATATCTTTTATTTCGAGAAAATAGCTTTGCCCTTCTTCGGTCAAAAGCAGCGTTCGGTTCTTCCGTAAAAACAGCTTCATTCCCAAAAATTCTTCTAGTCCTTTTATCTGATGACTCACCGCGGCTTGGGTTACAAATAGCTCCTCAGCAGCCCGCGTAAAACTCAAATGACGAGCTGCCGCTTCGAAGGCCCTTAGCGCGTTTAAAGGAGGTAGTCTTTTAAAACTCATACGCTTTTAATTCACTTAAACTTATGGATTAGTTTTTCTAATGGCTAACCCATATATTTTCTCGTTTTTAAAACTTCACTACTAGTTGTATATTTAACCTGTTCCCGACGAAAACCTTGTTTTACAGGGAGTTGGTAAAGCAAGGTTTAAACGGTTAACAAATTTCGTGTCAATTTTAACATTAATTTTACTTTAGGTGAGAACAATGAAATTTTTAAATTCCCTCGTTATCAGCAGTGTAACTGCTTTAGTTCTAAGCAACAACGTAATTGCAAAAGAATCTGTATTCACTGGCAACGATTTACAAGACGCTTTAAGCAGCAGCATTGAATTAGCTGTTAATAGTATTGAGCGCCCAAACATTCAATTTACCGTTAAAAATCAAATAGCTAAAATGGACCTAGAACAGAACGTTCAACAGTTTTTAGCTTTAACCAAATTTGACGAAGCGAAAAAACCAATCGTTTCTTTACGTGCAGAGTAAGTTGAACCTATATTTGTCAGTATTGCTTTAACAAGCGGTTCTTACTGATAAAGTTCAATTAATGACACGTACTCCCCCGAAAAACCATCTTTTCGGGGGATGTCATTCCCTCAAAAAACATCTCAATTCATACTTTAAGATACTCTTCCATACAGACTATTCAACGTAATAACATCTATCTTAGTTTCGCTCGGTATTATGTCGCCTTCCTTTGTAAAAAAGATGATCTAAAATACAAAAAAGACAGAAAAAGTCATCGCTAAATCTGCCTTACATTAATTAGTTTACATTATGGTAACGAGTTAAAAAGAAAGGTTAACCTTCCTTTAACAACGACAATTTAATCGCTCGTTTGCAACGGCTCAAATCCTTTGATCAGATCATCTAACTGCTTCATTTGCTGCAAATAAGGTTCAAGCTGATGCAGAGGCAAAGCACAAGGCCCATCGCATTTTGCATTATCAGGATCAGGGTGCGCTTCAATAAATAATCCCGCTAACCCTAACGCCATACCAGAGCGAGCAAGTTGTGCCGCTTGAGCACGACGCCCATCAGCCGAATCACTTCTTCCACCTGGGCGTTGTAATGCATGGGTAGCATCGAAAATCACTGGCGCAAATGCTTTCATGTCGTCCATGCCAAGCATGTCAACCACAAGGTTGTTGTAACCAAAGCTACTACCTCGCTCACATAAAATGATTTTGTCGTTACCGGCTTCTAAAAACTTGTTAATGATGTGGCGCATTTCATGAGGCGCAAGGAATTGGGGTTTCTTAACATTAATAATGGCGTCGGTTTTCCCCATCGCCACCACTAAATCAGTTTGGCGGGCAAGAAATGCTGGTAATTGGATCACGTCCACCACTTCTGCTACGGGTGCAGCCTGATGGGGTTCGTGAACATCTGTGATACAAGGCACATCAAACTGATTTTTGATTTCTTCAAAGATCTTCAACCCTTCTTCCATTCCCGGACCTCGAAAAGAGTGAATAGAAGAACGATTAGCTTTATCGAAGCTGGCTTTAAACACATAGGGAATATTGAGACGAGTAGTGACTTCTTTGTAATGCTCCGCAATCTTCATTGCCAAGTCTCTGGATTCGAGGACATTCATCCCACCAAAAAGAACAAAGGGAGCATGGTTGTCGACTGTAAAACCAGCCAAAGGGATGCGAGTTAAGTTTTGCATGAATTTGTCCAAATTCAGTTGCTGATCAAATTGCGAAGGATAATAGCGAATTTCAGTAGATTCGGCGAGGTCGAAACGTTCAAACTAGACGATAACGAAACAACTAGTGAAATACGACCTCATTAAGCTGCATATTGTGCATATGCACTTTGAGCAATTCAGTCAACGGATCGCTCGGGCACTTTTCAATAAAGTAATGGTAGTCTTCAAGGGCTAACTGAGGGCAATCTAGCTGATGCAGTAAAAAACCTCTATCTCGCCGCTCATAAGGGTCATCCGGTGACAACTCCAGCAATAACTCTGAGCAAGTTAAAGCTTGGTGTAATTGTCCTTCGTTAATCAGCGATGCTTTAATACTGTGCAACATTCGAATAACGGTTTCTTCACAGCCCGTTGGTTGAAGAATTTCGTGAGGTAGAGTATCTGGATCTTCATCTGTCATGGTTTGATATAACTGTTCTAACTGTTGCCAATCCAAGCGCTTCCCAGATAAAGGTTCAATATACCAATAGCGTTGTGGCTGCACTTCTACCCGGATAAGGTAATGTCCGGGAAAAGCGACTTCTTGTGTACGCAAACCAACAGCTCGACCAAGCTGACAAAACAAGATTGCAAGGGTGATAGGAATACCGGTTCGATAATCAATGACTTTATCGAGGAAATTATAATTAGGTGCAAACAGCTGGTTTTCATCACCTGTAAAAGCCAGTTCTTGATAAAAGTAATTCAACAACTGAACAAGTTTGGTTTCATTGCTTTCTTCTCGGCTCACCACTTTAAATGCGCCACGAATAAAATACTCCACCTGCTGGATATGGGTCGTAATATCCAGCGAAGGTTGGAAGTATTCAGCAAGATACAATCCGGCCATGAATGTGTTTTTTTGTTCAATTGCTTGTTGCAGTCGTTGCACTAATACGCCTCAACTAAACCCTTTCACTTATCGTCTTTCTACTTATCGGTATTTTCTGGTGAAGCTTTACTAATTATTTGTGTTCATTTTTACGCCCAGTTCCGAAAACAAGGATGGCGATTTCAGTAAACGCTGATAAGGCAGAGGGGGAGATCGAAGAATAAGAAAAATCAGGAAGCTATTAATTTGGCGAGAGAAAAGAGGCATACGCCACTTTCTCTACACTATTTTGCAAAAACTAACCGAACAAAATGGGTTGTTTTAAAACGGCTACTTTTGCAATGAATACGATCCAAGCCAGTGCGCCAAAAAATCCAACCCATCTCATAAGCGGTGTTCTACCATTTTTTAACGCCACCATGCCAAGCACAATGTAAAAGACCAACCCCATTACTTTTTCCGTCAACCAAGCATCAACAAAGGGATATTGTTGAATAATAAAGCACAATGTTAACGCACTCACTAACAAAATAGTGTCGACGACATGAGGTACAACTTTTACCCACTTTAACTGCATTTTGGCAGGGTTACGTAAAGACCAATAATAACGCACAATAAATAGCAACACGCTAATAGCAATTGCTGTTAGGTGGATATGCTTAACAATAGGGTACATAGACTCGTCCAAGTTCAGTTACTTTGAGTTCTGCAAAGGTAATGTTTTTTAATAGAAAATCAATAGAAATCATGAGGCTTACACGAACAAACAAAATGTCATTCGATCAGGTAACGATTTTTTTCTCTTGAGAAAGTTGAACTCGCTCAAAAGCTGCTTGTGCGTTTTGTAGGTAGATGCTTTGAATTCGTTGCGCTTCTACCGAAAGCTCTTGCGGAATGCCATCAATTAAAAACAGAGTTGGGTTGGTTAGAGCTTTTTGAGTAAATAACACCACTTGATTACCCTCATGTACCATCGACTGCTTTACTAGCGCAAGAGAGCATACACTTTTCGCGGCACAGTTAACCGCTTCGCTTAACGCATGGTACTTGGTTAATTTATCATCGGTGTTAAAGACATAAGGGGTAAATGCATTTAAGTCGCTCGGGTTTGCGCGGTGACTCGATAAATAAACCAACCTTGGCTTATCGCCAAATAAGGTGCAGCACTGCTCAAATAGCATCTGAGCATAAGAATCAATATCTTCAACACGAAATAATTGGCTGGAAAAAGTAATGACATCTTCTAACGCTCTGCGGCTATGTTCTAGTTGAATAATATCTCGATATGAGCGCAAAGAGGCGATTACTGACGTAAACAATTTTTGTGCGGTTAATTCGGTTTTAGAGCGGTAATCGTTAATGTCGTAATCTTGAACGACTTGCCTTTCTGGCGCCCTACCCGGTTGCCCGGTACGTAAGATAATTCTAGAAAAAGGGTTATTGCTTTCAGTACGAATGAAGTTAGCAACCTGTAAACCCGCATCCTCGGTTTCCATGACAACATCAAGAAGCACCAACGCTATATCAACATGTTCTACCAGCATCTGTTTTGCTTCTGAGCCACTATGGGCACTCAAAAATTCGATGTTTTTATCCATAAAAGAGAAGTCACTCAAGGCCAATTTTGTAACCGAGTGAACTTCAGGCTCATCATCGACAATCAGCACTTTCCATGCCTCATTATTAGAAGGAATATCATCTTCTACATCATCAATGAAAAGTAAATCTTCGGACATAAATTAATCCCTTGGATATGGCTTGACCCACCACGCAAAAACGTTCCGTAAAACTAACGGTTTAGAATACGTTATGCAACTCTCTTTTGTGCGTAACACATTCTTGGTAAACCGGAATAATCACTCTCTGTAGTCACGCTATCGTATCCATGATCGACTAGAAGCCCCTGAATGGCCTCACTTTGTAAATGTCCGTGCTCAATCAATAACCACCCTCGAGGATTAAGCCACGTAACAGCGTGGTCAATGATCAGACGAATGTCATCTAAGCCATCTTCCCCTGAAGTTAACGCTGTATCAGGCTCGAAACGCACGTCACCTTCCGATAACCAAGGAGATTGAGATTCAACATAAGGTGGGTTAGTCACAATAAAATCGAAGCTTTGTTGAGGAATATTTGAAAACCAACTGCTTTGTAATACAGAGACATTTTTCAACGCTAATTGTTGTGCATTGTATTTCGCAAGTTCAACCGCCTCTTGAATAAAATCAACCGCCAAAACCTGACTTTGAGGTAATTCACTGGCAAGTGCCAAGGCGATTGCGCCTGTGCCTGTGCCTAAATCTAAGATAGCGGGTTGCTTTAGCGGGTTAAGCTCGTGGAGTTGCAAGGTACGTTCAACCAACAATTCGGTTTCTGGCCGAGGAATTAAGGTATGCTCATTCACGTTTAGCGTGAGCGTCCAAAAATCTTGTTTGCCTGTAAGGTAAGACACCGGCTTCCCAATTTTACGCTGCTCAATTAATGCTGTGAACTGCTCAATTTGAGCATCAGTTAGCGGTTTTTCGGGGTAAGTCAGTAATGTGGTGGTTGAGCAATTGAGCACATGACAAAGTAACACACGCGCATCAATTGCTGGAGACTCTCCTTCGAAAAGGCGAGATTTTGCCCAGTCTAGTGCCTGAGCAATAGTCATCTTAGCCATCACCGCAAATTATTCGTCAGATAGTGAGGCTAATTGGTCGGCTTGATATTCTTGACGAATTGGTTCAAGAATCAAATCAACCGACCCTTCTACAAATTCATCCAAACGGTATAAAGTTAAGTTGATACGATGATCGGTTACACGGCCTTGAGGGTAGTTATAAGTGCGAATTCGCTCAGAGCGATCGCCACTTCCCACCAGTAGTTTACGTGCAGAGGCTTCTTCTTCCTGACGCTTTTCCTGCTCCATATTATTCAAACGAGCCTGCAATACCGACATCGCTTTCGCTCTGTTTTTATGCTGTGAGCGCTCATCCTGACACTCAACCACCATGCCTGTGGGAAGGTGGGTAATACGAATGGCAGAATCGGTTTTGTTAACGTGCTGACCACCCGCACCACTGGCCCGGAAAGTATCAACACGTAAATCAGCAGGGTTAACTTCTATCGCTTCAGATTCAGGGATTTCAGGTAAAACAGCAACGGTACATGCTGAGGTGTGAATACGACCTTGCGATTCCGTTTCAGGTACACGCTGCACACGATGACCGCCGGATTCAAACTTCAAATAACCATATGCACCATCGCCAACCACATTGGCAATCACTTCTTTATATCCGCCATGCTCCGCTTCATTGGCGCTAACGACTTCTACACGCCATTTCATTTTTTCCGCAAAACGACTATACATGCGGAATAAGTCACCCGCGAAAATACCTGCTTCATCGCCACCCGCGCCTGCTCTAATTTCAAGGAAGCAGCTCATGTCGTCATTAGGATCTTTCGGTAGCAGCAAAATTTGCAAATCGTGCTCTAATGTTTCCATTTTTTCTTTTGCTGCTTTGACTTCCATTTCTGCCATTTCACGCATTTCGGCATCATCTTCTGCCAACATTTCTTTTGCGGCTTCAATGTCTTCCTGACATTGTTGATAATCTTTAAAGCCTTTTACCACTTCTTCAAGTTGTGAGTATTCTTTTGATAATGATCGGAATTTATCTTGATCGGCAATGATCTCAGGTTCGCTTAATAATGCTTGTAACTCCTCAAATCGTTCAACCAAGGCTTCTAATTTTCTGATTACTGATTCTTTCATTCACTTTCCGACAAATTTTCTTGTTTCAACCCTAGCGAATCTTGTAATAACGCTAGCGTATTTTCATCCTGATATTCAGCCGCTTTTTTCAACGCTGAAGTTGGTCCGTGGATTAAACTATTTGTAAGCTTATTCGCCAGCTCAACAAGGACCTTTTCTGGGGGCTTGCCATCGGACAACTGTGCCATGGCTCTGTCCAGCAGTTTATTTTTCTGTTGTTCACTTTGCTTGCGGTAATCGCGCAGTAATTCCACTGCACCTTGCGCATTATTCCAACGTGTAAACTGATCAACTTGATCGGCAATTAATGCTTCGGCTTGTGCCGCTGCTTCCTGCCGAGACGCGATATTTTGCTCTACAATTTGCTGTAAGTCATCAACGCTATACAAATAAGCGTCACTTAATTCGGCAACCTCTTCTTCAATGTCACGAGGAACCGCCAAATCAATCAGCAACATTGGCTTACGACGCCTTTGTTTTAACGCTCTTTCTACCAAGCCCTTACCAATAATTGGCAATTGGCTTGCAGTAGAACAAATGACAATATCCATTTCAGCTAAATGCGCGGGAATTTGGTTTAAGGTTAATACCTGAGCATTAAACTTATCGGCCAAGGAATGGGCATTAGCAACGGTGCGATTAGCAACTGTCATATGCTGCGCCCCTTGTTCTTTCATGTGGGTTGCGACTAATTCTATTGTTTCACCCGCACCAACAAGCAAAATTTTGCTATCTGCTAAAGAAGAAAATATGTGCTGCGCTAACTGCACCGCCGAAAAGGCGACAGACACCGCATTCGCCCCTATTTCCGTTTCTGTTCGAACTTTCTTTGCAGCGGCAAAGGTTTTTTGGAAAAGCTGTTCAAACAGACTGGAAACCGCCCCCGCATTCTTTGCGTTAATATAGGATTGCTTAAGCTGCCCCAATATTTGTGGCTCACCTAACACCAAAGAATCTAGTCCACTCGCGACGCGCATAACATGACCAACCATATTCAAATCAGAATGCGCGTAACCCTGCTCCCACAATCCGTCGAATTGAAGATCATGAAACTCAGCGAGCCACTGACAAACGGCTTCTGGCGATGCTTCTTCAGCAGCAACATACACCTCAGTCCGGTTGCACGTGGAAAGAATAACCGACTCAGCCATACCAACTTCGTTTTTCAACGAGTGTAGAGCATCCTGTAGGCTGTCTGGAGAAAAAGCGACTTTTTCCCGTAACGCTACCGGAGCTGTATTATGGTTAATTCCGAAAACGACGAGTGACATTAGATGTTGTTTTTTCCCCAATTAACAATTCGCGAAGTTCGCTATGTAAAACCGCCCTTGATGAGATAAACGCAACCCCTCGAATTGAGCGCGTGCATTGTACGAGAATCTCAGCACCAAGAAAAGTTACGTTAGGTTGTATAGTTTTGATATATTATTGAACCTAAGAAACTTTACAACCAATTATGTGTAATTTTGTTCTCCAATCGATTATATCTATTAACGCTTAGCTCCCTGCATTTTCAACCTTTTTTGAAGCATTTCTCGGTTTTTTTAGTTATTTTAACACTTTTTAGTTGTGCCTCAGCGCCCAAAAAAATAGACAAAAATATTAACCTGACACAACATCAAACCCAACTTGCTCAATTATTGAACTGGAGTATTCAGGGACGAATTGCAATTAAAACACCAGAAGAAAGGTTTAGTGCATCATTGCATTGGCAACAAGAAGACAAAAACTACCAAATCCATCTAACCAACATTATCGGCACAACGCTGATGCAACTCGAAGGCAACGATAATTATGCAAAGCTTACCTATGATGACCAAGCTTTCATTGATTCAGATCCAGAAAGATTGCTATTTCGAATCACAGGCTGGCGACTCCCTGTCAAACACCTGCCTTCTCTCATAAAAGGCGCGGTGCCTAAATCAGGCTTCGAGCATACCGTCTCGGATCAAGGGTTGATGCAAACCATAAAGCAGCTTGCAGACGGCGATATTCGTAATCGTTGGGAAGCGAACTATGTCAACTTTACTCAAGAAGGTGCTCTATTCTTGCCAGAAAACATCACCTTAAAAAACGCGTCGAATACCATCAAAATAAGAATTAGCCAATGGACACTGAACTAACAATTTGGCCCGCACCGGCCAAACTCAATTTATTTCTGCATATTATCGGTCAGCGTGCCGATGGATACCACAACCTGCAAAGTCTATTTCAGCTGCTTGATTACAGCGACTCACTGCAAATTAAAGTTGATAACAGCAGTGACATCCGTGTTAGCGCCAATGTAAACGACATACCATTAGAAGAAAATATCATATACAAAGCGGGTAAATTACTTCAAGAAACCACAGGGACAACAAAAGGTTGTCATATTCAACTTGATAAAAAGCTACCAATGGGAGGGGGACTAGGAGGCGGCTCATCAAACGCAGCAACAACACTGATTGCCCTTAATCAACTGTGGGACTTGGGCTTGACCCAAACGCAGTTGCAGCAACTCGGATTGCGATTAGGCGCCGACGTTCCTATTTTTGTATTTGGTCAGAACGCCTTTGCGGAAGGAGTCGGAGAACAACTTTCTGCTGTTAATCTACCAGAACACTACTTTCTTGTTGTGAACCCTGGTGTACATGTTTCAACACAGAAGGTGTTTCAACACCCTGACTTACCGCGCAATACTGCTAGGATTGATAAAGAAACATATTCTTTTTTAAACAGCCATAATGATTGCCAAAAGTTAGTTTGCGAAATGTATCCTAATATTGCAAAAACCTTAGGCTGGTTGTTACAATACGCCCCGTCCCGAATGACTGGAACCGGGTCTTGTTTATTCTCTATTTACAACGATAAAAAAGCAGCAGAAGAAACGCTTAAAAAGCTTCCTGATGGCTGCACTGGTTTTGTTGCAAAAGGCGTAAACAAATCACCTCTACTTGACACACTAAAACAATTAAAAGACAAGTAGTGGAAGGAATTTTTACTAATTTATTTCACTTTCAAACAGAGAATTGGGGTATGTCTGCGTTTTATACGTGGAAGTTGACCAACATGAGTTTTGTCAAATACATACACCCCCGAACGTTAACACGCTTTAGGTATCATTAGTTAACGTTGCCGGGGATAACCAAATATCGATCATCCGATCGAACTTTGCCCTCCTGACTGCGTTTAACGAGTGTCTCCTAAGCAATATTCTGAGGATATACACAGTGCCGGACATGAAGCTTTTTGCCGGAAACGCAGTACCCGAGCTAGCTCAAAAAGTTGCCGATAGACTTTACACCAAACTGGGTCACGCCAGTGTTGGCCGTTTCAGTGATGGTGAGATCAGCGTCGAGATCCATGAAAATGTTCGCGGCTCAGATGTATTTATCATTCAATCAACCTGTGCGCCAACTAACGACAACTTAATGGAACTTATCGTCATGATCGATGCGTTTCGCCGAGCTTCGTCTGGCCGCATTACAGCCGTTATTCCTTATTTCGGTTATGCACGCCAAGATCGCCGGGTCCGTTCCGCTAGAGTACCGATTACCGCCAAAGTGGTAGCGGACTTCTTATCTAACGTAGGTGTCGACCGCGTTATGACCATCGATCTTCACGCCGAACAGATTCAAGGATTCTTTGACGTTCCGGTAGATAACGCCTTCGGTACGCCAATTTTGCTCGAAGATATGCGTGAAAGAAACTTGGAAAACCCTGTTGTAGTCTCCCCCGATATTGGTGGTGTTGTGCGTGCAAGAGCCGTTGCCAAGCTACTTAACGATACCGATTTAGCCATTATCGATAAACGTCGCCCGAAAGCAAATGTTGCTCAGGTCATGCATATTATCGGTGATGTGGAAGGCCGAGACTGTATTGTTGTTGACGATATGATCGACACTGGCGGTACACTAGCAAAAGCGGCAGAAGCCTTAAAAGAGAAAGGTGCTAAGAGTGTGTTGGCTTATGCTACTCACCCAATTTTCTCTGGTAATGCTCCTACGATTTTAGCGGAATCTAAAATCGACGAAATTATTGTGACTGACAGCATTCCGTTAAGCGCTGATATGAAGAAAGTCTCAAAAGTGAAACAACTTAGTTTGTCAAAAATGTTAGCCGAAGCCATTCGTCGTTTAAGCAACGAAGAATCTATCTCAGCAATGTTTGAGCACTAAAAGCATAGTCAATGCGTAATGTGCCGATAACAAGGCTTTTTAACAACAAGAGGCAACCTTACCTCTTGTTGTTACTCTTTTTTTGCTCAATCACGCTCAGCAGTTGTAGCCCCGAGCAAAGTGCATTGACTCCCGCTAGTCAACAGAAAAACCTCACCTCCCAACAACCCATTGCCACCCCAAAAGGACAGTTCATGAAATCAGACACTCAACCTGTCGCCGCAGAAGTGGTTATTACGGGAGAAATTGTACACAAAGACTTAGAAGGAGGGTTTTATGCCATTTACGCCGACAATAACCAGCGATATATGCCACTCAATTTAGCATCGAAGCACAAGAAAGCGGGATTGAAAGTCAAACTCACCGCTACGCTTCAACCTGAAGTCCGCACAATTCAAATGCACGGCACACCAATAACCATCCTTTCTATTGAAGTTATTGGGCAAAATGCCCACACTGACGACCCTCGTATTTAAACAAATCCTCTCCATCCGAAAAGCCAGCTTGTTTGGCTGACTAACCAGTGTTAGAATGCGCCGCCCTTTTTCATAAGGGGCATATTTATGTAGTTCTGGTCGCAAGAGCTACTCATCAATTTTTGGAGAAAAAAATGACAGACGCGATTTTTAACTTGGACGCAGAAGTCCGTACAGATATAGGGAAAGGTGCGAGCCGCCGCCTACGTCGTGCAGATAAAGTCCCTGCGGTCCTTTATGGTGCAGATAAAGAAGCTGTATCGTTAACGTTGGATCACAACAAAGTGATTCAAGCTCAAGAATTTGAAGCATTCTATTCTCACATTCTTACACTAAACATTGGTGGTGAGAAAGTTGAAGCGCTTATCAAAGACATGCAACGTCACCCGTTCAAGCCAAAAATCCTACACATGGATTTCTTGCGCGTTGACGCTTCACATACTATTACAACGCAAGTTCCTCTTCACTTCTTAAATGAAGACACATGTAAAGGTGTTAAATTGCAAGGCGGTCACGTTGAGCATAACCTAGCTGACGTTGAAGTTAGCTGCTTACCTGGTCAGCTTCCTGAGTTCATCGAAGTCGACCTAGCTGATGTTGAGAAAGATCAGACTCTTCACCTTTCCGACCTTGTTCTTCCTAAGGGTGTTACTTTAGTTGAATTAGCGAAGGGTGAAAATCACGACCAAGCAGTTGTAACGGTTAAAGGTGCCAAAGGCGGTAGCGCAGAAGACGACGCCGCTGAGGACGATGCGGAATAATCAGCTTGTCTGATATCCAACTTATCGTGGGCCTGGGTAATCCGGGCCCCGAATATCAAAACACTCGCCATAATGCAGGTAGCTGGTTTGTAGAACGGCTAGCGCGCCAACATAACATCTCTCTAAAACTCGATAATAAATTCTTCGGCTTCATTGGGCGCGGCAACATAGCTGGCCAAGATACCCGCTTGCTTATTCCCACCACTTACATGAATAAAAGTGGTCAATCGGTTGCAGCAGTCGCCAAGTTTTATCGAATTGCGCCAGAAAGCATGCTTGTCGCTTTCGACGAACTCGATCTTCCCCCTGGCATCGCTAAATTCAAAGTCGGTGGAAGCTCTACTCAAAATGGCATTAGAGACATTGTATCTTGCATGGGCAATCAAAAGAATTTCCCTCGCTTACGCATCGGTATTGGTCACCCCGGCGACCGAAGCAGAGTAACGGGCCACGTTTTAGGTAAAGCCCCTGCTGCGGAGCAAGAAAAAATGGATGCCGCGATAGACGAGGCATTACGCTGTACAGAAATACTAATAAAACAAGATTTAACCGCCGCTATGCAACGCTTACATAGTTTTAAGGCTGAATAATCGGGTTTTACCAACCAAATATAGGAACAAATAATGGGATTTAAGTGCGGAATTGTAGGATTACCTAACGTCGGCAAATCCACCCTGTTTAATGCTTTAACCAAAGCTGGCATCGAAGCCGCTAACTTTCCATTTTGTACTATCGAGCCCAATACAGGCGTTGTTCCTGTACCGGATTTACGTTTAGATGCATTAGCAGAAATAGTCAATCCTGAGCGCGTTGTTCCTACCTCAATGGAATTTGTCGACATTGCCGGATTAGTAGCTGGCGCGTCAAAAGGCGAAGGTCTTGGTAATAAGTTCCTTGCTAACATTCGTGAAACCGACGCCATTGGTCACGTTGTTCGTTGCTTCGAAAACGACAACATTGTACACGTTGCGGGTAAAGTTGACCCGCTTGATGACATCGAAGTCATCAACACTGAGCTTTCCTTAGCCGACTTAGAAACCACTGAAAAAGCAATTATCCGTGTTGGTAAGCGCGCCAAAGGTGGCGACAAAGACGCCAAATTTGAACTAAGCGTATTAGAAAAGCTCCTGCCAATACTAAATGAAGGTAAAGCATTGCGTTCTTTGGAACTCGAAAAAGAAGAACATGCCGCCATTTCCTACATGAACTTCTTAACCTTGAAGCCGACCATGTATATCGCCAATGTGAATGACGATGGCTTCGAAAACAACCCTTACTTAGATAAAGTTAAAGCGTTAGCAGAAGAGGAAAACGCGGTTGTGGTAGCCGTTTGTGCTGCGATTGAATCAGAAATTGCCGAACTCGACGATGACGAAAGAGACGAATTCATGGAAGACATGGGCCTTGAAGAGCCAGGGCTAAACCGTGTAATTCGTGCTGGTTACAGCTTGTTGAACTTAAAAACCTACTTCACCGCTGGCGTAAAAGAAGTCCGTGCTTGGACGTACCCCGAAGGTTCAACAGCGCCACAAGCAGCTGGCAAAATCCATACAGATTTTGAAAAAGGCTTTATCCGTGCAGAAGTCGTGGCTTATGACGATTTCATCGCCCACAAAGGCGAACAAGGCGCAAAAGACGCAGGTAAATGGAACTTACAAGGTAAAGACTACATCGTCCAAGACGGCGACGTTATTCATTTCCGCTTTAATGTGTAAGTAAGCTGCCTAGCACCTAGCAAGAGAAAGGCGTTGAAAGAACGATAAAAAAGAGCTGAAGTCAGCTCTTTTTTTGTGTCTGTTAAAGAATTGAAAATTTCGCTCATGGTTAACAATCTTGGCTCTAATCGCCTTTCCTAAATTCTTACTAGGATTAGCCAAATACTATCACCCACTACGTCAGCGTTTTTATCGCATCATTCAAACCTTGCAGGGTTAGCGGAAACATTCTGTCTTCCATAATTTGGCGCATAATTTTTATGGAATGATAGTAGTCCCAGTAATGTTCTGGTTGCGGATTCAGCCACACGGCATTTTTGTAATGGTCCAATAAGCGTTGCATCCACACCGCGCCGGGTTCTTCGTTCCAATACTCTACACTGCCACCAGCATAGGTAATTTCGTAAGGCCCCATTGTGGCATCGCCAACGAAGATGAGTTTGTAGTCGCTGCCGTATTTATGGATCACATCCCAAAGTGGGATTTTCTCGTTCTTTCGACGGGCGTTATCACGCCACACATAATCGTAAACGCAATTATGGAAGTAGTAATATTCAAGGTGCTTAAACTCGGTATTACATGCTGAAAACAACTCTTCACAGGCTTTGATGTAGCTATCCATCGAACCACCCACATCAAAAAACAGCAACACTTTCACGGCATTATGACGCTCTGGCACCATGCAAATATCGAGCATGCCGCCGTTTCTTGCTGTTGCACCAATGGTTGAGTCTAAATCCAACTCATCGGCAGCACCGCTGCGCGCAAACTGACGCAACTTACGTAATGCGACTTTAATATTGCGCGTGCCTAGCTCCACATCGGACGACAAGTTTTTGAATTTGCGCTCATCCCATACTTTTGCCGCCGAAAAGTTACGGTTGCCATCTTGCCCAATACGCACGCCTTCTGGGTTGTAACCGTAAGCACCAAAAGGCGATGTGCCTGCCGTGCCAATCCATTTATTGCCTCCTTGATGACGCTTTTGTTGCTCTTCTAAGCGCTTTTTCAAGGTTTCCATGAGTTTGTCTAGGCCGCCCATGGCTTCGATTTGTTTCTTTTCTTCTTCGGTAAACATGCGCTCAATTTCTTTGCGCAGCCATTCTTCGGGGATGTCTTTGCCAAACAAGTCGATGCTTTGCACCCCTTCAAAATAGTCAGCGAAGGCTTTGTCGAATTTATCGAAGTGGGCCTCGTCCTTCACTAAACACAAACGCGACAAATAATAAAAATCTTCAAGGTTGGCAAACACTACCTGATGCTTAAGCGCGCCAAGCAAATCAAGTAACTCGCGAATACTGGCGGGCACTTTGTATTCCCGCACTTTCATGAAGAAGGAAATGAGCATTATCGACGCGCCATAAAGACCAATTTCTCGAACAGATGAATATCTTGTTCGTTTTTAAGTAAAGCGCCGTAAAGTGGCGGAATGCTTTTTTTGCTGTTGGTTTCGTGCAAGGTTTCCGGTGGGATGTCTTCGGCAACCAGTAGTTTTAACCAGTCCAGCAACTCCGACGTAGACGGCTTTTTCTTCAGTCCCGGTAACTCGCGCATATTAAAGAAGGTTTCCATCGCCACGCTAAGTAAATCTTTTTTGATATTGGGATAATGCAAATCCACAATTTGACGCATTTCGTTTTCGTCGGGAAAGCTAATGTAATGGAAGAAACAGCGGCGTAAAAAGGCGTCCGGCAGTTCTTTTTCATTGTTAGAGGTAATGATCACCACGGGGCGTTGCTTGGCTGAAATCACTTCTTTGGTTTCGTACACAAAGAACTCCATTTTATCGAGCTCTTGCAGCAAATCGTTGGGAAACTCAATATCAGCTTTGTCAATTTCATCAATCAACAACACAGGACGTTTTTCGGCGGTAAAAGCTTCCCATAATTTGCCTTTTACAATGTAGTTCCCAATACTTTTGACTTTCTCATCACCTAATTGAGAATCGCGCAAACGCGATACTGCATCGTATTCATACAAACCTTGCTGCGCTTTGGTGGTCGACTTAATGTGCCATTGCAATAAATCGGTATCTAAGCTTTTTGCCAGCGCTTGCGCCAACATGGTTTTACCTGTTCCCGGCTCGCCTTTGATAAGCAGAGGTCGTTCTAACGTGACCGCAGCGTTCACGGCTAATTGAAGTTCGCGACTAGCAACATAATTGTCGGTTCCGGCGAAAGACATAGTTTCTCCTATTAATTCGAAAAGGAATTAGGTTTACATCGGCGGCGCAAGTACAAAATGAAAAACGAAGAAACGGGCTTTGCTGATAATCTTTGATGTCATCGTTAAAAACATTCTTACTAAGATATAGCAAAAAACACTTTCGTTTTGCCCCGACATCCCTACCCTAGAGCCTAAATAAATTTTGCACCTAGGCTAACATAAGTCGGTGTAAAACAGGTAAGGCCGCACCGAATTTTTCCAACGTAGTTACGGTCTACACACCTACTCAGATTTACGTGTATTGCTCGGATGGGCAATCGCAACATTCCATATCAAGGAAACAAAATGAAAGTATTTGAAGATAATTCGAGATCGATTGGTCAAACACCGCTTGTACGCTTAAATCGTGTAGCGAAAGGCAACGTCTTCGCGAAAATGGAATCCAGAAATCCAAGTTTCAGCGTAAAGTGTCGTATTGGTGCCAACATGATTTGGGACGCCGAAAAGCGCGGTATTTTAACGCAAGGAAAAGAACTGGTAGAGCCAACTTCAGGTAATACCGGTATTGCTTTAGCATTCGTTGCTGCCTCTCGAGGTTACAAACTCACGTTAACGATGCCTGCAAGCATGAGCTTAGAGCGCCGTAAGTTGTTAAAAGCATTAGGTGCTAACCTTGTTTTAACAGAACCCCCAAAAGGCATGAAAGGTGCCGTTGCAAAAGCGCAGGAAATTGTTGATTCTGATCCAAGCAAATACGTTTTATTGCAACAATTCGACAACCCTGCCAACCCAGAAATTCACGAACAAACAACTGGTCCCGAAATTTGGGAAGATACTGACGGTGAAGTTGATGTATTCGTAGCAGGCGTAGGAACAGGCGGCACAATCACAGGTGTAAGCCGTTACCTTAAACACACGAAAGGTAAAAACGTCATCAGCGTTGCCGTTGAGCCAACGGACTCTCCTGTTATCACCCAAGCAAAAGCAGGCAAAGAGCTAACGCCGGGACCTCACAAAATTCAAGGTATTGGCGCAGGCTTCATTCCTGGCAACCTCGACTTAGACATCATTGACTTGGTTGAACAGGTAACTAATGAAGATGCCATTGAAATGGCACATCGCTTAATGAAAGAAGAAGGTATCCTTGCGGGTATTTCTTCTGGTGCAGCAGTTGTTGCAGCAGCGCGCTTGGCTGAGCAACCAGAATATGCCGATAAAAACATTGTCGTGATTATGCCAAGTTCTGCGGAGCGTTATTTATCTAGCCCAATGTTCGCGGGTGAATTCTCGGATTTAGAACTAGAGCAATAATCGAAAGATAACCAAAGCACTATTTTTGAAGACGATAAAGGGGAAGCTTATTGCTTCCCCTTTACATTTATGCGGAATCATCACACACTAATACTAATATAATACTTCATTCCCAGTAGAATTATGTATAGAAAAGCGATTGCATTCAGCCTATTTTTTGTCTTAACACTATGCGCCTGTACCGACGCCAAGCAAAAAACAGGGGCAGGGAAATACGGCATGATGGACAGCTCAACACCGGAAGGTGCCGCCTTGCTTTTCTTTGAAGCACTGTATAGTGAAAAGAGGGACATTAACCTCGTAATTAGTTACTCTACGCCGAAAATGGGTAGGCTACTGAAGTCTTACCATACTACCCGCTCAGTACAACGACACGTTTTAAACTTACCCTATGACAATGTCCCGGAAATGCAAATTGATACGGGTGATGATGTAGGCCGATCTGAGTTTGCAACAGATACCGAAATTTCTGTGTTTTTTACGGGCTTAAGTAATGGCGACAAAGTAGATGATTTACGCACTGTAGAAATGCTGAGAATCAAAAATAAATGGTTGGTTAATGCAATAAAAGCTGACAAGTATCTGTAACTCGCCAGCGCGACTTATTATTGCCCCACAGCGACACCTTCTCTTCGAGGATCTGCGCCACCAATCAGCTTACCGTCCCTTAGCATGATGCCATGTAGGCCGCTATTTAGGTCTTGAACCCTCACGTTATGACCGCGCTTTTCTAGCTCGCTTTGTAAGCGTTCAATGCGGGTTCCTGCTTCAAGCGCCGTATAATCATTACGATTGGTAAACTTAGGTAAATTAATCGCTTGCTGTATATCAAGCCCCCAGTCCAATACGCCAACAAGTGTTTGTGCAACGTAATTAATAATACGACTACCGCCAGGAGAACCAACAACGATCTTTAACTGCCCTTTTTCATCAAATACCATTGTCGGCGACATTGAGCTTCTAGGGCGTTTCTTTGATTCAACGCGATTCAACGCTTGGTATTTACCTCGAGTGGGAGAAAATGCAAAATCCGTTAGCTGATTATTCAGCATAAATCCTTCCACCATCAAGCCCGAGCCAAAGGCAAACTCAATACTGCTTGTCATCGACACAGCATTGCCTTCTTTATCAACAATCGAAACATGAGAGGTGTTGGGTAAGTCAAACGCGTTATCCACCTGAATAAACGCTGTAGAATACGCTGAACCCGGCTTTTCTTTTTTCCAAGGCGCCTTGACGTCAATTAACTTAGCTCGCTTTTGCATGTAAGTATTGTTAATTAATGCACCAAAAGGCAGATAAGTGAAATCTGGATCAGCGATGTACGCATCTCGGTCAGCAAAAGCCAAACTAGCCGCTTTCGACATTAAATGCACGGCTTCAAGTTGGTTCGGTTGGTATTGCTCCAACTTTTTGTCTTCCAACATTTTCAAAATCTGATACACCGAAATCCCACCCGAAGCTGGGGGTGCCATCCCACAAATACGATACGTTTTATAAGGACCGCAAACAGGCTCCCGCTTTACCGCTTTATATTCTTTAATATCATCGATGGTTAACAAGCCAGGGTTAATATCTGCACCTGTCACTGCCTTAACAATTTTCTCTGCTATTTCACCTTCATAAAAGAAAGTCGAGCCTTCTGCCGCAATACCTTGGAAAACTTTGGCTAACGCTTCATTTTTCTTCAACATACCACTTTTAAGCGGTTCGCCGCCGGGGAAGAAATAGCGCTTTGATTCACTAAAGTGATCCAATCCCGGATGCAGTCTCATACCAACCAGTTTTTCCAAACGCTCAGAAACACGAAAACCAGAATAAGCAGTTTCAATACTTTCCTTAAACAAATCGGCCCATTTTAGTGTTCCAAACTCGCGCTGCGCCATTTCCAGTGCTTTCACAGTTCCCGGCACGCCAACGGAACGCCCGCCAACTACCGCGTCTCGCCAAGCAAGCGCCTTTCCATCCTTGAAAAAGAGATAAGAGTCTGCCGCCTCTGGCGCAGTTTCTCTGCCGTCAAAAGTATGTAGTTTCTTGTTTTTATTATCCCAATATAGGATGAAAGAACCTCCTCCTATACCTGAAGATTGCGGCTCGACTAGCGTCAACATAGCCTGCACGGCGACTGCGGCATCAATAGCACTGCCGCCACGCTCAATGACTTGCTTACCAGCCCAAGAAGCGTAAGGGTTAGCGGCTGTTACCATATACTGCTTGGCAACAAATGCCTTTTTCTCATTAAATCCTGTCGCCGCCTCTGGCTCTCTATCTTCTCTGGGTTTTGTTTGCGCCTCAGCTATTGTCGCGAGTGACAATGCAGCACAACAAAGTAACAACCTAGTTCGCACTGAAATACGTTTCATCTTTAAGTTTATCTAGTTAAATTTTTTGGGATCGGGAGCGCGCTTTTCTAAAAACGCTGCGAATGCTTCTTTTGCTGGTTCCGTCGTTAATTGACTAAAGAAAATATCTAGTTCTTCTGCCATATGCGCCTTAACACTTTCTTGTTCATGCTTTAGTAACGCTTTGGTATGTCGCATTGCTAAACCTGGCTTGAGCGCCAACTTTGTCATAATAGCGTCGACGTGACTGTCTAACTTTTCGGCCTCCACTATGCGATTTACCAACTTATACTGGTAAGCCTCTTGCGCAGGAATTGGCTCTCCTAACATTAACCACTCAGCGGCTTTGACATGGCCTGACAATTTAGGCAATACCCAACTTGCCGCAAACTCAGGCACTAGAGCTAAGTTAATAAAAGGCATACACAAAGTGGCACTATCATCGGCAAACACAAGATCGCAATGCAATAACAAGGTTGTACCGATACCCACGGCTTGGCCTCTTACCTTCGCCACCACAGGTACAGGACAGTCCATTAACGCATTCATAAAGCGAACCGTTTCAGATGAAGTGTCTTCTTTATCAATTGAGGCGAACGTTGATAAATCATTACCGGCACTAAAATGCTTTCCTTCCCCCTGAATCAACACTGCCTTGGCCTTATTTTCTTCTTTAACCGACTCAAGCGCATTTGCCATTGCACCGTACATCTGTGGCGTCAGTGCATTATACTTATCTGCTCTAGCCATCGTTATAGTAAGAATTTGCTGTTCCAGCTGGATTTGAATATTTGACATGAGATGGGTTAAATAGTGTTGCTGACAAAGTGCAGCAAACATAAACTGTGCAGCGGCAAGTTGCAACGATGGAATCATTAAACCATCTTGCCGAACGGATAATTTTGGTATTTTGCCAATGACTTTTTAAGGAAGGAAATACTTTCAGTATGGTGCAGTTGCCTTTAGCAAGAGCTTATATCATCGGTCCTGTTTTCATTCTGTTAATAGGATTCATTTGTTGGATTGCTTCCCCTTGGAGCTTTGATCACTTAGCGTATCAACGTGAAGCTGTCATCCAAGGCCAATGGTGGCGGCTTATCAGCGCCAATTTAACCCATTCTAATTTCATGCATTTAGGACTTAACGCACTCGGCGTTTTTACGATTTGGGCACTTTATGGAGATGAATATAAAACCCGCAAGTATTTCACTCTAATTGTTGTTTTTAGCCTAGCTTGCACCGTTAGTATGCATTTCCTGAATCCAGAACGAATAAACTATGTTGGCTTATCTGGTGTCTTGCATGGCTTGTTTGCTTGGGGAGTCATTCAAGATATTAATCGTCGATATATTACAGGCTGGCTCTTACTTATCGGCTTAACCATTAAAATTGTTCATGAGCAGCTACAAGGCGGCAGTGCAGAAATTGCTTTACTCATTGAAGCAAGAGTCGCTACCGAAGCGCATTTATACGGCACAATTGCCGGGCTTATCACTGGATTATGGGACGTATACAAAAGCCGGACCCGCGCCTCATCTCCTGTATCGCCTCACTAAACCCTATCAAAAGCGACAAAAAAGCCGGACTCAACCGGCTTTTTGTTCATATCGTTTTTAGTACCCTTAAAAGTGGGCAGCCAATTTTTCAATATTCGTTAGCAACTCATCACTGTATTTTTCCATTTTACGCAATACTTCGATTGTTTCAGGATTGACACCAGCCGCGCCAGTTGAGATAGCATTTCTTGCTTGCTCGTATACCTTATGCAGACTTGACTCAACAGCTTTGAATTCACTTAAGCGGCTATATTCAGCACCTTCATCGCGGAGCCAGCGAGACAATTCTGTTTCGCTAACATTTTGCAAGTTGTTACCTGTACCACGCCCCATGAGCGCCTGATATACCGATGCTTTAAATGCCATATTTTCAATTTGTGCCGCCGCTAATACCCCACGTTCCGCGCAACTTCTTATCGCCTTACGCATGGAAGACGACATATCCAAAACTTGGCTTACTTTATCTTTTACTTCGCCGTTTTTAGCGACTAATAATCGAGACTTTTCGGACACTTCATTAATGTTGGACTCAATGCTTTGTGTACCGTTTTCAATTTTCTCAACCAAGTTATTTATTTCTTGTGTCGACTCAGATGAACGCATTGCCAAATTACGCACTTCTTCTGCAACCACAGCAAAACCACGTCCGCTCTCGCCCGCTCTCGCCGCTTCAATTGCCGCATTTAGTGCTAGTAAGTTTGTTTGTTCCGCAATAGAGTTAATCACACCAACAAAACGGCTGATGCTACTCGCTAACCCAGATAACTCACCTGCATGTTTTACACCTTGCGCTGCTATCTGGTCTATCTGACTTAAGTTTTTGCCCGCCTCATCCAACATTTCTGCTGAACCTGTGAACAAATCGTCAGTATTTTCTAATCGTTGTCTTTCTGAAAATAATGTCTCCGTTGTTCTTGCTTGAACATCGCGAAGACAGTGTAAGCCTCTCTGCCCATCAAGCAACACCTCTCCAGCGGAAACACCTCCACTGTTCTGCGTTTCTTTTTCGGAAATTACTGCCTCTGCATCTGCCAACAAATTCTCCAACTCCCTTACTCTAAGAGAAAGCGAATCATTTTCGGCAGATAAGTCCTTAATTCTTTGTAGTTCTTCTTGGTTGTCTTTTTTCCAAAACATAGGGGGAATCCCATTGAGTAGTTACGAAAGCCCTGCGAATCAATTTACTTATCGGTTACGTTTCCATTTATCTGATATAAAGTTAGTCTTTATTTTGTGGTTGCGCTACGTATACTCGCACCTACCGTTGCAAAACGTGTTTTTAGTTCCCATTTAGGCTTAATCAGAGATAATGGAAATTCTCGTTTTTTACCCACTATCAGATACACAGAAGCCATAAAAGGTAAGTAGCGACTCGCAAATTTAGCCCACTTGCTATTCAAGTCGATTTTCTTCTCAAAAAATAGCGTTGAGTGAATATAAAACTGTTCATCAACAATCTGATATCCGAGCAAACTCAACCAATCTTTTACTCTATGAGCGCTAAAAAAGCGAGCATCATGTAATACGTTTTGGTGCTTAAAAGGGGTCCACTTCAAACAACCGGGCAAACTCACCGGGTTAAAGCCCAAAATAGCCACATGTCCATCAGGCATCATACATCGATCAACTTCTCGTAAAACTTGATGCGGATCCTGAGCGAAATCCAACTCATGAGCCAAAATAAAGGCATCAATGCTGCGACTCGCAAATGGCAACCATCCTGGCTCAGCAATAACTGAAGGAGAATTAAAATCAAATGAGGTTACATTTATTTTATGCTGGATCGGACAGTTATCTAACGCTAACTGACTGCTTAAACTCCCCAATTTCACCAAGTGATAGCCAAACATTTGCCGACTAGGCTCCGCCAATTTTAGCTCGGCGACCGCCTGCAAATCCTTGCCAAGATGCAGTGCTTGCCAATTTTTGGGGTACTTAGGAAGCTTAGGAACTAAAGCGGGTTTCATAAAAACTGATCATGAGCATGGTTTTGCGCCTTACGAATCCCTATAATATGCATCAACTCTTTCAAAGATAACAAATTTAACTTTTCAATCATGTTACAGATATCTCCCATTTTAGCATTTGACGACAATTACATTTGGTGTATTGAAAACAATCAAAATGCATACGTTGTCGACCCTGGCGACGCTTCGCCTGTTATGCAGTACCTTGAAGAAAAGCAGTTATCTCTTAAAGGTATTTTGGTTACTCACCATCATCCCGACCACATTGGTGGAATCAAAGCCTTAATGCAATGGCAAGCAGCAAATAAACAACCAGAATTGCATATTGTTACGCCTGACACAGAGCGTTATGTCTTCGCAACACAAAAAGTCAACGATGGCGATGTTGTCGAGCTTAAAGACTTAACAACATCACTGAAGGTGATGCAAGTGCCGGGTCATACTCTTGATCATATTGCTTATGTTAATGACTCAGCACTATTCAGTGGCGACACTCTGTTTTCCGGCGGATGTGGACGCTTATTCGAGGGTGATGCCAAGCAAATGCAATCTAACTTTGCGCGATTTAATGCATTATCAGACGACATTAAAGTCTATTGCGCCCATGAGTACACCGCTGCCAATATGGCGTTTGCCAAAGCCGTTTGGCCGCAAAATGCCGCCATTGATGATTACCTAGATTGGGTAGCCTCCCAGCGCCAACAAGAGATCCCAACAATTCCAAGCAATATTGCTTTGGAGAAGAAAATAAACCCGTTTATGAATGCGCACTCCAATGAGCTAAAAAAGAATGTAGAACAACACTTCAATAACTCATACACTTCACCAACAGATGTCTTTGCAGCCCTTCGGCAATGGAAAGACACCTTTTAGCAGGCCAATAAAGTAAGGAATATGTATATTAAAAATTTATTTTGGGGCGCTATATCTTGCTTATTACTCAGTGGATGTGAGTTAGCAATCACTCAACCTTCACCGGTTGTTAAAGAAGCACCTTTATCGAACTTTTTGGCAGTTGAACAGAGCCATGAGTGCGACTTTTCACCGGATGTTGCCGACCTTGTTTTTGCATGTGAGGAAGAATCCGGCGGCACTGTCCCTGTGCTGCATCCAATTGAAGATTTTGACTACACCTTTGCTCAAAAACAAAAAAATGAAGATTGGGTATCCTCGCAAGATTTATGGCAACAAGTGCGTCGGCAACTCACCTTTCCTATTCCTAACAACCGCCGCGTTCAGAACCAACTCCGTTGGTACAAGCAACATCCAAATTATATGCAACGCGTTAACAAGCGCGCAGCACCGTTTCTTTATCACATTGTCAAAGAAGTGGAAAATAGCGGTCTCCCATTGGAATTAGTGCTACTGCCAATTGTGGAAAGTGCTTTTGACCCTTTCGCTTACTCTCACGGCAGAGCTGCGGGGATGTGGCAATTCATACCCGGGACCGCAAAACGCTTTGGTATGAAACAGAATTGGTGGTATGACGGTCGCCGCGATGTGCTAGCCTCCACACGAGGCGCGATTAAATACCTCAAGTATTTGCATAGAACCTTTGACGGCGATTGGTTACACGCTTTAGCCGCATACAACAGCGGAGAAGGTCGCGTTTTAAAAGCCATTAAAAAGAATCGAGCAAGAGGCAAAGCCACTGATTTTTGGTCTCTCGATTTACCCCGCGAAACCCGCGCATACGTGCCTAAATTATTAGCACTCTCGGAGCTTTTATTTAACAACGAAGACTACAACTTCCCTTGGCCTCGCTTGCAAAACCAGCCCTTTACCGAAATTGTTGATGTTGGCTCGCAAATCGATTTAGCGCTTGCCGCAGAAATGGCAGGGTTAAGCGTAGAAGAACTACATGCACTCAACCCCGGATTCAACCGATGGGCGACCGACCCTAAAGGTCCACATTATTTATTCGTGCCAATTAGCAACGCTCCACAATTTCGTGTCGCACTGGATGAAACGTCAAATAAAGAGCGCTTAAACTGGGTACGCCATAAAGTGCGTAACGGCGACAGCCTACTTAAAATTGCCAAGCGTTATCACACATCCGTGGATGTGATTCAGCAAATAAATAAAGTAAAGGGTAATATGATCCGCGTTGGCGATCATCTGCTTGTGCCTGTGGCGCTAAAGTCGTTGGATTACTACACCTTGTCTCAAGAAGAGCGACTTAAAACCACGCAAAGCACCAAACATGGCGCACATCAATTAGCCTACGTAGTCAAACAAGGCGATACCTTGTGGGATATTAGCCGTGCGCACAATGTTAATTTAAGAAAGTTAGCAAAGTGGAATGGTATGGCGCCCACAGA
Source organism: Alteromonas sp. a30 (assembly GCF_026788005.1). Taxonomy (GTDB): domain Bacteria; phylum Pseudomonadota; class Gammaproteobacteria; order Enterobacterales; family Alteromonadaceae; genus Paraneptunicella. The sequence goes on from NZ_JABEPE010000020.1 coordinate 58,053, forward strand.
TCCTCTAAAACCGGGAAGAAAGCTAATTGTTTGGGTAAGCCAACTGACGCAGGAACAAACTAGTCAATCCATTATGCGTTCGGTGACTTATACGGTGAGAAATGGTGATTCACTTGCGCGTATTGCCAGTAAATTCAAAGTTCGTATTAACGATATTACCCGTTGGAATAACTTGAATAAGAAGAAGTATTTACAACCGGGACAAAAAATAAAACTTTTTGTGGATGTCACCAAAACCTAAATAACTGTGTTTAATGATCAGTCACCGGTAGAGATTTAGGAACAAGTATGTACCCAATGAGAAGCGGCCGCTAAAACGGTATCTAACGCGCCGTAATTTGAACGATAAAAGCCTGATTCTGCTCAGGCTTTTTATTGGCTGTTGATTCGGTGTTTGTCAGATAAATGTACACGGAAAAGCCCCACTACCTAAACAGCACTTTTTCTTTATTAAACCAACGCACACAAAAATACAACGCGCCTAAGCCAATCAAGGCGGTGGATAAAAAGATGGCAACAAAAGCTGAATAGTTCATGGTGCCTTTCACTAATTCTTTAATCGCAAGCGCAACGTTTGTTAGCGGAACCCAAGCCCAGCCACCTTGTAATGACACACCGGGTAACATAGCCAGCACAATGGGCACAAACGCCAATAGCATTAAATACCCCATATAGGTTTGCGCTTCTTTATAGCTTTTCGCGAATATCGACAAACTCAAGGTTAGCGAAGCAAATATGGTGACAACAGGAATAAGCATTAAGAACATTAGCAGCATATCTAATAGGCCAATTTGCGAGAAAAACTCGCTAATCACTGAAATAGCAAGTCCCTGTCCAATACCAATCCCCCAACCGACAAAACTGACAACCGTCACCAACGCGGAAGTCAGCCCTGCCACCATGATCGCAAAGAACTTGCCTAACACAATGTCTTGGCGCGGAATGGGCGCTAACAATAAGGTCTCTAGCGTGCCACGCTCTTTTTCTCCTGCACCTAAATCTGCCGCTAAATACACCACGCCTTGCAGTAACAACACAAAAATGAAATACGGAATAAAACCGCCAATTTTCTCTCCTAGGTCCTCTCTGTCATTGGCAAGATTCACCTTTTCAATGTAAATCGGTCGCATCAATGCGTCTTTTTTATCCTGCGATACGCCTAACGATGCCAACATTTGTGCTTGCATCTGTTCTGAGTACACTTTGGTTTTTTCTCGCACCCGATTAAACACTTTATTCAAACTGGCATCGTTTAAAAATAACTTGATACGACTTTGTCCCACTTCTAGTGGATTTTTCATTAGCGTGTCGGGTAACAATAAAACAAAATCTAACTCGCCAGATTGAATGCGCTGCTTAAAATTATGTGGCGATGCTGCGATAAAGCGATAGTGTTTATCGGCTGCAAAGTCAGCAACAATCTGAGGATGGTGTTCATGGTTTAAAATACTGTATTTCAACACTTTGCTTTCCGCATCTTGAACAGCTTTCGCAGCAAATAAAGCAACGCCACCAAAGAGCAAAGGGAACAACACCAATGGGAACAAGAACATAAATAATATTGAGCGTTTGTCGCGTATTGCTTCACGTAATTCCTTTTGAAAAACCAACCACATCGTTAGTGCTCTCCAGCTAAGGTTTGGGTGAAAGCATCGTGTAAAGAGATGTCAGACAACGCCGAAAACTGCGCCAAATCTCCTAAAAAACACACTTTGCCTTGATTAATAACACACACTTGGTCGCACAAAGTTTGGACTTCATCCAAATGGTGCGTAGAGAAGATAACCGACACCGAATTCTGCTTGAGTCGCTGAATAAAGTTGAGCACGGTTTGCGTTGCCATAATGTCTAATCCGGTTGTAGGCTCATCTAAAATCACCACCTGCGGTTCATGTACTACGGCCCGTGCAATCGCGACTTTTTGTTTCATCCCTGTAGAGTAAGATTCGCACCGCCTATCCAAATAAGTTTGCATGTCTAGCTCTTGCGCTAAAGAGTCAACTCGCTGCTTAATACTGGCCTTACTCATGCCATGTAAACGCCCAAAATATTCGATGTTTTCGCGCCCCGTTAAACGCCCATACAAACCAGTTGTACCCGATAAAAAACCAATTTTCTTACGTAAGGTTTCTGGCTGTTGCGTTAATTCTTCATTGTCGATAAAAATGCGTCCCTCATCACAACAAAGTGCCGTAGAAAGAATGCGTAATGTGGTGGTTTTACCCGCTCCATTAGGACCCAACAATCCTAGCACCTGCCCATGCTCACATTGGAAACTAACGTCCTGCAAAGAATGGAAATACTTACCTTGCTGGCGCGGATCTACCACTCCCTGTTGCTTGGTTTTGCTTTTTTCTGGAATCAAAAATTTTTTTGCTAGATGCTGAACACGTATCACCCGATTTCTCCATTTTTTATCATTCCTTCGCCTCTCATTCTTCCTCTCTCACAACTCATTTATGATGATTTTTCGTTATCCTTGTTTGACTGTTACACATGCTTTATCGGCGTTTAGGACGAAAATAATCCGTGTTTTGATAAAATAAGGGGTCGTGATTTTCTGGGCACCATTGCGGCACTCCTAACAAGGGTAAAGGCTTAAAATGAGCTCTGTCGGAAAAGCTATCATCTTGTTGAATATAGTGTAAAACCTGCTCGTCTAAAATCTGATACTGTCGCACAATATCCGCTTTCCAAAAAGTATTATCAACCGCAACACCAAGCCATTTCCCAGTTAAGCCGATATGCGGCTGCATCAACATTTCGTAATTTGCATGCCCGAACACAAACGCCTGTACCGTTTTCCCCCACTCTGCTCGATTATCCACAAATGCGGCTTGCCACTCATGTTCAGCTAATAGCGACGGAATAGACGGGTTTGAATAAGCTAACACCACACCACATTCATCGAAGTGAGTCACGCGATCCCGCCTTGGTGTTCTCGGTTTTAAGCCAAATTCGTTAATTTCGTGAATATGAACCCGATTAAGTGCGCGTTTACTCTGTGAGAATAAACGCCAAATACACGCATTGTAAAAGTCGTGCCAATTCGCTTCTCGTGTAGGGACAACGCTATCTTCATAAACAATTTGCTCATAATAACGCACCTCTGTTGCTTGCTCTTGAGCTGTAAACTGTATTTTCTGCCCAGCTATCCCCAGAAATTCTGCCAGCGAAGAAACCGCTGGCCAATGCTCTTGCGCAGCCATCGGCGCAATGTAGGTGAGATCGCGAAATGGCGCAGATAAAAAATGCGACGTTTGCCAGTGTTCAATACGAGGAAAAGTGTTGATTTGAGCTTTCATTATATTCAATGGGGTAAAAATGACTTGAGACTAAGCGATCACTCGCAAAGGCGCACTGCATTGGTTTTTAATAATGGGCGGTGTACTCTATTGCGGATTTTCGACAAAGTAAATAATCAGGCCACTTGTGCCGAAGGAAAAAACATGAACCTACAACTGAAACACACCCTACCAGCAGTGATACTCGCAACTCACTTTGGTGTGCAAGCCGGGTCAAACAGCTTTGATCAGGCTTACAGCAGCATCAGTGAAGCGGATTTGAGAAGCCATGTTAAAACCTTGTCTTCCGATGAGTTTGAAGGGCGTCAACCTACAACCATTGGTGAAGAAAAAACGCTGGCCTACTTGACTGAAAACTTCAAAAAATGGGGTTTTAAGCCGGGTAATGGCAACAGCTTTTTGCAACCCGTAGAGTTACTACGCATTGAAGCCGATCCAAATGTGGTTTTAAGCATTGGCGACGACAGCTTCACTTACAAGGAAAATATGGTGGTTGGCACTTCTCGCGAACAAGAAACCGTATCGTTAAAAGAATCCGAATTAGTGTTCGTGGGCTACGGCGTTAACGCACCGGAATACAACTGGAACGATTACAAGGGACTTGATGTAAAAGGTAAAACGGTTGTGATTCTGGTAAACGATCCCGGATTCGCCAACCCAGAAGGTGATAAATTCCAAGGTAAAACCATGACCTATTACGGTCGCTGGACATACAAATACGAAGAAGCCAGCCGCCAAGGCGCAGCAGGTGCATTAATTGTTCATGAAACAGAGCCCGCGTCTTATGGTTGGTCCGTAGTAGCCAATAGCTGGAGCGGCCCACAGTACAAATTGGTGCAACCCGATGGCAACAAAGGGCGTGTTGCCGTAGAAGGCTGGTTATCCCTAGATGCGGCTAAATCCGTTTTCAAAAAGGCTGGATACGACTTCGACAAACTTAAGGCAAAAGCCAACAAAGGCCCAATTGCGCAAACGTTGGGAACAACGGCTTCTGTTACCGTAAAAAGCAGTTTGAAACGCTCGACAAGTAACAACTTCATTGCGACTTTGCCAGGTTCCAGTGCCAAAGATGAGCACGTTATTTACACCGCTCACTGGGATCACTTAGGAAAAGATCCGGCCAAGGAAGGAGACAATATCTACAACGGCGCACACGATAACGCTACAGGCACAGCAGGCATTATGGAAATTGCCCGAGCCTTTGCTTCGTTAAAACAAAAGCCGAAACGTTCTGTTAGCTTCCTTTTTGTTACCGCTGAAGAACAAGGTCTATTGGGTTCTCAATATTATGCAGAAAACCCGATCTACCCATTGAGCAAAACCGTGGCAAATTTAAACATCGATGCCATGAATATCATGGGACGCACAAAAGATATTTCTGTGGTCGGCTTCGGCAAATCTGAGCTTGAAACTTACTTGGAAAAAGCAGCCAAGCGCCAGAATCGTCATCTCGCACAAGAAGGCCATCCACAAGCGGGATATTACTATCGTTCAGATCACTTCAGCTTAGCTAAGGTAGGTGTTCCTGCGCTGTATGCTAAAGGCGGTGATATTCCGGTTGATGACGAAACCGCACAATACAGAAAGAAGATGAGTGTGATCCAGCGAGGCTGTTATCATCAAGTGTGTGATCAATACCGCGAAAGCTGGGATTTCGGTGGCATCGTTGAAGACTCACAATTGTACTTTGAAGTCGGTTATGACATTGCCAATAGTCAAGACTGGCCGAAATGGAACAAAACCAGCGAGTTCCAGCGTCCATAATATCTAGCGCGCGTTTTGTCTAGAGCGAGCAGGGATGCGAAAGCGCCTTTGAGAAAGTATAGCGGGCGGCGTTTACACTCCACTTCCCGCGGCTGAAAGTTTGCGCCAAATTCGCTACAGGTGACTGATAGTTTGAAACAAGCCTGTCGTTCTTGGTCTAATTTTATAACCAACGTGAAATTAATATTTCAAAAGCAGCCCCTTTTTAGGGGCCTTTTTCATTTAAGCGGAGTATTTCTTAAGTTTTTTTCAAATTCCCTCTTGCAATTTAATCTGATGGTGGCAAAGTTTTAAGCATCCGGTTTGCACAGCAATGCGCTACCAAGCCATTCAGCTAAAACAGCAAACAGCATCTCGGTCAACAAAGTTGAACGATTGTTTAAACCTTAAATCTGAATTTAATACAGCATGATCAACGTTAATATCATCAACAATTTGAATGGCAATTTGCCATCACGAAATTCGCTGAATTAATTCAGTGAGGAAGGTGATAGATACGTAAAAAATAGCTCAAATTTTCTCCTAAGCATTCTCTTACTTTCTCTCCCCTTCTTCACATAAAATCCACGCTGCCTTTGGTAAAATGCATTTTTCAACAAACCAAAGTAGCGGGTAAAACAGGTCGTCAATGAAGCAATATTAGCGACTTTAAATTAAAAACAACTGTAGAGAGACAGTCACTTATGTGCGGTATATTCGGTATTTTGGACATCAAAACAGATGTTTCCGAGTTAAGGTCGAAAGCCCTTGAGCTTTCTAAACTATTGCGCCACCGCGGCCCAGATTGGTCTGGGATTTGGAATAACGACAATGCCATTTTATGTCATGAACGCTTGGCAATCGTCGACGTAGATAATGGTGCACAACCTCTGACCAACCGCAATGAAAACCTCATTCTCGCTGTAAATGGTGAAATCTATAATCACAAAGAGCTTGAGCAAGAATTGCCTGCGCCTTACCACTTTAAAACTAAATCAGATTGCGAAGTCATTCTTCCATTATTTGAAGCGCACGGCCCTGCATTCATCGATCAACTGAAAGGCATGTTCGCTTTCGTTTTGTACAATGAAGAAGACGACACCTACTTAATTGCCCGTGATCACATTGGTATTATTCCGCTTTACACAGGTTTTGATGAGCACGGCAACTTCTATGTTGCATCTGAAATGAAAGCCCTTGTGCCCATTTGCAAAACGGTTCAGGAATTCCCTCCGGGTCATTATCTATGGAGTAAAACCGGCGAGCTAACACAATATTACACCCGTGATTGGCGCGAATTTGAAAACGTTGAAACTAACGAAACCAACCTAGAAGACTTAAAAGCGGCCTTTGAAAAAGCCGTGAAAAGCCATTTGATGTCTGACGTGCCTTATGCCGTGTTGCTGTCCGGCGGTTTGGACTCCTCTCTGGTTTCCGCTGTTGCCGCTAAATACGTTGCTAAGCGAATTGAAGATGGCGACCAATCCGACGCATGGTGGCCCCGTTTACACAGTTTTGCTGTTGGCCTTGAAGGTGCACCAGACCTCATCGCAGCGAAGAAAGTCGCGGATATGATTGGCACGGTTCACCATGAAATTCACTTTACGGTGCAAGAAGGATTAGACGCCATCCGTGACGTTATCTATTTCTTGGAAACTTACGATGTCACCACCATTCGCGCTTCCACTCCCATGTATTTAATGAGTCGTAAAATCAAAGCAATGGGCATTAAGATGGTGTTATCTGGCGAAGGCTCAGACGAAATCTTTGGTGGTTACTTGTACTTTCACAAAGCCCCTAACGCCAAGGAGTTCCATGAGGAAACCGTGCGTAAGCTAGACCGTTTACACATGTTTGACTGCGCCAGAGCCAACAAAGCGACATGTGCATGGGGCGTTGAAGCACGAGTACCTTTCCTTGATAAAGAATTCATTGATGTTGCTATGCGCTTAAACCCGAAAGACAAAATGATCACGCCTGAAAAAATGGAAAAATGGGTATTGCGTAAAGCCTTTGATAACGGCGAGTTCTTACCTTCTGAAATACTTTGGAGACAAAAAGAGCAGTTTGGCGATGGAGTGGGCTATTCGTGGATTGATTCCATCAAAGAACAAGCCGAAAGCTTGGTGTCTGATCAGCAAATGAAAACCGCGGAGTTCCGTTTCCCAGTGAACACTCCCGACACCAAAGAAGGCTATTTGTATCGCACCATTTTTGAAGAATACTTCCCGCAAGAAAGTGCCGTTAAATGTGTGCCGGGAGGGAAATCTATCGCCTGTAGTACCGTCGAGGCATTAGCTTGGGATGAAAGCTTCTTAAATGCAGCAGACCCATCAGGTCGCTCGGTTAAGGACGTTCACGGCAAAGCGTGATTGGGCTAGAGGAAAACTTCAAAGCAACCATTTAAAATGCTTCCGCATTCCAGCAAAAAGCCAAACATATTCTGTTTGGCTTTTTTCATGACGGTGAATAATTGCACGGCTTTATTGAGTACCGGTTTGACTCGGCTTTTGCTTCAACGGCTGGCGAGATGAGGCGCCTTCGTTTGGCGTAACAACCTTTAACAAATGAGACTGAGCATCGAACCACAACGCTTTGTCCTGTAACGGCGTGCTCTTCGGTAACAATGGATTCTTAAGCTCGAACATAATACGCTTGTTTAGTTCTGCTTTTCGCAAATATTCGCGATGCACCGAGGCAAAAAGCTTATCGAAGCTACCGTTATAAATTGCCCGCTCCAACCCTGTTTTCACTAAATTAGCGAGCACAATGTTTTTCTTATTAAAAAAGAAATAAGTTGCTGTGGGATAGTGCACCGCTAAACGCGACTCAATCGTCACACCATCAGGCAACTCTGACTCATCAAGAGCATCCCAAATATCAATAATTGAACGTGGTAAGAAATTAGCTTGCTCGGTTTGCAGCAGCCGGTACATTTGACTTTGACTAGAGCCCGTCGCCACTTCAAAACCATTGGCTTGCAGGATCTTAGTATCCGGCCAGTCGTATCCTTGCACCGGAATAAAGCGACGCAATTCGGGGAGTAGCTCAATAGGCTGCATTAACTCAGCCGACTCTGCATCAACTAGAAACAACCTCAGCCCATTAAGCCCTTTATAAATCGGTACGCGCACGGCTAACAATTCTTCTTCTTTTACAGCATCGGTTCGCGCCCAAAGAATATTGATTTCTCGATTTGCTTTAAGTTGCTCAATGGCTCGACGTTGACTCAAGACTTTACGAGTCGGAATAAGCTCATAGCGAACACTGGTTTGTTCAAGGGCTAGAGATAGAACTTGCAATGGATAGGATTGCTGCTCGTCCAACAAGGATTCGCTGTTAGGGTAAGCTATTCGCCAAGTAGCAGCATGACTCAACTGCGTAATAAACCCCAAAATAACAAACCAATAACGCATGAAAGAACAACCTCTGAACAGTGAACGCCAAGACTAACGCTAAAAACCTGATTTAAAAAGTATTAGATAACACCATTAGTCAATTTGGCGAGTTCTCTTTCTTCGTCATCAATAACCGAAACAATGACTTTTAAATTATCATCTCCAACTTGTAGGGTGTAAGACACGAAACAAGAAAAAACATGTTGTCCATCTTCATCGGTAAATGACCAATTTACATTGGAAAATAGAATATGTTCAGCTAACCGCATTGTTTGACACACCTCAGGCACACAGTGTGTAACACCAACAGCTTTCAAGCGGTTCATCAAAGACTGAATATGTTCAAATAGCTCCTCATCACTGGTAAATACCGTTTTTCTGTCATCGCTTACGACAACGGAAGGTGTAAAGTACATCTTTGCCACAGCTTCTGGCGAATAAGATTCGTAAGCTTCAGCGTAAGCATTAAAAAATGCTAGTGTACTAACAGCCATTCAATTCTCCTCTTGTTTTGAACTGCAATAATCGTATTTGAGGCTTTCCTGACTAAGCTTAGTACAAGTCGTAAAAAGACGTCAGTTCTGCCTTTAGTTTTAGTGATGGTTACTGTATACCCAGATATTTATGGGTTTGCAGCGATAAGCGCCAGTTACGCTTGATGCATGTATCGATGGCTAACGCAGTCGCCCGTTGTTGTTGGCTTATCGGTTGCAAATAGATCAGGCACCCTGCTTGTGTTCCAAGTGCAAGTAAAGCATCAAGCTCATCAATGTGTTTTTGCATGGCAACTGGATGCTTAATTTCATTTGCCCTCAAGACGGCCTCAGATAACACTTTGTAGCCACCTTTCATATCAACTTTAGGCGATACAGTGACCCACGTTTGCGCATCCACCAGAATAGGAAACGTCCCACTGGTTTCGATTTGTGTCGAATAGCCGTTAGCGTGTAAAGCCTGAGTCAATTCCATGAGATCATACATAGCGGGTTCTCCACCTGTGATCACAACATGTTTTGCGGTGTAACCCTCTTTGACAAAAATCGCAAGAATATCCTCTACCGAAGCATTACACCACGTTTCTGTATCCTGTGTTTTTAAAATGATCTCAGCAGCGGACTGCTGCATTTCGGGTTTGGTTTCCCATGTATGTTTGGTATCACACCATGCACATCCCACAGGACACCCTTGAAGACGCAAGAAAATAGAAGGCGTGCCAGTATAGCTCCCTTCCCCTTGTATGGTTTGAAATAATTCGTTGATTTTATATTGAGTTTGCATTCATCCAGTTCACTGCATTGACTTGGCCAATTTAAACACACGAAAGTGGCGGTCTTGGGCACAGTCCATTAAAATTGCTGTTTTTAGCGCATTATAGAGATAGCTTTACCATGGCTCAAAAAGTTGTTGTCATTTATTCAGGTGGAATGGACTCATTTACGGTTTTGCACAAGGCCATTCAAGATGGCTGCGAAGTATACGCCCTATCCTTCAATTACGGCCAGCGCCACCGTAAAGAATTAGATTATGCAGCTAATGTCTGCGCAAAGCGGAACATTCATCATAAAATTGTTGATATTAGCAGCATCAATCAGCTCATTGGCGGTTCCTCGCTCACCAGCGACATTGACGTTCCTGAAGGTCATTACGAAGAAAGCTCAATGCAATCTACAGTTGTCCCAAATCGCAATATGATATTACTATCAATGGCCATTGGTTATGCCGTTTCATTGGACGCCTCCAAAGTCTATTACGGGGCACACTCTGGAGACCATGCTATCTACCCCGATTGCCGCCCTGAATTTGTGTTAAAAATGAATGAGGTAAGCCAAATTGCCAATTATGAGCCTGTTGATATTCATGCGCCTTATCTAAATGTCAGTAAGATTGATATTCTAACTGACGGTTTACGCATGAATTTAGATTACAGTGAAACGTGGACATGTTACAACGGACGGGAAAGAGCCTGTGGCAAATGTGGCGCGTGTCAGGAAAGATTGGAAGCCTTTGAAAAAAACGGCGTTAAAGATCCTCTACCTTATGAATGATTATCATAACAGCTCAGACGGGATTACTTTAAAATAAGCAAAACAGCCACATAATAGAAAATCAACGTATTTTTCAGTATCTACGCCCTATTCCTCCGAAGTCAGGTTATGGATATGCATCAGTTAAGGCACAGTAATGGTAAAAAAAACATTTTGGCAAACGCTACAAAATGAAGCGCTTGAAATCGTAAAAACAGAACCTCTATTAGCAAGTTACGTACATGCTTGTGTTCTTAATCATAGGGACTTTGATAGCGCATTGAGTTTCATTTTGTCGAACAAAATGGCCGATGATGTTATGCCAGCCTTAGCAATTCGAGAGTTCTTCGATGATGCTTTTGCCAAAGATCCTGATATGGTGCAATCGGCTATAGCAGATCTTAAAGCGGTTTACGACCGCGACCCCGCCGTTGAATATTATTTAACTGTTCTTTCCAACTTTAAGGGTTATCTCTCAATTCAAGTGCACCGCTTGGCGCATTACCTTTGGGAAAATAATAGAAAGCATCTCGCTTTATTTATACAAAGTCGCAACTCGGAAGTGTTCGCAGTGGATATTCACCCCGCAGCACAAATAGGCAAAGGCGTAATGTTCGATCATGCCACCGGCATAGTTGTTGGTGAAACAGCGGTAATTGAAGACGATGTTTCCATTCTACAATCGGTTACATTAGGCGGTACAGGGAATGAGTCTGGTGATCGTCACCCCAAGATTAGAAAAGGGGTTCTTATTGGCGCTGGCGCTAAAATCCTTGGCAATATTGAAATAGGAAAATATTCGAAAGTGGGGGCAGGTAGCGTTGTTTTAGAATCGGTTCCTGAATGTGTCACCATTGCAGGTGTGCCGGCAAGAATTGTAAAAGTAGATAACTGTGAACGTCCATGTGAAACCATGAACCAAAACTATTTAGACACCCCTTATAAATTCTTAGGTGAACACATTTAATAGGAATCTACTTCGGTTCCTTTCCTTATTTGGCTCCTTTTTAGGGTCTCGAAGATTTTCAACGATTAAAATCCGTATACTCACTGAAAACCTATCACCAATGGATCCCCAGTCAATTCCTTACGACCGAGGATGCATCTAGCTGCCCTAAACAATCCGCGATGTGCTCTTCGAGCTTTTATTTTATCGAGTTACTGATTGGCGTTTTCGATGAAATAACATAGCTCTTTGATACAGAACTTCAGTACCGGATTTAAGCGTGTATTTTTACCATTCATCACGTAAAGTTGCTGCTCAAAACCAAATAAGTCACCACCAATAGGAACAAGCTCTTCTCGACCAATTCCCTGCTCCACTATATAGTCCGGTAACAGTCCAATGTACTCCCCGCTCAAAATAGCAGACAGACAGGACTCATAAGAGTCTGAAAAAGTTTGAATTGATAAACGATTGTCTCCACGTACATAGTTACCAGATGGCATACCTGACATTCCTACCGCAGGAAACTCATGTACGTTAAGAGGCGTTATTTTTCTCATCCACTTTTTCGCCAAAGGATGATCTTTAGCACAGTATAAACGCCCCTTGCATGATGAATTAACTTCTTGAAAATTAACAGATTCAGGCTTAACCATATCGTAACACGATACCACTAAATGACACTCACCTGATAACGCAACATGTTCAACCTCATGATATAAACGAGTTTGAATATTAATATGGATGTCGTTGAATTTTTTCATTGTACTGCGAACAGCTTGGCCTACCGCAGAGACAACATTAGATGGCAAGCTCGCCATAAGAACTAAAGTTACATGACCCGAATAATCATCATGTAAACTTTTTAAATTAAAAACAAAGCTATCGAAAGCATTGAAAATGCGCTTGGTTTCTTGAAACACAAGCTCCCCCTCTTTAGTCATTTGGAATCCACCACGCCCACGGTGACACAATACCAAATCCAAACGCTCTTCTAGTTTCTTGATTGCTGCACTGATATTCGGGCGCTGCATTCGGAGAACGGGCTCTGCCGCAGTAAACCCGTTACACGAAGCAACAGCATAGAAAACTCTTAGTAACTTAATATCCGATTCTTGCAAACGATTCAGCATCTTTAGATCACCTATTCCGGGCTCTCCTGCCCTATTGTCAACGCCTATAGCTAGGCTTATTTAAGGTATGAGTTTACATACTATACTGATTCTTCCAGATATGGCAAACCCTTCCTAACCATTAAAGGTAAAAAAAAAGAAAAATAATCGGTGAATTTTATGGCAAAAACCAAGCAAACTTTTGATTAGCAGCTATTTTTTTGTTAGACAAGAAATTATCCAACCCAATAAATTTAAGAAAGTTTAACCATTCGAGCTCGCAGAGCTTCGACTTGGTCTCGTAATGTTGCCGCTTCCTCAAACTCAAGATTCTTCGCATGTTCGAACATACGCTTTTCAAGTTCAGTTATATCGGCCATCAGCTCTTTGCTAGAATGTTTAATATATTTTTTCGATGGCTCGGCAGCTTTATCTACCGCACGACCACCTGATGACTCGCCTAAGTCCATCACATCAGTCACGGGTTTATTCAAGCTTTGAGGTTGAATGTTATGCTCAATATTGTGCTGTTCTTGCTTTTCCCGACGACGCTGAGTTTCGTCAATGGCGCGTTGCATGGAACCCGTTATTTTATCGCCATATAAAATGGCTCGACCATTTAAATTACGAGCAGCTCGCCCCATGGTTTGAATAAGTGAGCGATCTGAACGTAAAAAACCTTCTTTATCAGCATCTAAAATAGCAACCAACGACACTTCCGGCATATCCAACCCTTCACGCAACAGGTTGATCCCAACTAACACGTCAAAGCGTCCTAGTCGTAAATCTCGGATAATCTCCATACGCTCAACGGTATCTATATCCGAATGTAAATAACGTACTTTTACACCATGCTCATCCAGATAATCACTGAGGTCTTCTGCCATTCGCTTAGTGAGTGTCGTCACTAGCACCCGTTCATTTAAGTTTGTACGTTTATGAATTTCCGAGAGTAAATCATCAACCTGCGTTGCAACGGGCCGAATTTCAATGATGGGGTCAAGCAAGCCTGTAGGACGCACAACCTGTTCAACTACATCGCCATTAGATTTTTCTAGCTCGTATTTACCCGGCGTTGCACTCACATACACGGTTTGCGGAGAAAGGCTCTCAAACTCATCAAACTTTAATGGACGATTATCCAGCGCAGAAGGCAACCGAAAGCCAAACTCGACCAAGGTTTCTTTTCGTGATCTATCTCCTTTGAACATCGCACCAATTTGCGACACAGTAACGTGAGATTCATCAATAAAGAGTAAACCGTCCGATGGGAAATAATCGATCAACGTTGGAGGCGGTTCGCCGGGAGCCCGGCCAGATAAATAACGTGAATAGTTTTCAATTCCTGAGCAGTATCCCAATTCCAACATCATTTCGATATCAAATTGAGTTCGCTGCACAATACGCTGCTCTTCAACTAACTTATTGTTCGCTTTTAATTGCTCACGGCGATCTTTCAATTCATCTTTAATGCGCTCAACGGCCTCTAGAATTTTTTCTCTAGGCGTTACATAGTGCGTTTTAGGGAATACCGTTGCGCGCGCAACCTGCTTTTCAATGGCGCCGGTAAGTGGGTCAAACAAGCTAATACGCTCAATTTCTTCATCGAATAACTCAACCCGCACAGCTTGTCTGTCTGAATCGGCTGGAAATATATCGATCACATCACCACGCACACGGAATGTACCGCGCTCAAAGTTCATATCATTTCGAGCGTACTGTAATTCTGCTAAACGGCGCAAAATGTCTCGCTGATCCATTAAATCGCCTTGGCGCAAATGCAGCAGCATTTTCATATAAGATTCGGGATCACCTAACCCATAAATAGCGGAAACACTAGAGACAATGACAACATCTCTTCGCTCCATGAGCGCTTTTGTGGCGGATAAACGCATTTGTTCAATATGATCATTGATAGATGCATCTTTTTCGATGAAGGTATCCGTGGTCGGAACATAGGCTTCCGGTTGGTAGTAATCATAATACGAGACAAAGTACTCAACGGCATTCTCAGGAAAAAACTCTTTCATTTCCCCATAAAGCTGAGCTGCTAAGGTTTTGTTATGAGCCAAAATTAAAGTTGGACGCTGGGTTTCAGCAATCACGTTGGCCATTGTAAAGGTTTTACCCGACCCCGTTACACCTAGCAGAGTTTGATTGGCTAATCCACAATTTAGCCCTTCCACCAGCTCACTTATGGCTTGAGGCTGATCCCCCGCAGGTTGATATTTTGATTTCAGATTAAAAAGTCGAGACATAATGTTTTTCCTACGATGTGGAATTCTCTTTTGCCGTATTTCCCATCACACCAACTAACAGGCGATTAAAGCAGAAAAAGGAAATCGCGCCCATTACAATATATGAAACCACACTGCCCCAAAAAATACCGGGCAAATTAAAAAGCAGGCTTCCCAAATAACATATGGGGACAAAAATAATAAAGAAGCGGACCACGCTCAACGCCAGCGCCCCCATTGGACGATGCATCGCATTAAGGGAAGAATTGGTTAACACCACAATTCCTTGTAAGCCATAGCCAATAGGGACAATCGCCAAAAATAGAACGATAAGCTTTTCCACTTCAGCATCTTGTGCAAAAGCAGACGCTATAAATGGTGACATCACCCACATCAATAAGAACACAAGCATTTGCCACACCATGACAAATTTAACCGTACTCATATAAGCTTGCTTGACTCTATCAATTCGCTCTGCCCCAAAGTTTTGGCTAATTAGGGGCGGTAAGGTCATTGACAGGGACAAAGGGATGATATTTGCCATGGACTCTAAACGGTTTCCCACTCCCCATGTGGCTACCGCTGCCGAACCATATTGCGCAACAATGGCTGTCATAATGCCATTCGCCATTGGCGTAATCATATTCGAACCGGCTGCGGGAATTCCAATTCTTAGGACACCTTTGCAGGCAGCGCTAAACTCCGATGACTGCAATAAACGAGGTAGAATAAGTTGTCGTTTGATGGCTAACAAATACAAAATATAAGCAGTGCTCACCATCCACGCTATCATGGTGGCAATCGATGCCCCTTGAATTCCTAAAGCAGGAAATGGACCCCAACCAAAAATTAACAGTGGGTCAAGCATGGCGTTGATAAACCCACCTGTCGCCATAATAATACTCGGTGTCGTGGTATCACCATGCGCTCGTAAAATACTATTCCCCACCATTGGAATAGCTAAAAACACACTTGCAATAAACCACACATTCATATAATCCCGAATATAAGGCAGATGAATTGCCTCGGCCCCCATCGCGTGAAAGATGGGTTCAAGGAAGAACCACCCAACTAGAGCAATAAAGCCGCATAAGATACCGGCTAAACTTAACGCTCCATTACCTACAATTTTAGCATCACCGCGGTCGCCCGAGCCCAAAAGGCGAGCCACCGTAGCGGAAGTGCCGATGCCTAAACCGATATTTAAACTGATTAGAGTAAAGGTGACAGGAAAGGTAAAGCTAATGCTAGCAAGCTGATCTGTACCAAGCAAACCAACAAAGAAAGTATCGACTAGACCAAATGACATCAATAAGATCATGCTCAAGACGACAGGTAATGTCATCCGTTTGAGTGTTGGCCCAATCGGCCCGTTCAAAAGATCATTTTTTTTCTTCGTATTCACAGAAAAATCTCTACAGCAGAAACACACCCGCCACACTTTGCCCAGCTAGGCTCGCTTAGGAATGAGGTACAGGGGAAACAAGAAGTTTAATTTAAGAATTGCCTTTATTTACCTACGATCTTCATAGGATAAGGACTAGACGTCATTCTAGAGTATATCCTCGTATAACACTACGCTGTATCAACAATTCGAAACAAAATGCTTATCTATACAATTCAGCGAATTTAACCTGCAAATAACATCTAAGGGTTATCTCCATTACTTAGCGTTATCCTCTTTCGGTAGCTCTATTTTTAAAATCCTTTTTTCAATTCCAGAAACCTGTGGATGAAACCCAAAAACAGACCTTCCCATACGGTAATTTTTTTAAAAATCAAGTTTCATTTGATCTTTTTTGCGTCGTTTCGAGAAAAAAACACACAACCCTAAAAAACACTGTATGGTTTTTAACCTCATCATGAATATTATTTACCAACAAACATTTATCTTATTGTTATATATAGATTTATTAAAATTTTAAAAAGAATCCTTGGTTTCGACTTGACACCCATTTCATTGGGTTTGCGCGGGTTATTAGAATTTCATTAACATATTTATCCACAGGTTTCGTGGATAACTGTTAAAAACCCACTATTCACGCGGCATTAGGACCGAGAACTATTTTTAGAGGTAAGCTTTCACTAACGCGTTGTATCCGATAAGTTCGTTACACTATTTATAATACTGTATAAATAACCATGTTTCTTGAAGATTTATAGATCTAATTTTCATAAAACCGTCACTTATATGCATTAAGCCCACACGGAATCGTTTTCAACACACAAGTATTAAAATAAATAACAAATTTCTTACCATTCTATCTGAGTTAGCCCCATCACAACACAACGCCTAATTCCAGCAATAATAAACGTAGCGCCGCACTTAACGCTCAAAAAGTGCCTTAAACGATGCATTCTTAAGCAACCAATAAATAATATTAAATTCTGTGTTGACAGGAGCTCAGACGATAATTAATATTCGCCCCCGTCCTGAGAGAGAAGTCTCGCAGGGCTAATGTTCTGTTCCCCCTTAGCTCAGTTGGTTAGAGCGACGGACTGTTAATCCGCAGGTCCCCCGTTCGAGTCGGGGAGGGGGAGCCAACAGAACAAACATTCCAAAATGATGATTCCCCCTTAGCTCAGTTGGTTAGAGCGACGGACTGTTAATCCGCAGGTCCCCCGTTCGAGTCGGGGAGGGGGAGCC
>NZ_JABEPE010000021.1 GCF_026788005.1 Alteromonas sp. a30
AACGCCCCTTCCAGCAACACTTCAAAGTGCTGCGCCATGCGCTCAATGGTGCTGGCATCGAATAAATCGGTGGCGTACACCCAGTTCAATGTTAGCTGACCTTGCGCGTTGTAGCTGGCGAACAAACTTAAATCGAACTTACTTACCGGGAAGTCCTGATCCACTGGCGTAACACTAAAGTCATCGTCGGTTTGCGCCATTACAGGGTTGTTATCCACTACGAGAATGATTTGGAATAACGGACTGTGCGACAAGCTACGCTCTGGATTTAACTCTTCCACCAGCAATTCGAATGGCAAATGTTGATGCGCTAACGCAGACAAACTGCGCTCACGGGTTGCCGCTAAGAAATCGCTAAAGCTTGGGTTGCCAGAAACGTCCGAGCGAAGCACTAAGGTGTTCGCAAAGAAGCCGATCAAACCTTCAATTTCTTTGTGTACGCGATTAGAAATAGAGAAGCCAATCGCCACATCCTCATCACCGCTGTAGCGATGTACCAAGGTTGCCAACAAGGCTTGTAACGACATAAACAAACTTGTGCCGTTGGCTTTGTTAAAGGCATCTAAGGCATTGGTGGTATCTTTACTTAACACGCTACTGTAGCTTGCACCTTTGTAGCTTCGCTGAGCAGGACGCGGGCGATCCAGCGGCAAGTTATGAATTTGCTGCAAGCCTTTTAATTCTTCACGCCAGAATGCTAAGTGTTGCTCAAGAATATCGCCTTGCATCCAATCTTGCTGCCACAAAGCATAATCCGTATAAGTAACCGGCAGTTCTGGGAAGGCAACAGGCTTACCCGCAATAATGGCATCGTAGGCTTGCATTAGCTCATGGAACATCACGTTCAACGACCAACCATCGGAGGCGATATGGTGCTTATTCAGCAACATGACGTGCGATTGTTCTGCTAGCTTCAGCAAGCTCACACGAAGCATTAAATCTTGCGATAAATCGAACGGTTTTAACGCATCTTCATCGGCGAGCGCCTTCACCATCGTCGCTTGCTTGTCGACATCCAGACCACTTAAATCGTGGAAATGAATGCTGAAACTGTAGTCTTTCAAGATGAGCTGATACGGTTGCCCGTTGTTTTTGCCATCTTCTTCGCGGAACACGGTACGCAAGGTGGCGTGACGCTCAATAATGGCCTCAAACGCTTTTTGTAATGCCGCGACCGACACATTACCTTCAAATTTAAATGCCGTTGGCAAATTGTAACCGGCACTTTCATTTTCCACTTGGGAAACAATCCACAAACGGCGCTGCGTGAAAGAAAGCGGCAAATACTCAGGCTGAGGTTGTGGGGTAATGGCTGGCACATTAATCACGCTCGCACTGTTTGAAAGCGAATTACCACCGTCCACTTGCGCTGCAATGGCTTCGATACTTTGCCCAATGAAAAGTTGCTTCATGCTCAAATTCAAGCCTTGCTCACGGGCGCGAGAAATGACTTGAATCGATAAAATCGAGTTACCGCCAAGTTTAAAGAAGCTGTCTTTAATGCCTACTTTTGCAACACCTAACACCTGCGCCATAATCTCACATAGCGCCGTTTGCGTTGGTGTTGTTGGCGCAACATAGGTTTCGCTTGGCATAGCATCGGCGTCTGGCTCCGGCAAGGCGCGCTCATCCAGTTTGCCGTTCACCGTTAGCGGCAATGCATCAAGGTGCATGATGGCGCTTGGAACCATGTAATCCGGGAGTTTTTGCGCTAATGCTGCGCGAATCTCGTCAATCGTGGTTTGCCCTGAGCTAGTTTGCCCAGAGCTAAGCAGCTTGCCGGTGACATAAGCCACCAGCGATTTGCCGCCAGCAGGTAAGCTACGCGCAATGACCGCTACGTTTTCCACGCCGTTAAGCGCAGCAATGTGACTTTCAATTTCAGCTAATTCCACACGGAATCCGCGTACTTTTACTTGCTTATCGGCACGACCTTCAAACAGCAATTCGCCGTTTTCATTCCAACGTACAAGGTCGCCGCTGCGATACATGCGAGCATTCGCTGAATCCGCAAAAGGATTGGCAACAAATGCCTCGCGGGTTTCTTTATCGCGATTCAGATAGCCACGCGCAAGGCTTTCTCCGGCAATATACATTTCTCCGATGACGCCTTGCGGTACAAGATTTTGGTTGGCATCCAACACATATACTTGTGTGTTTTTATTGGGCTTACCAATAGGAATGGCGTTTTCATTGGTCGCAGCATCCACATTCTCGGCTGTCACTTCAAACGCGGTGGCAGTCACCGTGGTTTCGGTTGGGCCATAAGTGTTCATTAGGCGCACCGGACGCTCGGCGTTTCGGCTGAACCAGCGTGCGGCTTTGCTTTGGCTGATGGCTTCACCACCAACAATCACTAAACGTAAGGATTCCGGCGCGGCGCTGTCTGTTACCATTTGATGCCAGAACGCGGTGGGTAAACTCAACACGCTAATGCGGTGTTTGTCGCACAAGCGCCAGAATTGCGTGGCATCTTGTAACCATTCATCACTACGCAACACCAAGGTTGCGCCGCTACACAAGGAAGCAAAAATCTCTTCAACGGAAATATCAAAACTCACCGTGGAGAACTGCAACATGCGGTCGCGGGCACTCATGTCATAAGTGTGTTGGGCGTTGTAAATGAAGTTCATTAACTGACGCTGTTCTACCTGAACGCCTTTTGGCAAACCCGTTGAGCCCGAGGTATACAACACGTAAGCAAGGTTATCGCTCGACAACGTTGAACCAAGGTTACTTTGCGACTGCTCAGCAAAAGCAGCCGCGTTTAAGGTGACAACTGTGGTTGAATCAGCTTTCACATTGGCGCTGACTTTCTCATGATGTTCAGCATCAACCAACACCAACACTGGCGCGGAATCGCTTAGCATGTGGGCGATACGAGAATCGGGATATGCCGGGTCGATTGGCACGTAAGCTGCGCCCGCTTTCATAATACCTAAAATCGCAGCAATCATGTGACTGCTGCGCTCAGCGCACAATCCAACACATTGGTTTGGCTGAACCCCTTGTGCTAACAGATAATGGGCAACTTGGTTTGCCTGCGCATTAAGTTCTGCATAAGTGACCTCCGTCACTGTATTCGCCACCTCGCCGGATTCGAACGCTAAGGCTAGTGCATCTGGGTGAGCTCCCACCTGCGCTTCAAAAAGTTGCGCGGCCGTTGTGGTTAAATCCCAATCGGTGTGTGTTGCGTTAAAGTCATTAAGTAAACGCTGTGTTTCGGCTTCGCCCAACAGGTTCAACTGGCTTAAGTGCGTTGTCGACGTGCTGACAACCATGCGGCTTAGCAAGTTTTCAAAATAGTCATAGAAGCGCTGTGCATTTAATTGCGTTTGCACTTCAAGCGATACGCTCAGTTCACCGTTCACAAAATCAACCGACGCCGATACCGGATAGTTGCTGTGTTCTTCTGTCCACACAGCTTCAATACCTTGATCACCTGCATGCGCCATTTGCAATTCCATTGCTTGGCTATCGTTTTGCATTCGACAGTTTAAAATGGTGTTAAACAATGGCGCAGCACTATTTGAATCACTGCCCGCGGCTATCACACCACGTTTTTTTAATTCGCTTTGAATTAAGGTCAGTGGCGCTAATTCGTAATCTAACAAAGCATTTACGGCGTTGTGAGTTTGTTGCAATGCATCGTGCAAGCTCACATTTTCCAGCTTCACGCGCACAGGCAAGGTGTTAATACACAATCCCACCATACGTTCAATGCCGGGCACGCCTTGCATGCGCCCCGATAATACCGAACCAAATACCACATCTTGTGTGCCGCTGGTTGCACCAATTACCATGGCCCAAGCAAGGTGAAGTACAGTAGACAAGCTCACACCTTGGGCTTGAGCAAATGCCTCTAATTCTTTGGTTAACGACGCGGGTAACGCTTGTGTTAAGTGCGTCATGTCGCCGTATTCGCTCATTTCAACACTACAACCAAATGGCGCGGCAATCTCTTCCACATCAGCAAGTTGCTGTGCAAAGTGGGAAACAGCGGCCGCTTGGTCTAACTGCATGCTTTGCCAAATGAAGTCGCGGTATTGAATGGTCGGCTGGTCGGCTGGGTCAATCGGTGCCATTTCGCCTTTACTTTGCGCGACTAAATACGCGTCCATTTCCGACTCAATCACGCGTAGCGACACGTTGTCTTCAATGGCGTGATGATGCAGGAACATCACGTACACGGCATGGTTGCCTTGCGCGTCTTTTTGACGCGCGATGTGCAAGCGAATTAACGGCGCAGAGTCCAAGCAAATAGATGCTTGAATCGGCGTGTATTGCTCAATCATCCACGCCGCTACGTCGGTGACATTTTCCGGTACGTCGAGTTCAACAATGGGCAAGCTGACTTCGCGCAACACCGCTTGTACTGGCGCAGATACGCCCTGATAAATGAACTGCGTGCGCATTGTGTCGTGACGCTTCATCACGTATTCCACACCGCCAATAAAGCGGGTGAATGCGGCTTCGTCTTGGCACTTCAATAAGGATTTGGTGACGTAAGGGTCGGCTTCAGGCGATGCAATCGCGTGGAACAACATACCTTGTTGCAGTGGCGACAAGGGGTAGATGTCTTGAATATTGGTGCTTCCGCCTTGTACTTGTTGCTCGATATTACGCAACTCGCTTTGGCTTAAGGACACCATTGGCAGCATGTCTGGAGAAATCTTGAAGCAATTTTCAGGTATCCCCGACGCAGGTGTTGGTGCGGCTTCTGCACTGGCTAATTTTTTAGCAAGCTGCGCTAAACTTTGATTTTTGTATAACTCGGTAACAGGCAGGTCGTATCCAGCTTCAATTAAGGCCGAACGATAGTTGATCATCAACAGGGAATGACCGCCTAAGTTAAAGAAATTGTCGTTGGCACTAATGCTTTGCCAATCCATTTGCAGCACCTTGGCCCACTCTTTTGCCAACAGTATTTCTTCGTCGGTTTGTGGCGCAACAAACTCAACCTGATGCGTTAAGCTGGGTGCGGGTAAGGCGTTTTTGTCGATCTTGCCGTTAGTGGTCAGCGGCCATGACTCAAGGAAGTTCAAGCTCACTGGTAGCATGTAATCTGGCACTTTTTGCGCTAAATCATCGCGCCATTGTTGTGCTTGCGTTGCTGCGTTGTCGCTCTCGGCTAAAATCGCGTAGGCGACAATATACCCTTGATCAGCATGCCCTTGATCACTTGCATCTTGCTCAGCAGAAACCGGCGCTTTATACCAAGAAACTAAGGCATCTTTTAAATACGGCAACTGGTTCAAGTGATGTTGAATTTCGCCCAGCTCAATCCTAAAGCCACGCACTTTCACCTGATTGTCGTTACGGCCTAAATACACCAACTCGCCATCGTTATTCACCCGCGCTAAATCGCCGGTTTTGTATAACTTGCTATAACCCAGAGCCAGCATCTCGTTGCTGGCAAACGGGTTATTAATGAAACGCTCTGCGGTTAACGCCGGTTGATTCAAGTAACCTAAAGATAAACCTGCCCCACCCACGTAAATTTCGCCTTCCGCGCCTTGAGGCACAGGCTGTAAGGACGCATCCAGCAGGTAAATGGTTTGGTCGCGTAGCGGGCGACCAATGAGCGATTGCCCGAAAGCGTCTTTTTGCACTGGCTTGTAGGTAACGTGAACCGTGGTTTCGGTAATACCATACATGTTAATTAATGCCGGTTTGTCTTCGGCGTAATGCGCCCACCAAGGGGTTAGGGTGTCTAGCTCTAGCGCTTCACCACCAAAAATCACATAACGTAAATGGCTCAGCGGCGCGTTTTGTTTCACCGCCATTTGGGTGAAGGCTTTAAAGGCCGACGGCGTTTGGTTTAATACCGTGACCTTGGTTTGCTCGCACAGAGCCACAAATTGCTCAACGTCGCGCGTCATTTCATGGCTTGGGATCACCAACTTGCCACCAAACAACAAGGCGCCCCACAATTCCCACACGCTAAAGTCAAACGCGATGGAGTGGAATAGCGTCCAAACATCGTTTTCGCTGAAGTTAAAATCTGGCTGAGTGGCGCTAAATAAACGCAATACGCTGTGATGCGACTGCAATACGCCTTTCGGTTTGCCTGTTGTACCCGAGGTGTAAATTACGTAGGCCGGTGTGTTTGGCGTTGCAGCAAAATCGCTTTGCCAATTGGCATCGCACGCTTCGCGCTGGGCTTGAATTGCATCGACATTAATGATGTTCAATGCCGCCACTTGCTGCGCACTTTGTAATTGATTCAAGCAGGCATCTAACTCTGCACTTAAGCTGGTTTCACTTAACAGCACTTGAATGCCGCTGTCTTCGATGATGTGAGCAACGCGATCTTGCGGTGACTTCGGGTCGATAGGCACATAAGCTGCGCCCACTTTTAAAATGGCCAGAATCGACACGGCCATGTCGAATCCACGCTGGGCGTACAAGCCCACAAAATGATTGACTTTTACGCCTTGCTGACTTAAATAGTGCGCCAGTTTGTTGGCTTGCTGATTAAGCGTTTGGTAATCCACGCTGTGCAATGCGCCCGCTTGTTGCATTTCTAACGCGCGACGAGAAGCATGTTGCTGAGCCATTGTTTCAAATTGCTCATGCAAGCTTTGTGCTGCGTATGGCAAGGCTTCAAACGCTGCTAATGCATTGCTTGATGGCTGCTCGCTCGTAGGCAATTCGTAGCTGGAAATGTGCGCATGTGGGTCGGCAATAATACCTTTTAACAAGGCAAGGTAATGCTCGAATAAACGCGCAATGGTAGCTTCGTCGAATAAGTCGGTGTTGTATTCCAACTCGCAAGACATGCCATCGCCTTTTTCGAACAAGTTAAAGGTTAAATCGAACTTGGCGGTGCGCTGTTCAAAAGCAAACTCTTCTACTTGTAACGCATCGTCTGCCATTGGGTAAGAGGGCATGTTTTGCAACACAAACATCACTTGGAAAAACGGCGAGTAGCTGGTGCTGCGTGTAGGTTGAAGCTGCTCAACTAAATAGTCGAAAGGCACATCTTGGTTGGCGTAAGCATCCATTGCCATACGACGCACGCGCGACAGTAAATCGCTGAAACACGGATTGCCTGAAACGTTGGAGCGCATCACCAAGGTATTCACAAAGAAGCCAATAAGGTTTTCAATTTCCGCGCGATTTCGGTTGGCAATGGGTGTGCCTACAGCAATGTCGGTTTGCCCAGAATAACGGTGTAACAACACATTAAAGGCTGCTAGCAAAGTCATGTACAAGGTCACACCTTCGCGCTGACTTAAGGTGTTCAATGCGTCAACCACATCCTGCGGAATGCTTTGATTCAACACCGCACCACGGTAGCTTCTTAGCGCCGGACGCGGTTTGTCCGCTGGCACTGGCGACACGGGTTCAAGCCCCGCCAATTGTTTCTTCCAGTAATTCATTTGCGCTTCACGGGTATCGCCAGTAAACCACTCACGTTGCCAATGCGCGTAATCCGCATATTGGATAGAAAGCGCCGGTAAATTTGGTTGCGTACCTGCATGTAGTGCAGCATAACTTTGCGACAATTCTTGGAAGAACAGCATCATCGACCAACCATCGGTCACGCTATGATGCAAGTTAATCATCAACACATGCTCTTTTTCGCTTAAACGCAATAAACGAGCTCGAATTAGCCTGTCTTGGCTTAGGTCAAACGCCAAGGCCGCTTCTGTTGCAATCACTTCGCTAGCAACCTGTTCATCGGTTACGTTTTCTGCGCTTAATGCCAATGAAAACGGGGCGTCGATGTGTTGAAGCGTTTGCCCTTCCACTTTCACCAAACGCGTACGCAAGGACTCATGGCGCGCAATAATGTGATCTAACGCCTGATTTAGCAGGACTTCATCCAATTCGCCTTTTAAACGCAAGGCTAAAGGTACGTTGTAATTGGCACTATTACCTTCCAACTCTGCTAGGAACCATAAGCGTTGTTGTGCATAAGATAAAGGTAAAGGCTGAGTACGGGAAACAGGCTTGATGCTGGCATCATCCGCGCCTTGTGCAAGAGTTGGATTCATACTAGTTACCGCCGCCGCGAGGCTTCGTAATGTGGGTTGTTCAAAGAGTGTTTGTAATGGCATGTCGATGTCGAACAAGTGGCGAATTTGCGTAACCACGCGAGTGGCAAGAAGAGAATGTCCACCAAGGTTGAAAAAGTTATCGTCCAAGCCAACGCTATTGGCACTGAGGCCAAGAACCGACTGCCAGATAGACGCCAATTGATGCTCCACTTGAGTTTGCGGAGCAAGGTAATCTTTGCGCTCAAAGGCACTGGCATCCGGTGCAGGCAAGGCGCGATAATCCACTTTCCCGTTAATGGTGAGTGGTAATTCTGGTAAAAATACATACGCCGCTGGCACCATGTAATCCGGTAATGCATGCGCCAAGCTGGCTTTAAGAAAATCCGGGGTAAGAGAGGTTTCTGAATCCGCATCGGCTGCTGTTGCCGATGCATTTTCAACCACATATGCCACTAATTTGGTGTCTTCATTGCCCGCGTCAGAAGCGCTCTGTGCTTGTGAGCGGGATAAGGTCACTACGCAAGCTAACACTTCATCTAGTGCAAGCAAGGCGGTTTCAATTTCGCCCAACTCCACACGGAAACCTCGTAATTTAATTTGGTTATCCATGCGCCCGAAGAACTGCAAGTTACCGTCTGGCAAACGGCGTACTAAGTCGCCTGTGCGGTACATGCGCGCATTGGGATCGCGACTAAATGGGTTATGAACGAATTTCTCATCTGTGAGTTCTGGCTTGTTTAAGTAGCCTTGGGCGAGGCCATCACCCGCCACGCACAGCTCACCAATTGCACCAATTGGCACCAGTTGCAAGCTGGCATCCAGCACATAACATTGCGTGCCTGCTATCGCTTGCCCTAGCGGCAAAGATGCCAACATAGCGCTGGTATCTGAACCGTCACTCTCGCTGTTATTCGGTTTCGCACCAGCCATCAGCGACAATGGTCGCGGCGCAGAATAACACGCGGTAAAGGTGGTGTTTTCCGTTGGCCCATAACCGTTCATGATCTCAAGGTTGGGCAAGGCATTGTAAAAACGTTCCACAATGGCGGGTTTAACCACATCACCGCCTGCCATTAGCTTGGTTAGGCTTGGCATGTCGTTGAACACCAAGCTCCACTGATTGAACAAACCTGCGGTTAACCATAACGTGTTGGCTTGAAACTGATTCACCACCTCGCTGAGTTTTTCAACATCAAAGTAAGCTTCTGGATACAACACCAAAGTGCCGCCATTGGCCAGCGGCCCCCAAATTTCCAATGTCGCCGCATCGAAAATGAGCGTGGAGGTTTGCAGCATAACGGTGCTGCTATTGAATTCATGGAAGTGATTGTCGCGCACCAAACGGGTAATACCGCTATGCGGCACTAGCACGCCTTTTGGCAAGCCAGTAGAGCCCGAAGTGTAAATCACATAAGCCAAATCGCTAGGTTTCACTTCAATAGCAGGATTGGTTTGCACCTGCGCGCGCATTTGCGCCTGTTCTTCATCCACACACAAGCAATTAAGCGCCATATCTTGTGGCAAGGTGGCAACCAAGCTGCTGTGGGTCACTAACAAACGTGGGGCAACATCGCCTAGCAAATAACGTAAACGTTGTTCTGGTAAGGCGGCATCAAGCGGCACGTAAGCCGCGCCCGCTTTGTTAATAGCAAGAAACGCGCTAATGGTGCTGATATTATCAGGCAAGCTAACGGCCACTTTGTCGCCCGGCTGAACGCCTTGCGCCATCAAGTAATGCGCTAGTTGGTTGGCTTGGGCATTGAGTGTTTGATACGACACTTGCTGCTCGCGCCAAATTAAGGCAACCGCATCAGGTGTGCTTTCTGCTTGCGCTTCAAATAGCTGGAAGGCGGTTTTATCGCGCGGATAATCCGAGAGCACGCCCACAGAATACGCCAACACTTGTGTGTATTCTTCGGTTTGCATAAGTTCGTAATTTGCGATGCTGTCGCGCGGGTGTGCCACAATCTGCTTCAACAATTGCTCGTAATGAGCAAACAAGCGCTCGATGGTGTCGGCGTTGAACAAGTCGGTGTTGTATTCCCACTCGCACATTAACCCGGCTGAATCAGGCATTTCGAACAGATTGAGTGTTAGGTCGTATTTTGCCAAGCTTTGTTGATAGTCAAAACTGGACACTTTCAACGCCTGATTGCCTTGACCATCCTCATTTTGAACACTCTCATTTTGACCACCCACTTCGGGGTACAAGGGCATGTTTTGCAGCACAAACATCACTTGGAAGAAGGGTGAATAGCTCATGCTTCTTTCAGGCTGTAACTGCTCAACAAGGTAATCAAATGGAATGTCTTGATGGCTATAAGCGCTAAGCGCGGTGTCTTTCACCCGGTTGAGCAACTCAACAAAGCTGGGGTTGCCCGACACATCCGTACGCATCACCAAGGTATTCACAAAAAAGCCGATAAGTTGCTCTAACTCGGCGCGGCTACGATTGGCAATGGGGCTGCCCACAGCAATGTCGGTTTTGCCAGAATAACGGTGTAAAAGTGTGTTAAACGCGGTGAGTAGGGTCATGTACAGAGTCGCACCGTGTTGCTGGCTTAACTGCTGCAAATGGCCCACCAATTCTGCTGATAGCGGCTTGCGAATGATCGCGCCTTTGTAAGATTTTACCGCCGGACGCGAACGGTCCGTTGGCAAGGCCGATTCCATTTCTAAATCGGCTAATTGGGTTTTCCAGTAACCCAGTTGTTCGTCGAGATTTTCACCGGACAACCACTGACGCTGCCACTGAGCATAATCGGCGTACTGAATCGTTAATTCTGCTAGCGGCTCTTGATCTGCCTCGCCTGTCAATTCCCCGTAAAAATGCGCGAATTCCTTGAAGAACACACCCAGCGACCAACCGTCAGACACGCTGTGATGCATCGTTATCAGCAACACATGTTGTTGTTCCGCGAGCTTCACCAAGCGACCGCGAATTAAGTGATCGGCGCTTAAATCAAAATCGGCTTGGGATTCCACTAAAGCAATATTTTGTGCCTGCGCTTCGTTTTCCACCGATTCAGCAACAAGGTTTAAGCTGAACGGCGCATCAATCACTTGCAACACTTGTTGCTCGGCCGATTCATCTTGAGCAACTAAACGCGTTCGCAACACTTCGTGGCGGGCAATAATGGCGTCGATGCTGGCATTTAACGCTTTCACATCCAACGCGCCATCTAAACGTAGCGCCAGCGGAATGTTGTAGTTAGCACTGCTTTGTTCAAGCTCGGCTAAGAACCACAAACGTTGCTGTGCATAGGAAAGCGGCAAATCGGCATTGCGATCCACAGCAACCAACGGAATCGACAAACTCGGGTTCAGGTTTTCAATGACATCGGCTAAATCTTGCAGCGTGGGATGCGCAAAAAACGCTTTTAACGGCATTTCCACATCAAGCATCTTACGCACTTGGCTCACCACACTGGTTGCCAATAACGAGTGCCCGCCCAAGTCGAAGAAGTTGTCGTCGCGACCCACCGCCTCAATGTTTAAGATGTCTTGCCAAATTTGCGCCAGTTGACGCTCAACATCGCCTTGCGGAGCCACGTAGGCTTTGCGACTAAAGTCATCGGCATCCGGCATCGGCAAGGCGCGTTGGTCTAACTTGCCATTAGGTGTAAGCGGTAACGCCTGCATCATCACAAACGCGGAAGGCACCATGTAATCCGGTAAAAGCTGCCCAAGCTGTTGTTTTAAATATTCCGGCGCTATTAGCGCTTCGCTGGCGCTTTGGCTGTCTGGCACGACATACGCCACTAAGCGTTTTTCGTTGTGCTCATCGGTTTTAATCACCACCGCACACCCTGCCACGCCAGTTTGTGCCATTAGCTGAGTTTCAATTTCACCCAATTCAACGCGGAAACCTCTTAACTTCACTTGGTTGTCCATGCGTCCGATAAAGTCCAAATTACCGTCAGCTAAACGGCGCACTAAATCGCCAGTACGATACAGCTTAGAAGCAGCATCTTGGCTAAACGGATTGGCGATAAATTTCTCGGCGGTTAACGCCTCTTTGTTTAAGTAACCGCGCGCTAAGCCAACGCCGCCAATGTATAACTCTCCGGCTAAACCTTGCGGCAGCGGGCGTTTTTGCGAGTCCAACACATACAATTGAATGTTGTCGATAGGCTTACCAATAGGCACAGTAAACAGCGGTGAATTGGCATCACATTGCCAGTCACTGACATCAATAGAAGCTTCGGTTGGACCATATAAATTGTGTAATTCCGCGTGCGTACCTGTGGCAAAAAAGCCCGTAACTAACGCTTTTGATAAGGCTTCACCGCTACAGAAAACCTGTTTGATAGACGGACAAAGCGCGATGTCTTCGTGCGCTAACATAATGCTTAGCATGGAAGGCACAAAATGCAGTTTGGTAACTTGCTCTTGGCGAATTAAATCGCACAAATACGCTGGTTCTTTGTGACCATCTGGCTTGGCAATCACTAAACGCGCGCCGGAAATCATCGGCCAGATGAATTCCCACACCGACACATCAAAACTAAAGGGCGTTTTTTGCAGCACCACATCGCTTTGGTCCATGCCGTAACGGCCGTGCATCCAATGCACGCGGTTCACTAAACCACGATGCGGTATCATCACGCCCTTGGGCTGCCCCGTAGATCCCGAGGTATAAATCAGATAAGCCAAATGTGTAGCGTTTAAGCCCAACGGCTCAACATCTAAATTGGTTTGCGCTTGCTGGCTTAAGCCTAAATCCGCGCCTTTGGCATCGGTTTGATTATCAAGGAAAAGCACGCGCGTTTTGTTGCTAGCAGACGCCACGAGCAATTCGCTTAAATGCGATTGGCTGAGGATGATGTCTACCCCAGAATCTTCAATCATGTATTGCACGCGATCTTGCGGATAACCCGGGTCGATAGGCACATACGCCCCACCGGCTTTTAAGATGGCATAAATGCCAATTACCATGTCGAATGAGCGCTCTAAACACAAGCCAACAAGCTGATCTGGGCCAACGCCTTGTTCACGCAAATAATGTGCAAGTTGGTTGGCGCGTTGGTTTAATTCGGCGTAAGTGAGTGTTTTATTCTCAAAAACCAAAGCAATAGCATCGGGATTTGCTGCAACTTGCGCTTCAAACAAGGTATGCACACACACTTCGCTTGGGAAGTCGCGCTCGGTTTGATTCCAATGCCATAATTCTTGGTGAATATCGTCATCAGAAATGAAGTTGCATTGGGCCACGGTCACGCTTTCTAAGCTGTTTGAGGCATGCTGTAATACGTCGTCGATAAGGCGCGTGTAATGGCCCATTAAGGTGTGGATCATTGCATCGCTGTACTTGTGACTGTCGTATTTAAAGCCAAGCTCAAAACCAGCGTGGCTTTCAATCACTTCTAAGCAGAGTTTGAATTCGCCTTGCTGTTGTACTGAATCCACCACCTCAATGCCTTGCATGGCGGCAAGCCCGGCTTCACTAGCAACAAAGCTCACCATGGATTGATTTTGATAAGCAAACGCCACTTGGAATACAGGGTTGCTTTGTTGTTGCGTGGACAAACCTAAATCGCGCACCAGTTGCGGGAAGGGATAATGCGCTTGATCTACTGCATCCACCAAGGTTAGCGATACATCGTTAAACAATTGAGTGAGCGGCATGTTTTCTTCCACTTGCGAGCGCAGTGGCAACATATTCACAAAATAGCCAATTAGGCTGTCGAATTCTGCCGATGGACGCGCTTGCGTTGGCATACCAACGATGATGTCTTGCTCGTGACAATAACGGCTTAACACCACTTTAAATAAGCCAAGGAAAAACACCGAGGCGTTAATGCGTAACTGCTTACATAAGTTGTTTATATTTTCGTTTTGCTCCGCGCTAAGCATCTGACTAAAAGCTGAGCCAGCGGCATCTAACACGCTATGTTCGGCATCGGATTCATTGGCAAGCTGCAACGCAGGTAAAGTGCCAGCCAGTTGTTTGGTCCAGTAGGCTTTGGCTTCCGCGCCTTTTTCACTGGCTAAGAAATCCTGTTCCCAGCGCACATAGTCGCTGTATTGGGTAGTAAGTTCGCTTAAGCCCGCGCTGCTATCTGGCTCATGCCCTGCGCTAATGGCTTTTAACGACAACAACAAGTCTTCCAACAACACCGGAATCGAGCTGCCATCAAACACAATGTGATGCACCACAATGAGCACGGTGCAGGTATCATCTTGAGTAAACAGGTTAAAACGAATTAGGTTGCCTTGTGCTAGGTTAAAAGGCGCGTGAGATTCTGCCTGAATCGCCGCGTTTAGCTCGTCTTCGCTTAGCAAGCTGGCATCGGTAAAGGTACAATTAAGGCGAATATCGTCGTTAGCCTGATATTCCGGGCGATCATTGGCTTCGTTATTTTCAACAAACGCACCATTTAAAATGCTGTGACGTTGCAATACCGTGCGACACGCCTGCTCAAAATGTGCAGGCTCCACCGCTGGCATGCGAAAACACACCGGCACGTTATACGCACTGGATGCGGGCGCGAGTTTGTGAAGTAACCATAATCCGTGCTGATTTTCTGAAAGCGCGACTGAGTTTTCATTTGCCTTCAGCAACGCTAGAACTTCCTCTGCTGAATACGTACCTTCTTTGAATGCTTTTAAAATATCGTCATTAATCATCATGGATTTTCCAATTCGTCGGCCTTCCCTCGCCGTTGCAGCCGCTTATGTCCTCGCTTGCTGCACTTTTAAACCAATTTGCTACTTTTTCGCTTAACTCTTGTTGCGAGTTAGCCTGAACAAAACGACTTCTTGCCAGCAACGCATTGCATGGCGTGCTGACCCCACGTTGGTGAGATCAGGGCTAAATGTTTATTTCACCAGTTTTTTAAGGTCATCAAGACTCAGCTCGCCGGATTTAAACTTGTTCAGCGCGGCGATGCTTTTCGCGTCGGCCTCTGAGGCTGCACTTTTTGCTTGCTGATTGACC
Source organism: Alteromonas sp. a30 (assembly GCF_026788005.1). Lineage (GTDB taxonomy): Bacteria > Pseudomonadota > Gammaproteobacteria > Enterobacterales > Alteromonadaceae > Paraneptunicella. Next base: position 14,947 of record NZ_JABEPE010000021.1, read on the forward strand.
TTCATTTTGCTGCTCACTAAACGGCTTAACGCACCAATATCGGGGCATTGCATAAAGTCTCTGCCGGTGAGTTTGACTTGCATTTCTTTTTCGATAGCGCGACCAAGGCGCACCATAATTAAGGAATCCACACCGTAATCGACAAACGTGGTTTGTGGCGTTAAATCGTTGTTATTACGGTGCATGGCTTTTTGAATAAATTGCGTCACGTAAGTGATGGCCGCCTGCTCTGTCGTGGCGCTGCTAGCAAGCAATTCGCTAAATCCAGTGGCTTTTGCTGCCCTTGTAGCAGAAGCAGCACTCGCTTCTATACGCCCTTCGTTTATACGCCCCGCTTCTATACGGAAAAACTCACCTGCAAACGGGTACACAGGCAAGTGACAACGTGGCGCGGTCAATGCGTTAGCAAAGTCAGACCAATCCGGCGTTTTGCCCGCAAGCCACTGTTGCATAGGCGCAGGCAAAGCGTCGACTGCACTTGAATCCGCGTCGTTCGCTCTAAGCACTTGAATAGCCGCCACAGAAAACCCGGTATGTGCGGCAAACTCGCTGACATTAACACGCAGTACAGCGCGCGCTGAAAAGCTGTCGCGACCTTGCATCAAAGTGCGTTGAATCGAGGCGAGTGTTGCTGATGCTTCGGTGTTTGAAGCTTGCTCTGAAGCTGTTTTTGAAAGCTGGCAAAGCGCCTCGGATAACTGACTAATGACCTGCGTTAGTTGCGCGTCGGTTTTTGCGCTGACTGGCAGTGTTACCGTGTCTTTAATTGCGACATTAGCGGCAACATCTCCCGCTGAGCTAGCCCCTTCGCTTGCTTGTGAAGGCGTGTATTCCTGCAACAAAATGTGGGCGTTATTGCCACCAATGCCGTAAGAATGAACGGCTGCCAATCGCGGGCGATTGTCTTTGCCTTGCCATGCTTCGTTAGCGGCAAGTAAACGACAAGGTGACTGGTCGGTATCTAAATCGTCGCTGGCGTGTTCAAAGTGCGCAATACCGAAAAGGGTTTGCTGTTTAAAGCTCGCAATCACTTTTAACATCGCGCCCAAAGAAGAGGCTGCATGCATGTGCCCTAGCGTGGGTTTTAAGGTGCTAATGGCCACCTGACCTTCTGCAATGGGCTGATTTTGCGCTTCGCCAAGTTGGCGTATAGCTTTGTTAAAGGCGCTCCATTCGGCAATGTCCGAAACCGTTGTTGCCATGCCTTGCGCTTCAATGTAGTCCAAATCAGCAAGGGAAATGTCGGCATTTTGGTAACACTGTTTAATGACCTCAACATGGGCAGCCACATTGGGCGATGCCATCGACATGCCACCTTGACCATTAAAGTTCACCGCCGAATTTTTCACCACGGCGTAAATGGCGTCTTTGTCTTTTTGTGCTTGCGCTAAGGGTTTTAACAGCAAGCTAATCACGCCTTCGGAGCGAATAAACCCATCGGCCTTTTCGCCAAACGAATGTAAGGTGCGCGACGGGCTAAGCTGCGCCATTTGTGTTAAGCCAATGAACGGCTCAGGACGCAATAATAAATTGGCGGCGGCAACAATGGCTTGCTCCATTTCGCCCGCACGTAATGCAGAAATGGCGTGATGTAACGCCACCGCGCCGCTGGAACACAAAGTGTTCACCACTTGGCTTGCACCGCAAAAATCGAAGTAATACGCAATGTTATTGGCTAACATCGCCGACGATCCGCTAAAATCGTTGAAGATACCGGCTTGTTGCAAGCTAAGTTGATACTCGCTGTCTTCTGCACCAATAAACACGCCGGTGCGCGAACCTTTTAGGGCGCTGGGAGCGTAACCCGCATCTTCAATACAGTGATACACGTTTTGCATAAGCAAACGCTGACGCGGGTCTATTAGGCTGGCGGCTTCCGCTGGCACATTGAAAAAATCGGCATCGAAGTGAAAAACCTTGTCGATGCTACCTGCCCACTGTGGCGCTTCGTCGAGTAATTCTGGGTCGTATTGATTCGCGGCACTTTGCCAGTCGAATCTATCTGACGGGAATTCACGAATGAGGTCATCGCCATTGGCGAGAGCTTGCCAAAACGCCTGCACAGAATCACAACTGGGTAATTGTGCGGCAACACCAATAATGGCAATGCTCTGCTGATCATTTTGGCTATTGTGATTTTCGGAAACGGCAGCGCCGGTGCTCGCTTCATCGGTGTTAGTCTCGCCGAGAAGCGCGGAAATAGCTTGTAATTCTTGTTCTGTATTCATTTTGCTCCCCCTAGTACAGGGCGCTTAGCTGTTTAAGGTATGGCAACGATGCCTTCACCGAGTCGTAATCCACGCCAAAATCCATTAAGCACACAATGTCGTTTACACCGGCGCTAATGGCTTGCTCGACTAATGGCTGGCAATCTTCCACCCCACCAAAGAGCGCGCAGGTTTTGAAATAGCGCTGATAGGCGTACTCCAATACCTTGTCTTTTTCTGCCTGACTCACTTCATCCACGCCTTTGTCTTTACCGAGTCCGGCTTTCACGTGGGCGTCAATAGTGCTGGCAATGTAATCTTTAAACGGCGCTTCCACTTTTTGCTGCACGGCGGGAATATCCGCGCCTAAATGCGTGTGCAACATCAACGAGACTTTGCCGCTTTGTGGGTCTAAACCAGCTTCTTCACGGCCTTTTCGGTACAGCGCAATCTTCTTCGCCATTTCTTGCATATCAATGCCATACAACATGGTGAACACGTTGTAGCCTTGCTTGCCGGCAAAGTAGAAAGCCTGTTCGTTTTGTGCCACCAACAACCATACGTTTAGTGTTTTTTGTGTGGGTTTTGGGAACACTTGAATCGGGAAGGTTTGGTTGTCTGGGCCAGTGAATTCAACGGCTTCCCCGCGCCACAAACGTTGCACTTGGTCAATACGTTCACCGCAAATTTCACGGCGATTGTGGTAGTTATCCGGTGCTAAAATGAAGTCTTGAATATTCCAGCCAGAGCCAAAACCTAAGTCCACACGACCATCGGATAAAATGTCGTTCATGGCCCATGTTTCCACCACTTCCGCAGGATGATGTAACGGCAAGGAAATCCCTGCGGTACGAAAACGAATGCGCTGGGTTTGCGGAATTAAGTAAGAACAAATAATGGATGAATTGGCGTATATCGAGCCAAATTCACTAAAGTGACGCTCGGGGAAATACACGGCTTCAAAGCCTTCGTTATCCGCAAAGACGGTGAGGTCACGCATAAACTCATACTTTTGTTTATCGGCAATGCCTTTAATCACATCCGAAAAGAAGATGAGGCTAAAGCTCACCTTACTGTTGCTACCAGCATGAGGCGTGTTGTCTGTTGCGGCTTGCGCCGAGCTTTCATTGTTTGGCGATACACCTAAAATGTCTTCTATCGATCCCATTTTCGCCTCCTACACACTGACTTTTTGGTTTTCAAGATGCTCAGAAAAGCTTGCAACTGTGGGGAAGTCCACCAGCCAGCTTGGCTGAATATCCACCTTGAGTTGTTTTTCTAAGCGGGTGACAAGCTGCATCGCCACAATGGAATCCATGCCATAGTTTTGGAAGGTTTCCTCGTGATCGATGTCGTTCAGCTCCAGCACGGTTGCGACGGTTTGAGCCACCACATCGGAAACCTCGGGTGTTTCGCCTGATGTTTCTGTTGGTATTTCCGTCGGTGTTTTGCTTGGCGCGCTCACTGGCGTTTCTGCAACTGGCGCGGGTGTTTTTTGCTGCTGACACGCGCTTAATACGCTATGTAAACGATGGATAAGCGCAGGCGGCATCACCTTAATTTCGTCCATCGATAAACCGGATTTCACGCGGTTGATGTCGAGCCATTCGCCCTTTTCTAACGCTTGTTCCCACTGGCTAATTTGCGCTTCAACAGGGTCGTCTGTGCTTGTGGTTGTGGTTGTGGTTGTGGTTGTGGTTGTTGCTGTAGAAACGCGCGTGTTCGCGGTTTCGGTAACGGGCACTTGCTCGGTTTCTGGCTCCGCTTGCAAACCCATAACCTTCAGGAAGGTTTGGCGATCGGCAACGGCAACCGCACCTACAACAGGGGCGTTGGCTAAATTAGCGTTATCGAACACACTTACAGCCGCATCTAGGGTGATTAAATCCGTGCCTTGCTGGGCGAATTTACGCATACGATCGGTGTCGTCGCCCGCGGCTTGCTCTTGGCGCAAGTAGTAATCCACTGTCCAAGGTCCCCAACATAAGCTGCTGGCAAAACCGTGACGAAGCCCGCGTTTCGCCAAACGATTACGGTGTTGTGCAAAGGCATTTTGGAACGCCGAGCCGTAGGCGTAATCGCAAGAACCGGGAATACCAAACGCGGCAATGGAGGAAAACATCAAGAAGCAATCAAGAGGTTGTGTTTGCGTGTGTTTATCCAGCAATAAGCAGCTTTGAATTTTGGTTTGAATATTGGTGTGAAAGTCGTTCCATTGCTTGTTCACCACAATTTCGTCTTGCACCTGATTGGCCAACAAAATCACGCCATTGATGGTACTGAATTGCGACAAAATACGTTGCATTGCGGCTGCCAAGGCAGGCTCATGGGTGACATCCGCTTGTTCGTAGTGAACCCTTGCCCCCATTGCTGTTAACGCCTGTATTTGTGCTTGCTTGGTGGCATTTAAATCGCCTCGGGACACAATCACAATATTGGCTTGATATTGACTCGCCAAATGCTGACACACTAACTCACCAATGGGGCCTAAACCGCCCACCAGCAAATAAGTTCCGCCGGTTTTAAAAGCGGGGGCTGGAACGGCTGAGCTAGCATCAGGTGAAGGCAGTGCTAACGTGTTGTTATCTTGAATGCGTAAGCGCTCAAGGTAACGCTCACCTTGCTGGAAACGCACTTTCACGAATAATTCTTGGTTTGGCTGAAGTGTATCTGCCAATAATTCTTGCATGATCCACTGGGCGCGGCGTGCGGGTTGCTCGTCGATAAAATTCAACGACTTCCACTGATGACGCCTATTTTCCATGCTGGCAGTGCTTAATAAGCCAGAGAGCGCTTGTAAATCAACGGCGTTTTGTTGGGCATTTTGCGCAAACACGTAGTAACCACGAATCGCGCTATCCCAAAAACGGCGCTGCAATAATTTAATGGCAGCAAAAGCATTACCGATGCTGCTAGCACGGTAAGTTGCGGCCTCATCTGTGCGGCTGTCACCAAGCAGCAACACCACGTTAGGCGCGTTTTCAACTAAATCGGCAGGAAGTGACGCTAATGCATTTTCCGATGCTAACGACGTAAGCGGTAAAAACTGCCAGCCCAATAAAGCTGTACTTTCGCTTTCCTTAACGCTCTCTTTGCCATGCGTAAGCAACGCCTCGGCAATTTGCTTAAGCGCGTCTTTTTCGGCTTCATCTTGATACAAAACCCAAACCGACTGCCCAGCAAACTGCGTTACCGCTTGAGACCAGTCGATACCCGCCTCTTTCGAAGCAGCATGAGGCGCGGCCTCAACTTCTTCTGCCAGAAGCATCCAGTCGAGTGGTTTGCTTGGCTTCTCTGATAATTTCTTCTGCGATAATGGCTTTTCAGGCGAGGCTTTTTTAGGAGAATCGTTTTCAGAGACCGGCATGTGAGCAAGCGTAATCGGCTGCAAACAAAGTTGTTGGATTTGCGCGCGAATATTACCGTTGGCATCGCACAGCGACACATTAACGCGCATTTCGCCGTCAATTTCACTGTCACCCTCAACGCGAGGTTGCACATTAATCACTGCCCACATCACGGTTTCTAGGGGCGCATACGCCGCCAATTCACCAATGGCTTTTACGCTGAAATAGGTATTTTCTGCTGCGCCAACCTTGGCAGATGCAAGCCCATAGGCATTACAGGCTTGGATTACCGCATCAAAACAGCACGCTAGTTCAATATCTTGCTGACCAATCAGGCCATGAGGCACACGAATGTTGACCAGAATTTGTTGATTTTTTGCACTCACGTTTGATGCGCCCAAAGCTCCCATACTCAGCGCTTTAAGGCTTTGCACACTTTCTGGATAACGCACAACACCTAACGTTGGCGCTGGCTTTGACGTTGGCGCGTCTTGCAGCGCCGTTTGAATTTGCGTCACATCCAGTTTGCTTAACGCTTCGCTTACCACACTACTGGCGCATGCATGGGTTTGTTGCCCTGTTGCCATGCAGCGTAGCGTGAAATCCAAGGTCTTATCGCCAAAGCTGTTTTCGGTAAGACTATTTTCGGGGTGACTGTTTTTTGGGTTTAGGCTCACCTCAAACGGTGAGATGCCGGATGATTCATCGGAAACACTCGGCGCAGGTACTAACTTACCGTTTAGTACGGCGTTTAAATCTAAATTGTGTACCGCCCAACCACGGAATTTACCGTTCAGCGCCGCCTGCATTTTTTGCGCGGCTAAAGTTTGCTGCACGCTGGCAATGGCGAGAGCTTCGGAATAATAACCCTCGCCGTTCACGTCAAAGCGGAATAAAGACGGGGAAATATCCGTTGTCCGAGAGTTAGTTTGCGAGACTGCGCTTTTTGCACTCTTAGCATCGGCACGGTTCGCTTCATCAAACGGCTTAAACCAATAGCTTTCTTTAGCAAACGGGTACGTTGGCAACGACAAACGAACTAACGTGTTATTGCCAATTTCATTCACGAACAAGGCACTGTCACCATTGAACAAACCCAAGCTAAAGGCTTGTGCAAAGGTCGTTAACAGCGAAGGAGTAGCCGCTTCGCCTGCACGCATTGCTTGTAAATGTGCGTTCAACTGAGCTTTATCACAACCGGCGGTAAAGGCCGCTTTTTGCTGCTTGTCGCGGGTATTAGCAAGATAGAAATTAGCCTGAGTAAGCTTATTCCCTGCGGATTCACTTGGCGCTTGATTTAGCGCTTGGGCTAGCATCTGGCACAACTCACTCACGCTATTCACCACAAACGCGGCACGATACGCAAAGTGTTTGCGTCCGAGCATCAAGCTGTAGCTTAAAGCAAGTAAATTGGTTTGCGCGTTAGCGGGCTGATTCAAATAAGCGGCTAATTGCTGTATTTGTTGAGCAAGCTGCTCTTCGCTTCGCGCCGATAACACAACAAGGTGCGGCTGAGCCTGAACATCAAGCGATTGGCGTACTGGCGCTTCTTGCAACACCATGTGCGCATTGGTACCACTAAAGGCAAACGAGCTAACCGTTGCGCGGCGAGGATGCTCGCCTTGCGGCCAATCCTGCAATTGTGTATTCACATAAAACGGCGTGTTGGTTAAGTCGATATGCTCATTTTGTTGCTGATAAGACGCCACTGGCGGCAACTGTTTGTGCTTTAAACTTAACAAGGCTTTTAAGAACCCGGACACACCCGCAGCGGCAAGGGTGTGACCGATATTGGCCTTCACCGAACCCAGCGCGCAGAATTGCTGTTTTTGCGTAAAGGCAGCGTAGGATTCTTTTAAGGCTTCCACTTCAATCGGGTCGCCTAATTTCGTGCCAGTGCCGTGGGCTTCCACCAAGGAAATGCTGTCCGGCGAGATGCCAAACTCGCGATACACTTGCTGCTCAAGCTCGCTTTGCGACGCGGCACTTGGCGCGGTAATACCGTTGGTTTTGCCATCTTGATTAACGCCCCACCCCGCCATAATGCCGTGAATCGGGTCGCCATCGGCTAAGGCTTGTGCGTAGCGTTTTAATAACACCACACCCACACCTTCACCGGGTACAAAACCATTGGCGCGGTTGTCGAATGTGAAACAACGACCATCTGCCGATAACATGCCGGCTTTGGTGGTCATGACATGCAAACTTGGGCCACAAATCACACTAACGCCACCCGCTAATGCCATTTCGCATTGGCCTAACAATAAGTTGTTTGCCGCCTCGGCAATGGCCACCAAAGACGCCGAACAGGCGGTATCAATGGCAATACTAGGGCCTTTTAAGTTTAAGAAGTAGGAAATGCGCGAGGTAAGAATCGACGGATTACCGCCCATCAACCCTTGTGCGCTCAACCCATCGGTATCTTCGTAATCGCCATACTGCCCCGTTGTGCAGCCAACAAACACACCTACACGTTTGCCAGATAAGGTATCTGGGTTGATGGCAGCATCTTCAATGCAGTGCCAACAGGCTTGCAAGAACAAGCGTTGTTGCGGGTCCATGAATTTGGCTTCTGCGGGTGAAATAGCAAAGAATAATGGGTCGAATTTGTCGACGTTATCTAACACCCCCATCCACTGGCAGTTAGATTTGCCCGGTGCTTGTGGGTCAGCATCATAGTATTGGTTGATAGACCAACGGCTTGGCGGCACTTTGCTAATGCAGTCTTTGCCGCTGGCGATGTTGTCCCAAAAAGCGTCTAAGTCCGGCGACTGAGGGAACTGCCCAGCCATGCCTATCACCGCAATGCGCTTATCGTCTAAATTCTGATGGCTTGATGTCGTGTTTGATTCAAACAAATCTGGCTTAGCTTGCTGGCGTTGACGCTGCATCATGGCAATGCATTCTTGCGTACAATCCTGCATTTGCGTGGCCTGATGGCTAATAACTACCTTGCCAATATGCTCACCTTGAGACACATATTTCAACGCGTCTTGAATGGCTGCGTAAGGATAAACACGGGACACAATCGGCACAATCAATTGCGCTTCAACCATGTCCACCATGATGTCCATCACTTGCTGCTTTTCGCCGCCGCCCGTTAAGGCTAGCTTACGAAAATCCATGCTTAAGAATTGTTGATTGCTGACTAAGCGAGATAAGTCCAACTTGCCACTGGTTTTTAAGCCATGCACCGCTAATTCAAGGTAACGACCGGATTCTGCTAAGCAATTAATACCGCGCTGAATCGCCTCGCCGGACAACATGTTTAAAACCACATCCACGCCTTTACCTTGGGTAATTTGCGCAATCTGCTCATCGAAAGGCAGCTCTCCTGCCTTGTGTTGGTAATTCAAAATATGCGGCACACCCAATTGCGCCAAAATCTGCATTTTGTTGGCTTTACTGGTGGTGGCAAAACGCTCGCAGCCAATTAAATTGGCAAGTTGAAGCGCCATTAAGCCGCAGCCCCCTGTGGCGGTTTGAATTAACACGCTATCACTGGATTGCAGCTTAGCCATTTCAAACGCACAAAACACAGTGCCAAACACCACGGGCAAGCTACAGGCTTGCTCGAAGCTGATATTGCGCGGCTTTCGTACTGCACTTGTTGCAAGCACATTAACGAATTGTGCGTGACCACCCAAGTTTTCACCTGTGATGGCAATTACCGCATCGCCCACATTAAATTTAGTGACCTTTGCACCAACCTGCGTAATCACCCCAGCCACTTCAAAGCCCGGCACAAAAGGATACGCCGGAAGAGTTGGGTATAAACCGTTAACGCACATGGTATCGGGGAAATTAATCGCCGAGGCTTTAACTTCTAGGGTGATTTCATCATCTTTTAATGCGCCAATTTGCCAAGGCTTAATGGCGATTTCATCGAGCGTGTGAACGCTGGAGATCACCAAACCGTTAGGTCCTTGTGGCAAGGTTTGCATGGTCGCTGATTCTGGTGCTGACACTGACGTTTGTTCGACTGCTGTTTTTTCGATAGGCGCAGCAGCTTGGGTAATCGCAGTTTGCATATCTACGGGTTGCGCAGCGACTTCTTCTGTTAGCGCACCCGCATTAGACTTTCCCGCAACCGCGCCGACTCTTGAAGCTTCACCTGCAACGAATTGCGTTAGCGCGCTGATCGTTGGGTAGTCGTAAATTTTGGTCACGGGCATAGCAAGGCCAAAGTCTTGGTTAATGCTTCTTACCCACTCCACAGCAATAATCGAATCTAACCCCAATTCATTAAAAGGCTTGTTTAAATCAATATCGTCGGCATCAACATATAACGCCTCTGCCAAACTTTCTTGAAGTTGGGATTGCACGTCATCGGCATTCACAGATGCAGTAACTGAGGTATTTACATCGACGCTTTCAGAAGCACCTTCCGTAACAGGTTCAGGCACTGGCTCAACCAAGGTAGGAGAAGCGGGCTGAGTTAGTGCCGCATTGCTGCTAGCGTGAGTGTGGATGTTTGCATCCACCACGGCACTTGCAGATGAACCTATCAAACCGGCAATAAACTGTGCCAAGGCGTGAATATTAGGATGGTCGTACAACTTCATTACGGGGAAGTCGATATGGAAATGTTGGTTAATCCAACGCACCCACTCCACCGCAAGAATGGAATCTAACCCTAATTCAACAAAGCTTTTGTCTTGTTCGATGTCTTCAACATCTTGATATAACGCCTGTGCTAAGCCTTCTGCCAATTGTGCGGCAAGGGAATCAACATCCACTTGCGTTGCAGGTGCTTGTGAAATAGTCGCTTCTGGCAATGTTTGAGGTTGCGCTTGGGCGGTGTTTTCAATCTTATCTTGAGATTGGCTTATCACCGTTTCTTGAACACTGGACGTAGGCTGTGTTTGCGATGTCAACACATCCGATGGTGCGCCTAAGCTGAATTTGGGCTTAGGTTTATTCACTGGCTGAATACTGGCAGCCGTTACGCCAACTTGAGCGTGAATCGGTGCTGACTGCTCAACGGTGTTTTGAACAGCCAGCACGTCATCCCCTTTTGAAACTGGGTTGTGCTGATTGGCTAACGCTACACTTAGCGCGCTTGTCGCAGAACTTGTTTGCGCCTCTTTCGCTTTTACACCTTTTACTTTCAAGCCTTTCGCTGCGGGCAAATACGCTTTTTTCGAGAACGGGTAAGTTGGCAAACTCATGCGACGCAAAGGTTGTGTGGAATTTGCCAAGTGTTGCCAAGGAATATCTAAACCTTTGGCCCATAACGAAAGTAATTTGTCGGTTTTATTGGCTGCTAACCATTTGCTTAATAACTCGCTAAAATCGCTATCGTCAGTGAAGCGTTGTAGCAATTCATCCTGACTGCCCACCTCGCCTTGGTAATAAGTGCGGTCGCTGACGTCATTTTGTAAAACGTGCTCAAGGGCATGTTGTAAATCGGCTAAATCGTTAGCAACAAAGGCCAAGCGATGGCGCATTTCATCGCGCCCTACGCGCAAGGTGTAAGCCAATGAGGCAAAGTCGAGGTGATTAGTGTTTTCATTAAGCGCCTGTTTCGACACAAACTCGTGTAAATTCTGTACTTGCTCGCGTAATTGCGCTTCGGTTTTAGCTGAAAGCAAAATGATTTCTGCTGCATGGTTAACAGCAGATGTAACAGCCGGCGCGATATATTCTTCCAACACCACATGGGCATTCGCACCACCAAAACCAAAGGAACTCACGCCAGCTCGCAGCGGGAATGCGTTTCCTTGGGCATCAGCTAAGCGTGTCCACGGTTTTTGTTCTTGTAGCACATAAAACGGCGACTGCTGTAAACGTATGTAAGGGTTTACCGTGTCGCAATGCAGGTTTTTGGCAAGGGTTTGATGCTTAAATTGCAATAGCACTTTAATGAAACCGGCTACACCTGCTGCCACTTCTAAGTGACCGATGTTGCTTTTTACTGCGCCAAGCGCAATATGCGCCGTTGCCGAAGTTGTCGTACCGTCTTTTAATGAACGTTCTTTCAGCAACGAAGCAAATGCGGATTTCAATGCGTTGATTTCAATCGGATCGCCAAGTTCTGTACCTGTGCCATGAGTTTCAATAAAGCTGACACTGGCTGGGTCGACTCCAGCGTCTTGATACGCCGCCGTCAACAATGCTGCTTGCGCTTTTGGATTCGGTGCAGTTAATGAATTCGCGCGACCACCGTGGTTTTCTGCACTGCCACGGATGACACCATAAATATGATCGCCATCGGCTTGCGCTTGCGTTAAGGGTTTCAGTAACACCAAACCCACACCTTCGCCTCTGGCATAACCATTGGCTTTATCCGAGAAGGTGGCGCAGCGGCCATCTAGGCTTAGCATGCCCGCGCGGTTCAAACTGGCGTGAATATCGCCATTCACTAACACGTTAACCCCGCCCGCTATTGCCAGCGGCGCTTCTTTGTTACGCAACACACGTGCTGCGCGATGAATAGCAACCAATGAGCTAGAGCACGCGGTGTCGATAGACTCGCTCGGCCCGTGTAAATCCATGAAATAGCTAATGCGATTGGCACCAATCGATGCCGACAATCCGGTTGCCGAGTGTCCATCTATGTCGAGTCCAGCATCAGTTAAGACCTGATCAAAACCGTTAGTAGCGATCCCCACAAACACGGCGGTATTGCTCTTAGCAAGGCTAGAGGGTGCGTATCCTGCGTCTTCTACCACTTTCCACGCGTGGGTTAATAGCAAGCGTTGCTGCGGATCCATTAACGTGGCTTCGCGTGGGGAGATTTCGAAGAAGTTGCTGTCGAGCGCGAAGGCATCGTCGATGAATCCGGCCCACTTTACGTTGCACTTATTTGCCTCTTTGCTTGGGTCGCCCCACATAGCTTGCCAGTCCCAGCGATCATCAGGCACTTCTGCCATGCAATCTTTGCCATTACTCAGCACATCCCAAAATTCATCGAGGTTGTTGGCTTTGGGGAAAGCGCCGCTAACACCAATAATGGCGACAGCGCTGTCGTTTGCTGTTTCAAGGTTTTGCGTGGCTGGCGTATGTTGATTCACCTCACCAATAGCCGCCTGTGCCTGAACTGGCGTAGCAACCGGCGTTACTCGAGAAGGTGGCGCAGAAGGAGTAGCTTCCACGTTATTTTCAGCCACCGGGGTGTCGTTTTCAGATACCAAAGACAATTGTTCTTCAATAAACTCGGAAATATCTTTTAGCTCAACAAAAGCAAAGAAGTCCGGCGGCGTGCTTTCTAAACCAAACTCACGATTAATGCCCTCAGACAAGGTCACAATACCCAACGAATCGAAGGGAAATGCATGCATTTCCATATTGAGGTCAACATCCGCTGGCGACATATCAAAGAGCATCGCCAAAGATTTTTTCACGAAAGCGTTAATATGCCCTTTGTTTACCGGTGTTTTTGCAGACGTTCGAACAACCGGCGCGGCAACTTGTGCAGTGGGTTGAGCAAGCGCTGTGGGTTGACTTACCGGCCGCGGCGCAGGCGCACTCGCATTCACAACGGCTTGTGTTGGCAAGGTTTGTGTAACCAGTTTGGGTTTACGTTTATCCGGCGGCAAATAGCTGTGTGTTAAGTTAAATGGATAGGTCGGCAGCGCCATTTTAGCAACGCCCAGCGGGGCAATAAGCAGGTTCCAATCGAAGTTGGGCTGGCTTAGCCATAAGCTGATTAATCCATCCACATTGGCATCCACCAGCGCTGGATATTCTGCAACTTTCTTAGCGGATTTACTTAGTAATGCCTGATACTGGAAGCCAGAAGCGGTGAGCGCAGTAGGGTTAATTTGAACCGCATCGGATTGCTCACTTTGCGCCCCTTGAACCGTTGAAGCAACAAATAAAGATTGTGCTTGTTGCAAACGACTTTGCAGTTCGCTGATGGAGCTGACTGTCCATGCTAAACGGTGTTCAAAGTAGGATTTACTGCGGTTTAGCGTCATCACTAATGAAGCTAAATAGGCATTGCCATTTGCATCTACGTTGGTATCTAACACCGAAACGAAGTCGCTTAGTTTACGCACGTAAGCCAGCAATTCGCTGGGCGTTTTTGCCGATAAACACACGGGGAAGCGAGTCAACCCTGCCACATTCACTGCCGCTTGCGGCGCACTGTGGCTCGCCAGCACAACATGAGCAGCAGCGCCGGAAAAGTTAAACGAATGTACACTGGCAATACTTTCCTCACCGTAACCGGCATTCACCACCGGACGCGTTTCGGTAGCAATATAGAGCGGCGATTTTTGCAAACGAATGTGCTGATTCGGCGCATCCACATGCAACGTGGGTGCAATGGTTTTGTGGTGCAGCATCATTACGGTTTTAATGAAACCGGCAATTCCTGCCGCCGCTTCACTGTGACCCACATTGGATTTAATCGAACCTAAACCACAGTAGTTGCGGCCAATATCAAGCTGTTGTGCTTTCGCCAATTCTTTCAAGCTTTTCGAGATCACGTTGAATTCCAAGGCATCGCCCATTTCGGTGCCTGTACCGTGCGCTTCAATGTGTACCACCTGACGCGGGTCGACTTTGGCTTTGCGATAAACCGAAGTAATCAGCTCTGCATGTTTGTTGGAATTGGGTTGCTCGTAGAAATGCGAACGGCCGCCGTGATTTGTGCCGGTGGCTTTAATCACCGCGTAAATATGGTCGTTATCTTGCTGCGCCTGCACATAAGGTTTTAGGAACACCGCCGCGAATAATTCACCTTTACTCCAACCATCGCCGTTTGCGGCAAAGGCTTTGCAGCGGAAATCATCCGACAAATAATCCATTGAAAGATAAGCGTTAAAACCATCTGGCGTGCAAATGTAGCTCACGCCACCAGCAATCGCGGCGTCTATAACGCCAGCGTTAATGTCGATAACCGCTCGATCCACCGCATATAACGAACTGCAACACGCGGAGTCGAGCGTTTGGCTTGGCCCGTTTACATCAAGGAAATAAGAAGTGCGGTTGGCAATACCGGAAATAGCACAGCCTGTTCCAACAAATTGCGAGTCGAAACGATGTTGCGATACTAAATGCAAGTATTCACAGGCAATGGCACCAGCATACACGCCGATTTTTTTGCCGGAGAAAGACAACGGATAATAACCTGCGTCTTCAATGGCTTGCCAACTTGCCACTAGGAACAAGCGTTGTTGCGGATCCATTGCTAAGGCTTCTTCTTCGCTTAACCCGAAAAAGGTTGGGTCGAAGTAATCGGAATGTTCAACAAAACCGCCGTACAAGCCTTTTAGCTCGGTCATGTCTTCTTCAAACAAGGCGTAAACCAAGTGACGGCGCGACGCAGGGATTTCGGTGATTAAGTCTTCACCCTTGCGCAATTTTTCCCAGAAATCGTGAGCATTGTCTGCGCCCGGATACAAACCGCCAACACCCACCACGGCCACTTCACCGCTTGGTGATTTTGGCTCTGCGGCATGAGAAGTAACCTCTTTAGCTGCGACTGTTTGAGAAACCGCAACGGACGCCGTAGCACCGCTTTGCGCGGGTGCAATCGACATTGCCGCCATTTCTGGCGCAGCCGCTACCTGTGGTTCAGGTTTTGATTCGGCCTTGGCTTCAGTTTTCGATTCAGCATTAACCCCTAAATCATTTCCAAAGATTTGCATCAACTCTTCTTGATATTCTTCAGCAAGGAATTCCGCCATATCCTTAATGCAAGTGTACTCGAACATTAAAGTGGCAGGCATATCAATGGAAATGGATTGGTTAGCCTGCTCGGTTAACTCGTTAACAGCAATCGAATCCATGCCTAAATGCTCAAGCCCTTCATCCACTGGCACTTCATCAATATCTAACTTCAAAAAGTTAGCAATCATGGTGCGGAATTGTTCAATCAGGAAAGTCGACAAAGAAGTGGTTGTCACAGTATCACCTACTCTAGTTGGATGATTTGAACTTGAAACAGTCGGGGTTGCTGCTTGGCTTACTGGCGCAGGCTTTTGCGCCGGAATGTGCGCTGGCGCAGAGACTGACGATGACTGCACAGCCGCCACCGGCAATTGCTCGAACGACTTGGCAAAATAACCTTGAATAACGGCGTACACCTTGCCATTCGCATCTTCAATGCTGATGTCGTAACGGGTGAGTTTGCCCTCACGTTCAGACACACTGGCAAATAGCGCGGTGCCGCTTGTAATCGGGCTAAGCAGATAACAAGCTTCGATAGAAAACGGTACGCTTGGCGACATTTCATCTTGGCGAGCTATAGCAAACCCCACGCTTGCAGCAAAGGCAGAGTCTAGGAATGGCGCGGCTTGCAAAGGCAAGCGTTGTGGCTCGGCAGCCAGTTTCGCCACACATAAAGACGGCAACACATGCAACGCCTGTAAACGACGCATGTTCGCCCCGTGAGACTGCTTCGCTTCGGGCGCATTCATCATGTCCCAAAATGCACTTTCGCTAGCGATTTCGGTCGCTTTGGTTAAGGCATTTACATCCACTCGCGGCGCAAAGTTAACGGCTTGTGATTGCACAACCCATTGTCCTTTACAGCACAGTTTTGCCGCTTCCTCTGTATTTATTGTGGAGGGTTCAGAGGCATGTAAATTGGCGTTTAACGCCTGTTGATAGCAGCGAAACTGCCCGTTTGCTTCAAATTCAATAACGAGCTCGCTTGCCGTTGCGCCTTGTGGCAATTCAAACGGCATCAAAAAGGCGAGATTTTTCACGCAGCAGACATCCCGTTTAAACACCTGTTGCGCCACCTCTCCAAGTACGGCTAAGTAGCCAGCAGCAGGCAATACTGGGGTGCCATCCACCACATGTTGTTGCACAAAATAGTCGTTTGCTTGCAAGCGAATACGCACGCGCGTTGGCGCTACCTGTGCATGTTCCGGGTACGCATTTTCTGTTTGTTCAACGCTCATGCGCGATGCTAACCAATGAGCGCCTGAAACCGTTTTTTCCTGTACAGGCATCATCGGTAATTTCAACTCAATACGGGTGAATGGCGCAGGCGGTAATGCTACTTTTTGATAGGGTTTGTGTTCGAACAGCGCAAGCCAATCCACCTTGTTACCTTGCACCCATGCTTGCGCTAACGAAGCAACATCACGCTTCGCCAACAGGTTTTCAATTGCTTCGTCACTGACTATCGCGGCGTTGTCAGTAAAGTGCGCGCTACAAACCCAAGCGTCTTGCGATAGTTGCACATTGGTGTTCGTACCCGCTTGGTTCAACTCAATAAACTGTTTTAGCTGCGCTAACAGGGCGCCATAAGAGGGTGCAAGGAACACCACACGCTGCTTGGCTAAACGGTCGCGCCCCATTAGGGTTTGCGCAATGTTAAGCAGCGCAGTTTGCGAGTTCGGGGCGCTGCTTTCGTAACGTTTTTGCGCAGCGTTATTGCTTAAATGCGAGAACAGGCTTTGTGCGTAACTCAGCAATTCATCGTGATTTTTACCCGAAAGCACAAACGGCACGTTTTCATTTGAGTAGGTGTGTGCTTTTGCCTGCGCTTTTGTTTGCGAATTGCTTTGATAGTCACGCAACACAATGTGAGCATTGGTGCCACCCAAACCGTAAGCAATCACGCTTGCGTAATGCGGCTTATGATTTGCGGGTTCATCCAGCGACACGTTTTGCGTTTGTATGGCAAGCGGCGTATCGCTTAAGTCCACGCTTGGGTCTACTGCGTCGAAATTGAGTGTGGCAGGCAACAGTTTGTAATTCAGGGAAAGCGCCATTTTGGTAAGTTGTGCAATGCCGCCAGAGGCTTCACCAAAACCAATGTTGGATTTCACCGAGCCCACATAAATTGGGGCATCGGAATCCGGTTGGTTATTGGCTTTTTCGTAACCGTTCAACTGTTGAATGCATTGGCGGAGCGCCATTAGTTCAACGGCATCAGAATCGTTACCGGAACCGTGACCTTCAATAAACACCAACTGGTCGCGATTCACGCCAAGGTCGGTGTAGGTTTTCGCCATCAACTCGCCAATGGCTTTTGCCGATGGCATGGTTAATCGTCCAGACGCATCCCCATGGTGATTTACATCGGAACCGCACACAACGGCGTATATGTGGTCGCCTGCGGCTTCTGCACTGGCAAGTGGTTTCACTAAAATACAACCAACGCCTTCGCCTATCACTTCTTTATTAGCTGGGAAGGAGAACGGATTGCACACGCCAGACTCATTCAAAATGCCCATTTTTGATAACGACACAACACGGTCAGGTGTTAACAACAAACTGACGCCGCCGACTAAAGCTTGGTCGCAGTCGCCCGCGTTAATGGATTGCATTGCGCGATGCATGGCAACAAGTCCGCTAGAACACGCGGTGTCGTATACTTCGCTGGGGCCTTTTAAACCTAAAATGTAGGAAATGCGATTGGCTTTAATGGTGCCGCTTAAGGCGGTGCTGATGTAAGGTTCGCTGGATTTTTCTATGTCCATTTGCGCCAGCAAGTTGCCGTACTCGGAGTTATAGAAAGCTAAGAACACACCGGTTTTGCTGTTATGTAATTGCTTCGGTGCGTAACCGGCATTTTCAATACACTGCCACGCGGCTTCCAGTAACAAGCGTGCGTGAGGGTCCATGACTTCGCCTTCGCGCTTGGAAATGCTGAAAAACGCCGAATCAAAATGGAACACATCATCCATTAAACCAAAATGTTTGATGTTGGTTTTGCCCACTTCTTTTTTCGGGTCGCCATAAATGGCCTGCCAATCGTAACGGTCTTGAATTTCGCTAATACAACTCACGTTATTGGTGAGATTTTGCCAAAACTCATCGATGTTACTGGCCTTAGGATAGCGCCCAGCAAGGCCAACAATGGCGAATTCTTGCTGCGCTACAGCGCTCGCTTGTGTAGCGGAAGCCCGTTTAATCGCTTGCGCTAAGCTCACCGGAGGCACATAGGAATGCGGCTGCATGCGATCTTTTAACTGGGTTAAGTAAGGCAGAGTTTCGTACATTTGCGCTTCGCTAATGCCAAAGTCCACTAAACAGGCAATTTCATTCACGCCAGCGCTGTGCATTTTGGCAAGTAACGCTTCGCAATGTTCCAAATTGCCGAACAACGCGCTGTTTTTCTTTTGGAAATGAAAAGAGTGCTCAACAACGCGATTAATTTCTTCTTCGGTTGGCGTTTCTTCGCGCGCTTGCATGTGCCCAATTAGGCCGCTTTTGATGTAATCGAAGTAATGTTCGTTGACTGCCGCCTCTACTTTGCTTTCATCTTCATGTACGTAGCTGTGCAGCATAAGGCTAATCACGCCGGTTTCTGGGTCGAAGCCTGCATCGGCGCGCGCTTGGCGGTACACTTGGATGTTTTCCGCGAGTTCTTCAATGGGCTTACTGGTGAGCATGGTAAGCACGTTGTAACCGCGTTTACCGGCTTCTTTGAAGGTTTCTGGATTACCGGAAACCGTGACCCACATGTTTAATTCTTCTTGCAGTGGACGCGGGAAAACGCGAATTGGCGCGGGTTCGCCTTTGCCGTTGAGATATTTTAAGGTGTCACCACGCCACAATTGTTCCACTTCCTCCATGCGCGAAAACCACACGTCGCGCAGGTTGTCGAAGGTGTCTGGGGAAACCACAAAGTCGTTAGGGTTCCAACCGCTAGCAAAGCCCATGTCTACGCGACCATTGGACAAGTTATCCAGCACCGCCCACGACTCCACCACATTCGCAGGATGATGCAGTGGCAATATCACGCTCCCGGAGCGCAAGCGAATAGTGTTGGTTTCTGCTGCGATATTCGACAATAACACCGCAGGTTGCGGGAAAATTCCGCCAAATTCATAAAAGTGACGTTCTGGCATCCACAAGGCTTTAAAGCCGTTGGCATCGGCGAATTTGGCAATGTTTTTAACGTACTCGTATTTGTCGTCGAAGACTTGCTGATTGTTATTAGTGGAGAAGAAAATAAAGCTGAAATCGAGACCGGGATTAGGTTGCTTATGGCTTTGCTTTTTCTTGGACGCTACTTCGTTCGCGCCCTGATTTTTCGCACGACTTAAGCGCGACGAATTCAGAGCAGAGGTTTCATCATTCTCAGCCTTTGCTATACGTTGCTTAAGTTGCGCCATGATTTTTTGCACCCATTGCGCCTTTGCTGTTTCGCTTTCTGGTTTTTCTTGGCTTATGGCTTGCGCGTTTTCCTCGGGAGCTGCCGCTTGAGGCGCTTGAGACTCTGCTGGCGCTTGCACGGGTTCATTTAAGGCAATGCCGTTAGCGCTTACATTATGACCACTTAGCTTGTCGGCATAGTTTTCAGTGAGATGTTCAGCCAATTTACCAATGGTGCTGTAATCCACAATTTGTTTTGGCGACAAGTCAACATTGAACGCCTCGGAAAGCAAGTGTGTGTAGCGAGCAGAAACGATGGAATTCATCCCGTATTGAGAAAAATCTACATTCGGGTCCAGACTAAAATCAGCCTCAAGCCCTAATAAATTCTTTAGCTCTTTGCTCAAAAATACTTCTAAATCGGTCCGTATCATCGTCATCTACTCTTCATTAACGAGTTTCTGGTACAAGGCAGCTAGTTCATCCGGCGACGCATTCAATAGCTGCGCTTCAAGTTGCGCCAATGCGTCTTTTGATGATGGTTCACTGATTAGCTGCAAGGCTTTTTCCAACGCAGAACATTGCTCATTGTCTTGAGTCGCGCTTGTGGCACTGCTCTTTTCAGCATTCCCTTCATCAGCCTCTCTTATCGCGCCGCGCGGCAGTGTGACAATCTTGGGCGACGTTGACTGGGGTGGAGCACTTTGTGAAACAGTATCTACACTGGCTTTCGCATTGATTTGCGGCGCATGATAAGGCGGCTCAGCAAGCTGATAAAAATCGCGTACTTTTGCTTTATCATTTACCGCTAACACGCCCAATACCGCGTAATCTTGTAAGCTGCTGCGAGCGTGATTCAGCAAGCGCTGGCTTAATGCTATGGCGTGTTCTGGAGAGATGAAATCGAACCCCATTTGCCAAAGCAATAAGTCGCGTTGTTCGTTGGAATAGTGATCGAGACTCCACTGTCCCCAGCAAATTGCACTGCTCACACCGTGTCGTTGCTGGCTGCTCACTAATTGATTGCGATAGCGTGCAAACTGGTTTTGGAACGCGGTGGAATAGCCGTAATCGCAGGAACCTTCAATGCCAAACGCTGCCATGGATGAAAACGCTAAGAAGAAGTCCAAGGGTTCATCTTTGGTGATGGCATCTAAATTCAGAGTGCCTTCGGTTTTTGCCGCAATGGTGTTAAAGAAACTCGCTGTGGATTTATGCTCCATGCGAGCATCGCTGACTTGCCTTGCTAAGTGCCAAACACCGTGAATGTCGCCAACGTCTTTTTTCATGCTGGCATACACTTGCGATAGCGCTTGGAAATCGTTGATATCAACGGCGTAATATTTCACCTTCGCACCCGCTTGTGTGAGCTTGTCGAGTTGCGCGTTAATGTTTTGATCTTGTTCGCGGCGAGACAACATCACCAACGTTGGTCGATATTTTTCGGCGAGTTTTAAACAAACTGCCAAGCCAACTTCGCCTAATGCGCCCGCCATTAAATAGGTTGCACCTTCGCGCAAAATGGGTTGATGCGATTGCGCCTGTTCGCTAACCAGCGCTTCTGATGGCAACTCACAAAGCGTTGCCACTTGGCGTCGACTAGAGGTGTTAGCATTCGTTTCATCCGCATAACGCACCATGGCAAGCTGTGCCGCAGCGCTGTAACCTTGTTTCTTGCTTGAACCTTTTTCGCCTAACCAATGGGTTAGCCATTCTTGGGCTATCTCATCGTAAGCCAGACCTTGCTGATAAGCAGACTGACTATGCGTTACTGTACAAAAGTGGTGAGTTTCCACTTCTGAGGCGACCGCTCTAAACAGGCCAGATAACCCTTGTTGGTATAACGCATATGGGCTGATCTCGGCTTGGGTATTTTCGCCTTCAACTTGGTTAATTACCGTATCGCTACAGCAATAATAGAGTTCGCACGCATGATGCGATTGATGCGCAACCAAGTGACGACTTAATTCGAAAATGGGTTTGAGCGCTTTCTCTGCGGTGGTATGCGTGCCGTTTAAACTCGGCTTTCCTGCACCTAAAAAGAACACTACATCTGCCGGCTGCGAGCGCAAACCTTGGTAGAACACTTCGTCCATTTCCGAAATTTGCTCACGCTTAATCACTACATAGTCACGCAGAGCCGGAGAAATTGCGTCAAGCTGAGCGTTTACGGTTTGAATGAATTTTTCGCCTTCACGCACTTGCTCGAACAACACTAATACGTGCACCGGACTCAATGCGTTCGCGTCTAAACTGGCGGTAACGCGCGTGACAATGTCGGGTTGATTGGCAATGCTATCGAGCGCTGCATCTTGCCAACATTCCTGTACGTACAAAAACTCAGGTTGCGTTTTTTCTGATTGGGTCTGGTGCGATTCGTTTGTGTGTAAAGGCTTGGTGGAATCGCACACGATAGACGCATCTAACTCGTCGCTTTGGCTTAAATCAACGTTATGCGGTGTTTGTTGCGCTACATTGCTCTTTTTCGAATCTGCACCAATCCAGTAGCTTTCTTGAGCGAAAGGATACAAAGGCAGGGCAACACGCTTTCTAAGCGCGCCTTGATATAAGTCTTGCCAGTTTACGTTAACGCCTTTCACCCAAATTTCGGCCAGCGGTGCAAAGTTGCCTTGTTGCAGCCATGTTTGCATCGACTGTTTTAGTTCACTGTTGTTGCCGAATAAATCCAGCATCGACTTGTCTTTTCCAGCTTCTCCTGCAAAGGCGTTTTTGCCCGTGGCTAAGGTTTTCTTCGCAGCCGCTTGGTCGAGGCATTTTGCCAATTGCGAGGTTAACGCTGTTAACGAATCCACGACTAACGCCAAGCGGAACTGCATGGCTTTGCGTCCCACTTGCAAGGTGTAAGCAATATCCGCTAAAGCAAGATCATCGCCTTTTGCATCAGATATTAAGAAGTCGTGCAGGTGTCGCACTTGCTCAACTAACTGAGGTTCGGTGCGCGCAGAAAGCACGATTAATTCATTAGCTCCCGGCTTAGCACCGGTTGGAGAAGGTGAGTCTTGTATTGCGTTTGTGTGTTCCGACAACACTAAATGCGCGTTACAACCACTAAAACCAAATGAGCTAACGCAACCATGACGTTTATGTCCCTGTGCCACATCCCACGCTTTGCGCTCGGTGTTGATATAAAACGGGGTATCATCCAACGAAATATGTTCGTTTAGCTGAGAAAAGTTTATGGTCGGCGGCAACGTTTTTTGCTGAATCGCCTTCGCTACTTTTATCACGCTAGCAATACCTGCCGCCGCTTGCGCGTGACCGATATTGGTTTTCACCGAGCCAATGGCCGTTACTTTTTGATTGCCCGAAGGCACTTTAGATGCAAAACCATTGAAGGTTTCGCTAAGCGCTTCTATCTCGATAGGGTCGCCAAGTTTTGTGCCTGTACCGTGGGTTTCCACCAACTGTATTTGCCTTGGGTCGATATTAAAGCGTTGATAAACGTGACGTTGTAGCCGTGTTTGCGACTCTGGATTTGGCGCGGTAATGCCATTAGTTTTACCGTCTTGATTAGTGCCCCAACCAACAATTGTCGCTTCAATGCGGTCGCCATCACGAAGTGCGTCATCTAGGCGTTTTAAGCACACTAAACCAACACCTTCGGAAGGCACAAAACCGTTTGCGCGCTGGTCGAAGGTAAAACAACGGCCATCGGACGATAACATACCGGCATTGCTAGTCATGATGTGAATAGAAGAGCCTCCCATCACACAAACGCCGCCAGCTAATGCCATGTCGCAGTTGTGCAATGTGAGCGCATCACACGCATACGCTAACGCCACCAAAGACGATGAACATGCGGTATCGACGGCAACGCAAGGGCCAAGTAAATTCAACTGATAGGAAATGCGCCCCGTTAAAATCGATGAGCTTGAGCCTGTTAAACCTTCGGCATTCATTTCGCCCGAATAGCTATGACCATAGTCGTTTGGTCCGCAGCCGACATAAACACCGGTTAAGCTGCCAGACAGGCTATCTGGGTCGTAACCTGCGTTTTCTAAACAATGCCAACTGGTTTGCAAAATAACGCGTTGTTGCGGGTCCATTGCCACCGCTTCTTGCGGTGAGATCGCGAAGAATAAGGGGTCGAAATGGTCCGCATTTTGTAAACTGCCCATCCATTTGCTGTAGGACTTATTTGCCTGCATCGGATTCGGGTCGTACAACTCGCCAATATCCCAGCGGGATAAAGGCACTTCTTCAATGCAGTCGCGTTGCTGACATATGTTGTCCCAGTAGGTGTCGATGTCTTTGGCTTTAGGGAATTGACCTGCCATACCGATAATGGCGATAACAGGCGCATTCTTTTCAACCGGAGCCTCAACCTGTGGCGCGCTTTCTTGTACGTTTTGCTTGCTGGTGACTGGCTTTTGTTCGGCAGACGCAACGATTTTCTGCTGAGCAGACGCTTGAGCAATCGGCGCGCTAGGCGCACTGTTTGACTCAGGCAAATTCAGCGTTAACTTTACGCTTTTTTCTGGTTGCACAGGTGTGGCAACGTCTGCAACAACACTTTCCGTTTCAATGTGTTTTTCAAGTGGCTGAGCAGGAATCGACGCAGGCGCATTGGTTGCAGGTAGCAAAGATAAAATGTACTTTGCCAATTTTTCAATTGTGGGATATTGATAAACCTTTGTAACCGCAACATCTAAATCATAAGTTTCGTTGATTTTTCGTATCCACGTTACGCCAACTACCGAATCCACGCCTAATTCCACAAACTCTTGTTCCGGTTCGATTTCGTCGTCATCCATACCAAGCTGTTCAGCAAGTGTGGAAATTAGCATCTCCAGCAAGCTGTTGGCGTCAACCGAGGGTGATGCAGAATGAGTCGCGATGTCGTTTACGTTTGTTGTCGTCATAGCTTCTGCTCCTGAATCACTGTTGTCTTGCGTTGTCAGGTTGTCGACAAAGCGACTTTCTATGCCATCGAGCACAGCTTGATTACCCACAAATGTTTTTTCATGCATGGCTTGCTCAAGCTGATAAACCTGCTGAATCACGCTGGAAAGCCCTTGATTAACCTGCGCTTTGAATGCGGTTAATGTTTGCAGTGGAATTTGCGCTAAATGGCTGGCTAAAGTGCGAGCGATAGCAAGGACTTTTTGCCTTGGTGCTACGTTGATTTGTTGGCTTCTTTGCGCTAATTCTCGACCTGCATACTCGCGAGCGGTAAATAGAATTTCACGGCCTAAGTCTTTGCCGTATTTGTGGGAAAATACCAGTGTTGCGCCCGCTCCCGGCGTGAATCCGTAACCCATGTACGGGCTAATGTAGATGCTCTCACTACCCAGAATCACAAAGTCGCTATACATACCAAGCGCCCAGCCAGCACCAATACCGTGT
Organism: Alteromonas sp. a30; assembly: GCF_026788005.1. Classification (GTDB taxonomy): domain Bacteria; phylum Pseudomonadota; class Gammaproteobacteria; order Enterobacterales; family Alteromonadaceae; genus Paraneptunicella. Next base: position 39,878 of record NZ_JABEPE010000021.1, read on the forward strand.
CCTTGAATAGCGGCAATAACCGGTAGCGCACATTGCATGGCGATGTTGTAAATACTGGAATCGGTGAATTTCACCTCTCCACGATGAATTGACTGCAAACCAGACTTGGTGCCACCTAACGAGAAATACTGATCGTATCCGGTTAACACCACCACTTTGGCGTCTGCCATCGTCGCGATGGTGTCGAATGCGTTGACTAATGCTTCAATCATTTGCAATGACAACATGTTGTGCTGTTGCTTATCTTCTAGCACGACTTCAACCACACCATTTTGGTACTGAGTGAGGCTGACTATCCCGGCAATATTTTGGCTATGCATCAACCCGCCAAGCGCTTGTTCTGCACCTTCTACGGATACAGACTCGGGTGATAGATTCACCGGTTGTCCTGTTTGCTGAACGGCAAAATCACACCATTGCTGCTGTGAGATGCTTTCTCCCGCACTTGCCAGTGGCGATTGTGCCGCGCCGTTTAAGGCAGCATCCAACGGCGCAAAGAAATGCTGTTTTAGCAAGGTCAGTGAGGCTTGCGGCGCTTCTGCCAAGCGGTAAGCAAGGGCTAAGCTGCTTTGTGCAACGTTTTCCTTGGCAACAAAGTGCATACCATTTTTGTCGGATTCACACAGTTTTAAGGCGTGTGCTTGATCAAATTGGGTAAAACGAGCGCCAAAACGCTCGGTCAGTAACGCTGTCAATGCCGTATCCGATTGGATCTGCAATTGCTGAGCGCGCCAATCGTATTCTTGTGACTGCCAAACGCTTAAATCCGCGACACCCGCTAAGAGCAAAGTGGCAAGGCTAGCCTGTTTCTCGTTGCTGCTAACTTCGAGCACAATTGGTAAAACGCAAGTTGTTACGGCACTCACCAACTGTCGCAGAGTGAGGTTATCGACACCACTTTGTGGAAGGTGATGCACGCCTTTAACAATAACGGCGCGGCTGGTTTCTGACGCTGAAACTTGTTGGAGTCCTGCTTGTAATTGCGTGGCTAAATCGGCAATGGCATCAATTGAAATAGGCTGATTGATGTCGATGCCGAACACACCGCGACCTAAGTCGGTTAAATCAATCAAGATACGCGGTCGCTCTTGGCTAAGTGCTTGCTCGGTTTGCATCGGGGGTTCGGTTTTGATTGCAGCGTTAGGTGTGGCTAAAGCCGGGATCTCGGGTTGCTCAACGTTTGTCGATTCAGACAACGACAGGGTTTGTTTTTTCAAACTCTGCATTTGCGGCGTTGAAATCCGTTCTGGCGACACCAGTTGTATCGCTTTGGGCTTATGAATTTGCGCTGGCTGCATTTGAGCCTTTTCGACAACTGGCGCTTGCGCTGGCTGCGCGTTTTGTATCGATTTTGGCGTTGGATTTTGTTCTAACCAATAACGTTGTTTAGCAAAGGGATACGTTGGCAAGGTGACTTTAGTAAAGCGACGTAACCCTAACATCGCTCGGTAATCTACTGCGTAACCGGCAACTAATAACGCCGCCACACCCGCAAGTTCCGCTTCAAATTCAGCCACATCCAGAATGGGCCCACAGCCTTGCGATAGCTTGGCAATAAGCTGATCGCCACGCTGTTGTTGTGCTTTTTTCTCTTGCTCACTCACGCTTAAGCGACCTTTAACTGCGCCGTAAAACACGCCAGAGGCCAATTGAACTTGTGGGTTATTTTTGGGTTTTGCCTCTTTTGAGGTGAATGGCGCTAGTGCTGAAACCGCCGTTTTAAGTTTTTCCTGCAAGTGGGAAATGCTAGATGCCAACACCACTAAGCGCTGTTTGAAAAGCTTGCGGCCTATTAGCAAGGTGTAAGCAACGCTGCCTGCATCTAATGCGGGTTGTTGCTGCACATAATCGGAAAGCTGGTTTGCCTGTGCTTGAAGCTGCTCCACCGTGCGAGCGCTCAATACAAACGGGTACACGGGTAACACATCATTAACCATGTGCTGTTGAGGTGCTTCCTCAAACACAATGTGGGCATTCGTGCCACTAAAACCAAAGGAGCTTACTGCCGCGCGACGTGGTTGCCCCGCTATCGCTGGTTGCCACTTTTGCGCTTGTTGTGGAATGTAAAATGGGCTGTTATCTAGTTCAATATGCTCGTTAAGCTGAGAAAAGTTAGCCAACGGAGGAATGGTTTGATGCTGTAGCGCCATCAATACTTTAATAGAACCGGCAATACCTGCGCTCGCCAAACCATGCCCAATGCTACTTTTCACTGAGCCTAATGCACAAAATGCGCTATCTTGCGTGTACTTCGCAAAGGCTTGTTTTAACGCACGAATTTCGATGGGATCACCTAATTTGGTTCCCGTACCGTGCGTTTCAATTAAACCGATAGAGCGCGGGTCGATGTCGAAACGGTCATAAACGCGCTGTTCCAATTCGGTTTGGGAAACCGTGCTGGGTGCCGTAATACCGTTGGTTTTACCATCTTGATTAATCCCCCAACCGCGAATAACGCCTTTTATTAAGTCGCCGTCACGTTGCGCCGCAGACAAGGTTTTTAATAGCAACATGCCCACACCTTCGCAGGGCACAAAACCATTGGCGCGGTTGTCGAAAGTGAAACAACGCCCATCCGCAGATAACATTTCCGCTTTGCTGGTCATAATATGCAAGTTCGGTGTTGCCATCACATTAACACCACCAGCAAGGGCGACATCACACGTACCTAACTGCAAGTTATTACACGCTTCTGCGATAGCAACTAGGGAAGAAGAGCAGGCAGTATCCAAGGTGATACACGGACCTTTAAGATTGAGGAAAAAGGCGGTACGTGCGGACAGTATCGATAACGAACGCCCCATTAACCCTTGAGAACTTAATTCTTCATCTTGAATGTTTGTGCCGTAATCACCCGGTGCCACGCCGATATAAATGCCACATAACGAGCCAGATAATTCATCTGGGTTGATACCAGCATCTTCTATACAGCTCCAACTGGCTTGCATAACCATGCGCTGTTGCGGATCCATTGCCACGGCTTCATTTGGGGAAATGGCAAAAAAGGCAGCATCGAACTTATCGGCATCAGGCAGCATGCCCATCCATTTGCAATTGGTTTTGCCAACCGCTTGAGGATCGGGATGGTAATATTGGTTGTTGTCCCATCTATCCGTGGTCACTTCGGAAACGCAATCAATGCCTTGCTCAAGGTTGTGCCAAAACGCGCGAATATCGCTCGATTTCGGGAAGCTTCCTGCCATACCTAATACAGCAATAGAGGCTTTTTGGGATACATCACTTGCAAAATGTGGAACAGCTTCCACTTGTGCAGGCGAACTCAAGACGGATTTATCCTGTAAGGTCGCCTCCGTGGGTTTTACCGAGGTCGCCACTAGGCTAGAAAACCCTTGAGGATAAAGGCTTGGTGTGCGCTTTGCCGCGACATGTTGTTGTTCGAGCATACGCCCGATACACATATCGGTGTAATCAATCATTTGATCACAGGTGTGACTCACAACAACCTTACCGATATGCTGCGCTTGGCCAACATATTGAATGGCTTCGCCAATGCGTTGGAATGGGTACACACGCGATAAAATCGGCACAATCAATTCGTCTTTTAGCAAAGCAACCATGGCTTCCAGATGCGGTTTCGCGCCTTCGCCTGTATCCATACTTAAACGACGTAAATCGATACTGTGAATTGATTGATTACTAACCAAGCGCGACAAATCCAGCTTGGGGCTGGTTTTTAGTGCGTGAACGGCAATTTCTAAGTAACGCCCCTGAGGCGCTAAGCAGTTGAGACCGGCTTGAATATGCTCACCAGACAACATATTCAAAACAACATCAACGCCGTGATTTTGGGTGAGTTGTGCTATGCGCTTATCAAAAGCTTCGTTTTGGTAATTGATTCTATGCTCAACATTTAATCTGCGTAGCACATCGAGCTTGGCTGCTCTTGATGAAGTTCCCAATACCTCACAACCCGCTAACCGAGCTAACTGGATTGCAAGTAGGCCACAACCACCGGTGGCAGTTTGTACTAAGACTTTTTCGTGTGGTGACAGTTGAGCGATGTCGAAAGCGTGATACACAATACCAAAGGCAACTGGCAGGCTACAGGCTTCTTCAAAAGTGATGTTACTTGGCTTTAATACGGTGTTGTCGGCAGGCACATTGACATGGCTGGCATGCCCGCCCATTTGTTCGCCTGTAATGGCAATAACCGCATCACCTACGCTAAATTCAGTCACGTCGCCACCAACCGCAGTCACCACACCTGCCACTTCAAATCCCGGAACAAATGGGTATTGAGGCATAGTGGGATATAAACCATTCACGCACATGGCATCAGGGAAGTTAATAGCAGAGGCTTTCACTTCTACGGTAACTTCGTTGGCTTTGGGTATTGGGTTTTGCCACGCCGATAAAGTGATTTCTTCAAGCGTGTGGACCGTGCTAATCACTAATGCATTGGCATTTTCTGCCACAACCGGAGTGACTTGGGTTGTTTCTGCCGATGCGACTGAGGAAGGCGCCTCGCGACTAGCTGATACTGGAGTCGAGGTGTTTTCTTGCGGTGTAGCATTAACAAGAGCGCTTGTGTCTGTGCGCTCATCTGCGACAACGTTGGAAGCAATATGGCTAGCAAGTTGCTTTAAGGTAGGATGGTCGTACAACTCCGTCACTGGCATGTCTAAGTTGAAAATGCGATTTAATTCGCGCATCCATTCAACGCCAACAATGGAGTCTAATCCCATATCGGTAAAGCCGGTGTCATCGCTAACTTCTGACTCTTCCATAAACAAGGTAACGGCAAGGGTTTTGCGTAGTGTTTCTTCCACTTCGCTCAAATTAACACTTTTCAGTCCTTCATTGGATAAACCCGTGTTGATTGACGCGGTATTCTCTGCCAACTTTTGCGCTTCTGGTTGCTGGTTTTCAGCATGATTAATATTTGCAGATAGCGGTGCATTTTTCGCATGACCACGGTCATTCTCAATTTGTGAATCTGTTGACTGATTCGGTTGCGTTTTCTTTAAAGAAGCAATTAACTTTTCAGCTTCAGCCAAATCAATTGTTTTCGCTTTAACAGCGTTTAAAATTTGATCCAAGGTCACAGAAATTTACCACTTTTTATCGTATTAATTATTCTTTTGCCTTAACCCATTAACGAAAGAAGTTAATGCAAGCGTTACTTTTAATGTCGTCATTCATTTAAATACAATGAGTCACTAAAATGCACCAATAGAGGCTTTTTTTACACGATTTGAGATTATACTAACGCATTTAGAGTCATTTGTTAGCACTTTTTTTCCCACGGAAATATTCCTTCTTCCACATATCGACGTATTGCGTTCAAATTATCCTGATCGGAAAACACCTCTGCATTCATCGAAAGTGAGGTATTTTTAGCCGTCGTTAAAATAGGATTAATTTCACTTATAAATCGTTTATATCGTGTAATTGTCTTTTTTGACATTCGCCTTAACCGCATTAAATGCTTACGTAATAACGGTTTACTTTTCTCACCTAAATCATCTACCAATCCCCACTCCGTTGCTTTTTCAGCAGAAATAGTTTGAGTCGTTACGGTCAAATAATGTGCTTTTTGTGTGCCCACCTTTCTAACCAAAAAGGGCATAACACAAGCCGGAATTAAACCGAATAAAAGTTCAGATAATGAAAAGGTCACAGTTGTGTCCGCAATGACTAAGTCGCAGGCAGAAACAAAACCCACTCCACCCGCATTCACTTTTCCACGAACATGGGCAATGGTCATGAAAGGCCCGGTCGCTAACAAAAGCCACAGGTTGTAAAGAAACTCAGGATCGTTTTCTACTTCACCGTGACTTTGATGCGATTCAGCCATTGCGCCAAAGTCAGCGCCAAAACAAAACACTTCGGGCAACCCCTCAAGCACAACCACGGTGCATTCCGTTGCTTGTAACGCGGTCAATAGCTGGGTTAGCTCCTGCAACATGGTGCCGTTAATGGTGTTGTTAGCTTCAGGCCGATAGAGCTGAATGGTGCAGATCGGGTTGTCGATCTGCACGCGAATGGTCTGAAATGCCAACTGAGAAAGCTGGTTTAAGTCCATATGTATTCCCGATGAAATTCTTTAATTTCACTCAATACCAAACGGTTTTTGCCCTGCAAATACTGCGCGGCACCCGGTATCATGTTGGCGTCATAACTGGCATTGCGTGTACCAAATGAAATACAAGAGTTGTTGTAAAGCATCTGATCGTACTCTTCCATTGACAGTTCGTAGCGGTTGTCGAGATGCGCTTCAATGTTCATGCTTTTGAGCACACCCGCAGCATCACGCGTGACAACGCCACTGTAGAATTCAGAACAGCATCCTGAGCCGTAAGAGAATAAGCCCACTCGTTTTGGTACATCAAAATCACCATTACAAATGGTGCTGGCAAGCGATAGCAATACGGTGCCACCCATGATGTTGCCAACTCGCGCACAGTAGTTAAGCCCGGGCGTAACACGTGCTTGGAAATCGGCTTCAATTTCTTTGGGTTTGGCTTTGGCGAGCTTGCGCATCACGGTACGATGTGCGCCTTTTACCATGCCACCAAACGGTGTGTGGAAAGCGAGATACTGGAAAGAGGTACGATAATCGGCGTTTTCAACGCGCTTTTCATATTCACGATAAGCGTTTTCGCAGCAGTCTAAATACGACAGCAGCGACAAGTCGGAGTCACCCGCTTCGCTATCGGGAATCGGACGACAGGTGTCCATTACTTCGTAGCCATAGTAGCCATTTGCCCCAACATCAATTTGGAACACGTAAGGGGTTTCGCTAACGAGCATTGCTACCGCTCCTGCACCGCCGCTGGGCTCTGCGTAGGACCAGTCTTCAGATAACATATCACCGCCTTCTGCCACCATGAAACGCGAAATATCAGTGGCAACCACCAAAGCCTTCGCGCCCGGAGAAGCTTGCGACAAAATAAAATTCACCGCCATTTGCAAGCCCGCTGTACCTGAATAGCATGCTTGTTTTAATTCAAATAAACGGCAATTGCGGCTCAAACCAAGGTAGTGATGCACATAGGTACTCATGGACTTACCAAAGTCAATGCCTGACTCACTACAGGTAATCACCATTTCAATGCGGTCTTTTTCTTCATCGCTGAGTTTGTCGATAATAGGTTTAGCCGCATTTACAGCAAACGAAACTGGATCTTCAAACGGCAATGCCACCGCTTTTTCTTTCATCAGCAGGTTTTCAAAACGTGCGGTATCTAACTTTCGATGCTCAGCCAGAGTGCGTACATCCAACTTCGCACTACCGCCGTATATGTTCATGGCTTCGATGCCAGCTACGATAGTCATAGATTTTCCTCTTTTGCGGATCATTACAATTTGCTGGCTAATAGCTCAGAAAGTTCACCGATATTCTTCGGGCCAAAGGTATCAACAAGCGGGATTTCTAAGTCCAAGCTTTCTAGTGTCATCATGATGATTTCGGAACGGTCAATAGAGTTCGCTCCCAGCCCAACCATGCTGTCGGCTGGCGTGATCACTTGATCGTCTTCTAGAACTAAAACATCGTTGATGTGTTCGCAGATAATGTTGAAAACTTGATTGGCATCCATAATGCGTTCCTCGTTATAAATCAGATTCTGATAGTTGTTTTTTGGCAGCTTCGGGATCAATCGTTCCCGCTTGTAGCTGCTGCAATATTTGTAGCGTGATGTTCTGAGCCGCTTCTTCTGCGGATACCTCAGCATTTGACGTTGCCGGTTGTGGCTGCATTTGTGTTATCAAATGCGCGGCCATTTGCTCCGGCGAGGGGTAGTCGTACAACGCGGTTACCGGAATATTGGTGCCGAACTGACGATTAATTTGTTGTATCCACTCCACACCCAACACGGAATCGAGGCCGAGTGACGTGAAGTCTTTACCGGTTTCAAGTTCGCCTTCGTCCAACATTAAATGCGCTTCTAAAGACTGCTCCAGTTGTTGCGTAATCGCCTCCACTGAAACCGATGTCTCCGATTCTGTGGTTTCTGCTGCGGCGCTGTCAGGGCTTGCTTGTACGGGCGTTGTTGATGCTTGAATTGGCTCTATTTGAGCGGGTTTTGTTTGTTCCTTCGAAACGGGCTTAGCAGCAGGGAGATGAGTTACCGACGTAAGCTCAACCGTGTTGGGCTTTGCGGATACCGAGGGTGTTGCTGTTGGTATCGGCTGAGGTGCATTCGCTGCTGGATAGTCGGCCACGTTATCTAACACTAAACGACGCGGGCTAACCCATTGGGTGTTAGCACTAAAGCCATGTGAATTCACGTTAGCAAGGTTTTGCGCTTGCAGCGGTGACGATACTGGTGCGTTTGCTTGTTGAGCGTTGTCTTTTCGGGATAGTCCCGCAGGCCCTGCGTTTTCAATGCCCACTCGTTCTGGAATGTCATCTAATTGACCAAAGCTTATGGCAAATTTGCGTGCGTCAAATGGGTAACTCGGCAATCGGACACGTTTTGGCAGATTTTGCTCTGTGTACAGGCTTTGCCAATCAACATCATTGCCTGTTATCCAATCATTTAATAAGGCTTGCAGATTGTCCTGAATTTGAGCTTGTTCGTCTGCGGGCGTTTTCTCAGCAGTGGCGATCACGCCAGTTTCACCGCCTGTCGATAACCAAATATCAAGTTGTGTCTGCAAATCAGCTAAGCTAGTCACAACAAACGCCACTCGCGTTGCCATGCTAACGCGCCCTGTTTGCAAAGTGTAAGCAATGCTCAGCAGTTCGTTATCGGTGTAGTTTTCCGCTTTAAGCATGTGTTGTAAGCGTTTACCCAAGGTGTGAGCTTGCTCAGCCGTTTTTGCCGATAACACGATAGCAACTGGCAAATTTGGCTCATGCTGAACAGGCGCGTGCGCCGCTTGTGAAGGCGCATATTCAGCCAATAAAACATGGGCATTAGCGCTGCCCGCACCAAAGGAAGAGACACCCGCTATGCGTGTTGTTTGCTGCGCATTTTTGTTCAACTGCCAAGCGCCTAAACGTTTTTGCAAGGTGAACGGCGTTGCCTTGAAGTCAATGTTGGGATTTTCCCGCTCGGCGTGCAATGTTGGCGCAAGCATTTGGTGCTTAAGCTGTAAAATGACTTTGGTAACGCTGGCAATGCCAGCCGCAGCTTCTAAATGACCAATATTGGATTTTACCGATCCTAACGCGCAGGTTTTTGCCACTTCGCTGGCGTATTCATCCACGCCAAACGCCTGCTTTAAACCTGTCATTTCAATGGGATCGCCAAGCTTAGTGCCTGTGCCATGTGCTTCGATGCAGCTCACTTGATTACCACTAATACCCGCTTTGGCTAAGGTATTGGCAATTAAATCACCTTGAGCGTTGGGGTTAGGCACTGTGTAACCGTGGGTTCTGCCTCCGTGATTCACCGCAGAAGCCGTAATTAAGGCATAAATGTGATCGCCATCTTGTTCGGCTTGCGGCAAAGGTTTTAACAACAATGCACCCACGCCTTCGCCGGGCACAAACCCGTTGCCGTTTTCACCAAAGCTTTTACATTTGCCATCCTCCGACAACATTCGCATAAAACACATGTCGGCATAGTTGCGAGGATGCAAATACACGTTCACGCCACCAGCAATCGCCACGTTACATTCACCAGCACGCAAATGCAGACAGGCTTCGTGAATCGCGGTAAGTGAGGCCGAACACATGGTGTCGAATGGCATGCTTGGGCCGTGGAAATCGAACACAAACGACACTCGATTCGCTAACGAACTAAACGAAGTGCGCCCATGCACCGATCGGCCATGTTGCCACTGTGCATAGTTGTTCAACTCAAATCCGGTTTTGGTAATGCCTGCAAACACGCCAACATTACCGGCGTTTTGCTTGGCTAAGCCTTCAGGTGTATAGCCTGCGTCTTCCATCACTTCCCAGCAAATTTCCATGAACAAACGCTCTTGCGGATCCATGTTTTGTGCTTCTCGTGGGCTGATACCAAATAGTTCGGAATCGAAGGTATCGATACCTTCTATAAATCCTCCCCATTTGCTGTAGCTACGACCAGCGGAAACGGCTTCATCCACGTCAGCTACGTAGAAGTTATCGAGCGACCAACGGTCCGATGGCACTTCGGTTACGGCGTTAACTCCGGCTTTGAGGTTGTCCCAGAATTGGTCGATGTTTTCAGCCTGCGGATAACGCCCAGCAACCCCAATAATGGCGATGTCTTTGGCATTCATTGCCGTGCGAGCTGGCGCGTGCTGTTCTGGTTCACTCTTCTCTGATTCGCTAAACAGCGCTGCAATATTTAGCGCGGTATTTTCCAAAGCAGCATTCGCGTCAACATTAGGCGCTGCTTGAGGTTCAGTTTGAGGCGCGGTTTGCGTCTCTTCTGGCTTTGTTTGCGCTGTTTGTGATTGTCCTACCCACTTCTGACATTGCGCTGGGAAGCCTTTTACCAAATACTCACTAACAGCTTGTAAATTGTCGCGCTCGTAGAAAAGTGTTTTCGACAAGCTACCAAACTGTTGCCCAAGTAGGTGGTTTAGTTCCGTCACAATGAGCGAGTCCATGCCGTAATCGGTAAAGGATTGCGTGGGTTTGAGCCTGTTCGCAGGCAACTTGGCGACTTGTGAAAACACCTGTGTGAGGTGTGATAAGGTGGCCGCCAGTAAGTCTTCTGTACCGGATTGCGAAAACGCGGGAGTTTCTGGCGAGACAGCTTCCACTGCGTCCACATTCTGCGCTTGCTCACTTGGTATAGTAGACGTTTCGAGTACCGCCGCTGGCTCCGGTTTGGCTTGTGTTAGCATGGTCAAAGACTGCTTAATTTTCGCCTTATCGCCGCAATACACGGCGTACTGCCCTGCACCGCTTGCAATGATGTTTTGCAATGTTTCAAAGCCTTGAGCGTCGCTCATGGGATACATACCCCATTCGTTCAAAATCGCCGTTGTGGCGGCGTCAATATGCATACCACCGCTTTGCCACTGCGACCAATTCACCGAAATACTTGCGCCTGAACGAATGCCTTTTTCCACAAGGTCATTGCGATAGCGCATGTAATGGTCCATAAAGGCATTGGCAAACGCGTAATCACCTTGCCCCACATTGCCTTCAATGGCAGCAACCGAGGAAAATGCCACAAAGAATTTAAGCGGCTCTTTCGCACTGGCATGATCTAACTGAATTAATCCGCTTACTTTGGGGCGCAAGACCGCGTTAATGTCATCAAGAGATTTACGCACGATAAAGTCGTCTTTATTTACGCCAGCACTGTGCAAAATCCCATGCAGCGCGCCAAACTCAGCTTGAATATCTGCGATCAATTGCTGCACACGTTGTTTATCCCCTAAATCTACCGAGCGATAACGGACGGTTGCAGCTTGCTTGTTAAGCTCAACGAGAGTGTTTTGTTGTTGTTCGCTCAATGACTCAGCAGAGGTGCGACCGCATAACACAACCGTGACGGCATGACCTGCTGCCACTAGCGCTTGGGTAAGCGCAAGTCCCGCTCCTCCTAAGCCTCCGGTGATTAAATAAACGTCGCCATCTTGCCAAATGGGCGCCGCATGACGGTTGTTCAATTCGGTTTCGTCCCACCTCCACTGTTGACGGATGAGGGACGTAGCCGGCACCACTCTGACATGGTTGTTGTTATGATGTTGCGCATGCTGAATTTGCCCCATCACCGACGCCACCAATGTTTGCTCAGAGGCATTAGCTGGTAGTGTTAATACACTGCATTTCAAATCACCTGCTTCTGCCATCGCTGTGCCAAATAAACCATAACTGGCTCGTAATAGTTGACTTTGTGGGTCATCCGGCAACAACAAAATGAGTTGTTCTGGCGCGGCTTGTGCGCTATCCAAACACGCTTGTAACAGCCGCGTAAGCTTCACTGCAAAGGCATTTATCGCCTCTGATAAGTGCGCTTGAGGTAATTCAAGCGCATGACATTGCACAGCGTCTTGATTGACAGGATAAGTGGCCTTGGCTAACTCAGAGCGTATGCCACTTTGCAAAGCTTCAGCACTGACTTGCCAACCATCACCAAGCTGCGACAAACAGGCGCTAACAATCAATACACTGCCTTGAATTGCAGAAAAGCCTGTATGCTTTGTGTCTTCTGGCAAATCCTGCCAGTGAGGCTGCATCATTAGGATCTCGCTCGGCTGAGCAGATGCATTAACTGACCCTTCAGTTTGAGTAGAAGGATTTACAGCTTCCGCACAGTGATTTGAATCCGCCTTAACGCTCTCATTTGGGTTATCAATAAATGAAAAACCTGAATCTAAATCCTGCAAATTCTCATCCATTGCCCAAAAACGTGCTTTCTCAAACGGATAAGTTGGCAACGACAAACGCAAATAACGGCCTTGTGCGAATAAGTTGGTGTAGTCCAAGGCATAGCCCTGCGAGAATAGATGCCCAATGGTGGATAAGTTTTCGAGATATTCGGCACCACTTTGTAATGCACTACTTTCGATTAAACACTGATTACCAAAACGCAATAGACTTTGTTGAACAACAAGGTTGCTATCACCGGTAAAGCCAGCTTCAATGCGCCCAAAAGAGCCGGAAGCAAAGCCTTTGGCGCTAACCTGTTGCAACCATTTCGCTAGCGCGCTTCGCAATTCATCTAGACTTCTAGCAACAGTTGCAATGCGGTATTCGAAGTGTTTACGCGCAACGAGCAAGGTAAAGCTCAAGTGACCGAGGTCGGTTTCCGGGTTAGCTTGTAAAAAGTCTTGTAGGTTTTCAACTTGCTGTTGTAACTGTGCTTCCGAGCGAGCCGATAACACCACTAAGTGCGCCGCTTTTATTGGCGCGGGTTGATAGATGTCTGGCGCTTCCTCAAACACCATGTGCGCGTTTGTACCACCAAACCCAAACGAGCTGATAGCAGCTAAGCGTTTTTCACCCTGTGCAGTTTGCCAGTCACGTTTTTCCGTGTTCACATAAAACGCGCTGTTTTCAAAATCAATAGCGGGGTTGCCTTGCTCAAAATGCAACGATGGAACGAGCTGTTTGTGATGTAAGCATAAAATGGTTTTAATTGCCCCAGCCACGCCTGCTGCGGTAGCAAGGTGCCCCATATTGCTTTTGATGGAACCCAGCGCGCAATATTGGCGCTTATCTGTATAGCGCTTAAAGGCTTTCGTTAACGCTTGGTATTCGATGGGGTCGCCTAAAATTGTGCCAGTTCCATGGGCTTCAACGTATTGAATGTGCTCAGGATTAATACCAAAACGATCGTAAACTTCGCACTCTAACCGCTCTTGAGAATTAGCACTGGGAGCGGTAATACCATTGGTTGCGCCATCCTGATTCATGCCTGAGCCAACAATAGTGGCGTAGATATGATCACCATCGGCAATAGCGGCGTCTAATGGTTTTAAGACAAGCGCCCCCACGCCTTCTCCCGGAGCAAAACCATCGGCACGAGAATCAAAGGTATGACAGTGCCCTTTGGGCGACAACATATCGGCGTTATTACACAAGTAGAAGAAATCATTGGTTGATTGCAGGAAGACTCCCCCCGCGATGGCCATGTTTGCGTCACCACAACGTATGGCTTGGCAGGCAATATGAATCGACGATAACGAGCTGGAACAAGCGGTGTCCAAGGTCATCGCCGGACCTTGTAAATCAAGGAAGTAGGCAATTCGAGCGGCAACTAACGATGATGAATTCCCCCAAAAACCCTGAGGCGGTACTTTTTTACCAACAAATAAATTATGGTAATCGCTGGTTTCGCAGCCAACATAAACACCTGTGCGTTGACGGTAAGGTGAATCGCATGCGTACCCTGCATCTTCGAGCGCGTTCCAGCTTTCTTGCAAGAACAAGCGTTGTTGCGGCTCCATGAAAATGGCTTCCGTACCGGAAATATTGAAGAACCAAGGATCGAATTTGTCGATGTCATCAATAAACGCGCCCTGTTGACACACTGGCTCACCTCTGTCGTTGAACTCTGGCAACGTCCAGCGAGAGGATGGCGTAACTAAATCATCACCATTGATAAGGTGCTGCCATAACGCCTGTATATTTTGAGATTGTGCAAAACGCCCGCTCATACCGATAACCGCGATTTTCATTAGTAACGACGAGGGTTGTGCTTGTTCGTTGGTTGCGGTGTGCGTATCTGCCGCGTGCGAGGAAACATCAGAAACGGGTTGTGATTGCGCTTGCTGCAAGGATTGTGTTTGTGCTGGCGCAGTGCCGCTTAAGGTGGCGCTGACCGCTTCACCATGAGATTTCAGAATATACGCTAATAAGCGATCAACGCTGGCGTAATCAAACAGCACTGCGGTAGGTAAAGACAATCCGCAACGTGTATTAATGGTGTTGACCAAATTCACAGCCAAGATGGAATCCACGCCATAATCGGAGAATGGAATATCATCTTCGATGATGTGTTCTTCTACATTTAACACGCTAGCGATCACATCCCTGAGTAAGTCGCGAACGTCCTGTGCCAACATTTGTGTTGATACACTTTGGCTTGAAGTATTCTCAACCAAGGTGGCGTTTGGCTTTTCGTAGGCTGCGGTTTTCACAGGCGAGCCGACACTGGGAGACCGTTTTTGGCTCTCTTGGCGGTGCTCAACGTTATTTTCGTTATTCGCTTCAGGCATGACTTTGTTGTGAGCAATAAACACTTGCTGCCCAAGCGCTTCATCATCTTTAAGCGGATGCTGCACCGGCGAGAAGCCGAGTTTTGTTAGGATGTTGTGCCAATTTTCGGGTGAAAGTAACGGACTGCCCGCAATACGATTTTGTGGATCGTTGGCTAGCCACCACCCTTCGGTCAACCCGAATGTCAGGTGGCTGAAAATGCTAAATTGCGTTAATTCATTAAGCAGCAATACACCGTTATATTTCATTAACTGCTGTAAATGCGTCAGCGTCACATCAATGTCTTTTGTCGCATGTAACACATTGCTAGCAATAACGATATCGTAACTGCCACGTTTAACAGGCTGATCATCAAGCGGCTTTTCCACGTTTAATAATTGGCAATTAATAAACGGATTGGCCGATAAATAGTGCTTCTCGGCATGAATTAAAAAAGCGCGTGAAATATCGGTGTAGCAATATTCGTCAATGCGATCATGCATCCCGGCTAGGTGCGACAACACGGATTCGGTTGTTCCCCCGGTTCCAGCTCCAATTTCCACAATACGCAGCGGTGCGCCAGTATGGTTTTCAGCAATTGTTTGAACCGCTTTGGCAACGGTAAAGTTGAAGTAGTCAGATTGTGCATTCCGTTTGTAAATGCCTTCTACTTTATGCATGGATGAATTCGGGAACATAATGTCGGTAATGGGAGTTTGCCCGGTCACAATGGCAGGCAGTGCCGACAAGGTATCCCACACTAAACTCACATGGTTTTCTAGGTTGGCAGCAACCATGTCTTGCGCTTTAAAGGCTTGCCATTTGGCATCTAAAACGGCTTTTTCTGGTGAGGTATAAAGCCCAGTGACAAACCCATTGCTGCGGAAAATACGCGCACATTGATGCATCCATTTTTGATACATAGGTGAAATGGCGGTTTTGGTATCCCAAGACTCTGCGGTTACGGTTAACCCTAAAGGCTCAAGTTGTAACCACATCCATTGCAACAAGAGTTGATCAAAGGCTTGATAGCGTTGTTGCTTCGCTGCGTCTGGTGTTGGTTTTTCCAACCCCTGTAATTTTTGCTGCAATGGCCCTGATGCCGCGTCCAATAGCGCGACTTTTACTTCTGTAACCGTGGGCGAAGTTGACGGAGAAGCTTGACTCGTCATGGAATGTTGAACCTCATTGTTGAGCGCTGTTTCGCTAACACCTAAAGAGTGCGATGCCGAAGCGTTATGTTTGTTGGAGGTGGTAATCCAATAAACCTCTTTAGCAAATGGATACGTTGGTAAATGCAACATTGGCAGTGCCATATTGGGCTGAGGATATTGACTACGCCAATCTTTGAATGTCCCCGCGAGCCACGCATTTACTAACGTTTGTGCGTTTGTGCCTGTCTCGAAATGTTGCATCTGGCTTGTTTTAATATCGCCTCGTTTCACCCGTGCGTATTCAGGTACGTTGCTAAGCGTTTGTTGCGAATAAACGCTTAATGCAGATTTGATGTCTTCAAGATTGCTTGCAACAAAGGCGAGGCGATGTGTGTAGGCTTCTCTGCCAACTTGTAAGGTATAAGTGAGCCGAGTAAACAACGCCGCATGATGGTCATCTTGATGATCAATGGCCGCACCTAACTGTTGGTTAAGCCAAAACAATAACTGTTCTACTCGTGATTTAAGTTGCTGTTCTGTTTTCGCAGATAGGACAACCACCCGAGAAGCCGGTGCGTGAGAAACGGAAATACACATATCGAATTCACGTTGCGACAATGGCAGGCTGTATTCTTCTAAAACAACATGTGCATTCACCCCACCATAGCCGAAAGAGCTGACGCCCGCTCGACGAGGCAGCTCTTGTCCTTGGGCATTGCTAAGTGCAGGCCACGCCTGCCCTTGCTGTACGATGCTAAATGCAGCGTTCTCCAATTCAATGTAAGGATTGATTTGCTGGCAATGTAGGCTTTTCGCCAAATACTGATGTTTTAATTGAAGTAGCACTTTGATGACCCCAGCAATACCTGCTGCCAGTTCAAGGTGCCCTATATTGGTTTTAACAGAACCTAGAGCGCACTGGTTTTGCGCCTGCTGAAAGTCTAGTCCAGACGCGGCATAGAGCTGGGAAAACGCATTTTTCAAACTGTTAATTTCAACCGGGTCGCCTAATGGCGTTCCGGTTCCATGAGCTTCTATGTAACCAATGCTATCAGGCGACACGTTGGCATCACGATAAGCGGCAACCAGTAATGCCGTCTGAGCTTTAACATTAGGCGCGGTTAGGGAAGTCGCTCGACCACCGTGATTTTCAGCACTGCCTAAAACACAGGCATAAATGGGGTTTCCATCGCGTTGAGCATCCTCTAGACGCTTAAGAATAACAATGCCAACACCTTCGCCTCGCACATACCCATTGGCGTCTTTCGCAAAGGTTTTACAACGGCCATCTTCACTGAGCATCCCCGCTTTGCTAAAACTGATATGTTCCGTGGGAGAAACCAGTGTATTCACACCACCGGTAATGGCTAAATCGCATTCTTTGTGGCGTAGATGTCGGATAGCTCGATGCATTGCCACTAATGCACTAGAACAAGCAGTTTCGATAGGTTCACTGGGTCCATGAATATCAAGCAAATAGCTAATACGATTGGGTCCAAGACTAGGCGAAACACCAGTAGCGGTATAACCTTCTACCACCATATCCGCTTCAACGGCGCGTTGATCATAACCGCTAATAGCCGTACCAATAAGCACCGCAGTATTGCTACCTGCAAGACTAGATGGCGTAATCGCCGCATCTTCCAAGGCTTTCCAAACATGCGTAAGCAGTAAACGCTGGTTCGGATCCATAACTAAAGCCTCACGCGGTGAGACACCGAAGAAGAGTGGGTCGAATTTGTCTATATCAGCAATAAAACCGCCCCACTTGGCATTGGTTTTATTGGCTTCTGTTTGAGGGTTCCCATAAAGGGATTGCCAATCCCAACGAGACTCAGGTATTTCAGTAATGCAATCCTTACCTTGCGCCAGCACATCCCAATAGGCGTTAACATCACTGGCCTGCGGAAACTCGCAGCTTATGCCAACAACTGCAATTTTAGGTGACGAAGGCGCATCGTTATGCAACGCGGCAACACCGGGTTCGGCCGATTCTGGAGCCGCAGTCGCTAACGTTGTTGGCATTGGCTGAGCGTGTGCCGTTGGCAGTGCATTTTGAGGCGTTGTCTGGGACACGCTCGGCTTAGTCATTACCGAAGCACGTATGCCTCGACGCAAACCACCACTGCGCTCGCGCGTTAATGCTACATGTTGATTGTGGTTTGGATGGGCAGTTGTCATCGGCGTTGAGGCAGCAGACTCTAAACCGGTTGGTTCAGGTTTAGGTTTAGGCGCGACGTCTTCTGTAACAGCAAATCGTTTAGCCATAACGCTTGGATGTTCAGATAGCAAAAACTCGGTAATATCACCCAATGTTGGATATTCAAAAAACAGCGTTGGCGGCATATTGATTTCTAAAACATCACCTACCTGATGCCCAAACGTGGTTAGCGTCACCGAGTCAAAACCATAGTCACTTAACTCTGTTTCCAAGTCCACATCGCTCGCTTGTAACTTCAAGAGTTGACAAACTTGCTGCACAAGAAAATCTGACACCACATCAAATAACGATTCTGTTGATGATGCATCACTGTGATGCTCAGTGCTCATAGAAACCTCCGAATAATGATATTCGACAACTGTTGGGGCGTCGGTAATTAATGTCTCAGGCGCAGATACACCAGATAAATTCAGCACTCCGCTGAATTCAATAAAATCAGTAATGGCCTTGGTTTGACCGGCAAAAATGTACACCTGAGAAAGTGACTGAGTATCGGCAAACACCAAGCTTTGGCTGTAAGCTTCTAAACCGGTTTCGGCCAATAACACATCCCAGCCACCTTTACGCATAAACGCTAACACTGCTGGGTCAACACTCATGGCGTTTGCAGCGACAGATTGGGATGATGAAGCACCTTGGCTGATGTCCCATAAAGGCCAGTTCAACGACAAACTCAAGCCGTGGCGTTTGCCTTGTAACACTTGCTCACGACGCCATGCTAAATAGGCATCCATAAAGCTGTTCGCGGCGGCATAATCGACTTGTCCGGGGTTGCCTAACGCGCTGTTTGAAGAGAAAACCACCAGTCCACGCAAGGCAATATGTTGTGTCGCATTGTCTAGATTCGCGAGGCCAGACACTTTGGGTTTCAGCACCTTTTCGGCGTCTAGGAGGTTCTTTTTAAGTAAGTAGCTGTCTGCCAATACGCCCGCGCTATGCAGAACAAAGTCTAAGCGACCAAAACGCGACATGATGTCAGCGACAATGTGCTCTACCGCTTCGGCATTAACCACATCGAGCGCGTGATATTCCGCGGTTGCGCCCAATTCACGTAAAACGCTTAATTTGGTTTCACCCTCAGTATTGAGTACTGAACGCCCCGTTAGCACCAAGGTTACGCCGTTATTCGGATGTTGGGATTGCGCAATGTGCTGTGCGAATAAGTAACCAAGCCCGCCTAAACCACCGGTAATCAAATACACTGCGTTTTCAACAAGTAACGGATTCAGATGATTATCATTTTGTCCTGCTAATGCCGACTCGGCCTTTTGTTCCAACACGTTTAACAGCGCGAAACGGCGCACGAAGAATGGCGACTCTAAGGTGTCACCTAAACGAATTTCACGGTATCCCGCCGCTAACGCAAATTGCAGTTGTGCCATCAATCGTTGTGAAGGCGATTGTGCTGTGTGATGTTCACTGCCAAGGCTGAGCAATTGTATTTGTAGGCGTGAGTTTTCTTCTGTAACGGTTCGACATAGCCCCGAGAGCCCCCACAATGTCTCTTGCAACAGGGCATCGGAAACAGGCGGAATGACCACTTGAATCAATTGCTTATCTTTGCCTTTAGGCAGGGATTTAAGCGTTGCCTGCAAATTCGCCATTAGCGCTTGACTCACGCGCTCAAAAACCTGCCACGCTGAATTCGAATCCGGCTCGGTTAACGGTAAGAGGTGAACTTCGATTCCTTCTTTGATACAGGCCGATTCATACGCTGGTGTGTTGTCCGATGCGTCATCCAGTAAAATGACCTGCCGTTGCAAGCCCGCGAAGGTTTCAGGCTCCACCGTCACTTGTGCAGCATCGACTGCTTGCCACTGAGTGCGGTACAAAGCGGCAGGAGCATACTGGTGTGAAGCTTCATTTTTCGGAGTATGTTTTGTGGCTGAGGTTTTTATGGGAGGCGTCTCAACCAAACGCGCACTAAAACCTCGGATTTGGACTAATGGGGTCCCCCGGTTGTTAGCAACTTCTTGTGCATCGAAAATATCAATATGTAACTTTTCTAAGGCGTCTTTTGAAGCATTCCCTTCTGCATAACGCACCCATACAAATACATCAGACGGCAAGGTCGCCAACACGCGGACTTCTTCAATCGCAAACGGCAAACTTAAGCGTTGATTTTGGTTTTCATTACCTTGGGCATCAAACCATGACAAAGCTAAGCTAACTTGTAACGCGCAATCCATTAAACTTGGTGAAAGCAAATAATCTTGCTGCTGTGCACTAAGCGCTGACGATAAGGAAACGTTAGCCCAAACCTGAGGCGTATCGGTGTGATAATTAAGCACCTCAATGGACTTCACACAACGGTGGCTAACGCCATAATCAAGACCTTGCTCTGCAAAACGCTGATAGAAAGACTCAATATCAAGTGACTTTCTGTGCGCCGCGTGTTGCTCTACATTCTCCAGTAAGGCAAAAATATCCTCACCAGACTCGCTCAACGACGCCACCTGCAACTCCGGTTCAATCACAACCTGACACTGGCTAAATACAGTTTCGTTATGAAATTGCAACGCGGCGGATTGTTCACTCAACACATCAACTTGTGTGAACACATTGCTTGGCGCTTGCACCTGACACGGCTTAAGCCATGTTAAATCGCGAACCAGCATCGTGTCGGTTGTATCAAACGCCTCTTGCATCACTATCAGCGCCATTTCCAAGTAAGCGACACCCGGTAATACCGGCACATCATTAATTTGATGGTCGCGAAGGAAAGGCTCTGCCCCAGTAAAAGTAGAACTGAACTGAATATCGAATACATTCGAGCGATTAGCATGAACCAATGGATGTAAGTACCCACTCGCATGTTGATTTTTCGAATGTAGATTTTCCGAATGCAGAGTAACTTCGGATGCTTGGAACCAGTAACGTCCTTGCTCAAACGGGTACGTTGGCAAGCTAATGCGCTGAATAGGTGTTTGCGTTTCAGCCAACGCCCAGTTCACCTCTAAACCATTTACCCATAAATTCAGCACTTGAGCATAATCACGATGCTTCAACCATTGCTGTATAGCGTGTTGAAAGTGTTTATCGAAAGGCATTTCAGACAACAATGCCTTACCTTTGCTCACTTCCCCCGTTTGCCAATTCATGGCTTTCTCAGCGTTTTGAGAATAATCCTGCAATGCCGTTTTTAAGGTGTCGAGATTAGTTACCACCGTGGCAATACGATGTTCAAAGGCTTCACGCCCAACTTGCAATGTGTAAGCAATGCGCTCGATGTCTTCTGGCTGATAATGCTTGGTTTCTAACGCATGAAGCAGTTTTTTAACTTGCTGCATTAATTGTGCAGGTTTGCGCGCCGACAACACAATCGCATACGGGCCACTGTGTTGAACACTAATAGGCGCAGGCTCATATTCCTGCACAATCACATGAGCATTACTGCCGCCAGCACCAAAAGAGCTTAAGCCCGCTATACGTGGTTTATCTTGCTTCCAGTCGCTTAATTCGCGGTTGACGACAAACGGCGATGCGTCAAAGTCGATATTAGGATTAAGCATGTCCGAGTGAATGCTTGGCGCAAGCTGCTGATGTTTAAATTGCAATAAGATTTTGGTTAAACCCGCAATACCTGCGGCACTTTCACAGTGTCCAATATTGGATTTTGCTGATCCAATTTTGCAGAACCCTGTTGCTTGGGTACTTCGACGATACGCGCGGGTTAGCCCCGCAATTTCAATGGGATCGCCTAGCGATGTGCCTGTGCCGTGGGCTTCTAAGTAGCTGATGTCCTCGGGCTTAACACCTGCTTCTGCCAGCGCTTTAACGATCACATCTTCTTGAGCAACCGGATTTGGCACAGTGAAACCGTTGGTTTTACCGCCATGATTTACCGATGCCCCGCGCACTATGCCGTAAATATGGTCGCCTTCTTGCTCCGCTTCTTCTAAGCGTTTAAGCAAAACCGCGCCAACGCCTTCACCCGGCACGTAACCATC
>NZ_JABEPE010000022.1 GCF_026788005.1 Alteromonas sp. a30
CTTTTTCATGTTCTGGCTCCTGCTTAGATGTCGTTACGGATGATAACGTCAAGATTGAAACAATCGCGACGAGACTGATGGTGGCTCAATGGCTCATCACCAGATGTACGCCATGTATCATAGAACCAAACACTCCCCGCGCCCGCTTGAGATGAGCAGTTTAAGAAGCCATCAGAACAGCCATCTAACCAGTTTTGCGTGGTTTCAAGACCGACCTGATACTGATAACCACCACAGTAGCTATCGCCATCGAACGGTGAAGATTCAACATCAGAACCCACAACCGATTTAAATGTTTTAGGTAACGAAGGACGACCAGACGTACCGAGTAACCAGTTAGCATTGTAATAAGCCATGTCTGCTTCACGTTGCATTTGTACCGCATCGCTCTGATAGCCTAAGATCCAGCCAAGTACATTTTCAAACACGTTACCGTCAATAACCGCATCAGCAAGAGGTGTTCCTTTGCTTGATGGCGCTAGCGCGATAACTTGTCTTGTTTTGCTGATGATGTTTGGATAGCGCGAATCCCACGTTGGGTTCGACATGATCCAGCGTACAACATTACCACCGTTAGAGTGAGTAATGATGTTTAGTGAAGTAATACCTTGGGCATTGATGAAGTTGGTCAACTGACCAGCTAAACAACCCGCTGCGGGATCCGTCCACATAAATTCTTCGAATTTACAGTTAACAACGGTGTAACGACTACCGTTACCTGACATAACAGAACGAACAAAATCGCCTGTCCAATAGTCATTATATGCATCCGTTTGGTTACCAGTACCATGTACGAATGCCACCCCCATGTTTGCACTACTAACGGCCGAGAAGCCTAAAAGTAGTAACGAGCCTACAATCTTGAAAATTTTCACGTTTTCACTCCAATCTTGTTGTGATAAACATGCCGCTAAACAAAAATAACGACAATATTTCACTTTTAGTTTTTAATGTACTCTACGCAGATAAGTGCCCGTCCCCAGCGTGTAATTCTCCCAATGCACCAGCGACTTAAAAAGCAACTGGTATGAGGTCCTATCTGGTAGAATATTAATTAAACATTAATTTCCAATTTTTACAAGATTTTTACATTCATATTAAACATAATTGATTACTTTTTTCTCTTAAAGGTGAGTTTTCGCTTAAACTAAAAGAGTGATTTACCAATAAAAAAATGGATTATTAAGGTTAAAATAAAAATTCAAATGCCCGTTTAAATCCTTTGCTCTGGAAGCCTAAAAATGAGCCACAAAAATACTGAAAATAGAACAAGTTGTGTTCTGCTTAATTTTGAGAATGATATTGCAATTGTTAGCTTAAATCGCCCCGACAAACACAATGCTCTGAATATGGATATGTTTTATCAACTTGATAAAATTTCTAAGCAATTGCGTAAGAATAAGAAAATTCGAGCCGTCATCGTGACAGGAGAAGGCGTCGACTTTTGCTCAGGCTTAGATATTAAATCCATCCTAAAAAAACCCTCTCGTGGTTTAAAACTACTGTGGAAATGGCTGCCTGGCCATTCCAACTTGGCTCAGCGTGTGAGCACAAATTGGCGCAAAGTACCTGTGCCCGTATTTATGTGCATCCATGGTCGTTGCTGGGGTGGCGGCCTTCAGATAGCACTTGGAGGGGATTTTAGAATTGCGACACCGGAATCAACACTTTCAGTAATGGAAGCTAAATGGGGGCTCATTCCTGATATGGGAGGCACCATTGGCATGCGTGAAGTGATGGCGTTAGATCAAGGACTAGAATTAGCAATGACAGCAAAAGTCATTGATGCTCAAGAAGCATTAGAAAACAAAATTTTGTCTTATATCAGTGATGACCCTAAAACAAAGGCAAAAAAAATAATTTCTGAAATAACTCAAAACTCGCCAGATGCAATTGCGAAAATAAAACAAGTATTCCATCAAGCATGGCATAAAAACGACGCTGCAATATTAGCAAGAGAAAGCTTTTGGCAATGGAAAATGCTATTAGGGAGAAATCAAAAAATCGCTGTTAAGCGTCACTCGGGAAAACCCGATCTTCCATATAAAGATAGATCCTAAAATCAAAATATAAAAAGTAGACAAACAGATATTTCAATGTATCTGTTTGTCCACATATACCAACCTAAACAAATTCAGAATTAATAATAAATAACACAGATGCCGCTAATTCTTTTAATACCATTAGGTCAACATCGCTAAATTCTCGAGGTACTCTGTCAATCACACACAAAGTACCCAGTCTGATATCTTGGCGCAGAATCAATGGTGCTCCTGCGTAAAAGCGAATGTAGGGTTCTCCAACCACCAGCGGATTAGTGGCGAACCGCACATCTTCTTTCGTATCGGGAACATATAACACATCATCGTGGTTGATAGCGTGTCCGCAAAAAGAAATATCTTTAGCGGTTTCAGACACAGATAATCCCTGTTTCGACTTAAACCACTGACGTCGGTCATCAACTAAGCTCACCAACGCAATTGGGAGCTTAAAATACGACTTAGCTTGTTCAGTAATATCGTCAAAACAAGATTCTGGTGGGGTATCAAGAATATTCAATTCATTAAGGGCACAGAGTCGTTCAGCTTCATTGCTGGGGACTTTAGGCTTCATCATACGCTGCATAAAATTAACTAAATAAGCTTAACTATACTAAAGGATTTACAAAATGAGTAACCTAAGAGCATTCAACTTTGTGCTAGCCTCACCTAAAAAGCAATAAAGCGATTGACAAATGTGCGGCGTCTAGGCAGAATTCGCACCCTTGAAATTATAGTGAATTGTTTTGGGAGTTATATCTTGGCTAACATCAAGTCTGCTAAGAAACGTGCGATTCAGTCAGAGAAGCGCCGTCAGCACAACGCAAGCCGTCGCTCAATGATGCGTACCTACGTTAAGAAAGTTCGTGCAGCTATCGAATCTGGTGACAAAGCGGCAGCAGAGCAAGCATATGCTGATGCAACACCAATTCTTGACCGTATGGCGACTAAAGGTTTGATCCACAAAAACAAAGCGGCACGTCAAAAAAGCCGTTTAGTTGCTCAAATCAAAGCTTTAGCCTAATCGTTATCGTTTCTAAAAAGCGCCTTAAGGCGCTTTTTTATTGCCTTTCATTTACCTTTATAGTGCCCAATTGGTAATAATCTCCACCACTTCATAACCTATTCTTCCCTAAATAATGCCTATATATTTTGTCACCAATTTTTTGCGGCATCGCGCTTCCTTTTTCTATACAATTCACGCACTTTTCACAAGTCTTAGGAAGTTTACAACAACATGGCAATGAAGTTCTCCTCTCTAACATCCATTCTCTTTACATTCGGGTTAATTGCCTCACCGTTAGGAGCTACTCTGGCAAATGAAGCCGATTTGCAACAGCTAACCAATGCATCAGAGTCTAGTGACCTCGCCTTTGACATTGTAAAATCGCTCACTATTGAAGTCGGTCCCCGTATCGCTGGTAGCGAAGGCGATAAAAAAGCGGTTGCTTGGGCAGAAGCTAAATTAAAGACTCTCGGTTTCGACAAAGTCTATAAACAACCTGTTCGTGTCCGCAATTGGTCAAGGGGCTTAGCGGAAGCCAAAATCATCTCACCATACGAACACAGCGTTGTTATTACCGCGTTAGGTGGCTCGGTAGCAACCCCAAAAGGAGGTCTCAAAGCCGAAGTGCTCATGGTCGAGTCGCTTGAAGCCTTGCAACAAACGCCCCCTGAAGATGTCTCCGGGAAAATTGTATTCATCAACAAGAAGATGCAACGAGATCGTGCGGGTAAAGGCTATGGTCCGGTTGTTGTAGGCCGTTCACAAGGCGCCATTGAAGCCGCTCGCGCGAATGCCCAAGCTATATTAATTCGTTCCGTTGGTACGGATAATTCACGTTTCGCCCATACCGGTGCAATGCGCTACAGCCCTGATGTGAAAAAAATCCCTGCGGGTGCTTTATCAAATGCCGATGCAGACACACTCGAGGCGATGTTTGACACTACCAACCCCGTCACTATGCATGTCAACATGCAAGCCAAAGAACATGGCTGGCAAACCTCTTATAATGTTATTGGCGAAATAACCGGTTCCGAAAAACCAAATGAGTTTATTCACTTAGCCGCGCATTTAGATTCATGGGACGAAGGTACCGGCGCATTAGATGATGGCGCAGGAGTCGGAATTGTTACAGCCGCTGCAACACTGGTAAAAAACACCCTTGGTCAACCAAAACGAAGCATTCGAGTTGTTCTTTATGCCAATGAAGAGTTCGGTTTAATTGGTGCCAAACAATACACCAAAGACAACGCAGACACGCTAGAGCAAATTATTGTTGCCGCAGAGTCAGACTTTGGCGCCGGTTCCATTTACCAAATTGATACTCGATTTGCAGCCCCGGCCCTACCTTTTGCTAAGAAGCTTGAAAAAGCGCTAAAACCTTTAGGTATTAAACTTGGTCCTAATACAGCAACAGGTGGACCAGACATTTATATGCTACCTGCGAAAGGCGTTCCTGTTGTATCTTTGCGCCAGGATGGAACCTATTACTTTGACTATCATCACACGCCCAACGACACCTTAGACAAAATTAATCTTGATGATATTCGCCAAAACCAAACCGCTTACGCTATTTTTGCCTATATGATGGCAAACTCTGATGTTGACCCTCGTCCAGCACCAGAACTTGAGCCAGCCCAATAAAAGGTCATAATGCGCAGATCTCACCTTATCAGCTTAATTACATTGGCGATTGTCATTCTGGCAATCGTCCTTGTTGTTCCAATGCCCCAATTACTCAAATACAAAAGTGCCAACATTGTCTCTGAAGCGATTTACTGGGACACCTTCGGGCAATCCGGTATATTATCCGACGCTCAAGCAGACTTCGTGAAATACGATAGAGACACTCAGCACCTCCATATTTGCTACGGGAAAAAAGAGCAAACCAATTGTCAGGACTACCGTGTAATTGAAAATAAAGGCGTAATTGCGGCACTCTTTCATTGGGTGAGCAAGCCCAATTAAACCTTCAAAGCTCATCTTCCCTCACAGTTAGACTCATCGCAAAACGTGTGCTGTCGCTCGCGTATGTCACCGTAGCTTCATACAAGATTCATGTGGTTGTCATGGCTGTTTTTTACGCTCTTTGCAGGCATTGCAAAGGTTTTGTAAAAGCTCAGTCAATAAACACATGGGGCAGCAGCCATGAAAACCACACAGCATTATCGCACCGTTTGGCTCTCAGACATCCACCTAGGGTATAAAGATTGTAAAGCAGAATACTTGCTAGATTTCTTGCAGCACACGCAAATCGACACCCTTTACCTTGTCGGTGATATTGTCGATATGTGGGCAATGAGCAAGCAGTTTATGTGGCCCAAATCGCACAACCAACTTTTCCATTATTTACTGAACTTGCCACAGGCTGGCACAAACGTGATCTACTTGCCTGGCAACCACGATGAACCCGCTCAGCAGTACGATGGCATGGTGTTTGGTGATATTGAAATCCATCGTCAGTACATTCATACCACCGCAGATGGTAAAAAGCTGCTGTTGCTACACGGCGATCAATTCGATGAAGAAGTCTGTTTTGGCCCAATCCATTCTTGGATTGGCGATAAGGGCTACGACTTACTGCTGTTTTTAAATCGATGGTACAACAAAGCAAGGCACTGGATGGGTTTCTCTTACTGGTCTCTCGCGGGCTACATCAAAAGCCGTATAAACGGTGCGAACAAAGCCATTGAGCGCTATCAACAAGCGTGTTTAAAACGCGCTCAAGAAATGGGGCTTGATGGTGTGGTTTGTGGTCACATTCATCACCCAGAGCAAATTGAACAGCAAGGTCGCACTTACTTTAATACAGGTGACTGGATTGAAAACTGCTCAGCGCTAGTTGAAGACCACCAAGGTCATATCCAATTGCAATTCTGGACTAACATTGCGACCACAGAAAATCCCACTAACGTGCTAAATATTAAAGATAAAAAAACAGTAAACAGCAAAGCGGCATAGTACCTTTTGGATAACGCATCGCTGTCACGGAATCGCCATATTTTTTGCATTTTTTCGTAATACGCAACCGCTACAGTTCGGCCGAAAGAGAATAAGGTGAGACCGAATGTTTACTGTTAATGATGTACTCAATAAGCATTATCCTAAACTGGCTGAGCGCCCGTGGCTTTATAAGTGCTCTGGCTTTATTTTGCGCCGATTACTGCATGAGTCAGAACTACGCGAATTTGGCGAACACTATCCTTACGTTCAAGGCGTTGATTTTGTTGAACAGGCGTTAGAATACTTCAATATCAGTTACACCGTTCGCGATAACGAGCGGCACAATATTCCCAGTGAAGGCCCGGTTGTCATCATCGCTAACCACCCGATTGGCACGGTCGATGGCTTGGCGTTAATTAAGTTGGTGAGCGAAATTCGCCCCGATGTCAAAGCCGTTGCCAACGAAATGCTAATGGCCATTGAGCCTATGCGCAGCATGCTATTGCCAGTGAACGTAATGACAGGCAACTCAAAACGCGAAGATATTCAGCGCATTCATGAACACTTAGAGTCCGGCTCGGCGCTAATTGTGTTTCCAGCAGGCGAAGTCTCCAGATTACGCCCGCAAGGCATCAGAGACACCAAATGGCATAGCGGATTTGTGCGTATGGCAAGTGCAGCCAAAGCGCCTATCGTTCCTATTTTCGTTGATGCTAAAAATTCCCCGACATTTTACGGGGCATCAATGCTTTACAAACCTTTAGCCACCCTGCTGTTGGTTAAAGAAATGTTCAAGCACAAAAACCGCAAAAGCCATCTTCCCATGCGCATCGGTAAGTTAATCCCTTATGAATCTTACGGTGACATGAAAATCTCGGCGCGCGCAAAAACCAAACTTTTCAAACGCCATTTATACAGAATTGCGAGCAATAAGCCCGGAATTTTCGAAACCCAAAACCCCATTGCAGGCCCAGAAGACAGAAAAGCGCTATGCAAAGCCATCAAAACCAGTTGCGAATTACTCGGCCATACATCCGATGGCAAAGAGATTCATCTATACCGTTACCAAGGTAGCTCGCCGCTATTAAGAGAAATTGGCCGCTTGCGGGAGATTGCGTTTCGCGCCGTAGGCGAAGGTAGCAACAAACGCCGAGATGTCGACCACCACGACACCCAATATTTGCACCTCATTCTATGGGATAAAGAAGATCTCGAAATAGTTGGCGCGTATCGTTTAGGCGATGCCAAATACCTCATTGAAAACAATGGGATGGACAGTTTATATTCTGCCAGTTTATTTAACTACGAAGCAGGTATGCAGCGCTACTTCGAGCAAGGCTTAGAGCTTGGGCGCAGCTTTGTACAGCCTAAGTATTGGGGCAAACGCAGCTTAGATTACTTGTGGTACGGCATTGGTGCGTTTTTATCTCGCTATCCACAATACCGTTATTTATTTGGCCCTGTCTCACTCAGCAACAATTTTCCTCAACCCGCTAAAGACCTGTTAGTCGAGTTTTATCAGTTATATTTTGGTTGCAGCCAAGATATTGCAAAATCTAACCATCCTTATCGCTTACCTAACGATTTACAGCAATCGTTTAGCGGCGAGAACTACAAGGAAGATTTCACCAAACTCAAGCATTTGTTGGCTAACATGGGCGTTGCCATCCCCACCTTGTACAAGCAATACACTGAGCTTTGTGAGCAAGGTGGAGTGCGCTTTTTAAGCTTTGGTGTTGACCCTGATTTCAACGACTGCATTGATGGTTTAATTTTGGTAGACCTTAGCAAACTCAAAGACAAAAAACGTCAGCGCTATATGCCTGATACATTGGCATCTGCATAACTGTATTATTGAAATCATCGGTAGAGAATTAAGCGCAAACCCTCAGCCGCAGGGAAGCTTCTGCGGAGCGTACATGGAAGTATTCACAGCGAGTTTGCGATAAGTTTCTACCGGTGACTTTAACGCATTCGCACAACGACTTAAGTGATTAAACGCCGCCCAATTCACTTCTATGACTCTGAAATTCACTCATTCGGCGTTATGCATACGAATTCAGAGCCTAAAAACTTGACCTCTAGCGGCAACAGGTTAGTTTTTAGCAATTTGTTAACATTTGGGTAACGCTTGTGAAACACATAGCGCCCCATCTATTAAGAGGTTGCTATGGATAACCATCCAGATACGCATAAGAATACGCCACGAGCATTTACGCGCGGGTTAAAAAGCAGTATAAAAATCGGCAGCATGTGTTTGTCGATATTGCTTGCAGGTTGTTTCGACAACAGCGCAAGTTTACCAGTAACGTTGCCGGAACCAGTTCAGCCCCCTTCACCAACAGAGCCGCCTGCTGAGCCACCTTCACTCACCTGTGAATCACCACAAGTTCCCAATGCAACAGGTGATGCTTGTATGATGCCAGAACCCGTGGTGTCTGCTCAGCCGGGCGAAGCCATTATTTTCTATAACCGCCCCGATGCCGAATACGATGGCTGGGTGTTGCACTTATGGAATAACGATGCTTGTCCAAACACGGTTGCTAACCCAACAACATGGCCCGATGGCCCGTCAATTGCTGGAATAGACCCAAACTACGGCGGTTATTTCATCATTCCGCTGTTAGAAGACTATTCCAACTGCATGAACTTTATTGTTCACGATGCGGCAGGTGTAAAAGACATTTCCCAGCAAGATCAACTGATGGACTTAACCGGTTCGCGCATGATTTGGACACTATCCGGCGTAGACCAACTGTTCACCGAGCCCACCATCGAAGTGCCCGTTACCCTAAGCGGCGCCGCAGCGCACTGGGTTAACCCCACCACGCTAGTGTGGAATATGGACCCAAGCATTGCCTCCGATGTGCGCTTGTATCATTCGATGCAAGGCGACCTGAATTTCACCGAGTCGGGCATTGATAGCGACAGTTTTATTGCCCTAAGTGCAGGCGAAGCAGAAAACGACCCAGCGGCAGTTGAAATTAACCAACCTAATTGGCAAGCCTTCCACCTTGAGCTTGCGCCTGAGCAAATGACAACCATGCTGCGCTCACAACTCATTGCCATTGCCTACGACGATGAAGGCGATGTGGTTGGCGCAACGCGCGTTCAAATTCCTCGCTTGTTAGATAACCTGTTTACGCAAGGTGAAAACGATGCCGACGAGCAAACCTACGGCATTCAATACGTGGGTGAAAACATTGAAGTGGCAACGTGGGCACCTACCGCGCAAAGCGTGACCTTAAATGTATACGATAGCAACAAAGCGCTGGTGCAATCTGAGCCCATGAGCTACCAAGCTAATACAGGCGCGTGGACAGCAACCCTAAGCGAAGACATGGACGAGCACTTCTATCGTTTTGCCGTGACCTTATATCATCCCGTTGCAGGCGAGGTGCGCGAGATTAACGTCACCGATCCGTACTCGGTGAGCGTATCCACCAATGGTCGTTACTCACAGTTCATTGACCTAAACGACGACAAACTCAAACCGCAAGGTTGGGATACCCATTCGATTCCTGAGATTGCCAACCTAGAAGACGCGGTGATTTACGAAGGTCATATTCGTGATTTCAGCATCTTGGACCCAAGCGTCACACCCGCACATCGTGGCAAGTATTTGGCCTTTACTGACGAAAACTCGGTTCCTATGCAGCACTTGAAAAAGCTTGTAGATGCGGGTTTGAACTACTTCCATGTGTTACCGGCAAACGATATTGCCAGCATTGACGAAGACGAAAGCTCACGCGTAAATTTAGACGACAAAGTTTCCGACTTATGCGCCGTTAACGCTGGTGCTGCCATTTGTGCTACTCACGAGGGCAGCGAAACCTTAATGGATGTTTTTGCTAGCTTCGACCCCGCCTCAGAAGATGCCCAACAACTTGCCAGCGATATGCGTAACTTCGACAGCTTCAACTGGGGATACGATCCGCATCACTTCAACACACCGGATGGCAGTTACGCCACCGATGCCGAAGGCAGCACCCGCATTAAAGAAATGCGCGCCATGATCATGGGCTTGCACAACATCGGCCTGCGCGTTGCCTTAGATGTGGTTTACAACCACACCAATGCCTCTGGCGTGAGCATTAACTCGGTACTCGACAAATTAGTACCGGGCTATTATCACCGCTACAACGCGGTAACTGGCGACATTGAGCGCTCAACCTGCTGCGAAAACACCGCCACAGAAAACCGTATGATGGAAAAATTCATGACGGACTCGTTAATGATGTGGGCGCAGCACTACAAGTATGATGCCTTCCGTTTCGACTTAATGGGTCACGTGCCGAAATCTGCCATTCTCGCGGCTCGCGATGCGGTACAAAGCATCGACGCTGACAACTACTTTTACGGCGAAGGTTGGGATTTTGGTGAAGTAGCAGGCGACCGTTTATTCGAACAAGCCACGCAAAAGAACATGGCCAATACCGAAGTCGGCACTTTCAACGACCAAATCCGCGAAGCCGTGCGCGGTGCCGCCATGTTCAGCGGCAATACCGCCACAGGCACGCTCAACGTACAGGACAAAATTCGGATGTCCTTAGCAGGAACCTTAGTGGACTACGAACTGATGAACGCCAATAACGCCTTTGTGAAAGCCAGCACACTTGGCGCCTACGCCGGCGATCCTGCCGACATCATCAACTACGTTTCCAAGCACGATAACGAAACCCTTTGGGATCAACTCAACTACACCTTACCTTCGGACATTTCTCTTGAGAACCGCGTGCGCGCACAAAATATCTCGATGGGCATTCCGCTGTTAAGCCAAGGCATTCCGTTCCTTCAACTTGGTGGCGACTTCCTGCGTTCAAAATCCATGGACAGAAACTCCTTCGATGCCGGAGATTGGTTCAACCGCGTGGATTTCTCCCTGCAAACAAGCAACTGGAATATTGGCCTGCCATCGCGTCAGGAGAACCAAGCCCGTTACGATGAGATCGTTGATATTCTTGCCGATGCGAATCGCGCACCAAGCGCAACAGACGTACAATTTGCCGCCGCTGTGTTTGAAGAATTATTACGCATTCGCTCATCCAGCAAACTGTTCCGCTTAACCACCGCACAAGACATTAAAAACCGCATTGGTTTTCATAATGTGGGCTCCAACCAAGCCAGCGGGTTAATTGTCATGAGCATTGATGATGGCGCAGGATTGGAAGACATCGACCCAACTGTTGATGCGATTGTGCTAATGATTAACGCTACCGATGCCGCCATCACACATAATGTGCCAAGTGCCACGGGCTTTAGTTTGCATCCGATTCAGCAAAACTCAGTGGATGCCAACATCCAAACCGCGCAGTTCACTGCCAATGCTGACGGTGGTGAATTTACCGTGCCAGCTTACAGCCTAGCGGTATTTGTGAAAAACCAAGGTTCGGCACAAGGCACAGGACTTTCGCCGTTTGCCACCATCGGCGAGCCAGATACCGCGCCTTATGGCGATACCACAATATACGTGCGTGGCACCATGAATGAGTGGAGCACAAACGATGCCTTGAACTACCAAGGTGAAGGTGTGTATCAAACGCGCTTGAGCTTAAATGCCGAGACGCAATACGAATTTAAAGTAGCGAGTGAAGATTGGTCTACGGTGAACTCTGGTGGCACCGATGGCAATGCCAACGTGATGCTAAATAGCGCCTTTAGCTTGGTGCATAACGGTGCCAACTTAACCTTTACACCAACCGAAACCGGCAACTATGTGTTTGTGGTCGACGCCAGCAACACCGATGCGGTCACGCTTACCATTCGCACAGAAGAACCTTACCCTAACAGCACAATTTTGCTTCGCGGCACCATGAATGGCTGGGGTGAAACTGACGCCTTTGATTACATTGGCGCAGGTAAATACGAGATTTCGATGCAACTTGCCGCTGGCGATTACGAGTTCAAAGTCGCCACAGCGGATTGGTCTACGGTGAACTTAGGTTCCGACTCCGCTCTTAGCGCAGGTTCAACGGTCAGCCTAGTGGATAACGGCGCCAACATTACGTTGAGCATTGCCACAGATGGCGATTATGTTTTCGTATTCGATGCAGCTAATCCGCAAAACGCCTTTATTTCCGTAGACCAAGCAGGCATGTTTGGCGACACCACGGTATTTGTGCGCGGCACCATGAATGGCTGGAGTACGGACAACCCAATGGTGTTTGATGGTAGCCACATCTACACGGCGATCCTAACACTTGCAGCGGGCAACTATGAGTTTAAGTTTGGCTCAGAAAACTGGGACGTAGTGGATTTAGGCGCTGGTTCAAACGGCAATCAACTTGGCTTTGGTAATGCCCTACAACTTGCTCCAAGCGGCGGCGATATCGGCTTTAGTATCGAACAAGCAGGTAACTACCAGTTTATGCTACGCGGCCCAAGCACCACCACACCAGAGGTAAGCATCACGCGCCAATAGCGTGAATTAGTATTAACACATTTTTACGCTTCCACTTTTGAGTAATGACGTTTTTGAAACAACTCAAAAGTGGAAGCTAACAGGTGTTGGACAACGCTAAACATCCATTTAACCAACCTCAATCAAGGTTACTAAACAACAACTCCCCTAATAAATCCGTGTAAATGTCTTCCAACGTCACCAAATCAGACACATTAATACGTTCATTCACTTGATGTATGGTTTGATTCGGTACTCCCACTTCCACCACTTGTGTGTTATCTGACGCAAAGAAGCGTCCGTCAGAGGTGCCGCCCGCCGTAGATAACACAGGGAATTTTCCAGTGTTTTTATGAATAGCACGTTCAACCGCACCAATTAAACATTGGCATGGTTTAGCTGGCGTGAAATAAGGTTCACACGCTCTTTCCCAAGTGATTTCATAATCATCAGTAATGCACTGAAGTTTGTCGTTAACCAAAGCTTCAAGCTCCGCTTGAGAGTAATGATGGCTATAACGAATATTAAAACGGATGGCGCACGTTGCCGGTACGATGTTATCGGTGAACTCTCCAGAGTCCACATGGGTGATTTGCAAACTGGTTCCCGGAAAATCATCGCTGCCTTCATCCCATTCAATAGCTTCAAGGATATTTATCACCCGCGCCATTTTATGGATGGCGTTGTCGGCATACTGCGGATACGCCACATGACCTTGTTTTCCAAACACATTTACTTTCGCCGAAATCGCCCCGCGCCGCCCCACTTTAATGGCATCACCGGTATATTGCTTCGCGCTAGGCTCACCAACAATGCAGTAGTCGATGTTGATATTTCTGGCATCTAAAAAGGCTTTAATGGCTTTGCTACCGTATTCGGCTTCGCCTTCTTCATCGCTAGTGACGAGCCAAACGAAACGTGCATTTAACTTATCCTGCTGGCGAAATGCCCTTTCTGTTGCTGCCAACATAGCTGCTAAGCCAGTTTTCATATCCGCTGCGCCGCGCCCAATGAGTTCATCATTAATAATTTGGGGGCGAAATGGGTCGGTTTTCCACTTTCCCAGAGGCCCTGCGGGAACCACATCGGTATGCCCTGCAAACGCGACAGTGCGTTCACCTTGCCCAATTTCCGCCACAAGGTTTTTCACGCCGTTCACTTCAAAATGATGACAAGTGAACCCGAGTGATTTCAGCTTATTCGCCAACCACTCCTGACAGCCCGCATCTAGCGGCGTAACGGACGGACGAAACATTAATTCATAGCTGTAAGGAATAGATTTTCCATACATGCCTGAGCTTTGGCTCTTTAGGCAGCTTTGCTCTGACGTTTGCTTAGCATCATAGGACTGAAAAACGGTAGATGAAGATAAAACAGAGTTAGATTTTAACGACATAACACTCAGCAAAATATTGAACTATTTTGCGATATTTGAGCAAAAGTGGATGACAGAGACATGGCAAATACACGACATATAGATGACATAAGCGTTGATGACTGCTACATTTTGCGCTATCGATTC
The DNA here is from genome assembly GCF_026788005.1 of Alteromonas sp. a30. Lineage (GTDB taxonomy): Bacteria > Pseudomonadota > Gammaproteobacteria > Enterobacterales > Alteromonadaceae > Paraneptunicella. Next base: position 13,908 of record NZ_JABEPE010000022.1, read on the forward strand.
AGCAAAGGACGACGCCTTGATTCAGCTACTTTTTATTGTTCCTCTTATTTTATGTTTTGGCTGGTTTTTGTATTTACGTCAGCATGAATATACCTTTGAACAAGGTAAGCAGGGTTTCTTATATATCTTGATTTTTTCTGGGGCAATTGCACTATTTTACACGGTGTTGATGTTTTTAACGCGAAGCTGATGCTGCTTCGTGCATACTCCAACCATGCTTTGCAGTGCGCATCTGTATGCGTATACTTGGTGGTAGAATTAATTGGAGTGATAAAATGCAAGATTTATATGACATCCATGCCCCCAAGAAAGCGACGAATCTAAGCGTAAACAGCGACTTATTGCAAAAAGCTAGAAATTTAAAAGTTAACCTGTCTGCGACCCTAGAGCAAGCACTTAGAGACAAGCTAAAAAGTGTTGAAGCAGAGAAATGGAAAAAAGAAAACAAAGCCGCCATAGCTGCCTACAACGAGTTTGTTGCAGAAAACGGTTGTATAGGTGATGAGTACAGGAACGTCTAATGGCGCAGTTCGATGTTTACAGAAACCTAAGCAAGAAAACGAATAAAGCTTACCCCTTTCTTGTTGATGTTCAAAACTCTGTAATTGACCAGTTGGCAACAAGGCTGGTTGTACCGTTAACAAATAGCAATACTAGAAACAGTCTTTACATGAAAAATTTGACGCCGGAGATAGAATTCGAAGGCGCAACATACTTATTTCTAGCCCAACAACTTAGTTCTATACCCGAAGACGTGCTCCATGATCGAATTGGTTCGCTGGAACAATCCAGAGAGCGACTGATAGATGCAATAGACTTCGCTATTACTGGAATATAACGCCGCATTAAACGGTGAAAAACAGTTGGCTATACTTAGCGAAGAATGAGCGCCAGCAAAGCTTTAGACGTCCCATCCATAATTGCCTTGTTATAAGGCTACTTTAGCCGCTCGAATATTAACCAGTAAGTGGATGAAACTGTAATAGAACAAACGGTAAATATACCAAACCAAGAAAGATACCACCTAAACTTATCACAGGAATCAAAGATATTGGACTAGCTAAATAGCTGTGTTTAATTGTCAGTCACCCATAGAGATTTATCGCAAACTCGCCGTGGATACTTCCATGTAGGCTCCACAGCCGCTTCCCTGCGGCTGAGGGTTTGCTCCTAATTCTCTACAGGTGACTAATAGTTTGGAACAGGTATTTAGAGTAGCCGCAATATTTCTCTTAAGGTGACTCGATAGCTTCATATAGTCTTATAGACACACGAGCATAGACTGATGAGAAGGTGCCACGGCGGATTGAGTAAGGTCAGCTCTGCTTATTCATTGAATAAGTAACCTACGATAAAATCATCGGGAATGATTTTGAACAGCCGCAGGCTGGCTACAAATGAAGGGCAGGAAGCCCAGAATCATACCAGCATGACAACCGACGACATTACTGCCTCATCCGGTGCGTTAGCTCATTTATTTTGAGTGAGAAAAAAGACTGATTATGGACTGAAAGAATGTCAGGGAAGCACTCGTTCAGGGTTGACAAAGGGAGGGAATCCTGTGGAGCTGATTGTTATGTGTATATCTGTACATTTTCTAATTTATTTACATTTACGACAACCTCAAACTCAATTGATTGATCGGAAAAAAGGACGTCATCTCTTGAGTATTTTGTTACCAGTACGGTTCGTTTATCTTTTCTAAACCAGTCTTGCCCTGCGTAATGAACATATGCGAAATCTTGAGCAATCTTCAATGAGGTTGTCCATGCTTGTCCGTACTTTCTATTTTTAAAGTCACAATATCCGCAACCACGATAGATGGTAATTACCTCATCGAGTGAATCAATATCATTTGGCATTAAAATTTCTGTTAGTACAATTCTAGGATACCAACCTTCATTTTCTTGCCGAGTATAAAGTTGACGAAGACCATTATATGCATATGAAACAAAGGCATGGCGCAAAGCATCTAGGACTTGATATATATTAGTGTCTTCCACATTTCCCAAATGATTCAATGCGTATGAATTAATATATTCCTCAGCTTCGTTATCAACACCGCTGTACAACTCACGTTTTTTGCCGGAGGCTTCAAAACCTTTGATTGCCTCAATGAAAGCATGGATAGACTCAATTGCTATTGATTTATATGCGGCAAAAAAAGGCTCAGATATTTTTGATTCAATAGATATGACATCTATCTTCATGTTTTCAGACATGAAATCGTAATCGGAAGATTGGAACAATAGTCAGGATCTCTTTTTACACATAACGTTGCGGTAAGCGGGACGATGTTTGACCGCCTCGTTATGTTTAATTTTTTGCGTAAACTTGTGTTACGTCGAGCTGGGCAAATTTTTGGAACGCCGACAGCTTCAACCTTGCATCTTTCATTAAATTGTCATTCAGATCTAATAGATCCTTACTGGAATTTCCTGCAATTGAATGGTCTTTATTACGTATAATAAAAACTGTAATTGCATTAAATGCTTCACTCATTACCTCACGCACTGAATCAGGAGCCAAAATTTGTATGCTATTAAATGATTTAAGATACTCTAAATAGTCCGAACCTGATGGATTGCAAGATATATAAGCGTATTTTTGAAGTAAGGTGTGAGACTTTACGGCAAATTCAACATAATGCGATTTTCGCTCTGCTTGATTGCGATACAATTGCTCTTCAGTTCTTTTACGTTCTTCGAAACTTTGATTTAACTTCAAAGTGAAATAGCTCGAAAAAGCAGCTATCAAAGCACCCAGGCCTATTTTTACTGCTGAATCTATAACTTCTAATCCAGTCAATTCCATTACCTCTATGGTTTATATAACGCTCAGCATAACCGGCCTGCCGTAGTGGTGTTATTCTTGTGCTAGGCTCTTTTAGCACAAGAATAACACCGCGGAGGTAGCTCCGGTTGATGCAATGGTTATGCGTGACTTATCTACCAAACCAGAAAGTGCAATTTATTTACCTCAGCCTTAAGGTGTTTCTGAAGCCTAACCCCATTAAAAAAACAAACAATAATGATAATGTAACTTGTATGCCTCTCATTATATTAAACATCATTTTTTCAATTTCGCTTAAACACTCGAGGTCAATAACACCAGTGCTCAATATTTTATTTGGGGAAACAAACGGTAACGAATTCGTAAATGATATATGAAATGATGTGAGCCAATCATTCACTTCTGAAAAAGACATATAGGCTAGGGAGAATATGACCCATACACCTAATAGGCATGCAAATGGTCTTACTACACTGTCGCCATAATTCGATACTTTCCGGTATATCCATATTAGTAGTTTAGTAGGTGACTTTGTGGTTTCTAATCTTGCTTTAGCCTCTAGTTCACGCCTAAAAAACTCCATTTCCATGTCGTGCATATGACGATCATTCATCTCTGCTTTTAGGTAACAATATGCATTTTTTATATTCGATATCCGCTTATACTCTCTGTCTCTAACCTCGCCGCTTAGTCCTTGCTCAATCTTTGGTGGTCTTGGCCAATCAATGCCATCTAAATTAATTATCCCCTCAATTGCTATTCCATTAATGAACGGGACTTCTTCAAAATACGACTGGTAAAAGGAAATTAGCATCAGAACCTTAGTATTTATAAAGCTAGCCTGGCCATAAAACCTCGTTTGTGCAAAAAGAGCTCTGTGTTGAAACTCGGCCCCAATGAAGTCACATCCTTTTTTAAACTCAGAACCTTCAAAGGTTATCTGTGATTTAAATATAAAACCCTGGAAGTCAGCCTTTTCATCCCATTCCGTTTCTTTAAAATCGACTTGGTCTTTGGGTTTAGGAAGCGTAGTGCCAGGCGGGCAGTGCTCGGATATATTAGAAACTATTTTGTCCTTTATACCCTTGTTAAGCTTGTCACTGCCAGATATATCCTTATCAGGAAACCCTGATAACCATTGATTCCAGATAGCGCTACCTTCGTTATATATCCAATAATGTGCCTTCGTGGTCGCTGGCTGCACCTTTATACAGACTCCCATTTTTATTAAGTTGGAAAACTTCGCTAAAACGCATAACGCCCAAAGCAGCGGTGCGAAGTCCGCTGCCTTTGCTTGTTAAGCATTTTTTGGTTTATAGGCAACGATATTCACAGTACCTTTACCTTTATATTTTTTCATTTCAAAGTCTTTACTGAGACTCTGAATTATTTCAGGTAACTTTGTTGCACCATAGCTTCTTGGATCAAAATCAGGTGTTGACCGCTTCACAAACGATCCCGCAGATGCAACATTTGACCACCCATCATCATCTTGGTACTGCTTCCAAGCCTTCTTAAGCAATGGCACTAACTCCGATGCATTCATTTTTTCTGAAGTGGTAGCTTGGTCAACTAAAGATTCCGGCACTGAAGATGGTGATGGGAGAAGCTCAGCACCAAGGTTTTCGGTGTAAATAAAGTCGTCACACGCATTCCTAAATGAAATTGGTGTCTTCTTTTCTCCCACACCGAAAACAAATATTTCTGACTCTCTAAGTCGAGAAGCCAATTTCGTAAAGTCACTATCACTAGAAACTAGGGCAAAAGCATCAAATTTATTGGAATAGAGTAAGTCCATTGCGTCAATAATCATTGATGCATCTGTTGAGTTCTTCCCTGTTGTGTAGGCGAACTGCTGAATCGGCTGAATTGCCAATTCATTTAAAGACTGCTTCCAATTCTTAAGATATTCGCTAGACCAGTCCCCATAAGCTCTTTTGATTACAATATGGCCATGAGCTGATATCTCATCCAATATAGCCTTAACTTTCGAATATTGGGCATTGTCTGCATCTATTAGTACAGCTATTTTTTTGTGATCATCCAAATCTTTCATTCAAACTCCAATCTTGATGCTGGGAATGCTTAACGTTTACAGTACGGGCGAGTGCAACGAGTCCAGCCCGCAGGGCAATCGTACCTGTGTTTGTTAAGGCTTTTCATCGTACTCTGCCCATCGCCACTCGTTGATGGCATCCAATTTATTTGTGGTGGCAAGATCTTCTATTACTTTGGCTGGTCCCTCAACACTACCTTCAGTCCAATTATCCCACTCGAAGATAAGCTTACAATCGGCGCATTGAAGTTTAACTTTTCCATAATCTATCCAAGCATCAAAGCCATCGTATACGTAGATTTTCTTCCAGCCAGAAGAAATTAACGACTCAATAATCTCATTAAACTGATCAGTTGGAATATCCTTGATAGTCGCGTGACCGAGTATTTTAAATCTCAGCTTCGAGCAAGCTCTTAGGACTTTGGCGATCATTTTCATTTGAGCCTTAACGCCCCAATCAGAGGCAACAAAATAGCTGGCTAAAATTAGCGACGAAGGAGCAAAAGCCAGCTGTTTTTTGTCCTTTGAATTGGCTTGTTAGGCTTTTATTTTGTCAATTTCATATTCATTGTTGTAGACGAATAAGGATGAAATTCAGGTAATGAGCTTACTATTTGTCCATCATCAAAGTGATGGTGGGCGATAGAAGGAAAAAGCTCTTCTGGCACTGGGAATTTAGCATTTGGATTATGAAACATTGATAAGCCTTCTGCCCATGTTTCTTGTGATTCCGTAGTTACCTGATACATAAATGTCTTTGGCAATGAAGCGTCTGGGTTATGGTCATGATACGTGCCGAAACGATACATGATAATGTTATCGCCACCAAAACCCGCCTGCTTACCGATACGGTTGAATTTCGATATTGTGCCACTTGCAGAAAATATAATTGCGCTCACATTTTCAGTATCTGGCTGAAAGAAATAGCCAGAAGGTATCTCTTTACCATTCAGCTCATGTTTATCAATTTTTAATGCTGAAATGACTAACTTCCCATCTTTATCATAATCAAATTCATGTTTAACGCCATAAAGGTAGTTAATCAATGCATTTGAACTCCACTGCATTGATTGATCATCATGAAAATCAGCTATAGCAAAAACCAGCGGGCTTCCTTTAACCTGTTCAAGATTCCAATATTCTTTTTTTAGTTTGGAATATAAAGGGCTGCCAAATTTTATTGGCATTTCATTTTCATGTTTCTCTTTGATTTCAGATGGATCTAAATATTTAGGTTCGACTTTAAAAGCTGAAACAGGATTGTCTGATTTTCTACCAACTATAACAGCTTCAATTGCTACTTTTTGTCCATATTTTTCAACAATAAAATCTGGCGCATTGTATTCTCTATTAAAGAATAATTGCTCCTCATTAAGGTAAGTGTTTAAGTAAAGCTCCCACAGTCTCGCATCAAAACCTGTACTTTGAAATTGTTCAACAAAGTTACCATCAACATCAACAAAGTGTGACATCAACTCATTAATAACGGTTTTAGCGGGTACAAATGCTTCTTCTTGCGATAATTTTGAGAAATATAAATGTTGTTTGTGCACAGGTACAACAGGAGTGAATAGATCTACATTTTTTCCATTGCCTCCTTGAGGAAACTCTTTTTTACCTTGACCGACGTGCCATTTTATTCCACCTTTCACCCAGTTGGTTGCGTCCTCTTGAGTTTCAATTGACGCTTCAACATCAAAAGCCCTAAATCTATCCCCTTCATCTCTTCCGAATAAAACTCCAACAAAATCGTTATCGATTGTATCTCTTAGAACAAGCCCTAAAACAATTTCATTTTCATCAGTATAATATGCTAGCTCTTCACTCATATATGCAGCAGCTGGACTTCTTGATTGCGCAGCAAGTGCATTAAACCGCTTGGGGTCTAAATCTAAAATTTTTATTTCATCCATAATTACACCAAACCTATAAGAAAGCCTAACAGGGTATTACTGCGAATTCTCGGTAATAACACGTATTGGTAACGCCCCAATCTCACCACTTCGCAAACATTCCCTAATTTTAACAGCACGATAGCCGAATTTTCTACTCTTAATTGAGTTGATTATTTTGGTGAAAGCGAGAATTGTAATTTACAGAGGTCTCTGTAAATCCAGCAAGTGTTATATTTGTACCTTTACTATCAAACATATAGAAAAATTACGCTGTTAAAAACGAGCCTTTGAGTGCGTGAAAGCGAGAATTTCCACTCTAAGTTCTATACCGTGAATCGACATCAAGCTATAAGAAACAACGGCTCGACAACATCAAAGCACTGAACACAAACACAGCTCTCAAGCTCCGTCGTTCTCCCCACGCCGCACCTGCGGACTTGATCTAGCGTTTTTTTATTCATGTGCAGAGTTGCTAAGAACCGCCGTAGAACTAGCTTAGAGCGCGTAATTAACATTATTGGGAATCTGCATATTTCACATTTTTATCGCCACAGAAAGCATTTTTGAATCTGGCTGAAATCATCACTGCAACTCAATGAATAGGGTAATGCTTCGGAAAAGGTTAATTTGGTGTGTTCAGAGCGTCTTTTAAGGTTATTGATGGGCTCTATTACCGATATTCGTTAGAGGTTTTAACTATTTGTAAAATATGAAATTTTCATGCTAAAAATAACGAATGGTATGCGAAAAAGAGAGGAGAAAAATAATCTATTAAAAACAATAATAAAATTAAGTGAGAGCGGGAGCTAACCTCCCACTCTGAAAGTGCGCTTTATTTGGAGTTGTGGCCTTAAACGCCTTCTGCTTTAACCGACTAGCGCCAGTAGTACGCCAGCGGCAACAGCAGAGCCTAGCACGCCAGCAACATTTGGCCCCATCGCGTGCATTAATAAGAAGTTATGTGGGTTGGACTCAAGCCCCACTTTGTTAACCACACGCGCTGCCATAGGTACAGCGGAAACGCCCGCAGCACCAATAAGTGGATTAATACCGCCCCACACTTTATTCATCAGCTTCGCCATCAATACGCCAGCCGCCGTGCCAATACCAAACGCTAATGCGCCAAGGGTAAGAATGCCAAGAGTTTCAACTGTTAAGAACTTATCCGCAGACAGTTTAGAACCAACCGCGAGCCCTAAGAAGATCGTCACAATATTGATTAGCTCGTTTTGTGCGGTATTACTTAACCTGTCTACTACGCCGCTTTCACGCATCAAGTTACCCAAGCAGAACATGCCAACCAATGGTGTTGCCGTTGGTAGAAATAGAATGGTTAATCCAAGTGTGGCGATTGGAAACACAATTTTTTCGCGCTGACTCACATGGCGTAACTGCTTCATTTCAATTTTGCGTTCCGCTTCCGAGGTCAGCAGCTTCATAATCGGCGGTTGAATAATTGGCACCAACGCCATGTATGAATAAGCTGCGACCGCAATGGCACCCAATAAATCCGGCGCTAAACGCGAAGCCAGAAAGATAGCGGTTGGTCCATCTGCGCCACCAATAATGGCAATGGCAGAGGCATCTTTTAAGCTAAACTCAAATCCGGGAATAAAGTTAAGCGCAATTGCACCAAATAAGGTGGCAAATATACCAAACTGAGCGGCAGCACCAAGCAACAGCATCCGAGGATTAGCAATGAGCGCACCAAAATCGGTTAGCGCGCCCACCCCCATGAAAATTAGCAGCGGGAAAACACCGGTATCAATACCCACTTTATAAACGTAGTAAAGCAACCCTCCCGCTTCGGAAAAGCCCGCCAATGGAATGTTCGTCAATACCGCTCCAAACCCGATAGGCAAAAGCAATAACGGCTCAAACTTTCTAACAATAGCAAGGTATAACAGTAGTAACCCGACAACAATCATCACCAGTTGAGCAGGCTGAAAGTTTGCCAGTGCTGTGGTCTCCCACAGAATCTTTAACTTTTCCATGATTTATCCTACCGATAACAATGCCTGACCTGCTTGCACGCTGTCGCCTTGTTTCACCATTACAGCCGCCACAGTGCCTGAGAAAGGAATGCGTACCTCGGTTTCCATTTTCATGGCTTCCATGATGATCACAACATCACCTTCATTCACTTGTGTACCAACTTGAACATTAACCTTAAAGATATTGCCTGCTAGCGGCGCATTTAACGGTTGACCTGCACTCGCTGCTGGTACGCTTGGCGTGGTCGCAGGAGTTGTTGGCGAAGCCTCCTGATTAACAGGCGTGATATTTTCCAAGGCACCGCTTTCAGCGACTTCCACCTGATACACCTTGCCATCTACACGAACCGAATAGCTTCCCACATCACTGCTAGCGACTTGTGTTTGAGAGGCTCCGATGACTTCTTCGGCAGATTGCGCATCCGTGCTCGGCGCCGGTTCAAAGGCGTCTGGATTATCTCGGTTTTGCAGGAATTTCAAGCCTATTTGCGGGAACAATGCATAGGTGAGTACATCATCAACCACTTCATCAGCTAAACGGATATTGCTCGCCTTAGCTTCTTCATGCAGCTCAGCGGTGAGCTTATCAAGCTCAGCTTGTAGCTTGTCTGCGGGACGGCAGGTAATCGCTTCTTGATTTTCTTCCAGTACACGAGCTTGCAACTCAGCATTCACTGGCGCAGCCGTTGCACCGTATTCGCCTTTTAGCACGCCAGCGGTTTCTTTGGTGATGCTCTTGTATCGTTCGCCAGTAAGTACGTTTAGTACCGCCTGTGTTCCCACAATTTGAGAGGTGGGTGTCACCAAAGGAATAAAGCCAAGGTCTTCACGAACGCGAGGGATTTCTTGTAGCACTTCATCTAGCCGATTTTCGGCCCCTTGCTCTCGCAACTGGTTTTCCATGTTGGTGAGCATTCCGCCCGGCACTTGGGCAATTAAGATGCGCGAATCAACACCTTTTAAACTACCCTCAAATTTAGCGTACTTTTTACGCACATCACGGAAGTAAGCTGCTATTTCTTCTAATAAGGTGAGATCTAATCCCGTATCTCGCTCTGTGCCTTCCACAATCGACACCATCGTTTCCGTAGCGCTATGACCATAAGTCATACTCATCGAAGAAATCGCGGTATCGAGCATATCAATACCGGCATCAATTGCTTTTTGGTAAGTGGCTGTACTTAGGCCAGTGGTCGCATGACATTGCATGGCAATAGGCACGCTCACGGTTGCTTTAAGTTTCGTGATCAGTTCTTCACATTCATACGGCTTAAGCAGCCCAGCCATATCTTTAATACAAATAGAATGAACCCCCATATCTTCCAATTGCTTGGCAAAATCAAGCCAAGTTTCCATGGTATGAACGGGGCTAACAGTATAAGAAATGGTGCCTTGTGCATGGGCACCAACATGAATAGCAGATTTAATCGCCGTTTCGAGGTTGCGCACATCATTCATGGCATCGAAAATACGGAATACATCCACTCCATTAGTGTGTGCCCGCTCCACAAATTTTTCGACGACATCATCGGCGTAATGACGATAACCAAGCAGATTCTGACCACGTAACAACATCTGCTGTTTGGTATTGGGCATAGCTTTTTTCAAAGCCCGAATACGCTCCCACGGATCTTCCCCTAAATAGCGAATACAGGAATCGAATGTGGCTCCTCCCCACGACTCCATCGACCAATACCCGACTTGATCAAGTTTCGCTGCAATGGGCAGCATGTCTTCTAAACGTAAACGCGTTGCAAGCAACGATTGGTGAGCATCACGCAACACCAGTTCAGTAATAGCCAATGGATTAGCCATAGCGTGCTCCTTCGAAAAAACTAAAAGCAAATATTGTTATTTTGATTGTCTGTGCTGATGCACCGCAGCGGTGATGGCTGCGACAACGTTAGGAGCAATTCCCTCAACAGCATTATCTGCGTTTTGTTGGTTTGCCGATAAATTCGGGGTTGTTTGAACTTTCGGCTCTTCATAACAAAGCATTTTAATAAGTTTGATAGCACCGATTAACAATGTAAGAAATAAAAACACCACGGCCATACCAATACACAAAAGCCAAAGTGATTCATTTAAAAGCGTGAAAACAGAGTCTTGCATAAGTGCTCATTCAAACGATTAATTTAAGAGATTCAGATAAGTACCACGGCGAGTTTTAAAACACAACGGGCGAGAGGGACAGGCATTAAAACGAAAGCTTCTTTTGAATACGGCAATGTTATAACTCTTTTTAAAAACTGGAATAACAAGCTCATTTGTAGAAAAAATAGTGAATATTACATGCATTTATTTGCACTACTGAAAACCGTAACTTTCTTGTATAAGAAAACGCAAAGTCGTAAATTTGAAAGTCATAACATAAGTATATTAAACCGTTAACGCGTTTCACTTCGTTACCTTTTTTACACATCTCACTAGACTTATCGGAATCACGACTTAACGTATAGGCATTACATACCTTTACCCGCCTTTAACCATTAGAAAGGGCTTTACCAATGATATAGCTCTCCTGTTTTTTATAAAATTTAGAAATATAAAAACATAAAAATCACAATTTAAAGAATATGAAATAATTTAACCGCCTCTCGCTCCATACTTGAAAGCCCTTTAAATATTGAGCTAAAACTCTCCTTCTGCATTCCATCGCAAATATTGGCAACTCGTCGACGGTAAAAAATGAAATCACATACCTAAAGACGGGTAGACATACTTAGGATTTAATGAGAACGTAACTCTTAAGTAATAAAAGAGGAATATAATTTACCTAAAAGCCAACAGAAAGGCCGATTTTTGAACGCTAAATGTAACAAAGTGTTAAAAATTTAATTTTTTTTCGGGTAATTAGCTAACCCAAAAATATCGCTGTAGGCTATGTCGCTCGGACCTTTCAGGTAAATTAACCTGCCCATTTTATTTTCAGATTTTGCAAAATTTCTGAAAAAACTCCTGCTGTACTCTTGTAAATCCAGAAACATCGGCTACTATTTTTACCTACAAGGACATTTGTGTTAGATCCAAATATTCAAGAGGGCCGATGCATGGAAACTGTCAATACATTTAGTGGAAAGTTGTTACGTGGAATTCGCAAAGAAGCAGGATTTACTCAAGCTGAGTTAGCTCGTCGAGTTAATATCAGTCGAGAAACAATTATCGCAATTGAAAATGAACACCCAAGAACCATTCAGTCTTTGGAATTGGATATTGTGCGTCGTTGGTGGAAAGCTTGTCATATAAAAGTTTCAAGCCACACTAAGCACACGTTTGTTGATTACATTATGCAATTTTTAAAACTGTAGTGTTGTCGACGGCCTCGTCCAAAATCAATAACCTTTGTTATTGAGCATAAGGTGAGCCTGTCTCAACGCTGCGGTACAGTGTTATCTGTGCTGCGACCTACTCTTAACTCAAGGCGCACCATAAGCGTTACTGTGACGACCTCACAACCCTGTCCCTGAGTTTTTTTATTCGTCGTATTCACTTTCTCTCTTTTAGCAACGTTGCTTAGCCTAACCCAAGCATTAGTTGCATTCTTAGATTCAAATCAAAGTTAATAAAAAAGCTCCCGAAGGAGCCTTTAAATATTGTCAATTTACTGTTTACAGTGATAGCAATTGATTTAGAACTTGTAAGAGCTTCTCAAGTACCAAGAACCACCTTCGTAGTTAGCAGCACTTCGACGAGGATATTGCAGGCCAACACCCAAGCGATTAGAGAAGTCTTCACCAATCTCATCTACGAATGAATCAAAGATGTTGGTTGCGCCAAGGCTGATAGTCCAGTTGTCGTTGTATTGATAATTCACTTCCATATCAACATAAACGATGGAATCGATTTCTGCACTTGGTTGAACTTCAGCGTCAATTGTACCGCGCTCATCGTAATGCTCACCGTAGAAGTTAGCTCGCACTAGATAAGACCACTTCTCGCCAATATGCGTTAATGCACTTAACACGAAGCGCTCATTCGGGAAGTTATTCTCAATATCTTCAATTGTTGCAGCGTTTACTGGAAATTCGCCACCAACTTCTCGCTGACCTACAATTTCAACTTCGTTGTAGTTGAACGCAAAAGAGAAATCTGTGCTGACGCTACTGCTCCAATCATACTCAGAGGTAAGCACTAAATCGAAACCTTTGTGCTCAACATCCAATGCGTTGGTGTAGAAAGAAATAGTCGTTTCTGGTGCGCCCTGCTCATCGCTTATCGGAACTTGGATGTCACCCGTACGGTAAATGCGGTCGTCTACTTCAATCTGATAGAAGTCTAACGTTAAGCTGGTGTTATCACCGAATCTGGCGGTAAAGCCAATACTATAGTTGTCTGACTCTTCTTCTTTTAATTCCGTTCCGCCAGCGCGTCTTGCAAGCTCACTTGTTGAAGGAACCAAACCTTCTTCAACCTGACGCCCTGTTGCACCATCAAAGGTAGTGATGGTAGTACGAACATTTGCCTGACCCGGCGTTGGAGCGTGGAAGCCAGTAGAAACGGCCGCACGGAAAATAAAGTCATCCGTGATGTTATAGCGCGTTGCCACTTTCCAGTTTGTCGTGTTACCAAAATCGGAGAAGTCTTCAAAACGCAACGCATATTGCATTAACCAATTATCAGAAAGATCATGGTCAACTTCTACATATGCACCCCAGTTTCTTCGGCTGAATTCACCTGAATCTTCTGGACGGAAACCACCTAGGCCGTTTGAACCTGCGCCAATGTATGAATTTTCTTCGCCGGGATTAACCGTGTAAGTTTCCTCACGCCATTCAACACCGTACGCCAACGACATATCCAAGCCTAGCGGCATATTAAAGTCGGCGTTAAAGTTAGTTTCTTCTTGCTCGTAACCACCCACATCGAAGTTACGCTGCAATGGTTCGCCGTCGCCACCTAAGCCAAGAGAAGGGTTAGTTGTGTTGTGCAGGAAGTAATCCAATTCGTTCAAGCCGTAAGAACCACTAAAATCGTAGTTAACCCCATTTGAGAATTGGCCTTCTACACCCACAACAAGGCTGTAGTCTTTTTGGTCGCCATCAAGGAACGGCGTATAACCCGTCAACAGTAAATCGCCACGGTAGCCAAAGTCTTCAAATAAGGTGGCTAAACTGCTGTGCAACCCACCTGGATTTCCAGCTGGATCCGCAAGCTCAGCAGCCGCATCGGTATTACCTGGACGGTAGAAGAAGCGGTATGTTCCTTCTGTATCACCATAGTTACTGTGGAGATATAGGTTAGCGTCTTCTGCTAATTTCATTCCTGCATTGATAAAGAGACGAGTACCGCTAGTTTCCGGTCGTCCCCACGTTTGTGCAAGTGGAGCATCGTCGAATGGAGAATCTGCCCCAACGCCTGTAATACCTGCATCAATTAGTGCTTGTGCGTCTGGACGCTGAATACCACGAGATAACGCATCGTTATCGGTATGCTCAAGACTCACATTAACAAAGCCATCATTCCCGAAAGCGAAGCCTTTGTTAGCTGCAAACTTGATGCTGTCTTCGCCCGCGTAATACTGACCGTATTGCAAGATAACTTCGCCACCTTCATCGTTATCTTTTATACGGAAGTTCATGACACCGGCAATGGCATCTGAGCCGTACTGAGCCGCCGCACCATCACGTAACACCTCTACGGATTTTAACGCAATACTTGGGATCATACCGATATCAGCACCGTGAGCACCGTTACCCGCCGCTGGTGCGAAAAAGTGAACTAATGCTGAGCGGTGACGACGCTTACCATTTACCAAAACAAGTGTTTGGTCTGGTGCCATACCACGCAGTGACGTTGGACGCACAAACGCGCTTCCATCACCAGTAGCAGGCGTTGCCGTATAAGAAGGCACCAAAGATTTGAGGTTGTCGGTAATATCTGCTGCATTTCCTAATGCATTAAATTGTTCGCCGGAAAAGACATCAACGGGAACCGGAGAGTCATCGACAGAACGAGGGGTTGGACTACGGCTAACAATTGAGATTGTTTCAATATTCTTGTCAGCGTTTTGTGCAAAAGCCATTGGTATTGGAGCAACCAATGATGCGGTAACAGCTAGCACTATTGGATTAAGCTTATAACGTACCATGTGTTCATCCTACTGTTGGTTAAAGTTAATTTTCTTTATAAAAATAAATACCTGGAATCAGTAAAATGTGCTTCAAAACTGAATATGAGCACTTTTTTTGCCAGCATTGTGCCATAGTCAACTTCTTTTTTCTCTTTTTTTAATAAATTGGGAACATTAATAAGGCAAACTGAACCATTTTATCAATAGGAACTAGGCGAACAGCACGAAGCCTGATACCTTCCTTTTCTCCAATTTCATAGCAGGCAGGAATCAATCATGAGCATGAAACTCGCATTTCTCGGCTTAGGTGTGATGGGATACCCAATGGCGGGATACCTTGCAAAAGCCGGACACCAAGTCACTGTGTACAATCGCACAACCGAAAAGGCACAAAAGTGGGTTGAAGAGCACAAAACACAAGGATTTGATGTTAAATATGCAACATCCCCAAGCCTTGCAGTAAATCACGCTGAAATGGTATTCGCCTGTGTTGGTAACGATGACGATTTGCGCGAAATTACACAGGGCAATGACGGTGCCTTTCAAAGCATGAAAGCGGGGAGTTTGTTTATCGACCACACAACCACGTCTGCGGCTGTTGCAAGAGAACTCAATGTCATTGCCAAAGAAAAAGGCATCGGTTTTATAGATGCACCTGTATCTGGTGGACAAGCTGGCGCAGAAAATGGCGCGTTAACTGTGATGGTTGGAGCATCGGAACACGATTACGCGAAAGCCGAGCCAGTCATTCAATGCTTTAGCAAAATGTGCAAGCGACTTGGTGATGTAGGCAATGGACAACTCACCAAAATGGTTAACCAAATTTGTATCGCCGGCGTATTGCAAGGACTCTCCGAGGCCATGCATTTTGCGAAAGCCAGCGGCCTAAACACAACAGACGTTGTTGAGGTTATTTCCAAAGGCGCAGCGCAATCGTGGCAAATGGAAAACCGCGCCTCAACCATGGTAAAAAACGAATTCGATTTTGGCTTTGCTGTTGACTGGATGCGTAAAGATCTAGGTATTGTGCTAGATGAATCCCGAAGAAACGGTACACACCTGCCATTGACTGCATTAGTCGATCAATTTTACGGTGAAGTGCAAGCCATTGGTGGCGGGCGCTGGGACACCTCCAGCCTTATTGCCGTGCTTGAAAAGCTGCACCACAACAAATAAAGCCGCCGCAGTAAGAAAAGAATCCCAACTCAAACAAATTATAGTGTTCAATAAACGCCTTGGTCGTCTCAACGACCAAGGTATAACGGTCAATTCGCCACGACATTAATATAGGAAGTCACTAAACAAAATTAACGTGGATTAGCGCACCATCGAGGCAGAAAGCCTCAATAATCGAATAACTAAAAAGTGAATTGATCACAAAATATGCAGTTGATACTAACATTGGTGACAAGTCGAAAAAAACTGCTTATACTTCGCCCCGCTTTGTTATCTTGTACAGCAAAATGCAAGTAAACAACAAACGCATCACAGAAAGGCCCTATAGCTCAGTTGGTTAGAGCGCACGACTCATAATCGTTAGGTCCCTGGTTCGAGTCCAGGTGGGGCCACCACTTCTAGCAATACTTTCAAGCGTAGTGAACACTAACAAAATCTTCCAAAAACATTATTTATAGCACATTTATAGCAGCGTAAAGGGCGTGATTTGGCTTAGTATGAGCTGTTAGGAAACTTTCATGTAGCAAATATGTAGCAGCCTTAAAACGGTTTTGGTGTAGCAGATGCAGCTAAATAAAGTTGAGAAGGTTTTTTAAAATGGAATATTAGGGAGCAATAACGCCGCAATATGCGGGCGTATTAAGCTTGGCTAAAATTGTGTAGCAAAGCGGAACCGAGCCAAGCTTTAGCAGTCCCACATGAATTTTTTGTTAGTTGCCTAGAATTCAGAACCTTCACGCCAATCTTTAAATTCACCAATTGCATCCGAGGTGTGTTTTAAAGCCTGTTCGTGATTTACTCCTTTGCCGTAGATTCCACAATCTTGGCATTCACATAGATAAAATTTATCACTAATTTTATAGGTATTAAGCTCTTTTAGCCCACATTGTGGACAGTCTTCAACTAAGAGTAACGAACGAGCTTTTGTATCCTTTTTAGCTTTTGCGATCATCGCATTAACTTCAGATGTAGCTGCTCTTGATGCTGTCTCTTGTTTTTGCTGAAGCTCTCTAATTTTTTTTGCTTCTTGAGGATTGAAAACCCCACCAACATAGTTAGCTGGATTTTCTTCCGGAAAGTCTTCGAAAAATTGTGACCATTCACCCATATTTATTCTCCTTAATTAATTGAATGCTCCATTGGCAACTAACGCTTGGTTCAGGTGCGCCGTAGGCGTCACCTGGAACCACTTGTTAGCTTCACTTTTTGCTCGGTTTCGGCGGCTGTCTTGGTGGAGGTGGTGGTTTGTCTCCCCTGACACTCCTTGCAGGTGGCGGCGGTGGCGGTGGTGGTTTTTGCGGCATTGTAACTTTCCTTGCTCTGCTGGTGAATGAAATTGTAATAGGGATAATAAGCAACTGCAAAAAGTGAAAATGCAATAATTAATGCTGTGATACTTTTGTATAAATTGTATGATTTTCGGTCATTGTTTACTGTGTTATGAGCGGCATAATCCCTAAAAGTTGAAAGTAAATATTCTTCGAAGGCTTCTTTTGACCATGTTTCAGCATGCTCCGCGTCCACTTCATTGTAATGTTCGCTAATTTCTTGGAAGTAGTTTTCAATTACAACTGCATTTGGAACCATTTTATAGGTGTATCCATACCAAGATTTTACGAAAAAGAAAATAAATACGACTAGAGCAACAACACCACCTCCATAAATTGTTAAGAAAAATGCGTCTGGTTCAAATGACTTTTTAACAATAATTTCATTGAACAAAAACAATACCATTGCAGTAACAATCGCAAAAATTGTCATTGGCAATTTAAGCCGACCTTCAAGCTTTTCCCTAACTTCAAGTTCATGGAAATATAGTTTTTCGTAAAACTCTCTTCTTTCCGTTGTATTCATAATACTCGATGATTGGTATGTGAAGTTAACACCCCGCTTAGGGGCAATAACACGTGGGCTAAAATTGGAGCGAAGCGACTGAGCCCACGTGTTATTGTCCCAGGGAGCTTGCGACCGACTACAGCGGTTTGTTATACGCGTTTTTCAACGAAGTGCATACCCCAACGATTTGATGCTGAAAGCATGAACCCGAAATAAACTATAGAAAATACGCAGCCGAAAAATGCTTCACTACCAACGTTAAACAGCAGGGATTTAAAGAAATTAATTAAGAAGCCGAACAGAGAGACAAACCAAATTGCTTTTATAACGTTATCGTAAACATGATTTTTTAAAATGCCGCTGTGTTCTTGGAAACTGAAGAAAAAGCTGGCAAGTTTGCTGGTAAGCCAAACTAGGAATAAGGACGCAATGGAAATGAAGATTGCTGCCGCTATTTCTTGAGTAAGAATGCCAATTGTAAGAGCCGATAAGCACCAAGCTAATGGTAATTTAAACCCTAACTCTTGAGTGACGAGAAGATATTTTGGTTTTTTAAACTGCATTTCAATCCTTGATGCTCATAGCGTATAACAGTATATTACTGCGAATTCTCGGTATGCCCACTTTTAAATCCATACCAAAAATTCAACATTCTAAAATTTTGCCAATACTAGCAACAGCTTAAACCAAGTTACTAGTATTTTATTAAAGCAAAATTTTGGAGAAAGCGAGAATTGGGATTTATACAGGTCCCTGTAAATTTTCACTTCAATTTTTACTTTATTTAAAATCAATAAGTTATAAATTTTTTGTTGATGAAACCGAGCACTGGATTGCGTAAAAGGAAGAAAAATAGTTGTTAAATACGCACTCACCCATTATAACTGTATATACATACAGAAATGTTGAAGGGAATCACATGTCGCTATTTATTGAGTCCGTGCGGGCAGAATTAAGAGTCAAGCACTACAGCCTACAAACCGAAAAATCCTATTTAGCGTGGATAAGACGCTTTATTCGCTTTCATGATCTGAAACATCCCAAAGACCTCTTTAACGCTGAAATTGAACAATTCCTCAGCCACCTCAGTTTGAACCGTCAAGTCAGTGCAGCAACACAAAACCAAGCCTTATGCGCTCTCATTTTTATATACAAATACGTTATTAAGCGTGAAATTATTGGGCTTAGCTATTCGCTTACTAAAAAGCCAAAGAGAATGCCAACTGTATTAGATGCTAATGAGGCTGGTATCATCATTAGCCTGATGAAAAGAAAATATAAATTGATCACTGCGCTACTGTATGGCTCTGGAATGCGGATCAATGAAGCTCTGCGCTTAAGAATAAAAGACATTGATTTTTCGAACAAAACGATATTTATATTTTGAGGAAAAGGAGGGAAAAATAGATATACCCTACTTCCTGAAAAACTCATAAAGCCAATTCAACAACAAATCGAACTTTCAAAACAAGTGCATAAAAGAGATATAGATGACGGGTTTGGATTAACCTCACTTCCACCTAGCTTGATCAGGAAATACGGTAACGCTGCAAAGGATGTAGCGTGGCAATATCTGTTCACGTCCTCTACGCGCTGTGAACATCCCCATGATGCTTATATTTGTCGACATCACATTCATCAAACTGCCTATAGAAAAAATCTACGCGCCGCTGTTATTGCTAGCGGGATTAATAAACGCATTACTGCGCATACGTTTCGTCATTCGTTCGCAACACAATTATTACGAAATGGGACAGATATAAGAACCGTTCAGGATCTGCTTGGTCATAGCGATGTGCGAACGACTGAAATTTACACACACGTTATTGGTACTCGATTCAATGGCACTAACAGCCCTTTAGATAAGCTTATCTGGTGATTAAAAGCCAATTCGGCATTCAAATTCTGATGTGCTATTCAAGACATGCTAATGGATTTTTGACAAAGGGAAGCTTAAGCTTCCCCTAAATGGCTTTGTTTAAAAAATCCATCAAGCCAGTTATCCAGATCTTCTTTTAAATACCGAACAGACCGCCCGATTTTAATAAACCTTGGTGCTGGTGTCCGGCTTTCCCTGTTACCTTCCATTCTGGATTGCCGTAGGAAGGATCGGCTCATACCGATGTAAAAGGACGCTTCAATTTCTGAATAGGCGCGTTTGTTTGTAGGTTGTTCTTGTTCCATCGTTTTCCTCGTGTTGTTTGAAATAGATTGTGAATCAACAACACCGAAGTTAACAAGACGAAATTTGCGAATAAGCTTTATCACAAGTCGAGGAAGCTTATTTGCAAAAATGATGATTTTGCGAATAAGCTAGATAGCTATTTGGCTTAAGCTGAAAGCCGCTTTCTCACCCGAGAAACCGCGCCATCAAAGGTTGAAAGCTTAGTAATAGAAGAATTGCCATACCGGCTTTGCCACGCGATCTCTGTATTCGATACATCTTTTAAAATGGCATCTACATCATAAAGTCGCTCGTCTATGTCTTTTGAAACTTCATCTTCCAACACGCGCCACGCTGCCTTTGCGCTGATTTTAGGGTTAGCTATTAATATTCGCTCTAAAAGTTCGGTAAGTTGGTTTGAACGCTTTTTCGGATTTGTAGGGGCTGGAAGTTTCTGCGCTTCATTTTCAGCGCTTTTTGCTTCGATAAGAATTGGTGCACTGCTGATAGTTTTTGGCTCTTTTTTAACAAAACCTAAGCGGACTAAATCTTGATGCAAAATCAAAATATCTGCTGTTTTGAGCAATTGATTTTGGTCTTTAATCTCAAATTTTTCAGAATCAGATTTTGGCTCAAAAGTAATGCTGCCATTCTTTTCAAGTGCGCTATATTCCTTCGCTTTCTGTGATACTTCCGCAACGCCTTCTATCAACGAACCAACCAGCTCTAGCAGGTTAATTGATTCTTTTGGGAAGAGCCGCGCACCAATAGGCTTTTCAAGTAACGCTTGTTTTTGCAAAGGCTCCCATGAATTCATAAAAGTATTCGGCGTAGGCGTTCGAAACGGGTAGGCTGTATTAATATGCTGCATGTTTTGCGGTTTAACCAAGCCAAACTCAAGCGCCCTAACCCGCCCTTCGTTAATTAACGTAAGCTGCGTATCGTGGTTAAGGTACACCAGCCCTTTATAAAAAACGCTTGCATGAGCCACAAAACCTTTGCCTTTAAACCAACTACCAACAATGTATTGTTGATTTTGAAGGTAAAAAACAGGAGTGATTTTAGATTCTTGGACTAGATATTTAAGATCTTCAAAACGCAGACCGAACCGGCGCTCAACTTCATCTAATCGGTAATATTCCTTTTCCATACTGCGACAACTCGAAATATTGGGTTAACAACAAATGCTCATAATTCAAACAATGGAATTAGAGAGGGTAAGACCTGAACAAAAGTGAACAAATTTCAACCATGAAGACAGTCGACCAATTTAAGTATCTTTAGAAATGATGATTTTCGGCCTAAACCGCTAAAAACGTGAAACTCAGGCCGATTGAGGTTTTAAATTTGATCCACCAAACAAGCCTACTAGGCCAAAGTGCGCAAACAGCCCTCTTAATTTCGGCCTAAACCGCTAAATACATGGGACTCAGGCCGATTGAAGTTTTAAATTTAGGCCGCCAAGCAAGCCTACTAGGCCAAAACGCTAAAACAGCCCTCTTAATTTCGGCCTAAATCGCTAAAAACGTGAAACTCAAATCGATTGAAGTTTTAAATTTAGGCCGCCAAGCAAGCCTACTAGGCCAAAGTGTGCAAACAGCCCTCTTAATTTCGGCCTAAACCGCTAAATACGTGGAATTCAGGCCAATTGAAGTTTTAAATTTAAACCACCAAGCAAGCCTATTAGGCCAAAGCGCACAAACAGCCCTCTTAATTTCGGCCTAAACCGCTAAATACGTGGAATTCAGGCCAATTGAAGTTTTAAATTTAAACCACCAAGCAAGCCTATTAGGCCAAAGCGCTAAAACAGCCCTCTTAATTTCGGCCTAAACCGCTAAATACGTGGAACTCAGGCCGAATGAAGTTTTAAACTTGAGCCACCAAGCAAACTTACTAAGCCAAAGCGCGCAAACAGCCCTTTTAGTTTCGGCCTAAACCGCTAAAAACGTGGAACTCAGGCCGAATGAAGTTTTAAATTTAGGCCGCCAAGCAAGCCTACTAGGCCAAAGCGCACAAACGGCTTTTTTAGTTTCGGCCTAAACCGCTAAATACATGGAACACAGGCCAATTGAAGTTTTAAATTTAGGCCGCCAAGCAAGCCTACTAGGTCAAAGTGCGCAAACAGCCCTCTTAGTTTCGGCTTCGCTTAAACCGTTAATCTTTGAAAAGCCGTTTGACATATCCAAAGGCCAGCGAGAGAATAAATGCGCCCGAGAAATCGGGTCGAGTTTGGAACCTCGAAGCGCACAAGTAACCGAGAAATACTCAGGTATTTCGCGGCGTACTTTCTATGGTAGGTCGTATCGGGCACCTTCGGGTGGCCGTCCCTTGTGCGCGGTAGTTCCAACTCGGTACGGCCTACCACCCAAGATTGGAACCTTGGGCGGTAGGCTCCCATAAAACTTTGCACAAGAGTAAAACTATGTCATTTAGTCATAATTCGCTTATTGAAGCTCACACAGAAGATACACTAATCAACATTCAAACCATTCTGGCCTTTATTCAAGACTTACACACAAATCTAGCCTTATCCGATGCACAGCCATCACCAGCACTACACCACGGACTATCATTGATTTTAAAATGTACCGAAGACGCGATAACACACGAAATAAACAAACTTGAAGGCATTAGAGCTAACGAGGGCGAAACAGTGATCTTTAAGGCTTAATAGGCCATTGTAGAATAATTAAGGAAAGCATTAAGCCGTTGCTTTCCTTGTTCAATCCACTTTCTCAAACTCAAACAAATAACCCCTTGAAAGGTAATTCATATTACCTATAAAATATCATTCATTATAAATAGTCCGAATCATTGAAATGATGTTCGAAATTTAACACTCGAACGGGATAATAGTGTTAGCTCACCCGAGCACCATTAACACACCAAATGGACAAACTAATGCTCATTACTCTACCTAAATCAAAATATTCTGAATTAGTTATTAGAAAATCTCTTTACTGGCTTAGTCGGGATTGTGAATGGATATTAGAAGAAAACAACGACGTATGGAGTATAAAATTGCTTATTGCGGATTCCGCGGAACTCACCGCAAAATTTCATAGACATCTTAATGACTACATTTTAAGAGAAAAATTAGACTCCCACTCCAATGAGTTGAAAGCCGCAATCATCAAAAAATCTCTTCAAGGTTTTATATAGGCATGGAAGACTATAAACAGCTTCCAATCAACTTCAGAAGGCTTAACGACGGTAAGACGGTCATTTCAAACTTAGCCAACATTTTTCATGTACTGCCTAACCAAAAATGCCTAGAAGACATTTTCCTTCATAAGACATGCTCTGATAAGGAACTATTAGAAGTACTTGAGCATAAGCTTTTTATATCTTCAACGGACGATTTTGAAAGCAAAGTACAATTAACTACTTCCGCATTTAGTAAGGGAATAAATAAGGATTTAAGATCCCCTAAACTCATCATGGTAGTTCCTACATTACGTTGTGATCATCATTGCTCCTATTGCCAAGTGAGTAGAGTCAACGCTGATCAAGAAGGATTTGACTTATCAAAATCACATATTCCTTCATTGATTAAATTTATCCAAGAGATTGAAAAACCACCTTACAAGATAGAATTTCAGGGTGGAGAACCTCTTTTAGCATTTTCATTCATTCAAGAGTTTTATAATCAATTATTAATGGCTATAGGTGCTAAAAATTTCAGTCTTGTTATTGCCTCAAGCTTATCCCTCATTAGCGAACCAATCATCACGTGGTGCAAAGGAAAAAACATCAGCTTTTCAACAAGCATTGATGTCGGAAAAAGAGCTCACAATAAACACAGAAAACTCAATACAAAAGACTCTTTTGAAACAGTTTTGGCAAATATCCAACGGATAAGTAATAAATTAGGGAAAGATAAAATTGGTACTGTTACAACAGTTACTAATGATGGCTTAAGCGATCACAACGAATTAGTTGATACACACATAGCCTTGGGGTTAAGAGGTCTATTTGTAAGGCCAGTAAGTTCCTATGGCTTTGCAATTAAGAAACAGGCTAAAGATCTATCAATAGAAGAATTCATGCAGTTCTATAAAAAACTGATTCATAGAATTTTACGTGAAAACTTATCAGGCCATACAATCATAGAGCATTTTTTGTTAATACATTATAAGAGAATCATGAATGCTGCGGGAGGGACTTATGTAGATTTAATGTCACCAGCAGGGTACTCAAAAAACAGTGTATTAATTGATTACAATGGCAATATATTTGGTTCGGATGAAGCTAGGATGGTTTACCGGAAGTATGGTGCGGACGAGCTAATTATTGGAAATATTAAAAGCCGCAAGTATGATTTAAAACTCTCCGAACACTTATTACAGCATTCCTTCAACGATGATATCCCAGCCTGTTCAGATTGTGTGTATCAAAATAGTTGTGGCTCTGATCCTATTTATCACCTTCAAGAATTTGGTGAACCTATTGGAGATAAAAGCTTATCTAGATTCTGTGAGCTACATAAAAGCATATTCGATTTCATTTTTGAACTAATACAATCGACTGAACATAAAAGAATACTTGATCGGTGGCTAAATGACTAAAGCATTAAGACCCGATGTATTTTATTTGGAAGAACTAAAGAACATTTTCGGCCCTGTTCAAATATTGAAACAACCTGCCCCCGAATTGAGCAATCTTCCAATACCAAAGTTAATCATCGACAGAAATAGCAAGACTGATGAATCAAGCACAGTGGCATGGTGTCCACTTATTGATAAATGGGCTGAACATGGCGACATCGCATTTGCAGATGGTCGAGGAAAAATTCGAATTGTTCTTAGTAAGAAAGCCAATGCAAACACTCTGTTAGTGACTGAACAATGTGACAACTTATGTCACTTTTGCTCACAACCCCCGAGAAAAATAGATGACAAAATCCTGTTTGCTTTTGCGGCTCAATCCATAGTTTCGTTTAACTCTCATCATGTTATTGGTATTTCAGGCGGCGAGCCCTTACTCGATCAAAGCTCTATTTTTAATTTCTTTAAGATATTGGATGAATTTAAAAATAAAACTCCCTTACACATACTATCGAATGGCAGAGCATTTAAAGATAAGGCTTTCACCAAGAGGTTTATAGAGTCGGCAAAATTAAGAGATGTAGAAATAGGCATCCCTTTATATTCAACGTCAAGCAGGATACATGATTACTTGGTGAACAAAGAAGGGGCATGGAATGATACAGTAAAAGGTTTAATTAATGCCGGAAATATGGGTCTACCAATAGAAATAAGAGTAATCCCAACCAAACAAAACTACTGTGAAATTTCCGCAATTGTCGAGATGGCATTAACATGCCTAAACTCTATAACTCGCATCTCAATCATGAATTTAGAGCAAACGGGGTGGGCTAAGAAAAACTGGAATAACTTGTACGTCAAACCGGATAAATATCTTGATGAACTAGAAAATGCGTGCCAATTAGGTAACAGGTTTGGCACCGAAATATCCCTATTTAATTATCCTCTTTGTCATTTAAATAGTTCTCTATACAAATACTCAAAAAAATCAATTAGTGATTGGAAAAACACATTTCCCAGTAACTGTAATTACTGTGTCGAAAAGGAACAGTGTGGTGGATTTTTCACTTCTACAAAAAATATAGAAGTTAAACCATTAGGACAGATATTATGAAAAAATTTAATAACCTTGTAAAAATGTTTACTGGTTTTGCGGCTATCAGCACCCACTCTAGCGACTCTATTGCGACAGAGCAAAATAGTAGCTTTAATTACATTAATGACATAGAAACCGCCCCTGTAAACACAGGTGAATTACCGATTTACCTCGCGGGTCATAGAAGCCATTCATCCCATGCGAGTCACGGCTCACATCGTTCATCTTCTGGAGGTTCATACAAAGCCCCCGTGAGATCTACTCCAAGTCCCAGCTCTCACCCAACACAGTCCCCATCAGATCCGCTAGGTCAACCTGCAAGACCAAAATCTACTATTCCTATCTCTGGCGGATCTGAACTAAAAACGATTATGTCTGATTCTGAAAAGCGCAAGAACATCATTCTAAGGGTTCAACTTACATTACAAGCACTTAATTTTTACTCCGGAAAGTTAGACGGAATTATGGGGCCGCAGACCAGAAAAGCACTGAATAAATACAGGGCTTCCGTAGGCCAAAATGAAAAAGAAACATTAGATATAGAAGTACTAAACTCTTTGGGTATTCTAGTTCAATGAGAGCTTTAAACGTTACCTTTAAAGTTTGTGTAATATTACTCACGATCGGATATCTATCAAACACATTCCTAATCCCTGAATATGTATTTCATACAAATAAATCGAGATATATAGAGTTAACATTAAAGTGCGCCCTAGCAATGGACAGCAATTGGTATATCGAACAGCAAAATAACAAGGCTCTCAAGAAATCAAGTGAACTTCAGCTAATAGATTGTCACGATTACGACAGAGTAAGAAAAAAATTGTTAGCTAGCGGCATATCTGAACATAGGCTATCGAGCCTTGGATTACTCGCCTTAGAAATCCACCAAAGACCAGCTGAAGAGCTTGCCATACATCATAAATTCAGAGAAAGATAATGAGATTATTTTTTAGTCTACTTCTGATAATTCCATTCAGGATATTTGCTAGTAGTATTGATTTTAAACTAGACAAAGTAATAGAAATTTACGGCCTTCAAGGCTTTAATTGCAACATCACTCAACCAAGTGATCCGTTACTTTCTCCGCTAGGGGAAGCTCTTTTTGAAAGTAAACTTTTAAGCGGTGGACAGGACACTTCGTGCTCTACATGCCATTTAAAAGAACTGAATAGAGTTGATGGTCTTCCAATCTCAGTAGGTGTTGGTGGACATGGGGAGGGAGTAAACAGATTAAAACATGGAAAAGGTATTTTAGTTCCACGAAACTCATTCACTCTCGCGGGGCGAGGACATTCTAACTATAAAACCTACTTTTGGGATGGGAAAGTTGAAGTGGAGAGTGAAAGAATCGTTTCAATTATTGGTGATGGGAAAGGAAAAGGTTTTCATTCCCCTCTAGCTCTCGCATCTGTACTACCAATCCTTGCTAGAGATGAATTCCTAGGGCTATTAGAAAATACTCAAGAAAATGAAATGATTTCGATTAATGATTCTTATTACGAAGATCGATATTTCAAAGCAACTTCTTTTCTTCGAAAACAAATTTCCACATCTGAAGGGGATGAATGGGACGAACTTAGGAAAATATTCATTGGTAGTAAAATTGAACCTGAAAATTTGAAACTCTCTGACATTGGGAATGCTATCAGCGCGTTTTTAATAGATAAAGAAAATTGCGTAGAAAATAAATGGTCTCAATATGTCAGAGGTAATAAAGAGAGTCTTACCGAGCAGCAAAAACAAGGCGCTTTTTTGTTTTATGGAAAAGGGCGTTGCGTTTCATGTCATCAGGGGGATTTATTCAGCGACTTCAATTTTCACTCAATCGGGACACCACAAGGAGAATTTGGAGTTAGTATTTATGGTCAGGACTTAGGCCGTTCAGAAATATCTTTAAATTATGAAGATAGATTTAAATTCAAAACACCATCATTGCTAAACGTATCAAAAACAAAACCTTATGGCCACAACGGAGCGTTTCAAACACTGGATGAAATAGTTCTATTCCATTTAAATCCCATGCCATTTTTCAAGAATAAAGAATGGACAGAAAAGGAGTTGTATAGCTACGGCAGGATATTATCAAGCAGATCTAAAATGCTATCTTATATTGATATGTTCACTAAAGAAGAATTCGATCAGTTAATATCATTTCTGGAAGCAATCTAGTATTTTATTAAAGACTAATATGTACTAATACAATTAAAGAGTAACTCTCTTTGATAGCTTTTATCATCCGCTTTGTCTATTACCATTTACCTCAAATCACTAAACACTTCAGGATGTTGTTCGGCTATTCTCAACAACGCTATAGCCGAACCCTGAGGGTTTCTTCTGCCTTGTTCCCAATCTTGCAAAGTTCTTAGGCTCACGCCGAGTAAGCCAGCAAAAGCGGATTGTGATAGGTTCATTTTCTTACGGATCGTTTTTGGCGGTGAAGGCTCCGAAAGCTCAGTTGTTTTTAGGCTCACTTGTCCCTTTTTATGAGCCTTGATTTCTTTTATACCTTCTAGTATTTCTAAACCAATATCTCTGTTACTCATCGTCGATTGCCTCAGCTATTTGTTTCAACACATGGCTTGCAATGGTTGCTCGCTCGGATTTGCTGTAAATGGTCAAAAGCCAAATTTCATCTTCAGACTTTTTCCAATAGTAAATAGCGCGAATACCACCGCTTTTGCCTTTACCATCGGCAGCCCACCTTACTTTTCTAACACCACCGGAACCTCTAACAATGTCACCAGCATCAGGTTTTTGCAGTAAATAGGATTGCAATCCCCTAAACGCCTCATCATCCAGATAATCCGGTAACAGCTTAGTAAAGTGACTAGTTTCAATAAAAATCACTAATATACTCCCTTAACTATACGGCAATGCCGCATGAAATTACAACTTAAATTAACCAATCAGATTAACCGCCGCCGCTTTATGCTCTGGTGCTAAGTGAGCATATCGAAGCGTCATTTCCAAATTGCCATGCCCGAGAAGCTCACGAACCGTATTAAGGTCAACACCTGCCATAACTAATTTGCTAGCGAAATGGTGGCGCAGATCGTGAAATCTAAAATTATTGATATTTGCGGCTTCTAACAGGTTATTCCAAGCCTTTTTAATATCCGTGATTGGTTTCCCCTGTTCCCCCTCAAAAACATAGGTAGATTGTGGATTAATCTCGCGCCATGAAGAAAGCGAAGTGTGGGCTTCTCCATTAAGTGGAATATGGCGTGTTTTACCGGATTTAGCTTTTTCACCTTTGATTGTGATCACTCTATTTGTTAAATCCACATTGAACCATTCAAGCGATAATAACTCGCCCCGCCTCATTCCGGTGTTCATGGCTAGTAAAACCAAGGGCTCCAAGTGATCAACAAATTGCCGCTTTTTAAGGTCTGGTAACAACGAGTAATTACGCGCTTCCCTAAATTGATTTCCGCTGTCTCTTTCAGCTTTTATTCGCGAGTCTCTTTCACGAAGCGCCTTTCGTATCGAGCATTCCTCATTCTCTGACAGAAAACGAACAACCGCATTATCAACTTTTAAAGATTTAACCTTATTCAGGTCATGTTCCTTAATAATTCCCCACTCCACAGCACGACTCATAGCCCCTTTTAGCGGATTAACATAGCTATTCACCGTAGCGGGTTTCATTCCAATTTTTCGCTTTTCGTTACGCCATTTTTCGATATCAAAAGCGGTGATCTCAGAAAGCGGTCGCTTTAAGAAGCTTGAAAAGCCCTTTTTAATGACTTTTACCGTTTTTTCTGCGGTGCGGGCATTGCGGGTCATCAGCCACGGAAGGTATTTTTCGTTTAGGAAAATCTCAAGAATAGCGCTTTTACCCTCTTTAGTTTCGCGCCTAGAACGTTTCATTTCCTTATGAACATCAATCCCATTTGCCACCTCACCGGCTTTTACTTTTGCAATGTCTCGGGCTTGGGCTGGCGTTATCTGACCATGAACGCCGATTTTATAATTTGCTTGCTTTCCGTTAACTCGGTAGTAGAGGTAATACGAGACCTTCCCAGCCTTAGATATTAACGCATGAAAACCGGGAATCTCTGTATCGTTCAAACGCCAATCTTCAGGGATTAACGCTTTTACGCTTGTATTCGTAATTTTCTCTCTCTTTGCCATTTCCCTTACCAAAAAATTATTTATAGCATATTTATAGCAAGAGAATTATGCCTACATGAACCGTGATGAACAAACAAGAATAAAAACAGACACATTAACTATTTGTTTTTAATGGATTTATAATTTCAACATTGTTCATCAAAGTTCATTGGCATTTATGACAAAAAGAATATTTTTATTTCTCATAATCGTTAGGTCCCTGGTTCGAGTCCAGGTGGGGCCACCATTTCTAGCAATGCTTTCAAGCGTAGTGAATACTAACAAAATCTTCTTCAACCTTCCCCATGTAGCAAATATGTAGCAAAATAAAAACGCTTTTTGCCGTGTAGCAGACGAGCTATTAACCACCCAATACATAAAACATCAGCTCTAACCCATCATCGAGAATGACCCGTAATCACACCAGCATGAAAACCGACGGCATTACTGCCTCATCCGGTGCGTTAGCTCATTTATTTTGAGTGAGAAAAAAAGACTGATTATGGACTAAAAGAGTGTCAGGGATACACTCGTTTAGGCTTTACAAAGGGAGTTATAGAAACGCCGCCAGCAACGGCCGAGTGAAACGAGGTCCAGCGACCGCAGGGAGCGATGCTGACTGGCCTTGTTAAACGCTTTTTGGTTCTGGAGGATTAATTGTGTTTTCAATAACTTCACTTACTTCGCTAATTACGTAACTGGCTTTGGCTGGAAAACGCACTAGTTTTAAATTTGCTGAATCACATGCTGACTCTAAGAATTTATCTCTGGTTTGCGATGACTTCTTTTTATGGCTTTTATCATCTAGTTCGATTACTGCAATTACTTTAAGAGTGTCTTTGCAGCACAAAACGTAATCGAAGTGTTTAGCTGATATTTTATTAAATGCTATTTGCCAGTTTTTACGGTCCATGCCTTTTTTAGGAGACATTACATCGGCAACTCTGACTTTACCAAATATGCGATATTTGTCTGAGACGGCTGAATCTAGTATGCCGAGAAACGAGCGCTCGGCAGGTGTAAATAGTGGGCCTTTAATTTGATATGAATGACCTTTTACAGCACCTTTTGAGAGTAACGCAATAACGATAATAATTATTGCGAGTATGATTATCCATTCCACGGAATCTTCCTTTTTATACGTTTAACGCCGCTGTAATTTGCAGCTATGTAGTTGATTGATTTTGCGTTAACGTTGCGAAAAGCGCAAAAACGAGCAACGGAATAGCTGTCAATTAACAGCCTTGTTAGCAGCCTTTAACTTCACATATATGTTGTTTATAACCACTTTCTTCAATTTCTTTTGGGTAAGAATTCAGATCAATCAGCTCATTTACCCTTGACGATATACTAGACTCTTCGTAACAAAACTGATTTTCAACAGTATCAATAAAACCTCTAAGAGCAACCTTTACTTGACTTGAATTAGTTTCTGCTCGAATAGCTATCTGAATAACATCAAGTTGATCAGTTAACCCTCGGTACATATCAATAGCAAAGTAGCTAGGTACTTTGTGGTGATTTTGATACAAATAAACATCACCTCGGCCACACTTTGTGTTGCTAAAAAATCGATCATAGAGATTGACGGGATCAATAGTAATATCTAGTAAGTTTAATGCCAAAACTAAATAAGGATTAGCAATACAATTTTCGTCTTCTTCCCCAGTCCAGTTAACAAGACCTGAAGCCGATATTTCGATTAAAAAGTCTTTACATTTATGGCTCATAATCTCAATTCCTTGGACTGCTAACGCTAAGCTAAGTGGCTGCAAACGCCCCACTGAACCTAAAATTACCACCGTAAACACATAAAACCAATTTAAACTAAAGCCGCCTCGCGTTTGCAGTCTGTCTTAAGCTCTCTTGTTATATCGCTTTATTGAAGCTAAAATAGCCCGAATAAAGACCATTTAAGAGACCGAATACATGACCACTAGAATTTTAGCCGATGTTGCTGCAAGCATTACTGAATTAAAAGCTAATCCTATGAAAGTTGCCACTAGTGCTTATGGCGAACCAGTTGCAGTACTAAACCGAAATGAACCAGCATTTTATTGCGTACCTGCTGAAGCTTACGAAATGATGATGGATAGACTCGAAGATCTTGAGCTGTTGGCTATTGCTAAAGATCGTGAATCTGAAGAAAGCATTTCGGTAAATATTGATGACCTATAAACTCGACTTTAAAAAGAGCGCACTCAAAGAATGGAAAAAGCTTGGCTCAACTCTGCAACAACAATTTAAGAAAAAGCTCATTGAACGCTTAGAAAATCCGCATGTTCCAGCATCAAAGATTTCTAGCGCTGATAACATGTATAAAATTAAACTTCGCCAATCGGGTTACCGCCTAGTCTATAAAGTTGAAGACGATGTCATCATTGTAACCGTCTTAGCTGTCGGAAAACGCGAACGTAGCGATGTGTACCAAAAAGCTATGAAACGACTAGATGATTGATCGCGATATAACAACGCTCAAAACAGCGGCGCGATTACGCGTCCGCCTGATTTTGCTTGTTAGCATTTTCCTCGGTTAGTAAACATATACCCAACCAAATAAACCAAACAATTTGTGATACGCCAAATATTT
>NZ_JABEPE010000023.1 GCF_026788005.1 Alteromonas sp. a30
CTGCGCTAAGTGGTGCTTCTGCGCTAAGTGGTGCTTCTGCGCTAAGTGGTGCTTCTGCGCTAAGTGAATACCCTTTTTAAACACGCTTTGCGTCATCCATGACCGCTGCACCTCGACATCCTGTCTCGGAGCGTTTTAAAAGGGCATATCACTCATCGCTTCTAGTGATAAATCCACGCTCCCGTGAAGGAGCGACTGCTGCAATTGGCTGATAGATACCAAATCGGGGTTTCAATCCACGCTCCCGTGAAGGAGCGACCCCGCCGGATATACGCAGGGTAAAGTCGGATTTGTTTCAATCCACGCTCCCGTGAAGGAGCGACAACCGACTTGATAAAAATTTAGTGTCAGGGGCGAGTTTCAATCCACGCTCCCGTGAAGGAGCGACCTTATGGGTGCCGGTGCTGCCGTTAGGTGTCTCGCAGTTTCAATCCACGCTCCCGTGAAGGAGCGACGTAATTAAATAGCTCGGCTTCCCAGTCTTTCGTCGTTTCAATCCACGCTCCCGTGAAGGAGCGACTTTGCGGCAGTAATTAATGCCTTTGGAGTCGACGTTTCAATCCACGCTCCCGTGAAGGAGCGACCTTACGCCCAATTGATGCCATTGTGCCAAGGATAGTTTCAATCCACGCTCCCGTGAAGGAGCGACAATCGTACAGGCTACGCCAAAGGTAAGACGGTCGTTTCAATCCACGCTCCCGTGAAGGAGCGACAGCCCAGATGCTTTTAGCTAATGTTGATTATTCTGTTTCAATCCACGCTCCCGTGAAGGAGCGACTTGGTTACAGTCTCGCCAACGATTTTAAAGTCAGGGTTTCAATCCACGCTCCCGTGAAGGAGCGACTTGCCAAATATGTCAGCCTTAGAAAAAGCTGTTAGTTTCAATCCACGCTCCCGTGAAGGAGCGACTAATGGCAACGATAACATTGTTAAGTATACGATAGTTTCAATCCACGCTCCCGTGAAGGAGCGACTTGTCAACCTGTTCACGGACCCATGAATATTTGATGTTTCAATCCACGCTCCCGTGAAGGAGCGACGCATCAAGATACAGGCCAGATTATTGATGGTCTTGTTTCAATCCACGCTCCCGTGAAGGAGCGACTTTCGCGGATCAAACGTACACCCCCAATCAATGATGTTTCAATCCACGCTCCCGTGAAGGAGCGACAAAGGATGTTCGAGTCAATTAAAAAGAGTATCTGGTTTCAATCCACGCTCCCGTGAAGGAGCGACTTTGTATGAGCTTGCAAAAAAATCTAAAAAAATTGGTTTCAATCCACGCTCCCGTGAAGGAGCGACAACTTACATTTTTATCAGGTGCTTAATGATTCAAGTTTCAATCCACGCTCCCGTGAAGGAGCGACAAAACCCCATTGTTTTTTATGGGGTTTTTCTTTCGTTTCAATCCACGCTCCCGTGAAGGAGCGACGTTTCCGGTCGGGACGGCTCGCCATGACGCAATAGTTTCAATCCACGCTCCCGTGAAGGAGCGACAAACGGACGAATTACGCCCTCATTCAAACGTCATGTTTCAATCCACGCTCCCGTGAAGGAGCGACGCGGTGTATCAATACACCGCAGTCGTTGAAATTGTTTCAATCCACGCTCCCGTGAAGGAGCGACCTGATATATCAATTGGCAATCCATCCTGGAAAGTTGTTTCAATCCACGCTCCCGTGAAGGAGCGACTGGCGGTGAAGATGATGACGGGCATGGATACCATGTTTCAATCCACGCTCCCGTGAAGGAGCGACTGCCCCTTCTGCAAACCAGAACTGGCAAGGGGCGAAATGGCATTTTGCGCTAACCTCGAATTTTACGCACTTTTTCGGCGTTCAAAATTTAATCAAAAAATATAACTTACTGTTTTTAATATGAATTTAGTATGCGCTAGACCCCTAGGGTTTTCATGTGAACCAAGGGTTAGCGCTGTTCTCAAAATATTTGGAAGGATTGGAGCAAGGCAAAGCGTACTTTTCGGGGATGATAAAAGGTAGCGAGCACCAATGTACCCGCTACCACAGCTTACAGCAACTACACCTCCCCCCGCTGCTGAAAACGCTCAACAATACCATCCGCGATTTGTCCCGCGCCCGGCTCGTCAATCATCGTAATATGATTTCCAGAAATAGGCTTCACAACCAAGTCCCCAAGAATCAATTCACGCCATGCATCGTGCATCCCTTCATGCAGTAATGGCATAACCTGCGTGGCCTCAAAGTAAATTGCAGAACACGCTAACGGCTTAAACTCGTAATCAAACATCATGTCTAACTGCGCCTTAAAATTCTCAATATACTTCGCAGTGATCATGGTAAAGCGCTTGCGCCATAGGCTTAAACCAAACTGTTTATCACATTGTGCTTTAAAATAAGCCACCTTTTCCGGCAACGACATTGCTGCCATTTCCGAAACATCTAGCGCCACAGTGCCATCATTCAAATGCAGTAAAATATCATCGTAGGTTTCCGCTCGTTTAGGCATTTTACCTGGCCCCGGAGGATCAATTAACAACATATCAATAATGCGATACCCCTCTGCTCGCAGTTGATGCGCCATTTCTAGCGCAACAACAGGACCAAATGAATGCCCTCCTAACACGAATGAAGTCTCATCCGGGAAGGCTGATAACAGCGCATCTATATAAGTATCAGCCAACGCTTCAATACTTCTTTGCGTTAGTGGCGTTGGCGACTCAAACCCATACACGGTATAGCTTTCACCCAACCTTTTGATGATATGGGAAAACTGAATTAAACCACCGCCCGCAGCATGAACAAGGAATATTGGGGGTAATTTATCGTTAGAGCCCGATTGCAATAATACCAATGCGCTATGCGCTGAAGATTGAGTATCTTGAAGCGAGTTTGTCTTTGCCAAATTGGAAACTGCGTTGCATTGTCCTTTTTGCTGATGCAATACATGCTCGTTAGGGTCCGGCTGCACCGATGCTTCTACGCTCTCAATAAGCTGCCCTAGTGTGGGCGTGTCGTATAGGCTATTGCTGGTAATATTGGTGGAAAACGTTTGATTAATGTCATCCACTAATCCAAGCGCCATGATGGAATCGCCGCCTAGCGCGAAGAAATCATCTTGTTTATCGGTACCGGACACTTCAAGATGCTCTCGCCACAACCTTGAGATTTTTGCTGAAACAGAGTGGGCTTCGTCACGCTTTTGAACTAACAGCCCGAGCACGTATTCGGTGAGTGCGTTTAATGTGGGTACTTCATAAATGATGTTGGAAGATAAAGACAAATCAAAATATTCGTTTAAGTCATCAATCAACCCCATACCCATGATGGATTCGCCTCCCAATTCGAAGAAACTATCGTCCAGATTTTCGGGTTTGCTATCAAAACATTTTTGCCAAATCCCCGAAAGCGCCCACTTCACTTGTTCGGGGTCAAAGTTATTAATGTCAAAGCCTTTTTCTTCTTTGTCACTTGAGTTGGTTTCATCGCTCTTGTTAGACACTCCAGCGTGTTCTTGGGCAGCCGATACTTCAACAGGTTTAACAACATAAAATTCATGGGAATCAAACTCATAGCCAAACAAGCTAACTTTACGTAAGCACGCTTCTTGATAGAGTTTTTTCCAGTCGATTTGATGCCCTTGAGCCCACAAGCTTGCCAACATGAGTTGCAACTCAGGTAGCATTTGGGCAGCGCTATGGGTTTCTTCAAGGGCAAAATATGGCGTAGCCTCCTGCGCGTTTTTTTGCTTCACGGTTCCCATGTATAACGGAGCGTCAACCTCCGACAATACTGCATCTTCATTAGATTGAATGTCATAGACACTATTCAAATCTAAAGCGCACAGCGTTAAATCCGTTGCCGCCGCTTTGGCAGGGAGCCAATGGTTCCCGGTGGCTAGCCCGAGCGGTAGTTTAGGAGAAGAGATGGTGATTTGCTGAATGCAATCGGCTTGTAAATAAAGAATATGTTCAATGATTTCATTGATATTGGCCGAACCTGCATAACAAATCGCTGCAAACTGCCCGAACCCAGTTCCAATCGCCGCCTCGCAATTCACGCCTAATTCGTTATAAAAGTGAGCGAGCCCAACTTCTAGAATGATGATTAATAGCTGCGCTTGCTCGGGACTGATCACTTGTTGGTTAAAGTCATCTTTACTAAAATTTGCTAGACGCTCAATGTTGTTTTCCCACGGAATAACAATCTCTTTTGCGAGGTTATCGATCACTAGCCGATAAGCAGGCAATACTCGATACAGTGACAAATAGGCGTATAAAGCATCTGAACTTAGCGCCCCACTGAACACAAACACGGGTTGACGTTTTTGTTGAGAATTGATTTTTTTCGGGTAAAACGTCAATGAATATTCCGCGATTGCACCTTCTTCCCACTGCGCTAAATCGACTGTGGTATAGGCTCTAAAAGCATGGGCAAAGCGCGCCGTTTGCAAGGTCGCGGCAATGGCTGGGAGTTCCCCTGCATCTTTCCCGCGTAAGAAAGATTTCAGACGCGCCATATTGCCTTTTAACGACTCAGGACACGCACCTGAAACCGGTAATAATACTGTTTTTGCGGAAGCTGGCACCTGTGGCAATTCTGTGTCTGGCAAGGGTGCTTGCTCTAACACCACATGTGCGTTTGTTCCACCAATACCAAAAGCGCTAACACCCGCTTTTAACGATTGCCCTACCTCTCCATCAGAAGTGGATTTTGGTTTCCACGCCCGAGTTTCGGTGTTCACACTAAAAGGGCTACTTGTAAAATCAATCTCTCGATTCGGCGACTCATAATGTAGGCTCGGCACAAGGGTTTTGTGCTCCAAACACAATACGGTTTTAATTAAACCTGCGACCCCTGCGGCAGTGTCGCAATGTCCTAAGTTGGTTTTCACAGAACCAATGGCGCAACTACTCACGTCTATTGGATGTTCGCTTTCTTTAAAGGCTAGCGATAAGGCCGCTAATTCAATTGGGTCGCCCATTGGTGTTGCCGT
This sequence comes from Alteromonas sp. a30, assembly GCF_026788005.1. GTDB lineage: Bacteria > Pseudomonadota > Gammaproteobacteria > Enterobacterales > Alteromonadaceae > Paraneptunicella. The sequence continues at coordinate 4,975 of NZ_JABEPE010000023.1, forward strand.
GCCATGAGCTTCGATGTAGCTGATTTCAGAGGGATCGACTCCGGCGTTTTTCTGCGCCATACGAATGACTGATTTTTGTCCCTCCACCCCGGGCGCTGTGTAACCTATTTTCGCATTGGCATCGTTATTTACGGCTGCACCTGCAATCACGGCACGAATAACATCACCATCGGCAACAGCCTTTGATAACGGTTTAAGTAACACCACTCCGACCCCTTGTCCGGGTACGGTTCCTTTGGCTTTGGCATCAAAGGTACGACAATGCCCGTCAGGAGACATAATCATACCTTCTTGATAAGTGTAACCGCTATCTTCGATGCCGCTTATCAAGGATACTCCACCTGCTAATGCCATTTCACAACGTCCCGCGCGTAAATCGGCACATGCTCTTTCTACGGCGACAAGCGATGTCGAACAGGCGGTCTGTGTTGTAATTGCAGGACCGGATAGATTTAATTTGTAAGCAACTCGTGTACAAAGGAAGTCTGTGGCATTGCCCATCATGATTTGATAGCCAGAAACACCTCGACCTTGCCGTGCATAGTCACTTAAGTTTTGGTTGTATAGGTTGTACCCTGCTCCACCGTAAACACCCACATTTTGGGGCCGACTGATGTCGCTGTATCCGCCATCTTCCAAGGCATGATAGGCTTCTTCTAGGAACAAGCGCTGCTGAGGATCGATAATCATAGCTTCTTTGGGGCTGTAACCGAAAAAGCCTGCATCAAAATGCGTGGGATTGTTGATCACCCCTTTACGTTTAACGTAATTGGGTTGAGAGTACAGTGCATAAGGCTCTGGCCCTCGTGCTAACTCATCGTCAGTAAATTCACGGATCCCTTCCACGCCTTGACATAAGTTTTCCCAAAACTGTTCCACATTCTCTGCCCCCGGAAAGCGGCAAGCCATTCCGATAACGGCGATAGGTTCGTTTTCTTGCAGCGCTGGAGCGGCATGTTCTGAGTGAGTAACCAGATGCGACACATCATGAGAAGACGATAAAAAGCGGCTCAAATCACGAATATTGGGAAATCTAAAAAACTCCGTTACCGACACGCTCAGCCCAAGTTCTTCCTGAATTTTTTGGGTGACAACGGTTATCAACAAAGAGTGCCCACCTAAGTCGAAAAAGCTATCGTGCTTGCCAATATCTTTTCGCTGTAGAGCCTCTTGCCAGATAACCAACAAGCGATTTTCTAACTCGGTTATGCTCGCTTTTTGCGCGATGGCTTGTTCAATATCTTGTGGAGCGGTGTCGTCTTCTATCGACAACGCCATGTTTTCTAAATGTTTTCTATCAAGCTTTCCTGACGCCGTTGTGGGAATAGTATCCAAGAATTGAAAATACTGCGGCACCATGTATCCCGGAAGAAACTGGGACAAATGATCTTTCAAAATTTGAGGCTCTGGCAAACTAACCTCTTTTTTGGTTGTTACATAAGCCGCGATTGCAGGTCCTACTTGGGTTTGTTTAACAACCGCTACCACTTCACTTACTGCTGGATGCGTTCGCAAACGTTCCTCTATTTCTCCTAATTCAATGCGTAAACCGCGAATTTTAACTTGGGTATCAATCCGTCCAAGATACTCCAAATTGCCATCTTCGAGCATTCTTACCAAATCCCCAGTGCGGTATAAACGCCCGAATTCTTCTTCCGGTAAATCTGGCATAAATGGGTTGTCCAAAAACATTTCGGCACTTTTTTCTGGCATATTGCGATAGCCTTGGGCCAGTCCCCGCCCCGACACGCAAAGTTCCCCAGCAAACCCCGGCGGCAATAGTTTCATATTCTCATCAACAACATATAAGCGCATGTTAGCGATGGCCTTGCCTATCGGCACATTGAGGCTACGTTGTTGCCAATTCAATACAGGATAAGAAGTGCAATAAATGCTTGCCTCTGTTGGCCCATACAGGTTCAGAATATTTAAATGCGCTATTTGTAGCTGTTTGATTTTTTCCAAGGTGGTCCGAGGGAATTTCTCGGCACCAATATACAAATGCTTCACCGTGGGAAACATGCGCGAGTGCGGCTTATTTGCAAAATAATCAATGGTCGCAGTCAGCATGGAAGGTGTCAGAAACAAATGGGTAACATGTGACTGTTCAATAAAGTCAGTTACGTATTCGATATTACGCTCTTGACCACTGGGGAGCACTACCGCCGCTCCTTTTCCAACAAACCAAGAGAAAAGTCCCCACACACTGGCATCAAAGATGTAGTTCTCTTTGAATAAGATACGATCGCCGGGTGACATTGGGCATTCATGATGAAAATCGCATAAGGAATTGATTAACCCTTGGTGTTTCACCTCCACGCCTTTTGGTTTACCGGTTGAGCCTGAGGTGTACAGAATCATAGCAACCGGTCCACACGGCGTGGCGGGAAGCGTTGTTTGCATCGAAACATCATCACAAGCCAACAAGGATTCCGCACTCATCAACGATAATTCCGGCGCACCTAAGGCATGAAACTGAGGAAGCATGCTTTTGTTGGCCACCACCACTTGCACTTTGCTATCCTGCAAAATCGACTGTAATCGCTCCATTGGAAAAGAGGGATCAAGTGGGACGTAAGCGGCTCCAGCTTTATGGATCGCTAAAACCGACACCATCATGGCAATGCCCCGCTCCAAACAAAGCGCAACATTATCACCAGACTTGACTCCTTCCCGACGCAACTGGTTTGCCACCACATTCACCAATTTCGACACTTGGGCATAGGAATACTGGCGTTCACTATCAATAATGGCGAGGTGATCGCTTAAGGAATCGACTCGTCGCTGGAAAATGTCATAAAAGGTTTTATCGTTGCCGATGCCTCTGGAGTGATAACCCAAGCCTTGTTGCAATTCTTGCAACGGCTGTTTAGCCAGTAATTCCCATGATTGAACCGGCATGTCTCCATGTTCCAGCATTTGGCTTGCTAGCTGCCGCAATGTTTGTTCCATCGCTTTCATTGAAAAATCATTAAACAATGACGCATCGCAATTCAATCTCAGACGAATGGCTTCTTGTGTGGTATCCATCATTAATGTGAGATCTGTGTCGAGGATCCCGACACGCGTTGCTAAAGGCGTCACATCGATATGATTATGTTTTTGATCGTCGCCAAACCGATAACTACTGAATATTGTCTGTCCGATGGTGACATTCAACTCACCGCCATGAGACGCATTCTTTTCCCGAAGGTATTCGATTAACGCCGATGCCGAAACATTGCCGACATTACGATGGTTTAATAAATCGGCTCGCAATGAGCGCAACATATGACTGCCGGAAACATCATCATTAAAGCTAAACGCGAGCGGCACATTTTCGACAAAATACCCGGGGATTTGAGCGTCTGACTTTGAGCGAACATCGCGCACATAACCGATACAGAAGTCATTAGCACGAAAACAACGATTCAGCATGACGCCGTAAATTGCGCTAACAAAACAAAACGGTGTGCTCCGATTGCTTTTGCTGTATTGACGAATTTTAGCACTCAATTCCGCATCAAAAACAAAGTCATAACTTAACGTGTGCCGAAGATTAAAGTCGGCGTCTTGAGATGTACCAATATCATCCTGATGCAAAACCTCCGCGCCTAAATCTACATTTAGGCTAATTCCATCTAGTTGCGCATCCCAATAAGCTAAAGCCGTATCGTTCAATTCATCATGTTGTTGAATGGCATCAAAATAACGTTCTGCTGAGTAACTTTCCGGTGCGGCTTCCCCACTGGAAAAGTGCGACAAAAATTGCTTATTTAAGCCTTCTGCAATAATCCGGCTTGTTGTCCCATCAACAACCATATGGTGAAACAACAAGTGAATAATAACGATGTTCGGCTCGACCTCAATTAAGTTAATACGGGATAAAAAGCCAGCATTAAAATCAAAGGGTATCCTTGCTAACGCTTCCATTTGTTCATCCACACTCATGCCTAAGTCTTTCTGATAAACATTCACTTTGCCCTTCCATTCAGGCAAGACTTTTTGCATCGGCACACCATTATCGACGTACACATGTGTTCTAAATGCGGGATGTAAATTGAAAAACTGGATAACCAAATGCGCTATTGTTTCGGTTGTCAGCTTACTGTTTATTCGAAATGCGGTACTGACGTTGTAGTTTGCATTTTCCGGGTACTTTTGTTGCACTAACCACAAACCAAGCTGGCGCTTATTCAATGGAATCGTAGGCGAAATTTCGTTTTGTTTTGACATATCAGTCTGCTCCAATTAGCTGAAACACAACCGCAATACTTTTCTACTTATGAGCTGGCTAAGAAGTCGTTAATTTGGGTGAAAATAGAATGGAAAATTTAAACACCTGTAAATAAAGGTGAAAGATTTTCAGCAAAAAACCCGCTCAATTAACTGCAAGTAAATAAAAAGTAAACGTATAGATCCAGAACACTTTTCTTATTATTGCGAACAACATTCTTTATTTTCCCAGCGGATGATGCGTAAAACCAACCTAAAGGTCAACAAGGCCATTTTATTACCATTAGGTAAATTATAAACACAGAAAGAACCAACAAGATAAAAGTGAATTATTTTTCTTTTTTTTCACTTTTTCTTTATTTATCAATGGTTAACAAGCGATTAAATTGGAATTTTATTTCACAAATCGTTAATAACAAAATTCATAAAATGGTATTCAATACACCATAAAGGTAATTTTATTGAGTGAATAAAAATTGCAACTTTATAGGTATTGTGAAAAATAATGCTTATGAAAATAGATAAATTACGACTTGAATTTATTTTTAGTATTCTACACGAATGTAAAGGGATGTAATCAATTACATAAATGGTTATTTTTTTGAACAAAAAGCCCCCGTAAGAATAGAGGGCTTAGGAAGGATGAATAAATTTAACCCAAGCTAATATACGCTACGCCTGAGACGATACAGGCAATAAAAATATTTAATACCACGCCTTCTTTTGCCATGGTTCGGATCGTAAACTTATTGGTGGCATAAACAATGGCATTTGGCGCTGTTGCTACAGGCAACATAAAAGCACAACTTGCACTAATTGCCGCAGGAATCATTAACAACGCAGGTTCAACACCCATTGAGGTGCCCGTAAGAGCGAGTATCGGCATCAATAATGTTGCCGTTGCAGTGTTCGATGTAATTTCGGTTAAGAAAGTCACAAAAACACAAAGCGTAAAAATTAATAAAAACAGCGGAAGCGCATTTAACCCGGCTAAAAAGTGCCCGATTTCTTGGCTCAATCCTGACGCAGTAAATGCCTTGGCAACACAAATTCCCCCCGCAAAAAGTAACAGCATACCCCAAGGAATATCATTCGCGGTTCGCCAATCCAATAAACGCTCGTCCCCTTTGCCTGAACGCACTAAAAACATCGCAACCACACCAGCTAAGGCAATGGTACTGTCTCCAACGGTAGTAAGTTGCAGCGCTTGTGTCCAAAAGGGTCGAGTCATCCAAGCAATTGCCACAACAGCAAATACCCACAGCACTCGCTTTTCTTGAGTTTGCCAAGCATCAACCGAGGGCAACTGGAAACGCCCTATTTGTCCGAGCCCTCTGGTTAACCAAAAGGCCATAATGGGAATAGATAGGAAAACGATTGGTACACCGGTTTTCATCCAATCTAAGAAGGCGATTTCATTACCTGTGTGCTCTTGATACACACTCATAAAGATAATATTAGGCGGCGTGCCAATTGGCGTCCCAACGCCTCCGATATTCGCAGCGAAAGCAATGCCAAGCAAAAGCGCAACGGTGACACGTTTGTCGGTATCCGGTTGCAAAATAGCTAACGCAATGGGCATAAGCATGAGTGTAGTAGCGGTATTTGAGATCCACATACTTAGCAGCGCTGAAGTGAGCATAAACGCAAGTACCAAGCGAGTGGCGCTGCGCCCCCCTGTAATTTTTATCATGTACAGGGCAAAACGACGATGAACTCCCGACTTTTCTAAGCCTTTGGAAAGCATGAAGCCCCCCATCAACAATAAAATCACATGACTGCCTAGCGAAGACGCAGCTTCTTTGTGGCTAAGCACGCCAGCGAAGGGAAAAGCGAAAAAAGGAATCAATGAGGCAACAGGGATAGGCAAGGCTTCTGTGACCCAAAGCACTGCCGTAAATAAAGTTATGCCAGCAGTCCAGCCAATTTTGCTATCGTAACCAGCTTGAATAATAAAGAAACTTAATGCAGCTGATGCAAGCAAGGCAACGCCTATTATAATGAAGCTGGTCAATGGGTTCAGCTTGGAAGTCGCTCCATGTTCTTCTTGAGCGTTTTGATCTAATGAATGTTCTTTATCCTGCATAAAATGCCTCTAATTGATGCTGGGCTTCATTCCACCTTGCTTGCGTTTTCAATTCACCGAACGACATTTGTTGATAGGATTTGCACAGCCGTTGCAAACGTGTCTGCGATGCCTCGTTAATATAATCTTGCGACAGATTATCGAGAATTTCGACTGCTCCCTTAGGGTTATTACATACCAACGCCATATCACACCCGGCTTCAAGTGCTGCTGCGGCTCTTTCTGTAAATCCTCCTATTTGTGTTGCCCCCTGCATGGAAAGATCATCTGAAAAAACCACTCCATCGAAATTCAACTGCTGCCTAAGCACCTGCTGAATCCAAACTCGAGAAAACCCTGCTGGCAAAGCATCTACATCGGGATAAATCACGTGTGCGGGCATTACCGCATCCAAAAGTTGTTGTTTGTGAATGTGCTCAAATATGGCCATGTCTAAAGCAAAAATAGATGATTTATCTCGATCATCCACAGGCATCGCAACGTGAGAGTCTTCTTTAACCGAGCCATGTCCGGGAAAATGCTTACCTGTGGACTTCATTCCCGCTTGATGCATTCCTCGAATGAAGGCACTCGCCAAGGTGACTAGCTCATCAGGCTCATGACTGAATCCTCTATCGCCAATCACATCGGAAATGCCGCGTATGTCGAGTACAGGTGCAAAACTAATGTCGATGTTGCAAGCTTGAACTTCTGATGCCATTAACCAACCGAATGTGGTCGCGGCTTGGCAAGCTTGCTCTATATTGTGCGGGTATTTTTCCCGAATACTTCCCATTGCCGGAATCGCGCTAAAACCATCTCGGAAGCGCTGCACCCTGCCTCCTTCATGATCAACGGCGATTAATACTTGTTGATGAGCATGTTGCCTAATGGCGGTTGCTAAGGCCGCAACTTGCTGTGGATCATGATAATTTCTTGTAAAGAAAATTACGCCTCCAACAAGAGGATGAGCAAGGATTTCTTTTTCTTCCGGGGATAATTCATAACCGGCTAGATCGAGCATTATTGGCGACATGTAGGACTTTTTCAGATAAATGAATGAATAGCGGTCAATATAAAAGAATCCTTTTTAGAATCCAATGGTTAACCTAATCTTTACGAATTCCTGCCTATTTTGTGATTCGTTAATCAGCCACTATCGTATTTTTATTGATAAGGGTTCGATTTTTTCTATAGCTACTATCAATTATTTCTATTTGACCATAAACCCGCGAATCTCCAAGATCGTATCCCCCCACTTCAGGAGACAAACTTATGTACGCTGTTATTTTTGGACGTGAAGGCTGCCCTTACTGTGTACGTGCTAAGGAAGTTGCAGACAAACTTCATAATGATAGAGATGATTTTAAGTATCGATATATTGATATTAATCAGGAAGGCATCAGCAAAGCAGATTTAGAAAAAACGGTAGGTAAACCAGTTGAAACCGTACCTCAAATTTTCTTAGATCAGGAACATATTGGCGGCTTTACCGAATTTGAAGCGCACGCCAAAGCGAACTTAGGCTTGTATAGCGAATAGTAAGCGCGCAAATTACGCTATGTCTCTCTCTGGGCATAGCGTACTTCTTGCCATATCTTCAGCAGGCTGGCGATTCGTAGCATCGTCTTCCACACTTGGCGCAGCAAACCCTGCGGCAATAAAGTGAATAACGCCTCGAATTAACTCCGCAACCGCCATACGCTGTTTATAGTCGGCCTCAGCCATATCCGTGAGAGCTTTACTCGACCCCATAGTGAAAACACACGACCCCAATGCAAAATGCCAACGCCAGAATATCTCTCGAAGGGGTAAATGAGGAACCGTTGTTACAAGCACAGCATTAAAGCGTTTAAGCACCGCGCCATAACGTTCGTTTACGAACCGCTTCATATGCCCTTGTGATTCATAATAGGCTTTAGCAAACAACTGCATGAAGGTTCTTGCCCCATTGGGCCTAACGGAATCTAACTTTAAGATGGGCTCCACCATTGCTTCGAACAAGGTGGTCAATTTTACTTGTTTTTCACCGCTGGTTAACTGTGTGAGCTTTTCATCTATTGCGGGCATCAGCACACTTAAATAACGTTCCATAACCGCCTGAATTAACTCTTTTTTTGAGCCAAAATGGTAATTTACAGAAGCGAGATTTACATCGGCTTTACTCGTAATAGAACGCAAAGAAGTGTTATCAAATCCAAGATCAGAGAAAAGAAGTTCAGCGGTGTCGAGAATTTTATCTTTAGTGGTCACAGGCCCAAGCGACATTGAATAACAATGTTTTGACTGTATCGACATGAATAACAAAGTGCAACCCTGTCACGCGCATTCTTACGAGATAAATAACATTGGGTTGCGTTATGTAGACTATGTTTCGGGTTCTTTTTATGTTTATACTCCCGTCTTTAACCGCTTTTCCCCTACCGGGATGTTTTGCTACCCGAAGTGAGGCAACACTCACAAACTAGCAAAACAAGCTCAAATTAACGGGCGGCTTCAACAGTCCGTCAAAAATAAACAACCAATCATCGGGATAATAATTATGAGAACAGCTAAAGCCTCCAGCTTAGCGCTAATGATTGCGGCCGCTCTTGGCACCGCCGGTTGCACAGACGACAGCAACAAAACAACAAGCAAGGTCACTGCTCAACCCACTGCGGCAGAAGCCAAAGCCTTCTTAGACGCATCACAGAAAGAATTAACGAAACTACAACACCCTGCATCACAGGCAGCATGGGCTTACCAAACTTATATTAATCAAGATACCGCAGCGGTTGCGGCTTATTTAGGCGAAAAGCTTTCCAGCAGAGCCACTGAAATTGCCAAAGAATCAGCGAAATTTAATAACGTAGAGTTAGATGCAGCTTCCCGCCGCATGCTAGATGGTTTACGTTATTCACTCACCTTGCCTGCGCCTTCAGATGCCGAAAAGTCTGAGCGTTTAGCGCAAATCGGCACCCAAATGGAAGGCATGTATGGTTCTGGTCGTTACTGCCGTGAAGATGGCACCTGCTGGGGCCTAACAGACATGGCCAATATGATGGCAAATGAGCGCGATGCGGATTTATTGCTTGAAGCTTGGAAAGGTTGGCGAGAAGTGTCACCACCAATGAAAGATTTATATGTTGAGCAAGCCGAAATTGCTAATCAAGGCGCACAAGAACTCGGCTTTAAAGACATCAGCGAATTATGGCGCGGTGGCTACGACATGCCAGCCGACGATTTCGAGCAAGAGCTGGATCGTTTATGGGGCCAAGTTAAGCCTTTCTATGATGCATTGCACTGCCACGTTCGTGCTAAATTGGGCGAAACTTATGGCACAGACATTGTCGCGCAGGACGAGCCTATCCCTGCACATTTACTAGGTAACATGTGGGCACAAACTTGGTCCAACATTTACGATGTCGCAAAACCAGAACAAGAAATGCAAGTGGTTGATGTGACCAAAGCGCTTGAAGAAAAAGGCTACGATGAAATTAAAATGGTAAAAGGCGCTGAAGCCTTCTTCACCAGCCTAGGATTTGAGCCGCTTCCTGAGACCTTCTGGGAGCGTTCACAGTTCACTCAACCTGCGGACCGCGATGTAGTTTGTCACGCTTCAGCTTGGAACTTGGATTCTGTTGACGACCTACGCATTAAAATGTGTATCCAAAAAACGGGCGAAGAATTTGCGGTTATTCACCATGAGCTAGGCCACAACTTCTATCAACGCGCATACAACAAACAACCAATGTTCTTCCAAGGCTCCGCAAACGACGGGTTTCATGAAGCGATTGGCGACACTATCGCATTATCAGTTACCCCTAAATACCTAAAACGCATTGGTTTGATAGAGGAAATTCCTGATGCCTCTAACGATATTGGTATGCTTTTACGTACCGCAATGGATAAAATCGCATTCGTCCCCTTTGGCTTATTAGTTGATAAATGGCGCTGGGCCGTATTCTCAGGCAAAGTAAAACCTGAGGATTACAACCAATACTGGTGGGAACTTCGCGAGCAATATCAAGGTGTTAAAGCCCCTGTGGAACGCCCTGCTGATGCTTTTGACCCGGGTGCGAAATACCATATTCCGGGTAATACACCTTATACTCGTTACTTCCTAGCACACATTTTACAGTTCCAGTTCCACCGTGAGCTTTGTAAAATTGCAGGCGATGAAGGCCCGGTTCACCGTTGTTCAATTGCCGGTAGCAAAGAGGCGGGTGAAGCGCTAAACAACATGTTAATGATGGGAGCTAGCAAGCCGTGGCAAGAGGCGCTTGAAGTGCTAACTGGTACGCAACAGATGGATGCGACCGCCATTTTGGACTACTTCGCTCCATTAAAAGCATGGTTAGATGAGCAAAACCAAGACCGTCAGTGCGGTTGGTAAGCACAAAAATCATCTCAGTTAGCAAGTGCAAAAAGCCCAAATAAGCACTTAAGCTTATTGTACTTAGCCTAATTTCATAACAAGAAGCGGTGACTAATGAAACATTCACCGCTTTTTTTATGCCCATTTCCTTCGCTTAACAAGCAAACCTTTTATCCCTCTTCTATAGAGGATAAAATGGAGCACTATTTATTCATCGACTATCATCTTATTGAAACGATTGAAATTAAGCACATAAACGCTATGCGTTGTATACATGTCACACACACACAAACGAGACCTGTTTTTAAGGTGAACACATGAAGAAGAAAACACTAGCATTGGCTACGGCCTTTGCTTTAGGCACAGGGTTATCAATGTCAGTAACCAGTGTAACAGCCAATGAAGATCAAGTATGGTTTGGCGGTTTTGCAGAGTACTACGATGCAGACAAAGATAAATTCAATTTTCCCGTCGATGACGAAAGCGGTTTAGGTGCTGGCCTTGAATTAGGCACACGTTTTTCTGAATCTTGGGGAGGACGCATTGAAGTTGCTCGAATCAACCTCGATTCTTTTCCGGGCCAAGCGCAAATCGATGGTACGCGCATTGGTTTTGATGCGTTGTATTTCCCTTGGCAGAGCAACACTTACCTCTTTGCAGGCTTAAAAGAAGAAAAGCTAGACAGACGCTACGGTTTAGCCAATTTAGGCGTGGGTCATCACTGGGCATTAAACGATAAGTGGCGAATCATTACCGAGCTTGCGGCTTATCACGACTTTGGGCAAAGCCATAAAGACTACAGTGCGAAGCTTGGTGTTGCCTACCTATTTGGTGGTTCATCGTATGGAGCGAGTACACCAGCAGATTCCGATAACGACGGTGTGCCGAATTCAAAAGATGCGTGTCCTAACACACCAAGAGGCCAAGCCGTTGATGCAAGAGGTTGCGCGCTTCAAGCCGATACGCCAAACAATGCGCAGGCCGATTCCGACAAAGACGGTATCTTAGACGCGCATGATGAGTGCCCTAACACGCCAATGACAGACAAAGTAGATAGCAAAGGTTGCAGCATGTTCACTGAGTCCCAAGAAAGTGTGAACATGGCGGTGTTGTTTGCCAATGATTCCAGCGAAATAAGAAATCCGCGCCATGAAGACATTGTGCGCTTTGCTGATTTTATGAAGCGTTATCCAGACCTTCATGCGGAAATCGAAGGACATACATCGGCACCGGGGGATGCCAGCTATAACCAAGGTTTATCAGAAAGGCGTGCTAATGCGGTTCGCCAATTATTGATTAGTGATTATGGTATTTCCGCAGCAAGACTACAAGCCGTAGGCTACGGCGAAACGCGACTGTTAGATAAAGCGAATACTGCGGCAGCACATGCTAAAAACAGACGCATTTCTGCTTCTTTAGTCGCCACTAAAAAAGTGAAAGTACACAGATAACCCAACATTGAATAATTTCACTTATATTCACACAGCCGTTTTTTACGGCTGTGTCTCCTCCGCGCTCCCCGCTTTACCTCCAACGCTCATACCCTTTTGAAAATCGAGATTTAAATCGCTAATATCGTAAAAGTAAGTTCGATATAGCGCATTCAGAACTCAATTATTGAGTTTTTTCTAAAAACCCCCTTTCTAAAGGGAAACGATATTAACCTTTTGTTAAAAATCAAAATTTACTTTTATATTTTTTTGGAATAACACTATTTTAGTGAATTATTTTAACCTATTATTTCTCTCACTGGATAGTTCCATATACCGCTAAACTTTCATCACACTTGACCGACAAGGTTTATAATATAACCATCCATTTTGATTTTTTATTGAATGGATATAAATGTGAGATATAAAAAACGTAAACCAGTGGCATTAATAGCTTCTGGAATAGTATTAACCGCAGTCGTTGTTTCCAGTTCGACTGCTTTTGCAACCGGTTTCACCCCCGTTCCTATTGATTTACGTCAGTGGCAAGTTGAAAACTATATTAATACGCGTTCCAGCTGGAGTTTGAATAACACCGGAACATTCGTAACACAAACAAGCAACACGAATCCTAGCGTGTTTTACAGCGACTTCCCGATAAGAGGTGCGGATATCACCGGAACCATCCGTGTTAACTCATCTTCCGATGATGATTTCATTGGTTTTGCCATCGGTTACAAAAAAGGAGATTTAACCAACCCTAACGCCGACTTCCTCCTGTTGGATTGGAAGCGTTCCGATCAACGTTTATCTGGAGGATGCCTGCCATCGGGTGTCGGACTTCGAGGTTTAGCTTTATCAAGAGTCATTGGCATTCCCCAACTTAGGGAGTATTGGGCGCATCAAAATTATAATACGAGCTGTACCGACCTAAATAATGGCGTTATTCAGCTAGTGCGAGCGAAAAATTTAGGGCGCACAGGATGGGCCAGAAAACGCACTTACGCGTTTCGATTCCAGTACACAGAATCTAACCTGAAAGTTTATGTAAACAATAACTTAGAAATAGACATAGACGGCGAATTTGAAACAGGCAGCATTGCGTTTTATAACTACTCTCAAGGCGGCGTGACATATGGCGGCTACACCATCAACAACGTTTTTGCAAACGCTGGTGATGATATCCAAGTTGAGGGGAGCGAGGAAGTTGAATTAGATGGCACAGGCAGCGGGCCGAATGAAGTCACCTACGCATGGCGTCAGGTGTCTGGCACGCCAGTGACCCTCATTGGTGCCACTACGGCTAAACCTACTTTTATTGCGCCAGAAGTAACGGACATGGAGCATGACTTGGTGTTTGAGCTAGTTGCCAGCATAAACGGCGAACCGAGTGAACCCGACACCATCAATGTCAAAGTTACCGATACAGTTGCCCCAAGTTACCTTGCAAGAAGCGTCAATTTCGATGCGGAAACCTTCTCTATTGATGGCGCTATTGCCATGAGTGAACCAACAATACTTGATATTGCCGTATCAAACTTTGACGATAAATCCCTACTAGACGCTTCACAAATTGACACCTTATACAGCGAACCTTTCTCAACTGAGTACGCTTTGTCGCTCGACAAAAATACCGCAGAACCCGTTATTCGCGTCGATTTCAGCGCGCAAGACCAAATCGGAAACCGGGCGCCAAACGATGCTCTACTCCTATTTACAGGTATCAGCAGCAGTAACACCATTGAACCAATCACCGGTGTTGGCATTAGCTTTGAAGGGGAAATGGCTGAGCTCGCAACCGGCACTGAAGCAGGTCGTCCATTAGTCAACGTAAGCAATGACGACGACGGAGAACTTGTTTTCCGACTCACACCCGAGCAAGCCCAATCGTTATGTGGCGTTGGAAACAACTGCTTAATCTATGGTGAAAATGGTCCCATCGAGACTACCGTAATGGTATTACCCGATGGCACTGTTGAATTCAGGGCCAACATTGACCCCGGCCAAAGAACACCGTATCAACTTGGTTTTGACCCAGATATTGGTGGAGCAGGCGTCAATTCAGCAACCGACCCAACAACGGGCACTGTATTTACTGTTGGCAACGGCGAAACCGATACAGGGATTGTGGTTCAAACCTTGTATTCCTCTGATGGAACCGCAACGGTAACGGCGGGTGAAGATGGCGGTACAACTGTCATTTCATTTACCCTTACACCGGAACAAGACCTAGAAAAGTGCGCGGCCCGTGCTGGTGTGTGTTTCATTGAAGAAAACTTTTCCACCGAACTTTCAAGTCAACGAAGCATTCTTGCCGATGGTAAAGTGAGATACTCCGCCGTGGTCACTTTGTTGCCAAATGAAGTGAATCTATACACATTAAAAACCAGAGATTCTGAGCCTCCCAATGTGGGCCCAATCACTATCGATATTCCCGTACTCAAAGGTGGTACAACGGGTCAATTCCGTGTAGGTATTTCCGATAGTTCTGGCGTCATTGGCGTTGTTTGTCGTTTTACTTTGCCTGATGGAAGCGTGGTTGAAGTCAACGCCATGCAAAATGCGTCTGGTGTTTGGGAGTGGGAATATACGCCCTCAATTTCAACGCCTTCCGGGAGCATTCAAATGGAAATTATTGCCACCGATGCAGTTGGAAACGTCGCAAGCGTATTCCCAATCGACGCAACAACAGGGCAACCCGCAAGCTTTATCTTGGATAACGACATCCCAGAAATTGTGATCCCTGAAAACCCTATTATTGCCCCAACCATTGTAGACGGATTCCCCGTTGCAGATAGAGGACAATGCGTTCAATTAAATGTATTGGCAACAGATCCCACTACCGCAGTTGAATCATTAGTCTTTATCGTCACCCAACCCAATGGCGTACAAACCGAAGTCAGTGGACAAGCACTTGGAAACGGCGCTTATGTTGGCGAGTACTGTGTAACCGTTTCGTCGGCAGGGGGAATCCATACCGTCGATATCGAAGCCCTAGACTCCGTTGGTAATTTAACCTTCATTAACTGTGAACACTTCTTCGTGAACTCTCCTCCCATTGTGGATGCGGGTCCCGACATTTTTGTTTCCCCAAATGAAGATGCGAATTTTGATGGCAGCTTTACCGACCCTGATACCAACGATACCCACAATATAAAATGGAGTATGGGCAATGGCGATATGCGCTTTGAAGACTTGATGCCTCCTTATAGCTACTTAAACTATGGCACTTATACCGCAACCCTTACCGTTACAGATTCATTTGGTGCAGTGGGTTCCGATCAACGCATTATTTACGTACTAGGCAGCGGTGCTTATGGCGACTTAAGAGGGTTGGGCTTCTGGAAGCAACAGTTTGCGCCAAAAGGGAACGGCAAAGGAAATGGCAGTAAAAAAGTAGAAGATGAAGAGTTGCAACACTTGCTCAGTATTATCAAGGTTGTTTCCGACATCTTTGATGAAACATTAATCTTGGATAACCTTGAAGATGCGACTCAATATATTGACTTGAAGAAAGCCTCTTTGCGTGAACGCGCGGTTCAGCATACATTAGTTGCGTGGCTCAATATGGCCTATGGAGCCATTAAGTTGCAGGACCTTGTTGACTTCGATAATGATGGCGTAAAAGACCTGTCTTTTGCACAAGCAATGACAGCTATTGAAGCTATTTTACTTGATGAAAATGCATCAAAAAGCCAACTTGAGTTAGCCAAAGATGCCGCTGAAAATTTGATTAATTAATCCATTTTCAATAGCGTATTTTTCAATATGTTGCGTATTCGAGTGCTATTTCAAACACAACCATTAAGTTGTTAGGCAAAGTTTGAATTAACGCGATTTGATAGCAAAAAAGCGGTTGTTTAATTAAACAGCCGCTTTTTCAAATCCAACAAAAACACCGGCTTTTTATTTTTACATCCCACCACAAAACCGCTATTAACGCTCTAAAACTGGTTATAGAGCAATTTAAAACTCAGTAGGATGTATACACTTCCACATTTAAACGTCTTAGCACTTCTTCGGTAATATCAACCAATTCAACCACGCCAACAATACGTTGAAGCTCACTTTCAAACTGGGAAAAGGCTTCGGATGCACTTTTACGCGCAAACCCCCGCTCGGTTCGCAACGGCTCCCAATTCAAATTCTGGGCCTGAGAGGCAGTAACAAATAATGCCAAAAAGCGTCCATGAGCCACCGCATTTTGTACAAACGTTCGTTTATTTTCGAATGTACTGAACTCATGCGCAAAACGCGTCACTAAACGTAAGTTATTGTCGTCCAAGTGAGGTTGATACGCGATTAACAACTCATGACTTTGACAAGGTCGAAACCCGGGAAATGCTTCGTTAGGTTTAGCCGGAAGCTTTTTTAACAGCGTAATCAGAAAGTGGCTATCGTAAGCGTTATCAGAAAAAATTGCAGAAACACTGCGCATACAAGCATGTAAGTTTTCAGCGATATTGTGAGTGAAAATAGCTTGGTAATCACCTTCATGTTGTGGGCGCGTTATTGCCGCTGGCAAACGATAATTGCCAGTCCGTTTGAAATATGCTGCGTAATTACGTTGCACATTCACAAACATATTTTTTAGCGCCTCGCCCAAATCCGGTGGCAACTTAGCATTGCGTTGAGCGCTCACTTTTTCCGCAATAAAGCGGCTGTATTGTGTTATGAACGCCTCTGCCGGATGTACACTCAAGCCCTTTTTACGATGCGATTTCAATGTAAGAAAGCGACCACCACCTTCTATCTTGACCACATCATAAGGCATTGCCAATAAATTATATTTTGTGGTTTTCTCATTCAATTCCGGCAAATCGACCAAAACAACCTGCCCTTCACTCAATGGCGTCGGCTCTTTAAATCCAACTTTCAGTAACGTAGGTAAGGCATCGTCACACACCCCCTCTATACGAATACGATCAACCTTATCTGGGAGCTTATCTTGCGCGGATTGATTAACGTCAATTTCAACCTTTGTGCGTAACGGAAAAGGATTTTTCGTCAGCTTTTTGCTACCGGTAAGGTCATCTAAGCGCAACACCTTACACGCAGGAACATCATCAAGTTGGCAGCGATAACGCTTCACCTCATTAAAGACTTTTGGTGTCACTTTGTATTGATGGTAATCAAGCGTTGCTGTCGTTTCTGTTACATCGGTCAGTAAGGCTACGTAATCCAAATCAGAAATACACTCAACCGCCTCACTATGTATTGGCATCACTGAGTCAGCATTATCTTGAGCGTCTGGCGTTGTGCAAGGCCGGTAACATAACGCCTTGTTTAACGGCAGCACTTCTAACTTAAACACACGCCAACTCACCTGTCGGGCGCCAAAGGCAAGGAAAGAATCGCGCAATAAAGGATTGGCTTTTAACTCATCTTGAGTAGCAACGTAGTAGGTTGGTTCAGCATTTTTCAAGGTGTAAAACACATAGATATACTGCGCCCCAACATTAAAATATGCCCCTTTCACTAAGCGCTCTTCAGACAAAACACCACTTAAGTTAAGCTCGCCTCCTCCCTTGCTCCAATAATGTAATGCTTTGGCGTTGGTCTCGTTATACAACACATAGCGCGGTACGAATGTTTCGCCCACCAACTCCACAAAAACGGGTATGGTTTGCGTACTGTTTACAAAATATTGCTCAAACGATTTGGTATACAGGGAGAATAAAGTGTGATTAACGTTGATGTGTTTGACGGGTTGAAGTTCAGATAATAATTGATTGAAAAACGAAGAAACTTTTCCTCCCTGCTCCATATCGACACGCTTTAAGCCAATAAATCGTTCGTTTTCGTCGTGATTTAAATGAACAATACGATACCACTCTCCATTAACATCATTGACATCATAGTCAGAAGCCAACCCTGTAAATTGAATCGCCACTTTATCACCCAGTGACAGCGCGACATCGTTTTGCGTTTTGATTTTTAACCCTTGCAAGGAAATATCAATGGTTTGCGCCTCAAAGTACATATGAGATTCGGTCACAACGTCTAATGGAGTAGCCAGTTGTTTGCGTTCGTATTGACGTCGTTCAATCCCAGAAAAGCAATACGCTGGCACGGGGTAATGGATTTCAATTTTAGATTCCGTAACCGTCGCCGCTTTTCCTTCACGCGTGAGGATTTTATTGCCACTTTGCAGCACTTCCGCAATGTCTTTTTGGTATCGTACTCGGTAGCTATTTTCAGTTTGTTGTACCGCTTCGTACACGCCCATGGTGTAGCCACCATAAAGCTTAAACTTTTGATCGAAGATTTCTTTTGCGATTTCGTCTAAACAATGCCGGACACCGCCAACATCATAAATTTCACATTTCCCGTCGACCTTTCCTCGCAAATCGATGACCCGATTACACGCTGACATTAATCGCCTCACTTCCATTTTGAGCACCAGCTCATTATCAGTAGAAGTCAGGCTTTTAGCCTGCTCCAAAATGAGCTGCTTCGCTTGAGGAGAAAGGTCACGTTGTGTGCCTTTGAAGATAAGGTCGATACTTACCGTCATGGAATTTAGAGCCCGTGTTTTTGAAAGCCGTTAATAAGACCAATAATCGGTAACTTAATCAACCTTAAATAGAGCGATGTGATAACCATTGCTGAATTTTATTGTATAACGATTTTTTAATAACCGGTTTAGAAAGGTAATCGTCCATCCCATGTGCTTTTGCCTTTTCGATTTCCTCTGGCAGCACATTGGCGCTTAAACCAATTATAGGTGTTAATAAGCTTAGCTCCTCTCGAATGGTTTTGGAAGCTAAGTAACCATCCATAATCGGCATTTGCACATCCATAAGAATAAGATCAACGCTCGACTCTCGTAAAAAAGCAACCGCTTCTGCACCATTTTCAACATGATGGATCTCTAGTTGATTTCCGGCGAGCATACCAATTATGACTTCCGCATTTATGTCGTTATCTTCCACCAACAAAATTTTGTAGACGCCATGCTGTGTTTCTCCCTCTTGCGGCAGCAACGCATTTTCGTTACGTTCTTCAACCTCTCCTGTATCCACAATATTTTTATAGAGCAGATTAATTAAGCTTTCGCGGTTTACTTGGCTGTACAACGGGTGAACATCGCCCTCAAGCGGTTTATCTGTCCAATCATCTGCCCCAAGAATCACGGTGAAAGCGTCATTGCCAGTTCCATAAGACAAATACTGTGGCATTGAGCACAAGCAAACGCGCCTTTCGCCTCTACCAAAGGCTTCTAGCCGTTTCACCAGCGATACCATTGGGTTCGATAAACTACTGGTATCCAGCAAATCACTTTCAACGCGAATAAGGGCAAGCACTTCTTTTAATTTCTTTTGCAACTGCATTTCCGTCGCCACTTCAACAGGAACTTCGAAATGAAAGCTGCTTCCTCGCCCGACTTCCGAGCGAACACCA
This sequence comes from Alteromonas sp. a30, assembly GCF_026788005.1. GTDB lineage: Bacteria > Pseudomonadota > Gammaproteobacteria > Enterobacterales > Alteromonadaceae > Paraneptunicella. Next base: position 24,446 of record NZ_JABEPE010000023.1, read on the forward strand.
ATTTCGCCCCCCATCAATCCAACAAGGTTTTTGCTAATGGTCAACCCTAATCCGGTCCCACCGTATTTACGTGTGGTGGAGCCATCAACCTGAACAAATTCTTCAAACAATTGCGCACACTTTTCTTCGGGAATACCGATACCAGTGTCGACAACTTTAACTAACAACCACAGCTTCTCGTCCCTAAATTCTGTTTCCATATTGATGCTAACAACGCCATTTTCAGTAAACTTCACGGCATTATTCACTAGGTTTAGCAAGATTTGGTGTAAACGAAGCGGATCGGAACAAAGTGTAAGGGGTAAATCTGGGGCAAGCCGCGTCACCAGTTTAATATCTTTCTTATCAGCATTGTTCTGACAAAGTTCAAACACTTGCTCAATTAGTTGATCGGGGCAAAATTCAATATTTTCGATGGATACCTTCCCCGCCGCCAACTTAGAAAAGTCGAGAATATCGTTGATAATGCCAATGAGTGTTTGTCCAGATAAGAATATCTTCTGCAAATATTGTTGATTTTTGTCTGGATTACGAGACTCTTGGGCAACCTGAACCAACCCAAGAATGCCATTAATGGGTGTGCGAATTTCATGGCTCATATTTGCCAAAAAGGCTGACTTTAAGGCCGCTATGTCCTCTGCTTTTTTCTTGGAACGAACGATGCTTTCAATACTTTCTCGTTCAATCTCAGCCATTTGACATAACGAGGTGGATAACTCCTCAAACTCATCTCGACTGCTAATGGGTAAATTCTCATAAGGCATCCCCGCTTGTCGCTTACGAATGCTGTTAATGAGCCGATCCAATGGTTTTAAGGTAACGTGTCGAAACAGCATATAGCCCAACACCGCCATACCAAAACAGCCCAGCGCTAAATAGGTAAAATGGATGTAGCGCGCTTCCTCTATAGCGCGATTAACGGAGTCACCGCTCCACTTCGTTAGCATCAGATAGGTGTGAATACGGTTTTCCCCTACCGGAATGGTGCGGATATTGTAACTAAACCAAAAGTCATTGTTCCCCAAATGCAAAAACTGCCACTGAGTTATATTCATGGCATATTGCACTCGACGTTTCAGATCGCTAGGGAGCTCTTCTATCTTCTTGCGATATTTAAAGCTACTGGACGCAATAATTTGTTCCTTTCGCTTGTCGATAAAAATCACAAAATCCACATCTTCGGAAGTCGCTAGACTAGAAGCAACCCGTACAAAATTGCTGTCTTTTAAGTCGGCTTCTAGCGCCAAAACCGCTGCATCAGCCATGTCTAGCGCTCGACTTTGCGCTTTATCAAGAAGAATTTGTTGGGTAGAGGAATTGATTAGGTAATATTGAGCGAAGAAAAATGCGACAAACACGACTCCCATTGGAATCAAAAATTTAGTGGATATAGACCACTTCATGCTCACACTCTCTTATCGTTTGACGGTAGCAAAAGTAATTTCACTGAAAAAGATAACCCAACCATAACGCAAATTTAACTCGTTGAAACTTAGATAAAAGTCGAATAAGCGAGAAAATAATTGAGCGATATTTATACAAAGTAAAAAGTGTCAAGTTTAAAGTTGTAGGCCTCCAAACCGGATGAAGTGCAAATCTCGAATACAAAGACTCGCTTTCGTCCCACTAACTTCGCAGGCTCGAAGCAGTATTTCTTTAATTTGTTCGGGCGACGAAAACAGCCCTTTTTGCTCATCCAAAGTTAATAGGGTAATTCCCTCCAAATTTTTCTTAGCTTCTGGCATCGTTGTCCCTAACTGGGAAGAAAGAAACTGCAAATAGGCGTTAGGTTGGGAACGTATTTTCTTAATTGCGGCATCCCACAACTGAATTAATTTTTGTTGTTTACTTTCGCTTCTATCACCTTTAAATACGATGCAGTCAAGTACCGGTATCGGCAAGGATTTGCTGGTAAAAATCACATGTAAATCGGGGTCTTTTAGCAAAGAAATTGATATAGGTGGATAAGTAACAAAAGCGTCTATTTCTCGCCGTTCAAACATTTCTACCGCATCTAACGGATTCGCTTCTATGTGGTGAATATCGTCTTCGGTCAAATCTTCTAATTTAAGTGCATTAAGCGCGACAAAATGACTAATTTCGTTGCGACGAAACCCAACCCGTTTCCCTTCCAACTCAGACAAAGCAGTAATACTTTTACGGGCAATGATAACGTCCCCGCCACTGGAAAAATTGGTGAATAAAACAAGGTCTAACGGTGTGGTTAATATCTGGTTTATCTGACTCACGCCTTGAATCGAACTCGCAAATCCATCGATGTAACTTTTAACGATAGAGCGTCGAAAGTCATTGGTTGATAAATTCTCGATGATTTCCAGATCAATCCCTAGTTGCTCATCTAATTGAATTTCATCCGCATAATACAGAGGGTAATACCCCAACCAAGGTGTGGTCGCGATCACAATACGTTCAAGCTTATTGCTCGGGGAACAACCCAAAAGCGTCACCAACATAACGGCTAATATCATGATTCTGAACGCTTGTGTCATTTATTCCCCTTATATTGTTCGGTAGAAAACTACGTATTTAGGCCGCTAAAACACAAATATTTAATGTCGAGATAATCATCTAAGCCATACTTCGAGCCTTCTCGCCCATAACCTGAATGCTTAACGCCTCCAAACGGCGCAGCAACGTTAGACACGATCCCTTCGTTAATTCCTACCATGCCATACGCCAACTGTTCGGCCACTCGCCACACTCGTCCAATATCTCGTGCATAGAAGTAGGCAGCCAATCCATATTCAGTGTCATTCGCGATGCGAATGGCGTCTTGCTCGGAAGTAAAACTAATGATCGGTGAAACAGGCCCAAAAATTTCACTCTGAGCAATTTTCATTTTGGTATCGACATCAGAAATAACGGTTGCAGGATAAAATTGGCTACTGCCTTGTTTTTCACCGCCTAAACGCACGGTCGCTCCTTCCTGACGCGCGCTTTGTACCAGCTCATCAACCTTTTCAAGCGCTTTTTGACTGATGAGCGGCCCAAGATCGACCCCCTCTTCCAATCCATTTCCCGCTTTTAATGCTTGTACTGCGGCAATGTATTTTTCTTCGAACACATCTTTGATACTGCTTTGGACTAATAGACGATTGGCACACACACACGTTTGGCCCGCATTGCGATATTTGCATTGAATCGCACCTTCTACTGCCGCATCAATATCGGCATCTTCAAATACGATGAAAGGTGCATTGCCTCCAAGCTCCAGTGATACCCGCTTTAAGTCAGCGGCACACTGTTCTGCCAACATCTTGCCTACTTGCGTTGAACCGGTAAACGTGAATTTTGCAACATCAGGATGCTGTGTAAATACGCGCCCAATAGACGAAGAGTCTTTACCAACCACCACATTAAAAACGCCTGCGGGAATGCCCGCGCGTTGCGCCAATTCAGCTAATGCCAGCGCGGATAGTGGTGTTTCTGCCGCTGGTTTAACTACAAAAGTACACCCCGCCGCCAAAGCCGCCGCTGCTTTTCGGGCAATCATGGCATTAGGAAAATTCCACGGAGTAATAGCGGCTACAACCCCAACAGGTTGTTTAATCACGACAATGCGTTTGTCTTGTGCTGGGCCGGGTATCGTGTCGCCATAAACGCGTTTACCTTCTTCTGCAAACCATTCAATAAATCCAGCGCCATACCCCACTTCTCCCTCAGCTTCAGCCAAAGGTTTACCTTGCTCAAGTGTTAACAAGCGGCCAAGTAAGGATTGATTATCTTGAATTAAATCAAACCAATTACGTAATATTTCAGCTCGCTCAGCTGCAGATTTCGCCGCCCACTCTTTCAGTGCTTTTTTGGCGGCGATTACCGCTGATTCAGCTTCTTTTTGCCCAGCATCCGCAACGCGACAAAGTAGATGATTATCAAATGGATTAACCACATCGAATTGGTTCTCAGATTCACACCATTGTCCATCAATAAATGATGCACTTTTGAGTAATCCCGCACTCTGAATTTGTTGCATGAAATAGCTCCTTTGAGGTTTTATTTATTGAATATTCCGCCTAAAAAATATTGCCTTGAAGTTAAGTTATTGCAATAACTGAGGCGTTATACTTAAAACGCTTCACTAACTTACCCAATATGCGGGCACATAAGCCATTATCAATAATGAAAAAAATTGACCATTTGCAACACCTTTGGCGCTGATATTGAGCGGTATTTCCAAATTTGATACAAATCAAGTCAAAGTCCCTCTAAAGTCGATTAGACTAATCAGTGTTAAATGCCAGCAAAGCTTAAGTTCTGCCGACAAGGTGTAATGACTTTGATGCTAACGAGGTCTAGACAATGCTCTCTTTTCAGTCTTTAACCTAGTCATTTATACAACAATGGATAATCTCATGACCAAAACCAAGGTAGGCGCATTGCAAATTGGCAGCGCCATTGCATCAAAACAAGCAACTGTCAGTAAAATTCTTTCCTATGAACAACACATTGCCGATGCCAACTGCGAGGTAATTGTCATGCCCGAAGCATTACTTGGCGGTTATCCTAAAGGTCAGGACTTCGGCACCAAAGTAGGCTTTCGAACCGATTCAGGAAGAGAAGACTTCCTAGCTTATTGGGAACAAGCCGTTGATTTAGATGGCCCAGAATTGAAACAAATGTGTCAGCTAGCAAAACGTACACACACGCAATTCGTTATCGGAATTATTGAGCGTCGTCATTCATCTTTATATTGCGCCACCGTGTTTATTTCTCCTGAAGGTGAATTAACCAATATTCACCGCAAGCTGATGCCAACGGCAAGTGAGCGTTTAATATGGGCGCAAGGCGATGGTTCGACACTTCCCGTTGTTGCCACTAAAACCCTAAAACTGGGTAGCGCGATTTGCTGGGAAAATTACATGCCGCTACTACGCACCACAATGTATGCAAAAGGCGTGAATACTTGGTGTATATCCACTGTTGATGATAGGGATATTTGGCAAGCCTCGATGCGACATATCGCTTATGAAGGACGTATGTTCCTTATCAGCGCTTGTCAATTTTTAGAAGCCCCACAAAACTTAGGGCTTGAAGCCGATTGGCCTCAAGATAAACCATTGATTCGCGGAGGCAGTGTTATTGTTTCGCCAATGGGTGAAGTGCTTGCAGGGCCACTTTATGGCGAAGAAGGGCTGATTTGCGCAGAAATTGATTTAGACGACATTGTTAAGGCTCGCTATGACTTCGATGTTTCGGGTCATTATGCCCGCCCCGATGTATTTCAACTGCACGTTGATGAATCGGAAAAGCGCCCATTGTCACAGAAGAAAGAGCCCTAAGAACGACTTTCACGCGCCAGAAAACGCTACAAAGTCAAGTATCTGGCGAGGCGTTAAGCCTTTATAAACTTTGTAGCAACACAAAATAGACGTCACCCGTGTATTGCGGTTTTAAGCAGTTTTAAGGAAGCAAAGTATTATGATTTACCCTTGGATTGGCAGCGCCAACAAAATTTTCGTCGGCGCTCTTTTGGGGCAATTAGTGTTAAGTTTTTTTATCGCCTTTTTTACCGAAACATGGACTGAGGCGATTTTAATTGGAATGGCAACTATTGCACTGCCGTTGTACCTCATATTTAAGCAACCCTATGCGGCTGCCACTCGTCACACTGTCGGTATCGCCACTCAAATTTTTACCGCGTTGCATATCCAACAAACCTACGGCATGACCGAAATGCACTTTGAAGTATTCGTGATGCTGGCGTTTTTGAGTTTTTATCGGGATTGGCGTGTCATTTTGTCGAGCGTTGCCGTTGTCGCGGTGCATCATATTCTGTTCTTCATTTTGCAAGTGCAAGGCATGCCAACTTATATTTTCGAATCCGATAACTTGGCTTTTTACTTATTAGTGATTCATGCACTTTTCGCGATTATCGAAGGGGCTGTGCTCATTTACTTTGCTCAAAGCAGTTTTAACGAAACCATGGCAAACATGCAGGTTTCTCACTGTATTAAGCAGATTCTGCAAAACGATGGGCATTTCAAATTAAACGTTGAAATGGATAGAAACAACCCAGAATTACAACATTTCAACACCCTGATTGGCTCTTTCTCAGAGTTTATTGTGCACGCAAAATCGGTAGGAGAAGAAGTATTTAATCTTTCCTCGGGTGTATCGAGTATGACCCATAATGTGAACCAATCTACGACTGAAAGCAGCGATATGATTAGCCTTATTGTGCAAGCAACGGAAGATATGAATCAGGCTAATAACGATGTCGCTAATAGCTCCTTGAAAGTCGACTCATTAGCCAGCGATGCCTTCAAACATACGGATGAGGCAAAAACCATCATTCAAGATTCCAGCAAAGATATGGCTGAATTGCGCTCAGAGCTTTCCTCTGCATCAAACACTATTGAAGAGCTTGCTCAAAAATGCAATCAAATTGAAGAAGTGATGACCGCCATCAAGGGTATTTCTGATCAAACCAATTTATTAGCATTGAATGCCGCAATTGAGTCCGCACGAGCAGGGGAGCATGGACGAGGTTTTGCAGTGGTTGCCGACGAAGTGCGCCAACTTGCTATGCGTACTCGGGATAACGCCGAGCAAATTAGTGGCATTACAGCCTCTTTGATTACTGATGCGGGCAAGTCAGTCGAGCAAATGCATGGATGTTTAGAACGAGCTGAAACGACGGCGGTTTCGTCAAACAAAGCCTGCGGCATTATAGATAGCGTGGTAATGAGCATTGAAAGCGTGTCTGAGAATATGTCTTTGGTTTCCAGCGCGGTCGATGAACAAGCGAAGGTGTCATCCAATATTACCGATTCAACCCACAATCTCACCCAGAGTTCACATAAGCTGCAAGGCTATACGGTTTCTGTAAGTGAGCATTTTACAGAGTTACACCGAAGTCTTGAAAAATTGAATCAAGAACTGGCTCGCTTTGAAGTTTAGTGCAACAACCTCTCTTCTTTTGGTTTGGACATCGTCGCTGCTCGCGGCGGTGTTGTATTTCGCGATGTCAAAAATATCGCCTTTCGACCCTCATAGCGAATTAGCTTCAAATATGGCTGACATGACATTCGACAACCGCTTACGAGATACACTTATACGGCATGGTATTGATGTGCATAATACGGTTGTGCATTTCACTCAGGCGCATTGTGTTTGTGCTCAAATTGCCCAGCGTCATATTAACTCAGTCAAGCAACGAGCAAGCGCACAATCCTACAATAATGTGCAAGTTTCACTTAACCAATTGCTGGCGCTGAAAGCCTTTATTCCTTCTATTCCGGCTGTGGCAGTGTTTAATAAAAATGCCCAATTAAGCTATTTAGGCCCCTACTCTACCGGTTTATATTGCAGTCCCAATGAAGGTATTGTTGAGAAGTTCATTCCCAGCCAAGATCATCTAATTGGAGCGAATATCATGCATGAAGCACAAGGCTGTTATTGCCAGGTTTAAAAAGCAGAGAAAAAATAAACAGGAAAGGTAGGAAGAAAAAAGAAAAAAGAAAAAAAGGAATAAAAAGAGCAATGCGGGAAAACACAATTCGCATCGCTCTTTTACTTACATTTACCTAATGGAAAACGTTATAACGTCCACTGATGTTGTGCTGTAACGTTATCGGCTTGTTGCCCACTCTTACGAGCAACAAAATACCACTGGATGGTTTGTCCGGCTTGTGCACCCGAAACTTGAACCGAGAATCGTGTAGACGATTCTTTAGTCATGTTGTTAAAACCGGGGTTGTAGAACCACACTTCATCTAAAGCCTGAGCAGACTCAAATACGAAAGTCGCAACGCCCGTTCCAGCATTAAAGCTACCGGTAACACTGTAGCTAAGACGTTGACCATCAATTAAGCCATTTGGCAAATTGCCTTGGTAATCGAAAGTCGATGCTGAGCTAACGCTAACATTCACTGCGCTACTTTGTGCTGACTCATTACCTGCCGCATCAATTGCCGACACGGTGAAGTTATATGAACCATCTGCTAGGCCCGTTACACTTGCACTCGTCGCCCCTGTCTGCAATACGAAAGCACCATTGCTGTAGAGTTTGTAGCCTGTTACACCAACGTTATCGCTGCTGTTATTCCACTGTAGTGTGACGTCACCGCCGTTTTGCGCGCTAATCGACAAACCAGCAGGTGTGGAAGGCGCAACAGAATCAGCGCTGCTTGCACCAATGGTCCAGCTATGTTGCGCTGTTACGTTATCAGCCTGTTGTTCACCGGTTCTGGCAACAAAGTACCAATTAATGGTTTGCCCTGCACTGTAGCCGGGAATATCGACACTAAAATGCGTACCAGAAAGCTGAGTTAAGTCGTTAAAGCCCGGATCGAATGCCCAAACGGTATCGAGCAAGGTATTAGAAACAAACTCAATTGTTACCATTGACGTTGCCGCATTGAAGCTAGCGGTCGCTTGGTAAGTAACCGGTTGACCATTAATTAAACCATTGGGCAAGCTGCCTTCAAAAGTGAATTGACTGCTACTAGCATTGTTATCGACAACTACATTCACGGTGTTGCTGGTCGCTGACTCGTTACCCGATGAGTCCACTGCACTCACGTTAAAGGCATATGATCCCGGTGCTAAACCGTTAATTTGTGCGGATAACGCTGCACCTTGAGACACCACGGAGCCGTTTTGGTATAAGCGATAGCTGCTGACGGCAACGTTGTCGCTACTGGCCTGCCAACTTAGGCTCACATTGCCACCATCTTGATTCACCAGTGTGAGGTTTTGCGGTACGCTTGGTGCTTGATTATCGTTTGATGCAGGTGTTGTGAATTGCACTTGTGCTGCGCTCGATTCATTACCTGCCGCATCAAATGCACGCACTAATACTTGGTAGTTCGTACCGGCTGTTAATCCCGTTAGGTTTGCAGATGTGCCTGAAACACTTGACGAGCCAGAGCCTTGTGCAAAGCTTACGCGATAACCGGCTACACCAACGTTATCGGAAGCAGCAGACCAATTTAGCTGTGCTGAAGATTGCGTCACATTACCAACCGATACATTGCCGGGTTGTGAAGGCGCTTGTTGATCCGAATTTGGCGAGTCAGGGTTATCTCCCGGGCGCTTAATACCAAATGATCCCGGAGCAACATTCATTGCCATGCCATCGGAAAACTCAACGCGTTTTACGCTGCTTCCGTAGTTATAAGCAATGTAGGTTTTCCCGCCGTTTTTGTTAAATATTAACGCCATCGGGTCGTTTGCGGTTAAGTTACCCTTTCCGTTAGCGATATGACCAAGGCCCCGCATGGTGTGTATCCAATGATACGTATGCGCTTTACTGTCACCAGTTTCCGGTGTGTAGTTAAAGTTCATGCTTTGGTGATCGGCTATGGCGGCATCGGCATCGGTCAACGCCCAAATGTTCCACCAAATATCACGCCACTGATCGGCTGGTAGCCCCGAAGGTCTGCCATTAGATGACTCACTCAAGCCAAGCGCGACATAATCTTTTAAGTAATCAGGATACAAACCTAAATGCATAACCAATGGATTAAGCGGCAAGCCTTGAATACCTAAAATGTGTGCATATGCACCACTGAACCACGTAGAGAAAACGTGTCCATCGCCCCAAATAATAGAAGTGGTTGGACGCGTGAAGCTCGATGGGAAGTTGTCATGATCCGCCGGTTGGCCTAAATGACGGTCGATGTTGTTCCAATACTGCCAGAAACTTTCCATGGTAGATGCATGCAAGTACATACCACGATCAACCAAGTCTTGATTATTGGTGATCATGCCGTAAAGCACCATTGCGCCGTATGCGTTTGCAGCTTCTGAAGTCGATTCGTTATTGTTACCACGCACGAAGTTCGCATGACCCGATGCCCACGAGAAACCGTTAGCGGGGTCGAAATGACGTAGGTACGGGAACATGGGGTCGTCACGTCCGGCAGCATAATCGCGGATCAATAATTCCACCATCGGACCGTACTGAGAATCTGAACACCAATTGGCATCAACGCGGCAGATTTCAGCGGCAACACGCACGAAGTAGCCATAATGGAAGTGGTGATCGTTAAGCTGCTGCTGTGCACCAAAGGACTCATCAAAGCCAAGCAAAGTATTCCATTGTTGGTCGTAATAGAAGTATTTGCTCGCGTCTAATGTGCCGTTGTTATTGGCGGTAAACCAATCCGCGAGTTCCGCTTTAAGGAAGTTAAGCAATTGGTCGGCTTGTGCGGTTAAACCATAGTCTCGTGCAATGGCCTGAACTTCAGCCACTTTTGCATACGTTTTAGGTGCCCAATAGGTATCGGAATAACCCGAATCCCAATTGTCTTCACCAAGGGCAATAAACTCATTCACCAAGTTTTGTAACGTGCCCGGATCAACATCGCCTAAATCTTTCGGGAAGAATGGCAACACACCAAGGTACGGAATGTCGTAACTAAACCCGTTAGTCGCCGCGTATTTGATCATCCCACGCGCACTGCGGGTTTGATACTGGCTAACCGGCTGTGACGAGTTTTTCCAGTGCATTGGCATCATTCCGACCAAGCTATTCACTGGCTGACCCGCCGCATTCACATACTCATGCGTTACCGTTACGTTGTTGTTAGCGCGGTTTACACTGTAGTTGATGTTAACCTTATCAACTTTATTCAAGGCATATTGCTTAAAGTCTTGAATCATCTGCCCTGACGGAGTTTCATCGCCAATAGGTAATAAAGCAACGGTTAAACGGTTACTGCTATTGTTAACTTGAACCGCTTGGCTATCGACGCCAGAAAATGATGTTGGGCCATCACCCACAATCAAAAAGCTACCGCGATTACCGGCAACGTCTGTCCACATACCTAACGTGTTATCTTGCTGATAGAAAACACCTTTTTCACCGCCTTCAGTACCCGCTTTGCTACGAATGACTAAATTGCCTTGGTGGGTTGTGAAGTAAGCATACGGCGAGCCATGCACAAAGGTGGCTTCCATTACCGCTTGACCTTGATGACTCCATTGCACCGTCACAGAACCATCGCTGTGATCTTTCATCGCCGCTTCCATATTACTAAACGCGCTATTGCCAACAGCAATACCGTCAAATACTTCCGCGAAAGGATCCGGTGTTAACAAGCCAACGTTGATACTGTCTATAGCTTGTAAGCCTCCCGGAATGCTCATCATACGCACGCCTTTTTCAGTCACTCGTAAGGTGAATGGGTCCGAAGTGATATGACCTGCATCGTCAGGGTTGTTGGTTTTCATCTCCCCAAAATAAGCGATCGACCCCCACCAGCGGTGTGCGGCTGTTACTTGTTCAGATGCGGGAGAAACTAATTGTGGGACAATCGCTTCAGCTTGCCCCACGGGGACACCGCCGTTACAACCTGCAATAGCGGGCCGTACAACGCCGGCGTTAAAAATCCAGTTCCCGTGATCAACCACACATTTATGGCTGGCGGGATTAATAGTGTCGGAAATCGACCCTTGACCATAACCAATTACAGCGGCATGACCAATTTGACTGCATAATATCGTGGTGGCGAGGGTTGCTGTTCTTAATAGCATATCCTGCTCCTCGTTAAATTCATGTTAATTTTGCCGTCAATCGGTGGCAAACGTGAAACCACCGTTGAAATGGCGACTATTCCTCTGGTTTCGCTGGATTCACGAGGTCCAACGCAGTGCTACCTGCACATATGAAAGCGCTTTCATTTCAGTATTAAAAAATAGGCCTAAATAAGCCTTGAGAAATGTTATACCCAAAAAGCGTAACAACTCAACAAATAAATTACATTATTTTAACAATAAACAAATGGACTCACTTTTCATCCCTCATCAGAAGGTGCGTTGTTCAGCACATCGAAACGTTCTTTATTTTGCTTCAACGATTAAGCCTACCTTTATCCTCTTCATCTCGAACTTTAGATAGCGCTGACGCAATCAAACCAGCAGGAATAGCAACCACACCAAGGCCAATCATTAACACGATGAAAGTAAATAGCTTACCGCCTGCGGTAATCGGATACATGTCGCCATATCCTACGGTTGTTAACGTAGTAACAGACCACCATAAACTATGAAAAATGGATTTAAAGTGCTCGGGCTGAGCTTCATTCTCAAAGTAATAAATACCCACCGAAGATAAATACAAAAGGATGGTGGCAATAAAAACAAACAATATGATTTCTTCTTTAGCGATGCTGAGTGCGCGATGAAAACGATCAAGCGCTTTGTTATAACGCAGTAATTTGAGGATGCGAAACAAACGCACAAAGCGCAACGCCCTTGCAGATGTTAAATCCAATCCCGAAGCTAAATAAAATGGCAGGATTGCCAATAAATCAACGATGCCATAAAAGCTAAATATGTATTTTAAACGTTGTTCAACTGCATATATTCGAGCGATATATTCAATGGTAAATACCACTACGGACACTACTTCGATATACATTAAAATGTCGCGTTGCGCGTCGGTAAGATCAGGCAATGTGTCTAGGGAAAATGCAAGTAATGAAATTAAAATGAGCAGTTGAATAATAAGAGAGAAACCACGACCTAATGGATTATTCACATCATCGACGATGTGTCTCACCTTTTGTCTTAACGTCAATTTATTTACCTTAAGATTCTTACAATAATTGGGCTATATTTCAGTTTAGTATAGCCCGATTTTACCTACCCAATTTAGATACAATTTAGGTACAATTTAAGCAATGATGCTGAAACTCACTTTAAACTAACGTAAAGCCTTCATCGAGCCAGCCGGTTACGCCGCCAATCATTTTTTTCACCGGACGCCCCAATGTTGCCAAGCGTATGGCCGCTTTTTCTGTTGCATTACAATGAGGTCCAGCGCAATACACCACAATCAATTGGGATTTTTCGATGTCTGCTAATCGAACTTCATCAATATTTTTGTGAGGAATATTGATAGCGCCTTCAATATGACCCGCCTCAAAACAGGATTGCGCACGAACATCTATTAAAACAAAGTCTTGACGCCCATTTGTTAAGGCAAAATGCACATCCCAACAATCGGTTTCAAACTCCAACAAGGCTTGAAAATGTGCAAGTGCACGTTGGCTCTCAGCCGCAGGAATACGAGTAACAACTGAACCCATTTAAATCTCCAATCAAGAAAATAATTGATGTAGATTGCAGTATGAATTGTTTTGTTTTTTTGTAGAATTGGCTTAAAAGACAACATTCATTAAATTTTAGCCAATATGACAAATATTGCTGTGCTTGCTTACCCGAATATGAGTTTGTTTGAAGCTGCTTGCGCGATGGAGCTTTTTGCCCTACCTCGCCCAGAATTTGAACATTGGTACTCCTGCCAGCTTGTGGCATTTGGTTACGATCAGGTTGCGACCAATGTAGGTACAAGCCTAACCGTGCATGCCATTGATGATCTTAGCGAATTTGATTTACTGATCGTGCCAAGCTGGTTTACCGACAACCGCTCCATCCCCGACAATATCCGAAGCGCCATCACCGATTTTTTTCAGCAACAAAAGCGTATTATTTCTTATTGTTCTGGGGCGTTTTTACTGGCGAAACTGGGGTTATTGCACGGACGGGAAGCGACCACGCACTGGCGATATGCCGACACGTTTCAGGCGCAATTCGCTCACATTACTTATCGAGAAGATGTGCTTTATGTGTTTGATGGCGTTATTGGCTGCTCTGCCGGAAGCTCTGCGGCTATCGACTTGAGTCTTGAAATTATTCGTCAAGATCACAGTCACGACACCGCAAACCGCGTGGCCAGAAGATTGGTGCTTTCAGCGCATCGCAAAGGCGCGCAATCGCAATTTGCAGAAACCCCTGTCGCTCAACCTAACAGCGTATTTGCTTCTGCTTTAGATTGGGCGAAAGCGCACTTGCATGAGGGCATTAACATTGACCAAATCGCGCAGAAAGCGAATATGTCACGCCGTAATTTCGACCGAAAATTCAAAGCCAATTTCAACATCACGCCCAAATCGTGGCTCAGTCACCAACAATTAGACGCAGCCAAAAGCCTTTTAGAATCATCCGACTTAAGCATTGATAACATTGCTGAACACGCAGGGTTTCAACATGGTGATGTGATGCGTCACCATTTTCGAAAGCATTACGGCATTTCGCCAAAAACGTATCGTGACAACTTCCACAAAAAAGGCGCGAGTTAAACTAACGCCTTTAAGAATTTGAAAAAGCTGAGCACAGGTTAAATAAGCGTTAACGGCCTGTGCTAGCTGGAGCCAACGCATCGAATTTGTACACGGCAAACTTCCCTTTTGTGGCATTTTTGCCATTGTTTAATACTGGCGATAAATGCAACTCGTTCACCGTAAAGTAAATTTGGTTGTTAGGACCTACCGCAAAACCGTCTGGCCAGCTAATTCCCTCATCTTGGTACAAAGTTTGATATTCACCACTGGGTTTCACCACGCCAATGCTGCCATCGGTAATGGAAGTCACATATACATTCCCAGCATTATCGACCGTGATACCATCGGAAATAGGTTTATTGCCATAACGCTGCACTTTTGATTCCAGCGAACTTTGACTTAAAGACGTGTTCAGCAAATCGGTGGTTTTGACGCGATAGATAGACTCACCATTCATGGCACCAAAATACACCCACTCATTTTTATTATCGATGCTGATAGGGTTCACACCAATGCGAGCCGGCTTACCTCCTAAGGTAATCACGCGATGATTAATGTTCATATCGATGTTTTCAGGACGTGTATATTGGCTACCGTGCAATACTCTGCGCGCTAACCCTGTTTTTAGATCGACCACAATAAGCGCAGCGGTATCAGGTGAAGCAACATCGGTAATGTAAATGGCATCATGTTTGGTATCGATAGCTAAATCGTTTACAAAACTTTCTTTGCGGGTAATGGGAAAACCTAAGTAAATAACACGGTGCAGCGCTTCTTTTTGCGTATTCCACGCCACTAAACGCGCGTTAATTCCCGGCGCAGGCTCAGTAGATGCGCCATCTAGCATCCAAAGGATACCATTGTGATCCACATTTAGGCCAAGCACACCATTTAAGCCTTCTTGTGTGAGGACTCCTTCTTCAGACAACACAGGCGCACTTGCCCATTCAGCATTTGGATAGGCCACGGTTTTACCATCGGGCAACAATTCAACAATTTTGGTTTTGGGCCCATAAAAGCCATGAACACTTAAGAAAATGCGTCCATTGGGAGCAATGGCTATATTGCCCGGTGGCGTGTGTGCGGGCAACTCAGCTACCTTGGTTAACGCGGCTTGGGCTGTATTACTTAGCAAAGAACAACTTAGTGAAGAACACGCCAACAACGCGACTAGTATCAAACGTATTGATTTCATGATGATCGACTTCATTTACAAAAAACAGAGAATAGATTTTGCCAACTGACTAAACAATCAAATAAACTCATACACGACATTTCATTTTTTCGAATACGAATAAAATCTGTTTCAAAATTCTTAACTCTTTGCTGAGTGAGTTAAACCTGAAACACAAACAGGAGGAAATGAATAAACATGTATCATGTTAACGATTTAACCAGTTTCGTTGCAGTTATCGAAACAGGTGGCATCATTGCGGCAGCCAAACAACTAGACATCCCCACTGCGACCTTAAGTCATCGTATTACTAAGCTTGAAAAAATTACCGGTACTTCATTGTTTTTCAGAAGCAACAAAGGCGTCCGTTTAACACCAGAAGGGCAAACCTTTTATGAAAAGCTCCTACCAATTTTAGACGCTATCACCGATCTTAATGATTCACTCTCCCCTCATCCTCATAGCTTACAAGGCAAGTTACGCATCACCATTCCACCTTGGGTCCTTAACTTATTTATCCTGCCAAACTTAGCTTCATTTCAAGCGCAGCATCCCAAGCTCCAACTCGAATTTATTGCCACCGGCCACCAACGCGATATTTCCGATGAAGGCATCGATTTGGCGATTCGAGTGGGTAAGTTACCGGACTCGCGGTTGCTTGCCAGAAAAATCATCGACGATAAACGTATATTGTGCGCTTCTCCCGCCTATTTAGCCGAATTTGGCGAGCCACAAACCATTGATGAACTCAAACATCATCGCAGCGTTTGCTTGCCTTGGCTAAAACAATGGCACTGTTTAGATGAACAACACCAACGCGTCACCTTAAATCACAGTCAAAGTATGTTGTTATCGAATGCCGAATGCTTATCGGCCGCCATCAAGCAAGGGTTGGGAATTGGTATGCGATCACAATTAGCGGTTCACGCCTGTATTCAAAAGGGCGAGTTAGTTGAAATTCTCCCTAATCGCTTAGTTGATAACGAATCACCGCTGTGGTGCATTCGCCCGAATAGCCGATTACCATCGCAAAAAGCCGATTTGTTTTATCGTTTTTGCAAAGAAGTAATCTTATTCCAGAAATAAAATAAATATCCATTTAGCGCACTGAGTACCCCAGCAGCGAAGCTTCAGCACGCTTTAAGCCGACAACATTTGGTAGCTTGTTAAGCTATGTTTTTATGCTCTAGGATTGAAGAATAATATAATGCCGCTAACTACAATGAATAAAAAGCCGGCGCCGAGAATTAACCCAATATACGGCATTACAATCTCCCATGTATGAACGCCAACCAAGATCTCTTTTATCTCTTTTTCATAGATGCCAAGTTTACGGAAAAATAAGAGACAACCTGTAATGGCCAGTAAAAGCAGAAAGGGTGAGAGGGTTATTGCAACTAAACGATGAATCTTTCTTAGTTTCATAATTTCTTTCCTATCATTTAACGAATGATATGGACTCCCCACTTAACTCAACATCAATGTGCCAGAGCGAAGTGCGAATTTTCAAAATTGTGGAGACCCATATGTCCTTAATTAAAATCGTTGGCCTTGATATAACCAAACGGACTTAATTATTCATGGTGAGCACGAGCATAGCAAGATAAAACCGCATAAAGCGAGAAAGGGAATAGTTTAGTGTCCAATGTTTACTAAATCGCTACGGTACATTATTGGCTCGGAAGCCTGTTTATTCGGGAAGATATATCAACTCTGATTAACGAACGAGGCGTTGCTCACGCGAAGCTTTCCTATTCTATCCCTATGTATTAACAGCCGTAAAAAATGGCCAACTGTATTTTTCCGTTTGAAGATTGCACTTAGGCATAGTGCAACTCCATGATTGTTTCATCGAATTCATCTTGCTCGACAACTTGAAAACTGAATTTTTCAAAGAACTTTTTCATGATGTCATGCCCTTCAACGTAACAGATAGACACTGAGTTAAAGCCATCCAATTGCTTGATTTCTTCAAGCACAAGTTTCACTGCTTCAGAGCCATATCCCTTACCTTGCAAGCTTGTATCAATCAACAATTGGTCGATGAATATTTCATTAGGTTTTCCATCGTCATAATTGGGATAATATTGAATAAAGCCGATTGGTTTGTCACCAAGATAAACGCCTCGGTTAACATAATAATCATAAAACTTAGACGCCGCGATGGCTTCGGCAGGGAGAGCAACAAACTTTTCTTGTTCTTTTGTTATTTCAAGGTCAATCATATCGACCCAGTTATCTTTAGTGATATCTCGTAAGTTAATTTTCAACGACGACTTCCTTTGATGATGCAGTGGATGCCTTACGCTAAGCTAAGCGGCAGTTACGTATCGGCATAATCTTTGAGGTACCGCCACGCTAGAAAACTTAATTTACCCTTTATCCATTCTTCATTAACGCTAATTTAGAACCAAACCCGATAAACACAATACCAGTTGTGTAATTTAACCACCTTTTAAAGCGCACGTTGTTTGTAGCATTTTTGATACGCGACAACATAAATACCATCATGGAAAACCAAATAAAGTTCACCATAGAATGTACTGTAACCAACGCATATGCATTTATAGCGCTCTCATTCACGGAGATAAATTGTGGAAACGCGGCCAAATAGAACATCGATACTTTGGGATTGAGTACATTTGTTAAAAACCCCTGCGAAAAAGCGGCTCGCATTGAAACAGGTTTAATATTTTTCGGAACTGAATCGGGTAATTCTGTATTGGTAACTTTGAAGGCACCAATAAGTGCTTTCATGCCAATCCAGATTAAATAAGCTGCACCTAGCATTTTAAAAACAAAGAAAGCTTGAGCAGATTGAACCAAAAGCACAGAGATGCCAAAGATGGACAATGTGCCATGCACGTAAAATGCAGCAACGACCCCCCAAATATTCGCAAAGCCCGATTTTTGACCAGACAATGGGACTGTTTTAGCGATAAGAAAACCGTTAGGGCCTGGTGAAATAACCAACAACGTCGCTACCGCTATAAAAGTTATGATGTTATTTATATCCACTTAATTCTCCTTCGATAATAATTAGTGTGCAACTTACGGTTAACACCTGACTAATGAGCGTATAAAAGCGTGGCTAAAATTAGCGACAAAGGAGCGCAAGCCAAGCGTTTTTCGTCCATAACATAATTGACTTGTAGCAGCAGTTTATTTGACTATATACATACCTTCGCTTTCAGGTCTGCTTAATTCAAACCCAAATTTTTCGTATAACTCTGGTACATCAGCCATTAAAGTTATATATGCTCCCTTTGGAGCTTCACGATCAAGGTAATCCATAATACTCTGCATTATCATTCGGCCAAATCCTCTTCCTTGATAGGTTGGCTCTACAGCAACATCTACAATTTCGAAATTTAGTGCACCATCACCGACGACACGTCCCATACCTACAGTATGGTTATCAATGACAATTTGAACACCAAAAAGGCTATTGGGTAATGCTCGTTTGGCCGCATCATGAGGGCGAGGAGTTAAACCTGAAACTTCTCTTAATCGAAGGAAATCATCAACAGAAACTATTTTTTCAACTACTTGATACAAACTCAATCTCCAAAAACTGCTAACGCTTCAAATATGGGACGCAGCTTACGATGCCCCTCTTACTTGACTTTTTATGTGATTCACTTTCAGCTTCTTTACAGCCATTACTGTAGCATGGATTTCTATCTGGTTTGTAATAGTAGCTTTTGGCATAGATAAAGTTATTGGGCCTTCTTTAGTAAGAATAGGGGTAATTGTTTCATTCTTGAAAAAACTCTACCTATTGGATTATTTAAGCCTTTATAAAACCGTTCGTGGAAACGGGGTAGAAACCGAAAAACGAACTCATACCAGCATGAAAACCGACGACATTACTGCCTCATCCGGTGCGTTAGCTCATTTGCTTTGAATAAATTGAAAGCTGATTATGGGCTGAAAGAGTGTCAGGGAAACACTCGTTCAGGGTTGACAAAGGGAGTCACATCAACGCCTTACCAATGGGCATAATTTTGTCACCACATTGTAAAACGGAGCAAAACCAAGCCGGTGGATTTTGTGGTAAAGTGGAGAACATCGCAATACGCAAAAGCTGCGTGGGTTCGTACATCAACCAGACAAATTTGTTATATCTTTTTATGAACATCTTTATAAGCCAGCATGTCTAGTAGGCGCTCTTCTTTTTCTGGCATAAAACCGCAGGTATGTTCCCAATCTTTTGGATTTTCATAGGTCCCAAAAAGCATGTCCCACCACACAATGTCCCCGTAATTATTTTTATGCCGATTAAACTGGTGATGAATTCTATGCATCTCCGGCCGCTGGAAAATATATCCAACCCATCGTGGTGTTTTTACATTTGTGTGATAGAAAAATTCACCAATTGCAGTGCAAAAAGTATAAATCGCTCCCGCTTCAAGGGACAAGCCTAGTAACGTATAAACGAGGAGACTACCTATTATTGAATTAACTATCATTTCACCAGGGTGTTTATAAAATGAAGTTATTACCTCCAATCTTTGGGGACTGTGATGTATCTGATGGAAACCAACCCATAAAAAATCGTATTCATGGCGCCACCGGTGCCACCAGTAAAAGACGAACGTTGCGATAAAGTAAGCGATACAGCCACCAATTACCGGCGATATATAGTCTGACAACCTAAAGACTGACCAAGACGAGAGCCAAACTTCCCAAGTAACACCAGCTAATAGAACGACTCCAAGTTGTACACCGTTAATTATCAGTACACGAACAGGCCACGTTTTAACCTTTGGCAATTCCCATCCGGCAAAGATACGCTCCAAAATAAAGCAGAAGGCAAAGATCGCTAAAATTATGAGTAACATTCAAAGTTCCTTTTGATATAGACACAATGACTCCCAGTGAAATGCTAGCCGCCGCACTTTCGTGGGTTAGCTGAAAGCCATTGCCATAATTAGTTTGCTTAGGACTAAATCATTTGGAGGTTAGCATGAATAAACATAGCATGTTTTTTATCGGACTGGATACGCACAAAGCATTTCATGAGGTCGCGTATTGTGAAGAACATCACGGAGCCGCGCCAGTGCATTCAATTTCCTAGTCACATAACGCTGAACGAAACAGCGCGTCAGCGGTCGGCTGCATTGACCTGTTATATGCACTTTGATACAGTCTGTTTTACTATGTATTACATTGTTATGCAAAGGTATGACTTATGAAAACTGAAATGCTCAGTACGCGCATAGACCATGACACAAAGTTAGCGTTTACGAATGTTTGTGAAGACATGGGCCTAAGCACCTCGCAAGCCTTGAAGCTATTTGCAAAAGCCGTGATTAATTATGGTGGAATACCTTTTGAACTTAAAGCGAAAACACCAAATACTTTGACAGCAAGTGCAATTGACGAGCTTGAGGAAGGAAAAGGAAGTAAAGCTGCAACTGTTGAAGAGCTTTTTAACGACCTAGATATTGGTAGCTTAAAATAGTGCTAACTCTTGAATATGCAACACAGTTTAAAAAGGATTTTAAGAAGATTGCAAAGCTGCCAATACCTGACGTAATCGAAGTTGGGCATGTGATTAAGCAGTTACAGCTTGGTGAAATCCTGTCTGAAAAGTATGTTGACCATGCCTTATCGGGAAACTGGCAAGGCTATCGTGACTGCCACGTAAAACCAGATTTAGTGCTGATTTATAGAGCTGATACGAATTCATTAAAACTCGCCAGAATTGGAACTCATAGCGAACTTTTCCGCTAGCATTAACGCCTTACTAATGGACGTATAAATGCTTGGCTAAAATTAGCTACGAAGGAGCACAAGCCAAGCGTTTTGCGTCCTTTTAAGTAACTTGTATGGATAATTAATCCCACCTAAACATCCGATTTCGGTAAAGTGAGACCCAGGCTTAAGCAGCAACTTAAGCTT
>NZ_JABEPE010000024.1 GCF_026788005.1 Alteromonas sp. a30
TTTCTTGGTTAGCACTCTTTTTTAGTGAGTGCCCACACAAATTGTCTATTGCAAATTGTTAAAGAACGTTTGCTTCGAAACCTTTAAACTTAAGCTCTCGAAGCGGACGTGAAGTTTAAACCCTTTGATTAAGTTGTCAATGCTTTTTTTGAATTTTTTCAAACAAGCTTTGCAACATAACTTGTAGATTTCTCTACTTGGTGCTCCCCGTCAGAACTGATGCGCATTATAAGGAGGCAAATGAATTAATCAAGGATTTTTTTGAATTATTTTAATTTTTTTAACACGCTTTCTTAATTCAAACTAACTCTTATTTTTCAATAGCTTACATCAATCAAATCAAGAGAAACATCAAAAAACACACCATTTAAGCTCATTTAATCTCCAAATTTGTTAAATATAGAGTTATTAATGAGCAAATGTTCACTATTTACTTATCTTGTTCCTTACTTTCTGGGTTAAATTCCGCGTCATTAACATCGGTATCCCCCACTACGTGTTCTAGTTTAATGTTCTCTACACTTCGAAAGGTATTGATAGGCCCCGCCAATGTGTACAAAGCAAAAACCAGAAATAGAACCAACGCGGGTTCAGTGGCAACAACAATAAATATAAGCATCACAATTAATAGCGCAACAAAGGGAACTTTGCCTTGCCAGTTAACTTCTTTAAACGAGTTATATTTGAAATTACTAACCATTAGCGCACCAGCCAAAGCAGTAATCAGCGCCACCACACCTTGCACAAAATATTCATTAAACACTTCTTTTATCTGATATTCCGAGCCAACCCAGACTAATCCTGCAACCAAAGCGGCAGCGCTGGGGCTAGGTAATCCCTGAAAAAATCGTTTATCTGCTGTTTCTATTTGAGTATTAAATCGAGCTAGACGAAGTGCAGCTCCGGCAACGTAAATAAATGCGGCAAGCCAGCCAAGTTTATTGAGATCAGTAAGCGCCCAGTTATAAGCCACTAGTGCGGGCGCCACACCAAAGGAGACCATATCTGCCATGGAGTCATACTCCGCCCCAAAAGCACTTTGTGTTTGCGTCATACGGGCGACTCGCCCATCAAGACCATCAAAGATCATTGCCACAAAGATAGCGATAGCGGCTGGTTCAAATTGACCTTTCATGGAGGCAACAACGGCGTAGAAGCCTGAGAAAATACCAGCAGTGGTCAGTAGATTGGGCAAAAGGTAGATGCCCTTATGTTTTGATTCTGTCATGAAATACTCCAAATTGAAGGGCAGGAAAATAACATAAACCGGGATATGAGGTGAAGTTAAAAACCGCCTAATACAAAAGCAAAAGGCGGTTAAGTATAGAAAGAAAGTTAAAGTATAGACGAATTATCGAATAATAAACTGCCCATCCTGAGCATCAACGCTTACTGCATTCACAGACTCAAGTGTTCCTGCAAGGAGCTTTTGCGCTAGGGGATTTTCTATTTGACGTTGAATCGCTCTTTTAAGCGGTCTAGCACCATAGACTGGGTCATACCCTGCATCAGCTAACTTGTCCAGCGCAGCTTCAGTCAATGTCATTTCAATATCTTTTTCTTTTAACCTCTCTTTTAAGTGCGACAATTGAATGCGCGCAATTTCTTTGATTTGTGACTTCCCTAGCGGATGGAAGACAACTGTATCGTCAATCCGATTAATAAATTCAGGACGGAAGTGCTGTGAAACCACGCCCATTACCGCCTCTTTCATTTGTTCATAATCCGCTTCGGTATGAAGCTCTTGAATCAAATCCGATCCTAAGTTCGAAGTCATGATCACAACGCTATTTTTGAAGTCGACCGTACGCCCTTGCCCATCGGTTAAACGTCCATCATCCAACACTTGTAATAAAATATTGAAAACATCTGGATGCGCTTTTTCAACTTCATCAAGCAAAATAACAGAATAAGGTTTACGTCTTACCGCTTCTGTTAAGTATCCTCCTTCTTCGTAACCCACATAACCCGGAGGTGCGCCCACTAACCTAGAAACGGAATGTTTCTCCATGAATTCCGACATATCAATACGTACCATGGCATCGGAAGAATCAAATAAAAATTCAGCTAATGCTTTACACAGTTCCGTTTTACCAACTCCTGTTGGTCCTAAGAATAGGAACGAACCTATAGGTCGATTGGGATCAGACAACCCTGCGCGAGAACGTCTAATAGAATTAGAAACCGCATCGACCGCTTCACCTTGCCCAACAACATTCTTATGAAGTTCATCTTCCATTCGTAGTAACTTGGACTTTTCTCCTTCAAGCATTTTCGAAACCGGAATACCTGTCCAACGAGATAGCACATCAGCAATCTCACTATCTGTTACTTTATTTTTTAGTAACGTAGTTTCTGTTGACTCACCTTCCGAAGCAAACTCCAATTTTTGCTCTAGTTCGGGAATACGACCATATTGCAATTCCGACATACGATTCAGATCTTGGGCACGTCGAGCAATTTCTAAATCCAGCTTAGCGCGTTCCAAGTCAGCTTTAATATGCTGCGTCCCTTGCATCGCATTCTTTTCGGAATCCCAAACCTTTTCCATATCCTTGTATTTCATTTCTAGCTTTTCACGCTCTAGCTCAATCGCTGCTAAACGTTTATAACTCGCATCATCTGTTTCTTTAGAAAGCGCCTGCTCTTCTAATTTAAACTGAATGATTTTCCGTTCTAGACGATCCATTTCTTCCGGCTTGGAATCAATTTGCAAACGAATGCTCGCCGCCGCCTCGTCAATTAGGTCAATGGCTTTATCCGGTAATTGTCGATCACTTATATAACGATGTGACAAGGTTGCTGCGGCAACAATTGCAGGGTCGGTAATATCAACCGAATGATGTAACTCGTAACGCTCTTTAAGCCCACGTAAAATAGCGATGGTATCTTCCACATTGGGTTCATCAACCAACACTTTTTGGAAACGCCGTTCCAGTGCTGCATCCTTTTCAATATATTGGCGATATTCATCCAGCGTTGTCGCTCCAACACAATGCAACTCGCCTCTTGCTAAAGCAGGTTTCAACATATTACCCGCATCCATCGCACCGTCGCCTTTACCTGCTCCGACCATGGTATGCAATTCGTCAATGAAAAGAATAACACTGCCTTCTTCTTTCGATAGTTCATTCAATACCGCTTTTAAACGCTCTTCAAATTCACCACGATATTTTGCCCCAGCAACTAACGATCCCATATCTAATGAGAGCACACGTTTGTTTTTTAATCCTTCAGGGACTTCAGCGTTAACAATGCGTTGAGCAAGCCCTTCGACAATAGCCGTTTTACCCACTCCGGGCTCACCGATAAGTACAGGGTTATTTTTAGTGCGACGTTGAAGCACTTGAATCGTTCGACGAATCTCTTCATCACGCCCAATAACCGGATCTAAACGCCCTTGCTCAGCACGCTCCGTTAAATCTGTCGTATATTTTTCTAACGCTTGACGTACATCTTCTGCATTAGGATCCGTCACTTTTTGGCCACCACGCATTTTCTCAATGGCGCTTTCCACTTTGTCTTTGGTAACACCGACCTCTTTTAATAACTCGCCTAAGCGCCCTTTGTCTTCT
Organism: Alteromonas sp. a30; assembly: GCF_026788005.1. Taxonomy (GTDB): domain Bacteria; phylum Pseudomonadota; class Gammaproteobacteria; order Enterobacterales; family Alteromonadaceae; genus Paraneptunicella. The sequence goes on from NZ_JABEPE010000024.1 coordinate 3,576, forward strand.
AGCGCGGCAAGCACGTAGATTTCCGAAGTGATGTATTCGTCTTTCCGCTTTTGTGCAATTTTGTCGCACAAATTAATCAGTACGACCGTTTCTTTGGCTAATTGAACATCGCCGCCAATGCCTTCGACACGGGGCAACTTTTCGATAATTTGAGATAATCCTGAACGTAGTAGATTCACGTTCACGCTCGCTGTTTCCATCAATGATCTCACTGAACCACCTTCTTGGTTCAACAAAGACATCATAATATGAACAGGCTCTATATATTGATGATCACGCCCCAATGCTAATGATTGTGCATCTGATATGGCGATCTGAAATTTGCTTGTTAATCTATCTAACCGCATATATACACCTTAAGAAAAATTCATCTAAGTTATTCTGTTTATGGGTGTATCGATGCCAAGATTCAAGTTTTAGGGAGTTTTAAATTGCTTCAGATCAAATACGAAAGACGTAAAACGGCGTTAATTCGACTGAATAGAAATTAAGCTAGCCATACGCCCGGTTTGCCCGTCACGGCGATAGGAAAAGAAATGTTGAGGCTCAGAAAAGGTACAATGCTCTCCTCCCAAAATATCACTCACTCCCAACTGCGCTAATTTGCACTGCGCCACTAATGATAGTCCGAGTCGCATTTTGGAGGTCTCACCAACTTCTAAAGCAAACGGATAATCTTGAAAATGATGATAAACATCGGCTCCAACTGTATAGCTTTTCTGTCCAATAGCAGGACCAATCCATGCTGAAATTTCAGATTTATTTAAAGCAAAACCACTTTGCTTTTCAATAGATTCAAGGGTCGACTCTATCACCCCATTTGCCAAGCCCTTCCAACCAGCGTGTATAGCGGCAACCCATGTTGCATTTCTATCGCAAAGTAAAATAGGCAAGCAATCTGCGGTCATGACAACACAGGTCACGTCGGGCTCAAAGGTGAAACTCGCGTCAGCCTGAAACCCCATTTCTGGGGGACTTTCAAGCATGGAAGAAGTCAATTCAATAACAGTTGTACTGTGTGTTTGTTCCAACCACCCCATGTTCTGAAAAGGCAACAATTGACGATTGTTCAGCACCGTTTGTTTGTTATCTCCAACGTGTAATCCCAAATTGAGCTTATCAAAAGGAGGGTTTGAAAAACCGACATTATTTCTTGTGGTGGAAACGGCTAAAATTGAACTTGGAGCATCCCATTCTGGACATATGCCGTATTGACTTAGTTGTTTCATCAGTACCGACTCCCACATTCAGTTCTACGTTGCCCGTTTACTCACACATTAAATTAATACAGCGGAGACTCTTTACGCAAAATATTACGCAACATAACAAAATCCTCAGGCAAGGGCGCTTGCCATGTCATCCATTCACCGCTTGTTGGATGAAATAATCCCAGTTGCACTGCATGTAACGCTTGGCGAGAAAACCCGCGCAAGGTATCAATTAATTCCTGAGAGGCGCCTTTTGGTAAGCGCGTTCGCCCACCATACAAAGGGTCTCCCACTAACGGGTGACGAAGATGTGACATATGAACACGAATTTGATGTGTTCTGCCTGACTCCAACTTTAACCGCAAATGCGTAAAATCTTTGAATTTTTCAATAATTCGATAATGTGTTACCGACTCTCGACCATCGTGACGCACCGCCATACTGGTCCGTTTTGTTGGGTGCCTACCAATAGGTGCATCAACTGTACCGCCAGCCACTAATACGCCATTAACAATCGCTTCATATTCACGACTAATTTCTCTGGCTTGAAGCTCTGCAACTAAATGTGTATGCGCGGGAATGGTTTTCGCTACCACCATGAGCCCTGTTGTGTCTTTATCCAAGCGATGGACAATGCCCGCACGTGGCACAACGTCGATACCGGGACAATGATTCAATAATGCATTGAGCATGGTGTTGTCTCTATTCCCTGCTCCGGGATGCACAACAATCCCCATGGGTTTGTTAATAATGATTATATCGTCATCTTCATAAATAATTGGTAAATCAATTGCTTGCGCTTCATGAGCGGTTTGCACTTCAATTTTACCTTCAATTTCGACTGCTTCACTTCCCAGTAGTTTGGTACGTGGTTTATCAACCACTTCCCCATTAATTTTAACGCCTCCAGCCAAAATCCACTCTTTGATGCGTGAGCGGGAATAGTCAGGAAACAACTCTGCTAATACTTGGTCCATTCGCTTACCTGCATGAGAAAACGTCAATGTGGTTTGCAAATGAATAATTTCTTGATTCGAACTCATGAATACTAATGCTTGCTTTTTATTTGCGCGCATCTTGCCACTCATCCCTGTAAAAAGCCACTCGAAGCGCGTATCAAGCAACGATTTTTGTATTTTATTTTGTTCACTCTGGAACCAATTCTTTTTCTATGAGTCACAGAAAAACTGAGTTTTTGTCCTTCGGAAATGGAAATAGCAGTTTATAGGGAGTAGAATCTCGTCTTTGTTGAAATCGCCGTCTATTTTTCATGTTCTTTCACATGGGAAGTTACACTGGAAATCTAAGGAAACGGCTTATAACAATTCCCCCGAATTAGCAGGAAAAGAATAGTTTCATCTATGAAAAGAATAACAATTTTGCGTTTCGCATCCGCTGTATTAATGGCATCCGCACTTTCCGCGTGCTCGTCTTCTCCTGATGATGAAGATATTGAAGTCGCTAATAAAGGAGCCGAGGCACTTTATGAAGACGCAAAAACCAGCATGGAAATTGGTAATTTCAATCAAGCCGCAGCAACTTTAAGTGCACTTGATTCTCGCTACCCTTTCGGACCGTTGTCGCACCAAGTACAACTAGATTTGATTTATGCTTACTACAAAGCAGCAAAGTCAGATGAAGCCCTTGCCACCATCGACCGTTTTATTCGGTTAAATCCGAACCACTCTGATATTGACTACGCTATTTATATGCGTGGTTTGGTCAATATGGGCTCCGATACAAATTTCTTTCAGGATATTGTCGGTATCGACCGTTCAGATCGTGATGCAACCCAAGCCAGACAAGCTTTCAATGACTTTAAAGAACTCATTGAGAAATTTCCTGACAGCAAGTATGCAGCGGATGCCAGAAAGCGCATGTTGCATATTAAAAACCGTTTAGCGCGTTATGAATTAGCGGTTGCTCGATACTATATGAAGCGTAATGCTTATGTTGCAGCTTCTAACCGTGGTCAGTATGTCATTGAAAACTTCTCTGACACAACCTATGTAAAAGACGCACTGGAAATCATGGTCGAATGCTACGACTATCTAGAGCTAAAAGACCTTAAAGAAAGTGCGCTACAAACTTTGCGCCTTAACTTCCCAGATAGTAGTTACGTAAACTAACCAGAAAGTTGTTACTTGTTTTACTATAAAAAACCGCTCAAAGGCGGTTTTTTATATTGCTTGAATTTTCAGGTCTTTCATTTACTTGAAAAATAAATGACTAAAAGGGTTGAGTAAACGCGCCAATCCTGAGGTGAAGTGCAAAGGCTTATCCACGATACTAAATACTAAACAGCCATCAGGATCGTTCGACACCGGCGTATGCGTGTGTTGTGAGTCCAACAGAATCAAATCCCCAGTCTCGAAATGATGATGACCATCTTCAAATTCACCATTTATAACTAAAGTCCATTCATTACCACGATGCGTATGCTCCGGCACACTACCGCCGTGCTCCATATAAATAAACTCTGCTCGTACATCACCGCCAATATCAACCTGAGCTTGCCACAACTTGCCAACAAGCTTTTTCCAACTTGCGGTGCGATTGACAAAACGCCCTAGCGAACGAGGAAGTGGGAAATGTCGGCCATCCAAATCCAAAAACGAGGGCTCCGATGCTCGAGTATTCATGTCTTCCGGTTCGTCCATGATGTTTTGCATCATATCGCCGAATACGGAAAGGTCACTTTCCTCTTTCTCAGAAACAATCAGGCTCTGGGAAGCAACCACCTGCGTCACCTCCTTTAGCTTCTGTTGGCAATGGCGACACAAATCACAATGCGAGGACACAATCAATGAAAGTGACGGATTCAAAGTGCCATTGGCAAAGCTTTGTAACTGCATTTCGCTTGGGTGAAAATTAATCATTTTCGTCCAACAACTCCTTTAACTTTTGTAGCGCTAGTCGAGTACGAGACTTGATTGTCCCCAGCGGCGTATCAGTTTCGTCAGCGACTTCTTGCTGTGACTTACCGTGAACATACACTGCAAGTATGACCTGTTTTTGTTTCTCTGGAAGTAGCCCTACTTTCTCAAGAATTTGCTCTAAGGTGACGGTATCATCAACCAGTTCTTCATCTAGTGAGGCTGTTTGTTCCACCAGCACAGGCCACAAATCATCGGCACAAATATCTTCTTTGCGGCTTTGCATCTTTCGCAGAAAGTCAAAGCGTAGATTTCGCGCAATAGTAAACACCCAAGTGGATGGCATCCCCTTCTCACCGTTAAATAAATGTGCTTTTTGCCAAACATTAGTCAATGTGTCTTGCACCAACTCCATGGCAATAGCTTCATTGCCAATCTGCTTTAAAGCATAGGAGCGCAAGCGCGGAGCAAAATGAGAAAAGAGTTTTGAAAATGAAGTTCGACATCGCCTTTCCGCTACCGCGACAAGACATTCAGCAAGCACCTCTGAACTGAGCCCTGAACTGCTTTCTGTATTCGCTGCATTCATTTTATTAGAAGTTGTCTTTGAATGTTGCAAGGTCGTTTCAACCAGCATGAATCGTTACCCACTTTCTAGCATTTTACAGACTTACGTACAATGCGAGTAAACGGATCAACGCACTAAATCTTGCAAGTATTCGTAAACTGCCGACAAAGAGCGTTTTTCAATAAACATTTGCTTTTGTTGGGGTGACACCGGTAACACTTCCATCCAGCGATACAGCACCCAGCGACAATCATCAAATTGTGGTTTTTCATATAACGCTTCAAACTCTGGATACAAATCAAACAACTCTTTCAATCGTTCCCTTAACACCTGACAATCGAAATTTTGTTGCGTTTCTTGCGCTGACTTCGACCAAATCTCACATTCTCCTATACGCAGTCCATCCGAATCAGTAACAATGTCGCGTACAGTAAAAAAAGACTGGCCTTCCACTAGCAGTCCCAACAAACCGTTTTCCAGTTGATTAAAATCCACGATTTGAACCCATGTTCCTATCGGATAGATGTGTTGATTGCTATCCTTATCTCCTTTGTCGTTCAACATGCAGATGCCAAATCCCGATCCAGATAAACACGCGTCTTTCACCATACGTAAATATCGTGATTCAAACACTCGCAGCGCCAAGCGGCCCCCTGGCAGAATGTGTGCCGGTAACGGAAACAAAGGTAATTGCATTGTCATTCTCAGTCGCTTCGGTGATTAGTCTCTATGCAGCTTTTACTGACGCCACATTTTTTTGGATTAGTTTTGATCGAAAAAAGTGAAATAACAGTAAAAAGTCAACGGAGGTAATCATGACAATAATCAAACAGCAGTTTACTGATTTTTATGCACATTTTGGACACGATTCGATTTCACGTCTTCATCATATCTACGCCGAGGACGTTAAATTTATCGACCCTATTCATCGCATTCATGGTTTACCCGAACTAACTTTGTATTTTCAGAATTTAATGCAACAAACACATCACTGCCACTTCCAAATTCAATCCTACAAAGAAAGCAACGAACACCACTTTGTTGAGTGGGACATGCGTTTCGCTCACCCCAAACTGAATGCGGGAAACGAGATACAGTTATCCGGTATCAGTACCCTGCGTGTGAAGAATAACAAAGTAGTTTATCAACAAGATTATTACGATTTAGGCGCGATGCTGTACGAACATATTCCACTACTTGGGCGAATAGTTCGATTTTTCAAACATAGGCTGTAGCCCAACACGGTAGGTATTTCCCATGACTCAACGTATCGCCATTATTGGCACCGGTATTTCCGGTTTAACCTGTGCCCACTTACTTCACACTAAACATGAGATTACCGTTTTTGAGGCGAACGATTACATTGGCGGCCACACAGCAACCGTAGACGTCACCGTGAATTCACAACCTTACGCTATTGATACTGGTTTTATCGTATACAACGATTGGACTTATCCGAACTTCATTAAGCTCATGGAAAAACTTGGCGTTGAAACACAAGCAACCGAAATGAGTTTTAGTGTGACCAGTCGTTCAGAAGATTTTGAATACAACGGACACAATCTCAATAGTTTGTTAGCTCAGCGACGCAATATTTTACGCCCACGATTCTGGAAAATGCTCAGCGATATTGTGCGTTTCAATACATTATGTAAAAAACCTGAAACCTTAGAACAGGCAAACGACCAGAGCCTGTGGGATTTGCTACAAAAAGAGCGTTTTGGCGACACCTTTGCTTACTACTACATTTTGCCGATGTGCGCGGCGATTTGGTCTACCTCGTTAGAAGAAATTAAGCGATTCCCGTTAAGCCTTTTCTTACGGTTTTTCAATAACCACGGATTGTTGAATATTACCAACCGTCCACAGTGGCATACCATTGTTGGTGGTTCACGCTCTTACATTGCCCCGATGATTAAAGGTTTTGAATCCAAAATTCATTTAAGCACACCTATTCAAAAGGTCGAAAGGCACGGCGCAGGCTGGCAAGTGTACTCCCAATTAGGAGTACAGGAATTTGATACGGTGATTTTCGCTTGTCATAGCGACCAAGCTTTAGCGCTATTAAGCAATCCAACGCCGGCTCAATCTGACATTCTTGGCAACATTGCCTATGCTGATAACGAAGTTGTGTTGCACACTGATACCTCTTTACTACCGAAAAGGCCGCTTGCTTGGGCAAGTTGGAATTACTCGCTAGAGCAAGGGAAAGACCAACTAACACGCCCTGCCACCGTGACTTACAACATGAACATATTACAAAGACTGAAAAGCAACACGACATTTTTAGTAACCTTAAACAACACCCAAGCCATTGATTCGGAGAAAATACTGCGGAAATTCAACTACCGTCATCCTCAATTCAACGAAGCAACTGCGGCAGCGCAGGCTAAACGCGAAAGTATTTGCGGGCAAGACAACCTGCATTTTTGTGGCGCTTACTGGTACAACGGTTTTCATGAAGATGGGGTTCGCAGCGCTTTGGATGTGTGTGAGCGATTTGGAGCCAGATTATGAATAACGCCATCTATCATGGACAGATACACCATGCGAGATTCATCCCCAAAAAGCACAGCTTCAATTATCATTTATTTCTATTTTGGCTGGATTTAGCCGACATTGAATCAACTTGCGAAACCGTTTCAGGGTTGAATTACAATCAAAAAGGCTGGGTGCAATTTAAACGAGAAGACTATCTTGATTCCCCCGAGCAACCTTTGCATATTAGGGCGCTCGAACGCATGTCAGAACTGGCTGGGAAAAGGTTACAAGGAAAGGTGTTTTTCCTTGGGCAATTACGCATGTTAGGTTGGTATTTTAGTCCCGTTAACTTTTACTATTTACAACAAGAAGACGGCCACTTTAGTCATGTGCTAGCCGAAGTTAGCAACACACCCTGGAACGAACGACAACACTATTTAGTAGCACTTCCACCAGTCAGCACTAAACAACTGCCAGCGCCAACCCAAAAAACGTTTCATGTATCGCCGTTTAACCCCATGAATATGACGTATCATTGGCAAATTTCACAACCTGACCAACACTTAAATTTATCGATAACCTGTTCTGCCCCCACTGGGGCGTTAGCGCCTCATCAACAACAAAAACACTTTATTGCTGGCATGAATATGCAACGGGAAGCCCTTACTTCATCAAGCTTACAAAAGCACTTACGTCGTATTCCGAGTTTAGCGATAAAAACTGTTGCGGGAATTTACTGGCAGGCGTTTAAATTATTGTTGAAACGTGTGCCGATTTATTCCAAACCGGCACAAGATTAGGCGATTACACTATTCAAAGTGTTATTCGTTTTCTTGCGAGCCGTTTACGGTATCCGATAACTCACGCAACCTCGCCACTGCAATTTGATTCACAGAACCTTTCGGGTAACGGTTTCGGCTGGACAAGGTGCCAGCATCTTTGCCCGTCAACAAAGTTAACGCATCATCAACCGTTTCAACCATATAAATATGAAAAAGGCCCTTTTTCGCCGCCGCCAATACATGCTTATTTAACATCAAATTCACTTGGTTCGATTTCGGAATGATGACCCCTTGAGAACCAGTAAACCCGCGCTTTTTACAGATTTCGAAGAAACCTTCGATTTTTTCATTCACGCCACCAACCGGCTGCACTTGTCCGTATTGATTAATAGAGCCGGTAATAGCTAATTCTTGTTTAATTGGCACATTCGTTAACGCCGAAATTAACACGATCAATTCAGCTAGTGATGCACTATCACCATCAATGTGACCGTAGGATTGCTCAATCGCTATATTAGCGCTCAAGGTTAACGGAAAGTCCCGAGCGTATTTGTGCCCCAAATACCCTGTTAATAACATAACGCCTTTAGAGTGAATGGCTCTGCCTAATTCCACTTCCCGCTCAATATCTACCACGCCATTTGAGCCGGGATAAACTGTCGAGGTGATCCGTGTGGGTGTACCAAACACACTATCGCCAATTTCCAGTACCGTGAGTCCATTTACCTTCCCAACCGCAGTGCCTTCTGTAGCAATTAAGATTTGTCCTTCTTTAATATCATCAAGCAATGCCTGACTAATGCGCCCACTGCGTCTGGCCTTTGCCTCCAAAGCCATTTCAAGATGCGATACATCCATTTCTTCAGCGTGACTCTGACGACAAAAGAAAGCCGCTTCCTGAAGCAATTCAATTACATTGGCAAAGCGCGCAGATAAACGCTCTTGATGCTCAGCCAAGCGCAAGCTGTATTCAATTAATCGCGACATACCAGCTTTAGAAATACTGCCAAGGTTAAGCCTGTCCAAATGATGTTTGACCCGCCCAACAAACTCAAACAATGTAGTTTTGTCTAACCCAATTTCATAATCAAAATCCACCAGCACACGGAACAGTTCATCAAACTCATCGTCGTACTCTTGCATCATGTAATACAAGTCTCGAGTGCCCATCAGCACGACTTTCACATCCAACGGAATGGACTGCGGATTCAGGGTAATTGAGTTAACCATGCCGTAATCATGTTGAGAAATATCAATTTTGATATGACCAAATTTCAGTGCCAGTTTTAGCGATTCCCAAACAAACGGTTGCTGAATCATTTTATCGGCATCAAGCAATAAATACCCGCCGTTAGCTCGGTGTAATGCACCGGGCCGAATCATTCTATAATTGGTGTACAGGGAACCGTGAATATTACTGTATTCAATTCGTCCAAATATATTTTGGTAAGTCGGATTAGGTTCATACACAACAGGCGCTTCACCATCCACCTCATGACTCGTGAGGATATTTGGCATGTATTGTTCTTCTAAAATACTACGCCTGTCATATTCATCATGTTTATCCTCTTTACCATCCGAGGACATCACTTCGATAACGGTTTGCACAAGATGCGTTTTTAGCGAGCGAATAAATTTTAAAATGCCAAGCTCAGAACTGTATTTGTGTTCTAGCTCTTTCAACAAAGGACGAATGGCTTCATCAGCCGTTTCTTTTTTTAATTTACGTAAACGCTCAGAAGATTGACGCTTCCAAGATGGCATTTCAATTAAACGCTCACTCAACATGGATTCCAATTCATCAATCAAATCGTAATAATGTTGACGTTTAGATTCACTTAATTTCGCAAACTCTTCATCATCAATAGGTTTACCGCCAATAATAGGCGAGAAGCTAATAGAGCCACTTTCTTCATACAGAGCAACACCTTTGCGTTGAGCCATATCTTCCAGCTCATCAATAACGCTATTATAAAGTTGATCATATTCACGATTAATCGCCGCCTTTTTACGTTGATAATTCGGGTTATCAAACGCGGCTGGGAAGGTATCCAGTAATTCATCAAATAAGCCACTAATTTCTTTTTGTAGCTTTTTGCCTTCACCTGCGGCTAATTTCAGCGCAAAAGGCTCGCGCTCATCATCAAAGTTATTGATGTAGCACCAGTCATCGGGCGACACCACTTTATTTTTGGCCTCTTTCACCACATATTCTTGAACCAATGTATAGCGACCCGTTGCTGGTTCGCCCATTACATATAAGTTGTAGCCTTGCGCATCAATTCCGAGACCAAACTGCAACGCCTCTTTGGCCCGCTCCTGACCAATAAACGTGCTTTGTAATACAGCTCCGTCTTTTAATGCTAAGTCCAGCAGCCGAGAATTCGGTTTGGCGGTTAATTGCTGAACGCTAAGAGGCTCAAGTTTGTTCATTCTATATTTTTTCCTAAAAGTGACGCTGCACGAATCAAATATCAATGATAGCGGTACATTAAGGTCAACACACCTTAGTTATACGTCAGTGAAACTTGATTCGCTTGCGCTGTCAATTTTCTATTAGATTTCAGTGTTTTTACGCTTAGTTTTCGCTCAAACTGAATGCTTAACTTTGATAATGACCGCACTTTTCAACGAAAAAAACACGGTTTAAATATGTACTCCTCATTTTTCCTGCGTTATTCACCGCGATAGCGCGCTCACTTTCATCCGATGTAAAAGCCAAGGTATTAAGCCAGTAGGATTTTGGGGTTGATGTGGAAAACAACGTTGAAATTACCCAATCTATCAATACCAGTTGGCAGCATTCTATTGAGAGTATGGATGCGTCGCTCAAATCGGAAAGCGAGAAATGTAAATAAAAAGTAAAACAAAGGTAAATTTTACGTAATTTTTTAATTGAGGAATGATCTTATTTTTGTCATATTCCCGTTACCGATTTCTGGTCCAATGAGTGGAAAAATCAAAACAATAAGGAATTTCTCAATGCAATATTCTCGCAGAAAGTTTCTCAAAACCCTTGCTGTTACCGCGTCTGGCGCGTTTGCATCTAGCTTAGTGGTTGGCTGTGGCGGCGGTTCTAGTAGCCGCGTTGAGGTGGAAACACCAACCCCAATTTTGATTGATGAAACAGGTCAATTCTTCCCACAATCAGTCGCATCAGGCGACCCGCGCCCCGACTCTGTTATCGTTTGGACCCGCGCCGTTAAAAACGATGCCAATGTACCGTTAATACTGCAAGTCTCCACCAGCGATACCTTCTCAACTGTTGTTGTCGAATTTGAAGCACTCGCCGAAGTCGCTGCTGATGGCTGCGTAAAAGTGCGTGTAATGGGCTTAAACGAAGACACCACCTACTATTATCGCTTCTTAATTAACAACGGCGATAGCATTGAGAGTAGTCGCATCGGCCGTACCAAAACAGCACCAACGGATTCCAATGCCCGCGCCATTAAATTTGCTTACGCTTCTTGTCAGGACTATATCGGCCGTTACTACAACAACTATCTTTCAATATTAGAGCAAGACGATTTGGATTTTGTGGTTCACCTAGGTGATTACATTTATGAAACCACTGGGGATTCTTCATTCCAAAGCGGCGGCGAAGACCGAAGCATTGTGTTTGATGATGCCGAGGGCGCACTCACCATTGGCGTAGGAGACAACCAATTCCAAGCAGCCGCCAGCCTCGACAACTATCGCCAACTATACAAAACTTATCGTTCAGATGCCCTTTTACGCCAAGTACACGAACGTTTTCCCATGATTGTCATTTGGGATGATCATGAGTTTTCAGACGACTCATGGCAAGACAACGGCACCTATTTAGATGGTACTGCTGATGAGCAAAACCTCGCGCGTAAACGCCATTCTGAGCAGGCGTTTTTCGAGTACATTCCAATTGACCATGAAGCTTTGCATATGGAACCAGAGGCAGACAGCGACGCACTTGCGGTTTCGGAACAACATTTGTTCCCGAATACTCGCATTTACCGCGATTTCCGCTTCGGTCAACATTTGCATTTGGTGATGAGTGACTACCGCACTTATCGTCCAGACCACTTAATCCCTGAAGACGCCTTTCCCGGCACCGTGGCAATGGACCAAACCACGTTAACGCAATTTTTAACGGCAGCAGGACGCGCTCAACCTGAAATTGATGCGATTATTGGATCACTTTCACCTTATGTAGACATCGATTTACCCCCGTTTGCACCATATAAAGCTGCGTTTACCGAAATATTCACTGGCCTTTATGCCAGCGATTTAGCCGCTAAATTGCCGTTATCTCAAGCAGACGCGTTGACACAAGCGCAGCAAAGAGCCGTAGATGCGATTCAGGGAAAGCTTGCCACAACGTATTTAAACATCGTCTTAGGCACAGCAAAGGCACAGTTACCCGCAGAGCATCCAATACAAGCGCTGCCTGCCTTGCCGGAATCGGGTGTTGAGCAGGGCATCGCTTATTATTCCTTGGGTAAAACCAATTTATTTGCTGATATTGGCGCGCGTTACGTGGTGATCAAAGAAACTTACGATTTATTCGCCGCTTATCGCGAATTTGTGGAAAACCAACAAGGCGCAACCGCGCAAAATGCCTTTGCAACGGAACAAACCAACTGGATTGCCCAAACCTTCGCGACTTCAGATGCAACATGGAAAATGCTTGGCAGCTCAGTATCGTTCTCGTCGCTTCTATTTGACTTATCCGCAAACCGCCCTTTTTCGGGATCCGTACCATTAGAATCCGCTTTAGATTCCGATGTATTGCCAGCGGCGTTACGTCAACGCTTTTACATTAATGTAGATCACTGGGATGGCGCACCGCAATTTAAGTCAGGTTTCATCAATGATGTGCTCGCTAGAAACGGGGTGATTACCCTCGGTGGCGACATTCACTCAACCTATGTAACAGAACATGCCGCCGATGCGACCACAGGCAATAAATCGTTCAACTTTACTGTCGCCTCCGTTTCATCAGGAACCTTTGGCAGCTTCTTAACACAGGGATTAAACGACATTTTTGCCCAACTTGGCGATGTGCCCGATGCGGTAAACCAATTACCGTCATTCTTTAACATAATGGTAAGAACCGCCACGCAACGAAACGACGTTCCCGACACATTGAAGTTCGCCGATATGTGGCAACACGGCGTTGGAATTGTGTCCGTTTCCGAAGAACAGGTAGAGGTGGAATTCCACAATGTTAATAGCGAAGTAAATGGGGAGTCGACTGTTGCTGTTAGCTACTACGATAACCCTCACGCTTATTTAAACATGGTACAAGTACACAAATTTAAAATAGCGAACAACCAACTTGAGCAATTGAGCTAGTTAGCTGTGTTTAATTGTCAGTCACCGGTAGCGATTTATCGCAAACTCGCTGTGAATACTTCCGTGTACGCTCCGCAGCCGCTTCCCTGCGGCTGAGGGTTTACGCCTAATTCGCTACCGGCAACTTGTTAAATTACAAACGGAAAACGCCAAATACGATGACTGATTCACTTTCGAAAAGCATACTTTTCAGGAAGAAAAGTCCTGAGCGAGCAGGGATGCGAAAGCGACTTTGAGAAAGTGAGGCGGGCAGCGTTTACACTTTACGGCAATTTCTTCGCTCTTAAATAGCCTTTACACCAAACACTTAAACACTCGCCCTAGTTACCCATCATTTTCTATACTTAAGCCTATTTATACTATTGTGAAATTCCTGCGCCCTGCGGTATCCTATGGCGCTTTAAATTAAACCCAATACTGACTCAATTGTTCAGCCCTTCCAAGTTTGTTGTCGGCACTTGATTTACCGCCGATTTATAGTTGAATTTTGGACTTCATTCTCAGCCTGCAAACTTGGCCTGAAAAACAAACGCAATAAGGGCAAACGAGTCTGTTTAACACGATTTACGGAACCTTTAATGGCAGTAGAATACAATCCACAGGAATTAGAAAAGCACATTCAACAAAAATGGGATTCAGAACAAACCTACAAAGTGACTGAAGACCCAAGCAAAGAAAAGTTTTACTGCCTCTCCATGTTCCCCTATCCCAGTGGCAAGCTCCATATGGGACACGTTCGTAATTACACCATTGGCGATGTTATTAGTCGTTATCAGCGAATGCAGGGCAAAAATGTGATGCAACCGATGGGTTGGGACGCCTTTGGTTTACCAGCCGAAAATGCTGCAATTCAAAACCAAACCGCACCTGCAAAATGGACCTATTCCAACATTGAATACATGAAGCAACAGCTAAAATCGTTAGGTTTTGGCTACGACTGGGATCGTGAGTCTGCAACCTGTGACCCTGATTACTATCGTTGGGAGCAATGGTTCTTCACACGCTTGTATGAAAAAGGCTTGGTTTACAAGAAAAACGCCACGGTAAACTGGGATCCAATTGACCAAACCGTGCTCGCTAACGAACAGGTTGTTGACGGTCGCGGCTGGCGCTCTGGTGCCTTAGTTGAGCAAAAAGAAATTCCTCAGTGGTTTATTAAAATCACCGACTACGCCGAAGAATTATTAAAAGACTTAGACCAACTAGAAGATTGGCCAGACCAAGTTCGCGCCATGCAACGTAATTGGATTGGTCGTTCAGAAGGCGTGGAATTAAGCTTTAACCTTGCGGATTCAGACTTCAATTTAGCTATTGCCTTAAGAAGCCAAACGAATCAAATAACCGTTTATACGACGCGCCCAGATACCTTAATGGGCGTCACCTATGTGGGCCTGGCAGCGCAACATCCGTTAGCGTTAGAAGCGGCGAAAAACAATCCTGAATTAGCCGCTTTTATTGAAGAATGCAAAAACACCAAAGTTGCAGAAGCCGACATTGCCACAATGGAAAAGAAAGGCTGTGCAACAGGGCTAACGGCCGTTCACCCGTTAACGGGCGAAGAAGTACCAGTGTGGGTCGCCAACTTCGTATTGATGGATTACGGCTCAGGCGCAGTCATGGCCGTGCCGGGGCATGATCAGCGCGACTATGAATTTGCGAGCAAATATGGGCTTGAAATCAAGCAAGTTATTACGCCAAATAACGACGAAGACATTGCCGACCTAAGCCAAGCCGCTTACACGGAAAAAGGCTCACTTATCAACTCAGGCGAATTCAACGGGTTATCCTCTGAAGAAGCATTTGCAAAAATTGCTGCCACATTAGAAGCCCAAGGCAAAGGCAAGAAAACCGTGAACTACCGTTTGCGAGACTGGGGCGTTTCGCGCCAACGCTATTGGGGTGCACCGATTCCTATGCTTAATTTGGAAAATGGTGAATCGGTTCCAGTTCCAGCGGATCAACTACCTGTGTTACTGCCTGAAAATGTGGAAATGGATGGCGTCACCTCTCCGATTAAAGCCGACCCCGCGTGGCGCAAAACCACTTATAACGGCGAAGCGGCAGAACGCGAAACCGATACCTTCGACACCTTTATGGAATCGTCTTGGTACTATGCTCGTTATTGCTCGGCGGGTAATCCCGATGCCATGCTAGATCCAACACAATCCAATTATTGGTTGCCTGTGGACCAATACGTCGGCGGCATCGAGCACGCGATTTTACACTTGTTATACTCTCGCTTCTTCCACAAATTATTGCGTGACGAAGGCTTGGTTGATTCCGATGAACCGTTCAAGCGTTTGTTGTGTCAGGGCATGGTGTTAGCAGACAGCTACTATCGTGAAGATGAAAAAGGCAAGAAAACATGGTTCAACCCAACAGAAGTTGAGGTTGAACGTGACGACAAAGGCCAGTTTGTATCTGCTAAGCTTATTGCCGATGGCAAGCCTGTTATTCACGGCGGCATGACCAAAATGTCGAAGTCTAAAAACAATGGCGTAGACCCACAACAAGCCATTGAAAAACACGGCGCAGATACCATTCGCTTGTTCACGATGTTTACCGCACCACCAGAGCAAACTCTGGAATGGGTAGACTCAGCAGTAGAAGGTTCAAGCCGTTTCTTACGCCGCGTTTGGCGCACAGTGCAAGAGCACCTTGAAGCGGGTGATGTAAGTGAGCTAGATGTCAGCAAGCTTTCGTCAGACGACAAAGCTTTGCGTCGTGATGTACACAAAACCATTGCCAAGGTGAGTGATGATATGGGTCGTCGCCAAACCTTCAATACGGCTATTGCCGCCGTTATGGAATTAATGAACAAGCTGCAAAAAGCGCAGCAAGAAACCCCCGTACAGCGTTCATTAGTGCGTGAAGCGCTAGAAGCCGTTATTCAAATGCTTAACCCTATTACTCCACACATCAGCCATGAACTTTGGTCTATGTTAAAACCGGGTCAAGATATTGAAACCGCGTGGCCTAAGGTGGATGAAAGTGCTCTGGTGGAAGATGAAAAGCTGGTTGTTTGCCAAGTAAACGGTAAGGTAAGAGCAAAAATTACCGTTGCCGCCGATGCTGATCAAGAATCGGTGCACGCGAAGGCCATGCAAGAAGACAACGTACAGCACTTTGTTGACGGCAAGACCATCCGCAAAGTAATTTATGTACCGGGCAAACTTCTTAATATTGTTGCCAACTAAAAAGGCAGTATATGCGTAAAATCAAGATTTGGGTGAGCCTCGTGCTCACCACCTTTGTGCTTCAAGGCTGTGGTTTTAAGCTCCGAAGCGACTACCAAATTGCTAAGCAGTTTAGTCAGATGCAAATCAGTAGTGCTGAACGACACTCGCCTTTGCAAAAAACCTTGTCCAATCGACTCATGTTTTTAGACGTAAATGTGCAAGAAAAGCGCGAATTGTTCCAAAACCAAGTACCTACGATATACATTCAGCCAGAAAAGCTTGAGCGACGTATTCTTTCCTTGTTTCCAAGTGGGCAAGTTGCGGAATATGAATTAGTTTATCAAGTAAAGTATCAATTTTTTGCCCATGCGAGCAGTGACCCTAGGGAAGAAAAGATTGTATTAACGCGTGAATATCAAGATGATCCAGACCAAGTGCTGGCAAAGTCCCGCGAACTTGATTTGATTCTCGATGAACTTCGCACACAAGCTGCGGATAACATCATCCGCTCATTAAGTATCACGAATTAGGTTATGCAGGTTTATCCAAATCGACTTGAATCCACCCTCAATAACGCATTACCGTGTTTTGCCATGATTTTTGGCGATGAGCCGCAACAAAAGCTCGATGCTATTGCGTCCTTGCGAACCAAAGCATTACAACACGGTTTTGATGAACGCCATACCTTGGTAGCCGACAGCCAATTTGAGTGGTCGCAGTTAATAGAAGCCAGCCAAAGTATGTCCTTGTTTGCATCGCGCCAATATATTGAGCTTGAATTGCCGACAGGCAAACCCGGAGCGGAAGGCAGCAAAACACTACTGGAGATTGCCGCCCAAAATAATCCCGATGTTATGCTCACGCTTCATGGTCCGAAAGTGGACAAGAGCGTCACCAATAGCAAATGGTTTAAAGCACTCGACCAACAAGGCATTTATATTCCCTGTTACCCACTTGAAGGTGACAGGTTAAAAGCTTGGTTAAATGAACAAATACAGCTTGTAGGACTTCAACCTAACCCGCAACTAGCCGCTTTTTTTAGCGATTTTTTCGAAGGCAATTTGCTTGCGGCAAAACAGGAATTGCAAAAGCTGCTTTTACTCTACCCCGATGGTCAGGTTGACGTTAGCCAAATAGACAAAGTGCTCGTCGAGCAATCTCGTTTTAACGTATTCCAACTTGCCGACGTCATACTCTCGGGCGACGCTCAAAAAACAGTGAAACTGCTTAACCGCTTGGAAGCCGAAGGCATTGAACCAAACATCATTCTTTGGGCTTTGGTTAAAGAGTGGCGCACAGTCAGTACATTAAGCCTTGCTCTACAACATAATCAGCCATTAGATAAACTATGGGGTAGCCTACGCATTTGGCAGAATCGAAAAGGCTTGTATCAGGATGCGTTACGCAGATTGGATATGACACAACTTAATGCTATTCAAGAAAAATTGTCTCATTTAGATCGAGCACTCAAACAATCGGCGATTGCCAGACCTTATGTCGAACTATGCCACCTGTGCTTGATGTTTATACCAATGCAGCTAGAGGCACTGCCTCTTGACTACGCAACAAGCTAACGCCTTTTGTTTTCCCAATGAATAAATCAACCCCTTTACTTGGCTTGTACGGTGGTACTTTTGATCCCGTTCACCACGCTCATATTATTCCAGTTCAACAAGCCGCACAGCAGGTTGGTATTGAAAAAATCAGATTACTCCCTTGCCATGTGCCGCCTCATAAAAACACACCTAAAACAGCGCCACATCATCGCCTTGAAATGGTTAAACTCGTCGCTAATGCGCATCCAATTTTTGAAGTGGACGACAGAGAGCTTCGTCGCCATAAGGCTTCCTATACCGTTGATACATTAGAAGAGATAAATCAAGAATTTGATGAAGCAAGTACACCCCAAACATTAGCATTTTTTGTTGGCTCAGACTCCATTGCGTCATTCGATAAATGGCATCGTTGGCGGGATATTTTTGAATATTGTCACCTTGTTGTATGCAGCCGCCCCGGATACCAAGATAAGATTAAGACGCTACATCCTGAGATTTCAGCAAGAGTGACGGCTAAGGTGTCGGACTTATATCAGCAAGCAAACGGGAAGGTATTTTTCGCTGAAACCGACGAAATCCCCATTTCATCCACGCTAATTCGAGAAAAACTCGCACAAGATGCCCCTGTCGATGCGTATTTGCCTGATTACATACTTTCCTATATCCGGCAGCATCATTTATACTTAACCTAATTATTATTTTGTAAGACCGTTGGTTTTGCACTCTGCTATAACCAACTATTGACCAAGGAGATCCTTTGGAACACGAAGAATTAAAGCAATTTGTCATCGACAAAATCGAAGATGTCAAAGGCAGAGATATTATTGACTTGAATGTGCAAGGCAAATCCACCATGACCGACACCATGTTAGTGTGCTCGGGTAACTCCAAACGTCACGTTGTATCCATCGCTAAAAACGTTATTCAAGAAAGCAAGCATGCAGGCATGGCTCCTTTAAACGTTGAAGGTGAAGATTTAGGCGAATGGGTTCTTGTGGATTTTGGTGATGTGGTTGTTCATGTAATGCAAGATGAAACTCGAGACTTCTATCAATTAGAAAAACTTTGGAGTTAATCAGGCTAAAGCTTACCCAGAGAGCGCAATACCGCAATAAGGAACGTTTACTATGCAAATTCAACTTGTTGCGGTAGGCAACAAAATGCCAGCTTGGGTAACGCAAGGGTTCAACGAGTACGCCAACCGTTTCCCCTCGGATACGAGTCTCACCTTGAAGGAAATTCCCGCTGGAAAACGCGGGAAAAATGCCGATATTAAACGCATCTTGCACAAAGAAGGCGAGCAAATTATGTCAGCCATTCCACAAGGAAACCACATTGTGGCAATGGATGTGTTAGGCAAGACGTGGAACACTCACGACCTCGCATCGCAACTAACAAAGTGGCAGCTAGATGGCCGCAACGTCAGTTTAATGGTCGGAGGCCCTGAAGGGCTTTCGCCTGAGTGCCTTACGAATGCAGAGCAAAAATGGTCGCTTTCCCCCTTGACCCTACCTCATCCCTTAGTAAGAATTGTGATTGCCGAAAGCTTGTATCGGGCTTGGTCCTTAAATAACAATCACCCTTACCATCGTGAATAACACTGGGATAAGACCTTGCCACCAAAAAGAATAACAATAAGAGACCATACTGCTGAGGCAAACTTGTTTGCTCGTCGTACCGTTATTGCACTATTTATTATTGCGTTAATGATGTTTGCGGTACTGAGTAATTTATACTACCTGCAAGTCACTCGCTTTGAAGATTACCAAACTCGGTCTAACGGAAACCGAATTAAAGTATTACCCGTTGCCCCAAACCGAGGCCTTATTTACGACAGAAATGGGGTTTTACTGGCTGAAAACCGCCCTATCTTTAGTCTTCGAATCATTCCTGAAGAAGTTGATGATTTAGCAGCAACACTAACCTACTTAAAAACATTATTAGACTTAGAGCAATCTGAAATTGACGACTTTTATAAAGAATACAAGCGTCAACGCCGCTTTAAGCCTGTCACACTGCGGAATCGCTTAACAGAAAAAGAAGTTGCTCTGGTTTCGGCCCACCAGCACATGCATCCGGGCGTTAGTGTAGATGCGCGTTTGACTCGTTACTACCCGTTCGCAGATGCACTTACCCATATGCTTGGTTACGTCGCTAAAATCAATAAAAAGGATTTAAATAAACTGCAAGAGGCAGAACTTGAAGCCAATTATGCGGCCACCTACGACATCGGAAAACGTGGTGTTGAAAAATACCATGAACAGTTGCTGCACGGACATGTTGGTTATCAAGAGGTAGAAGTTAACAACCAAGGTAGAATTATCCGCACATTGCAATTCCAACCCCCAACACCGGGGCAAGACATTGTACTTAATATTGACATTAAACTTCAGCAAGTCGTGCGAGAGGCGCTGGAAGGAAAGCGCGGTGCGGTTGTTGTACTCGACCCCAGAGATGGCGGGGTCTTATCCTTGTACAGTAACCCGAGTTACGATCCGAATTTATTTGTTCATGGTATCAGCAGCAAAAACTACAACCATTTATTGCAATCCAAAGATCGTCCTCTTATTAATCGCGCAACCCAAGGTCAATATCCTCCTGCGTCCACGGTTAAGCCCCATCTTGCCTTACTTGGGCTTGAAGAAAGTGTCATAAAACCAGATACCCGCTTGTTCGATAATGGACGCTTCAAAATTAAAAACGTTGAGCACCAATGGCGCGACTGGAAACCTTGGGGTCACGGCTGGGTGGATGTTACTAGCTCAATAGAGCAATCGTGTGATGTGTTTTTCTACGACCTTTCCTACAAGCTCGGTATTGACCGTATTAACGGTAGCATGGTTGAGTTCGGCTTCGGGCAGTATACAGGGCTCGATTTATACGAAGAATCCAGTGCAAATATGCCTTCAAGGGGATGGAAGCGCGCCAGATTCAACCAACCTTGGTACATTGGCGACACAATTTCTGTTGGCATTGGTCAAAGCTATTGGACCGCAACACCTATTCAACTGGCCAGTTCTATTGCTACGTTAGTAAATCGCGGGGAACGCTATGTCCCTCAGTTACTTCGAGGCTTTTCTTTCGAAGGTGATGTAAGACTGGCTGAACCCAAAACCCTCGCCCCCATTGAAGTAAAAAATCCTGAAAACTGGGATATTGTGCTTGATGCAATGTACGGCGTAGTAAACCGTGAAAAAGGCACCGCCAGACGCGCGTTTAAAAACACCAATTACATTTCCGCAGGAAAAACAGGAACCGCGCAAGTATTTAGTATTGGCAAAGATGAAGAGTACG
Source organism: Alteromonas sp. a30 (assembly GCF_026788005.1). Classification (GTDB taxonomy): domain Bacteria; phylum Pseudomonadota; class Gammaproteobacteria; order Enterobacterales; family Alteromonadaceae; genus Paraneptunicella. Next base: position 24,851 of record NZ_JABEPE010000024.1, read on the forward strand.
ATGAAGAGACGGTTGCCGATCATCTAAAAGATAACGCAATGTACGTTGGCTACGCACCTTACGACTCCCCCGAAATTGTGGTGGTGGTTGCTTTAGAAAATGCCGGAGGAGGAAGTTCACAAGCGGCTCCCATCGCTAGAACCATTTTTGACTACTATTTCAAAGATCGCCCAACACTCATTTCTCAAACCGTTGAGTTGAACGGCGCATTACCTGAAGCGGCACATTCACATCAGGAGCAAGCTCGTCATGTCACGGAATAACCTCGACAATAATCAAACTAGCTTCTTAGAAAAAATTCATTTAGACACTCCGCTTTTAGTCGCTCTGTTAGCATTAATGGGCGTAGGTCTTTTCACCATTTATTCCGCGGGAGGCCAAGATCTGCTGCTCGTCGAAAAACAAGTAGTGCGCTTAGGGATCGCTTTTGTGGCCATGCTGATTATGGCGCAAATTCCACCGTTAGCTTATCGACGTTTATCGATCTACTTTTATGTTATTGGTGTGCTGATGTTGATTGCGGTACTGATTATCGGCGTCACGGGTAAAGGCGCACAACGATGGCTCGACCTTGGGGTTTTCCGCTTTCAGCCATCCGAGATAATGAAGCTTGCGGTGCCGATGATGGTAGCATGGTTTATCAGCCGCTTTAACTTGCCACCTCGTACATTTAGAGTCGCTATTGCCTTTATTATTGTTATCGTGCCAACGCTATTAATTGCTAAACAACCCGACTTGGGAACTTCTCTATTAATTGCTTGCTCTGGCATATTCGTTATTTTCTTGGCAGGAATGAGTTGGAAGCTCATTAGCTTATTTGTTTTCTTATCATCGGCTTTTGCCCCCATCCTCTGGTTTTTTCTAATGAAGGATTATCAAAAACAGCGTGTTTTAACATTTTTAAACCCAGAAAGTGACCCTCTCGGCTCCGGCTACCATATCATTCAGTCCAAAATTGCTATTGGCTCAGGCGGTATTGATGGCAAAGGCTGGCTCCAAGGAACGCAGTCACAGCTAGAGTTTTTACCAGAGCGCCACACTGACTTTATCTTTTCCGTATTCAGTGAAGAATTTGGTTTTGCTGGAGTTGCAGGGCTGATGTTGCTTTACGGGATTATAGTTATCAGAGGTATGATCATTGCAGTTCGCGCTCAAGAAGCTTACAGCAAACTACTCGCCGGTAGCATCACCCTAACCTTTTTTGTTTACGTGTTCGTTAACATGGGAATGGTATCGGGCATTCTTCCCGTGGTAGGTGTGCCCTTGCCTTTAGTTAGCTACGGCGGCACATCAATGGTGACATTAATGACAGGTTTTGGCATTCTAATGGCAATAGCAACACAAAAACGTTTCTTATCAAGAGAATAACTAAGTCAAAGGCATTTTAGGCGCTGAGTGTTTATGAGAATTATCATTTTTGGCTTAATTAGCATTCTGGTTTTGTCTGGCTGCGTGTCGTCAGGGGGGCGATATTCCCAACGTAACGACTCGGCCCCTCATCGCTTACCCAGCAATATCACAACACAAGATGCCAAGCCCGTTTACGAAGATTACAACCAAGTTAATAGTCGCAGCTACGAGGTATTAGGCAAGCGCTACCAACCGTTGCAAACCGGAAAAGGCTACGAAGCCGTTGGCAGAGCTTCTTGGTATGGACAAAAGTTTCACGGTCATCTTACGGCAAACGGCGAGGTGTACAACATGTACGAAATGACCGCCGCCCACAAAACCTTACCCATTCCTTCCTATGTGAAAGTAACCAACTTAGACAACCAACAAACCGCGATTGTGAGAGTAAACGACCGAGGCCCGTTTCATGGCAACCGTTTAATCGACTTATCTTACGCCGCAGCGCGCAAACTTGGCATACTAAAAACCGGAACAGCTCACGTAAAATTACAAGTGGTACATGTGACGCCAGACGGGCAAATTACGGTAGGAAAAGAGAAGCCAAATCCTGCATCTCCGCTTAACCAAGAAAGTGATAGAGCCTTATTTATTCAGGTAGCGGCTTTACAAGATCAACGTAAAATCGATGCCCTCGCCAAAGGGTTGACCATGTTGTACCAAGTGCCAACGCATGTACCCGAAGGTAATGGTATTTATCGCTTACGTTTAGGCCCGCTTTCCAATGAACAAGAAGCAAAAAAGCTGCTAAACGAATTAAAAGCAAACGGATACCACAATGCTTATACTGTTTATGATCAATTTCAGGTAACGCAATAAAACTTTTTTCGACTTTACCAGTCTCAGCTAAGGAATGGTTACAATGTGCTGGTAAGAAGCGCTCGCATTTCTGCCCAAGCAGTTGTCATATGTGCTATATTGGCTGCCATTTTCGAACACATCAAAACATAAAACGAGAAGAACGGACTTAGAATGGGATTAACAAACAAACGCCTTTATTCTGCTTTTATTGGTATTTTTCTTTTTACTTTTTTCACCCTCACCACTCATGCCGCCACAATCGTACCCCCCGTACCTCCTGTTGGCGCTAAGGGATTTGTGCTGATGGATTATGACACGGGCCATATAATTGCTGCTGAGAATGAAGACATTCAGCTCCACCCTTCCAGTTTAACCAAAATGATGACCTCCTATGTCATTGGTCAGGAAATTAAAAACGGCACCATTACCATGGATGACATGGTAACAATCTCCGAGAACGCGTGGTCGAAGAACTTTCCTGAATCCTCAAAAATGTTCATTGAAGTTGGCAAACAAGTCAAAGTATCGGACTTACTGCGCGGCATCATCATTCAATCTGGCAACGATGCATGTGTTGCGATGGCAGAGTACATCGCAGGAAGCGAAGACGCCTTTGCCACTATGATGAATTCCTACGCACAAGCATTGGGTATGACATCCACCAACTATGTTAATAGCCACGGTTTACACGACCCTGAGCATTACACTACCGCACGAGATATGGCAATCCTATCCCGAGCAATTATTACAGAAGAACCTGAAATGTACGCCATTTATGCGGAAAAAGAGTTCACTTTCAACGGTATTAAACAATACAACCGAAACAGTTTACTGTGGGATAAAAGCCTAAATGTTGATGGAATTAAAACTGGACACACTTCAGCCGCAGGATATAGCTTAATCACTTCTGCTGTGCAAGGTGACATGCGTTTGATCAGCGTTGTTATGGGCACAGAAAGCGAGCGTGCTCGTAAAGTTGAGAATAAAAAACTCTTGAAATACGGATTCCGCTTTTACGAGACCATTACGCCTTATCAAGCAGGCGAGAGTTTCGTATCACACCGCATTTACATGGGCGACCAAGACACCGTCGACCTTGGTATTTTGCAAGACACGCCGATAACCATTCCTCGTGGTCAGCGTAAAGATTTAAAAGCGAACTTCCAGTTGAATAGCAAGCTAGAAGCGCCTATCGAAAAAGGCTCAGTGGTTGGCAAACTGTATTTGCAAATCGATGATAAAGACATTGCCGAATATCCACTTGTGACCTTACACGGTGTCAATGAAGGTGGTTTCTTTGATAAAATGAGCGACTATTTTAGCCTTAAGTTTGGTTTAGATGACGACACGCCACAACAAACCGACACCAAAGCGGAAGAGAAAGCTAACTAGCATCAAGAATTGGTTACACAAGGGAAGCATCCGCTTCCCTTTTTGCTATTACCTCACCGCATTAAATCTTGTATAATCCCGCCAATTTTTAGTAAAGACAAGTAATGAGAGAAGCCGCGTGGATACTAAATTTGACGAATTGTTGGATTTCCCTTGCCATCAAACTTTCAAGGTTATGGGCGTTGCTCACGACGACTTACCAACCCAAGTTGTTTCGTGTTTGAATGTTCATGCACCTGACGATTATGCACCAACCATCAAACCTAGCGCGAAAGGTAACTACCACTCTGTTTCCATCAGTGTGAAAGTCACCAGCAAAGAACATATGGAAACCATCTACACAGAATTGGCCAAATTAGAGCTAGTTCGCGTGGTGCTATAACCGAGGTAGCGCATTGCAAAAACAAATCATTGTTCGACAACTTGGTCGTCAGGCATACATTCCCATCTGGAAAGCAATGCAAACCTTCACCGATAATCGGGGAAGCGATACGCCTGACCAAATCTGGCTTGTGGAGCACAACCCCGTGTTCACCCAAGGACAAGCTGGTAAAGAAGAACATATTCTTGCTCCCGGCGACATTCCTGTTGTACAAGTTGACCGTGGCGGGCAAGTCACCTACCACGGCCCCGGCCAACAAATGCTGTACATCCTTTTAGATTTAAAACGCTTTAATATTGGCGTGCGTGAGGCTGTTACCGCACTAGAGCAATGTGTTGTAAGCACTTTAGCAGTGAATGACATTACCGCCTATCCTAAAGCAAACGCACCAGGCGTATACGTTGATGAGAAAAAAGTCTGCTCCGTAGGCTTACGCATTCGAAGAGGTTGCACCTTTCATGGCCTCGCGTTTAATGTCAATATGGACTTATCACCTTTTCAGCGCATTAACCCTTGCGGTTATGCCGGGATGGAAATGGTCAATAGTGCAGACTTAGGCGGCGTTGATAACATGTCGCAGGCAGGAACCATGCTCGTTGAAGCGCTTTGCCAACATCTAAAAATAGAACGTATCGAATACTCTGACTCTGGATTGGATAGCATTCCAGAGCTAACTCAACATTAGCGAGATGAATAGATGTCTAACCCAAGTAGTCGCCGCGTAGCAGGCGAGAAATTACGTGATGAGGATAAAGTACGTCACATTCCGGTGACAATCATCCCGACCGAAAAAGAAGAAATGCTGCGTAAGCCAGAGTGGATTAAAATTAAACTTCCCCGCTCTACCGACCGCATTGACGAAATCAAAAAGACCTTACGCGAGAACAACCTCTATTCGGTGTGTGAAGAAGCAAGCTGCCCAAACCTAGCGGAATGCTTTAACCACGGCACTGCAACCTTTATGATTTTAGGCGATATTTGCACTCGTCGTTGCCCATTTTGCGATGTTGCTCACGGAAAGCCATTACCACCAAGCGCCGAAGAACCCGAAAAACTCGCCAAAACCATTGCCCAAATGAAGCTGAAATATGTGGTTATTACCTCGGTAGACCGTGACGATTTGCGCGATGGCGGCGCACAACATTTCGTCGATTGCATCAACGCCATTCGCGAGCACAGCCCAAGCACCACCATTGAGGTATTGGTTCCCGACTTTCGTGGCCGTATGGCACGCGCACTTGAAATATTTGGCGCAGGTTTACCTGATGTATTCAACCACAACCTAGAAACCATTCCATCGCTATACCGAGAATGTCGCCCAGGTGCGAACTACCAATGGTCGCTTGACCTACTCAAACAATTCAAAGAGCGTTACCCCGGCATTCCAACTAAATCCGGCTTAATGATGGGCATGGGCGAAACCAACGATGAAATTCGAGAAGTATTAAGAGACCTTCGCGCCCACGACGTCGACATGCTGACCCTCGGTCAATATTTACAACCGAGTAAGCATCACTACCCCGTTAAACGCTACGTTCACCCTGACGAGTTCAATCAACTCGACAAAGACGCCCGCGAAATGGGCTTCACCCACGCCGCCTGCGGCCCGATGGTGCGCTCCAGCTATCATGCCGATAAGCAAGCAGCGGGTGAGGAAGTAAAATAACCAACAACATGAAAGTGAAGAGCAAGTTTATTTGACGCTAAAGAGTGGGGTTTAATTGTCAGTCATCCCATAGATGATTTGTCGCAAACTCGCCGTGGATATTTCCATGTACGCTCCACTGCCACTTCCCGGCGACAGAGGATTTGCTCGCAGTTCTCTATGGAGAGACTGATAATTTGCAATAGGTATGTAGTTATAACGATTAACGTGCTTCTGACTTACAAGGGTATCAATTAAGCGATACCCTTTTTTACGTCTAAACAATGGCATTTTAAACAGCCTTTTAACCCAACCTTTATGCAAAACGATCATTGAATTTTTTCTGTGCCTGAGTTCTACCTATTTTCCACTCGCCCAATTACCGACTCAAACTCATCTCCCCTCAAATTCCTGCACTTTACCGGATGCGACTTGCGAAAATCTGTTTTTCGGTTTTAACTATTTGTTTTATTTATAAATAAGAAGGGTATTGTTTGGCATATCGTGCCTGTCTGTTTCTGGGAGAAATGGGCCTCTTAACAATACATAACAATGCATAAAAACAACGACAGGAAATACAGGATGCAAAAACGCCGAATTTCACGCTTGCTCTTGGTAGCAACAACAGCACTTAGCATGGTTTCTCATGCTTATGCTGAAGGGCCGCAGGTTCGTACTGCTAATAATGGTAATCTTGTGATGCAAGATGTACCCGAGATTCCCAAGGAGATTGTTAACGATTTGCGTCGTTACCAGAATGTTCGCTCTGCGCCCTTTCGCGAGTTCACACAAGATGGTAGCAGTATTTTTGTCTCTACACGTTTTGGCAACGTAAGCCAAATTCATAAGGTGGATAACGCCGGTGGCGCTCGCCAACAAATTACCTTTTTCCAAGAACCCATTGGCAGTGTGAATCGTCGCCCTAATACCAATAATTTAGGGTTTTCTATGGACGAAGGCGGTAGTGAGTTCGCACAATTATATTTGTTAGATACCCAAACGGGCGACTACTCCATGTTAACCGACGGTCAGTCGAAAAACGACAATATGGTGTGGAATCAGGATGGCAGCTTATTTGCGTTTAGAAGCACGAAACGTAACGGCACTTCTAATGACTTATGGTACATGTCACCAGAAGATAAAGGTTCGGCTAAACTGCTGTTAGAAGCTAATTCAGGCAGTTATTGGGGCCCAATTGCATGGTCTGAAGACAGCAAACAACTGCTCGTTCAAGAATATATCAGCGCGGCCAATTCTTATGTGTATTTACTGGATGTTGAAAGTAAAGAAAGGACGCTAATTGCTGGCGATTTAGAAAAAGACTCCGTGAATTTTGGCCTTGCCTACGATAGACACGAAAAGGGATTTTTCTTTATTACCAACCAATTTAGTGAATTTAATCAGCTTGCATACAAAGACTTTAAAAGTGGCGAAGTCACGGTTATTACGAAAAATATTGACTGGAATGTAGCAGGCTTTGCCATTGATAAAACTGGCAAACGAGCCGCCTTTACCATCAATGAAGAAGGTTTTAACACCTTGTATTTGATGGACACCAAATACCTGACTTATAAAAAAGTGGAAGACTTACCCATTGGTTTAATTGGTGGCCTTTCTTTTAGTGACACTGGGCGCAATTTAGGTTTGACTTTAAACACGGCGCAATCGCCAAGCGACAGTTACGTATTAAAGCTAGATAGAAAACCATTACATTCAGACAAACTCACCCGCTGGACTTTCAGTGAAGTTGGCGGTTTAGACACCTCGAAATTTGCTGAGCCACAGCTTATTCGCTACGAAAGTTTTGATAAACGCTCTATTCCAGCCTTTATTTACAAACCTCAACTCACCACCAAAAAACAAAAGCTCCCGGTGATTATTAGCATTCATGGTGGTCCCGAGTCTCAATATCGACCGTCTTTTAGCAGCACATTCCAACTGTGGGTAAAACAACTCGGTGCAGCCGTTATTGCCCCAAATGTGCGCGGTTCTGCGGGTTATGGTAAGGAATATTTAAGCCTTGATAATGGCTTCAAACGTGAAGACTCTGTAAAAGACATTGGTGCATTGTTAGATTGGATTAAAACCCAGCCAGACCTAGATTCAGAGCGTGTTGCGGTGATTGGCGGCAGTTATGGCGGGTACATGGTTTTAGCGAGTGCTGTGCATTATAGTGACCGCTTAAAAGCGGCAGTGGATATTGTCGGCATTTCCAACTTTGTGACCTTCCTTGAGAACACCAAATCCTATCGACGTGATTTACGCCGCGTAGAATATGGCGATGAGCGCGATCCAGACATGCGTAAACATCTACAAGCGATTAGCCCGAATAACCATGTGGATAAAATTGATATACCGATGTTTGTTGTGCAAGGCCATAACGATCCGCGTGTGCCCGTTACCGAAGCGGAACAAATCGTGAAAGCGTTACAAGAAAAAGGCAAACCGGTTTGGTACATGGATGCCCTTAACGAAGGTCACGGCTATCGCAAAAAAGAAAACCGAGACATTTATACCCAAGCTGTGGTGTTATTCTTTAAAGAGTATTTGTAATTGCCACTTGGTAGTTAATCTTAGTCATTAACCATTAGATAGTTAAAAGGCGCTCATTTTTGTGGGCGCCTTTCTAGTTTTCGAGAGTATTTCTAGCACCGCTTTCTTGCGCTTCTTTTATAGGAGTTGTTGCCTGCCCTGTTGTATCAGGCGTTGTATTGGCTGCTGCATGAATTTGACCACGTCTAAATGCCATAAAGTGCGCTCGCCACTTTTCAGCGCCAGCAAAATCACCTTTATCTTCCAGCGCATGGGTCACGTTTAATGACGCTGGGACCAGCATTTCTGGCGAATTTAACCTGCTGCGCCATATATCAAGATACAATGCTGGAATATACTCCTGATCGTGATATTCCATGAAGGTCATTTTACCTACAAACTTATAAGCTTGATTTGGGTGGTTGTTACAAGTTCGGGTCTTGCTGATGACCAAACTATTTGAAAATTGTTGCCAATATCCGGTATCAAATTCAGGCTCTGGTGACGCTATTGAAAGTGTATCAACATCATCTAAAAATTCGGCCTCAATTTTTTCAGCGCTACCATTTTCATTATCCCGCTTTTCCGGTAAGGCTCTCACCAAAATATTGGGATGAGAAGCTTGCGCAAGACACACGCGCTCGGCCAATTCATCACTGATAGGATATTCATCAACAAAGCCTGCAAAGTGCGCTAGCTCATGCACAAAAACTGAGTATTTATCTGCTAAATCCAAATACATGATGCCATTGTTTACATTGGCTTTGCCTTGTTCTGCAAAAATGACAACATGGGTAAAATCACCGGGTTCGAAATGCTTATCGAGCGCGCTCACATCACAAGTCATGCGGTAATCGTTAATGGCGAAATGCTGACAATGCATGCGTTTCGTTTCTAGCCACACGGGTTGATTTACGCATATTGGCAATGAACTCAGACGCTTATCTTTTTTTAATAAACGTTTAAACTCCGTGGCTTGTTTGATTGATTCTAAGCCGTTGGCAACAAATTGTAGGTTCATCGCGCATTGCTGAGAATCCGAGCTTGAAGTTAATCCCCTTCTGCGTGGAGCTTTTTGCCAATAGCTCTTTATCAACGACAAATATGTATTGGCTTCCTTGTTACCAAGCGATGAAGCCTTATTAAACCATTTTTTCGCGTCATTTCGCTGTTCTGACTTCCACAGATAGCGCGCTAACAGCAAAGCACTAGGCCCATGATGTTCTGCTGTTTTGATTAACCACGGTAGCGCCAGCGCATATTCTTCTTGCATCCAATACCACTGATAAAGTGCATATTGTGAAGGTTCATGTCCCAAATCGGCAGCTTTAGTAAAGGCGGCGGTTTTACTTGCGTTATCTGGGCTACTTTGACCAAGCTCAAATAACGCACCAAGGTGATTTTGGCTTGCTGCGAGGCTCAGCATTTTGGCACGAATAGACTTGCTTTCGGTGAGCATGCCTAAGTAATACTGCGCATCAGCAATATCCATTTCGGAAAGCAACTTTAGCCAATGCAGTTGTTCTTTTTCTGTTGAAAAAGTGATTAATAGCTGAATAGCGGTTTCATCACCAAGTTGCGCCGCACGATACCAATAACGCTGTGGTTGATCACTGTTATCAGCATAATGCATGAGTAGTGCGGTATTGTGATTAGAGCTAAAGCTTAAAGTGCCAAAAAACAAGACAGCGACAACAGTACGTATTGCGATAGGAATCAACTGTTTCACTGTTCTCATTTCGGGGGCTACTCCATTAACGTACGCTTGTGCATCAAATCTAATTCTAAACGCGCATAACGGTGTTCCACATATTCGTAGACGTTGGTGCTAAGTGAGAATTTAAAGTAATTTGAGGCTTCTCCATGATGGCCTTCAAAAGAATGATAGCGGCCTAAGTAAAAGTACACTTCACATAAACGACGAGTTAGCTCTTGGTCATTATGAACGTTCAACACCAAACGGTTCTTTAATTCTGTTTCGCTAATTTGGCCAATATAGAAATCCACAATGTTGACCTCCCAACGACTATTATCCAAGTCATCACGCATACGCTTTAGCGAATTCAAGGCTTGCTCAGGGTCCATTTCTCGTTTTGCAATGTACAGCCAAAGTGCTCTAAAAATATCTTTGGGATCTTCACGATAAAAGGCTTCAAAATCACTGACAGCAAGCTCAGGGCGACCGCCGTAATATAGAGCAATACCTCTATTGAGATGGGCAAATTCATGGGTGGGTTCGATTTCTAATGTAGAATCGAATGCATCATAAGCACGAATAAACTCTTGATTCTGGGTGTAATGTATACCCAAAAAATTATGCGCCTCAGCCATATCTGGCTTATATTTTAAGGCTGCAAGGAAATCCGCTTGCGCCAACGCCCACAAGCCAAACCCGTCATACAGAGTTCCTCGTTGAAATAATAATTCGGCGCGTTGATCGTTTGGAATATCTTCGACTTGACTCAAAATATGATTCAAACGCGCCAACCAACGTTGATTGCGCAAGCTACTCGCTTCTGGTTCTGCAATGAGTAAATTATTCATTTGCGCCGTACTCCCGCCTTTTGTTGAAAGCGAAGTACAACCAGACGCTGCAAGTGCAGCAACAAACAACATGGCACATTTCAATCGTGTCATTCTGATTCCTTTTTGTGGGCCTTACTGAGATGCATGAATAGGGAAAACAGCAACAATGTCAGTAGTCTAATGAACTTTGTTTGAACATCAATAACCTTATGCATCGCTAAATCGTAACGGTTTGAAACGCGCTTGACGGAATACTTACTTTTTCGCCTGTTTGGCTTCAAATGCAGCCATTTGTTCAGGTGTTGCAGGTTTTTGATATTTATCTTTCCACTCGGAGTACGGCATACCATAAATTTTTTCTCGAGCGGTTTCATAATCCATTTCTTCGCCTAAAGCCTTTGCTTCTGCGGCATACCACTTTGATAAACAATTGCGACAAAAATCAGCAAGGATCATTAAATCAATATTTTGAACATCTTTGTTGTTGTCTAAATGTGCAACAAGACGCTTAAATACGCCAGCTTCTACTTGTTGGATTTGTTCTGGTGTCATTGCACTTTCTCTCTTTGCATAAATTTAACCGATAAAAAAAGGGAGCCAAGCTCCCTTCTCAAATTTTGCTCTTAGCCCGGTTACGCTTCGTTACCCGGCTCAGGCTTTTCTTCTGCCTGCGGCTTTTCAATCAACTCTTTCATGCTCAGGCGAACACGATTTTGACGATCAATTTCCATTACTTTTACATCAACCATTTGGCCTTCTTTCAAGTAATCAGAAACTTTATTCACGCGCTCGTGAGCAATTTGTGAAATGTGTACTAGACCTTCTTTGCCTGGCAACACTTCAACGAATGCACCGAAATCAACACAACGGGTGACTTTACCGTGGTAAGTTTTACCCACTTCTAAATCAGCCGTAATAGCTTCAATCATGCCAATCGCTTTTTCTGCACGCTCAAGATCCGTCGCGTAAACCTTCACTGTACCATCGTCTTCAATTTCAATGTTACATTCAGATTCTTCAGTAATTTGACGGATAGTTGCCCCGCCTTTACCGATAACGTCGCGGATCTTGTCTTGATCAATCTTTAAGGTATAAATACGAGGTGCAAACTCAGAAAGCTCTTCTCTGTGACCTTGAATTGCTTGGTCCATTACACCCAAAATGTGCAAACGCGCTTCTTTCGCTTGTTTCAACGCGATTTGCATAATTTCTTTGGTAATGCCTTCGATTTTGATATCCATTTGTAAAGCAGTGATACCGTTTGTTGTACCCGCCACTTTAAAGTCCATGTCGCCTAAGTGATCTTCGTCACCTAGAATATCGGACAATACCACGAAGTTTTCGTCGCCTTTTACCAAGCCCATTGCAATGCCAGCAACTGATGCTTTAATCGGGACACCTGCATCCATCAATGCTAATGACGTACCACAAACTGATGCCATTGATGATGAACCATTTGATTCTGTAATCTCAGAAACAACGCGGATAACATAAGGGAAGTCAGAAGGATCAGGCATAACCGCCTGAATACCACGCTTAGCAAGACGACCGTGACCAATTTCACGACGCTTAGGTGAACCTATCATGCCCGTTTCACCTACACAATATGGAGGGAAGTTGTAGTGCAACATGAAGCGGCTATTTCTTACGCCACCTAGTTCATCAATCATCTGAGCATCACGCTCGTTACCTAATGTTACTGCAACCAAGGCTTGTGTTTCACCACGAGTGAAAAGCGATGAACCGTGTGTTCTTGGTAAAATGCCAGTGCCTACATCTAAGGCGCGAACCATCTGCGGGTCACGACCATCGATACGAGGCTCACCCGCTAAGATACGTGAACGAACAACGTCGCTTTCTAAGTCGTGCAATAAGTCACGAACTTCTTTTTCAGCTTGTTCTTCGTTAGCTTCTAAAATGGCAGCAGTTGCTTTGCTTGTTGCAGCTTCAACGGCCACTTTACGCTCAAGCTTGTCAGAAATCTGGTAAGCAGCAATCATGTCTGCTTCAGCAAGTTCTTTTACTTTTGCTTTTAAATCAGTGTTTTCAGCAGGAGGCTGCCAATCCCACGATTCTGTACCCACTTCTTTGGCGAACTCAGTAACCGCATTAACCACGGTTTGCATTTCTTGGTGACCAAACATCACTGCACTTAACATAACTTCTTCAGGAAGTACGTCAGCTTCAGATTCAACCATCAATACTGCATTTTCAGTACCAGCAACAACTAAGTCTAGTTGGCTCTTTTCTTGCTCTGAAGTAAGGGTGTTCAGGATATATTGACCGTCTTGATAGCCAACCCGTGCGGCACCAAGTGGGCCATTGAAAGGTATACCTGAAATGGCTAACGCCGCAGAAGTACCTATCATGGAAATAATGTCAGTTGGGATTTCAGGGTTAGCTGAAACAACTGTGATAACAACTTGAATTTCGTTTTTGAAACCATCTGGGAAAAGAGGACGGATAGGACGGTCAATTAAACGGGCGATGAGCGTTTCGCCTTCAGAAGGTCTCCCTTCTCTCTTGAAGAACCCTCCCGGAATTTTACCCGCCGCATAGGCTTTTTCTTGGTAGTTTACTGTTAATGGGAAGAAGTCCTGATCTTCTTTTGCTTCTTTTTTGCCCACCACAGTAACAAGAACAGAGGTATCATCCATGCTTGCTAGAACAGCTGCGGTTGCTTGTCTTGCGATTACACCTGTTTCCAAGGTGACAGTATGTTTGCCATACTGGAAGGTTTTAGTAATAGGAGTCACTTAATGTATCCTTTATCAATCTTTCTATACTTACAATTTTCGGCGCACAGTATAGCTACTGATCTGCCCTAGTAACAGTGTAATTTAAGGAATTCTTTGAATTTTAATCAAACTTTTATCTACGCTAGTTAAAGACGGCAAACACGATTGAAATAAAACATTTGTTATTTAAACCAGAAGCTTCTTAAATACACGAACAGATTTGTTAGAACTTTGGACTTTCTTTTTACCTGTTACGTATTAGAATAGCTACCTAATGCCTCCGAGGTATTCTTTTCAACAACATACTTTAGGGATTAGGATACACTTAGATTGTTCATTTTTTTTACCCTGCCGAAGCATCGTAGGGCGCGAACAATGAATAGAGTGAAGAACTAATTAAAAGAAAACTTCTGCTTTCCTATGAATACATCAACACATTATATAGAACAGTTAATTTTAGAAACAAACGAAGCCTCAAGACGCCTAACTGAAGCGCCTAACTGCGAAGATACGTTAGGAGAATATGAGTCTAAAAAGGAAAAACTAAAGGCCTCGATCATCTCAATGAGAGAAGGGCTCGAAGCCATTCAAGGTTCATAAGGCATAGCATTAACGTTTTAAGTTTGGAATGGCTCCGTAATCAAGGCTTGCCCGCACTGCTGCAAAATGAACCGCATCTAAGCACTAACCGTACTAGCCTTGTTTTATTTGGTACGGAAGGCAGAACCTGAACCCGCTTAGCCCTATTTCAATGGATTAAAATGTCTGAATAAGTCTGTTAATGTCCTTTAAAATAGCGGCATACAGAAAAATGTATTATTCGCATGTTAGACATAATCAGACATTCCTTCCCACCAATGGATCCAAAATGGATCCAAATAACTTAACAACAAAAAACAACGTTTTCGATTCTTTACTTAGTAGCCACATGCCAAGCAAGTTTCATTGCATTCGGTTTGTTAGCGAAAAGCTTTCTTAATAAATAGAAGCTGTAAAACCGTTCCCTAAAACACCAACATCCGGCTTACTACTCCCTAGTAAGATTACCCTTCCCTATCGTTTTACACACAAAAATATATAGTTGAATTCCTGCATGCCATTATAAGTAAAGCGCTTAAAATTAGTGGGGGTGTCGCAAAACAGTAATTTTGGTAACATCATAAAAAATCACTCTTAACCATATGAATATAAGAGAGTTTATTTCATTCAACAAATGGTAACTTAACGGTAACTATTTAGTAATCTGATTACCCAAATTACCCTTTTCCGAAGCATCGCCCTATTTATTGAATTTCAATGATGATTTTAGCCAGACTCTCAAATGCATTTTAAGACTGCAAAAATGCGAAATATGCAGAATTCCTAATAATGTTAAATATGCGCTCTAGGCTAGCTCTACGGCGACTCATGGCAGTTCTGCACATGCAGAAAAAACGCTTGATGAAATCCGCAGGTGCGGCGTGGGGAGAACTGCGGAGTGATGGGAGTTTTGTTTGTGCTCAGCGCTTCGATGCTACCGAGCCGCTGTTTCTTGTAGCTTGGTGTTGATTCATGGAATTGAACTTAGAGTGGAAATTTTTGCTTTCACGCACTTAAAGGCTCGTTTTTAACAGTGTAATTTTTCTATGTGTTTGATAATAATAATATAAATAGAACACTTACTGGATTTACAGAGACCTCTATAAATCTCAATTCTCGCTTTCATCAAAATAATCAACTCAATTAAGAGTAGATATTTCGGCTATCGTGCTGTTAAAATTAGGGAATTTTTGCGAAGTGGTGAAATTGAGGCATTACTAATGCAGGTTGTTACCGAGAATTCGCAGTAATACCCTGTTATAAGTAAATGAGGATTTAGTCACATATGGATAATGCCGAGTTAGAACGCAGAGCAAAAATCACACATGAAACTTGTGACGGTATTCAACCAATGCATTTGGCGTTTTATGGACAATCCATTCATTATTCGGCAGAACGTTGTTTAAATGCTTTTGCTCGATATGATTCAATGGTTGGTAGCGATGATGCTTATGAACTGATTAGTTCAATTCAGGAAGCTATTGGCCACGCTGCGGCTCTGTCTCGATATTTTTGGCCGACCTCAATGGGCAAAAAGAAAGAGATCCCTGAGCAATTAGCCATGAGACAAAGCCGAGGAATAAAATTAAAAGAACACTTCGGTGTTACCGATGACTCTCCTATTGCTAATAGAGACATACGCAATGCTTGGGAGCATTTTGATGAGAAATTAGATACATATGTTATTTCTCATGATGCTGGTTTTTTCTTTCCTTCTCCAATGATTGGTCATCATGAAACTGCCGATGAACCAACCGGTAAAATATTCAAGCTAATTGATCCTGATAATGAAGTACTTATCTTACTGGGTAAGAAATTCTTTTATCGCCCTATACGTGATGAAGTAGAAAGAATCTTTAAAAAATAGTACGGCGTAGTTTACTTATAACAAGTCGTTTAAAAGGACAAAAAACAGTTGGCTTTTGCTCCTTCGTCGCTAATTTTAGCCAACAATTTTTTGCCTCTTAACGAGGCGTTAGGTTTCTCATAGCAATTATCAACATCTTCAAGAGTTTAGAGCACAAATGCAATCAACAAAAGAACTATCGCCACTACTGAGAGAAGGAAAGCTTGAACTTCATTGTATAAATATAAAGATATGGCAAGAAGATGGGGTTGAGCTATTTGGACATGGTGTTATAAAAATTAACAAGCATGGAGTTCTATATCTCGAATTCATATGCACTCAAAATAATAATATACCGAGTGTAATGTTTTCAGAGAAACTTCCAAAAGACTCACTGGATGAGAAAGAAAAGTTCTATCTAGAATGTGAAACCATATCTGGTGATACTTTGAAAGCATCAGGATTCTCCGTTGAATTCAGTTTATCTGATAGGCAACCACCAAATATAAAAAATATTATTCTCAGTAACTTACAGTGCGAAGAAATTGAAGAAGGAGATGATAACTTTCTCTATTTCGAGTTTTCCGAATACTGTGATATTCCTGCAAATAAATCCAACAGCGAAACATCTACGCTAGGTTATGAATCCCATAGCTGGAATGAAACTGTTATCGAGATGGATAAGTTCAAGATATCCATTATTGACAAGAAACAATATACATATTGTCGCGTAACAGGAGTATTTGATGTTGAGCAAGTTTTTGAATGTCTAAAATTCTATATCGGCTTTACAAGTGGAAGCATGCTTCAGCCAATTTTCATAGTAAAGAGAAACAAGCAAAGTCAAGTAAGTATTATAAAAAGCATCAGTAACATACAAAAACGCCAGAGATCATCAAACCCTGTGCCAAGCACATACGGAAATAAAAGAGTCGAAACAGATTATCATTATCAGATTTTTAGAAATATCTTTGAATTATATAAAGTAAAGCCAAATTTCTTTGAAAGCATCTATAGTCAATGGGCAAGAGTTTGGTACTCGTTTCAATCTAAAAACAGCATTACAATATTGACATTGTCAGTTGCTATTGAAGGCATGTTAAATGATGTCTTTATACCTAAGTTTAAGCAGTTGGGTGTCAATGACCACCTAGATGAAGAAATATTGAGAATCAAAAAATTAATATCAGAGATTGAGATACCTACCGCACAAATTGACAGATTAAAAAGCAGTGTATCCTATTGGAAAAATATCACAGCAGCAAAATCCTTAGATTATTTAGTTCAACTTGGCATCATATCTCAAGATGAAAAAAAGTCTTGGAGCAAGCTAAGAAACGCTAGTGCTCATCCAAAAACAAAAGAAATGAACGCTGCTTCACTTGAAAAAGAAAGAGATAACCTGCTGCTTTGTCTTAACTTATTCCACAACCTGATATTTAATACAATTCATTATTCGGGGCCAAGGCATTATTGGGCTGTAAATTCTACTAGCCCGCTAAAGATGCTCGAGCACAACGAAATCAATGAACATTCAAAGCAACTGCTGAGGTCCGAAACCTAATCGGGTAGCCGGAGGTATCTAGCCTCCAGCCCCCACAACACCCTGCATGCGGCTCCGCACAGGGCGTTTCATTTAGGATAGTTGGTAACAATAGTGAAGCGCGATCCATCCATCACGTAGCGAATAAAGCCCTTCGGATTTTAGGTAATCAAGTGATAGCGCCTGATTGATCCCCAGAGATTTTGCACTACGCCATGGCCCTTTGCTGGTGATACCACACGCCACCGCAGCTTGAACATGCACGCCCAGTCTCATTAAGTTTCGTACCTTGGTACGCGGCTTTCGCCACTGACGCCAGTAAGCCATTCGCACTCTGCGCCGGATCCAGTGATCCAGTTCTACACAGCGTTGATAACAATTTGCGATGCCAAAGTAATTAATCCAGCCACGTAAATATTGGCTGAGTTTAAAGAGCTGGTAATGCATCGACACACCCCAGTTACGGTTTGTTAGCCGTCTGACTTGTTGCTTGAAATTCTGAACAGTCTTTGGGTGCCATTGAATGCGGCCTGCCTTGAAGGTAAATCCAAGGAATTTGCTTTCACTGGCTTTAACGACGTGGCTTTTGGTTGTATTAACAACCAGCTTCAAACGGTGACTCAGGAATCTGCTGATACTATTTAACACGCGTTCACCCGAACGAGGCGTCTTTACCAGTATGGAAAAACCATCTGCATAATGAGCAAACTTATGGCTAGCGGCTTCCTTCAGACAAATCCTCACGAATTAGCCCTTGCCGTTCGCTAGTAGTTATCTTCTAATAGCAATATTAATTGCTCAAGAATGATGACCTTCCTACAGAGAACTTTCACCTCATTAGTTCATGCCCATGCAGGGCGTACACAAAGCGCATCAACAAAGGACGCTTCGCGCTAACGAGCTGCCGGTTAGCTTAAACGTTGATATGACTCCCTTTGTCAACCCTGAACGTGTTTCCCTGACACTCTTTCAGCTAACCCACGAAAATGCGGGGGCTAGCATTTCACTGGGAGTTATTGTGTCTAAATTTCAGTTGAATTTTAGTACGCTTTAACGTACGCTCAGGGAGTATGGAGGAATATTTATGTCTACGTTATCAGCTACCGAAGCGCGTGCTAATTTGTACCGTGTTATAGACGAAACTGCCGAGTCTCATGAGCCTGTCTTAATTACTAGTAAACGAAATAACGCAGTACTTGTCTCCGAGAGTGATTGGAACTCAATACAAGAAACTCTGTATCTTCTTTCAATCCCTGGAATGAGAGAATCAATTAAAAGTGGAATGGAAACGGACGTTTCAGAATGTGATGGAGATTTGGACTGGTGACATGGAATGTTGTTTTCACTAAGCAAGCACAAAAAGATGCTAAAAAACTCACTAGCAGCGGTTTAAAAAATAAGACTAAAGCTCTTTTAGAAATCATTCAGGAAGATCCGTTTCACACTCCACCACCATTTGAGAAGTTAGTGGGTGATCTCGCAGGCGCATATTCGAGGCGAATTAACATACAGCACCGTATTGTTTACCAAGTTTTGGAAGAGTCAAACACCATAAAAGTCCTAAGGTTGTGGACACATTATGAGTAAGAAATCTAACAAACCAATTAACAACACTCGTTCCGCTCTCTGGGACAAGCATTCATTCAAAATCGTTTAAACGGCCAAGCTAAAGCTCCTACCCGTAAAGATTTGAATTTGGATTTCCCGCTAAGAGGGTTTATCACCTGCTCAGGCTGCGGTGAGACACTCACCTCGGCAAAAAGCAAAGGACGCTCCAATATTACGATTACTACCTTTGTTACCGTAAAAGCTGCTCACAGTACGGCAAATCCGCAAAAGCAGAGAAAGTGGAAAGCAAGTTTAATGACATGCTCATCAAGCTCAAACCTCCTTCTGACCTATTTGAACTGGCAAAGAAGAACTTTTCGATACACTGGGACAAGCGCCGCAATAATCACCAGTCAAACCATGCAAGCAATGTAGAAACACTCAAAGGTATTGAGAGTAAAATCGAGAAGCTTGTGGCTCGGGTTATTGATACTGAAAGCCCAACACTTATCAGCACCTATGAAAAAAGTATTCAGGAGCTAGAGCGAAAAAAACCGAAGTAGATGAAAAAATCAAAAATTGCGGCAGACCATTGCCTGATTTTGAAACCACTTTTAGAACCGCTATGAATTTTTTAGAAAACCCGCATAAACTCTGGCTTTCAGACGACATAAAGCACAAAAGAACCGTGCTAAAACTGGTATTTACTGACAAGTTGGAATATGACCTAGAATTAGGTTTTAGAACCGCAAAATTCCTCCCAATCGCGCAGCCATTCTGGCTTACAGAGCAATTGGGTGGTGGTTACTGTGATTTGGTGCGGAAGGCGGGACTTGAACCCTCTCAGCCCAATTTTAACGGATTAAAATGTCCGAATAAGTCTGTTAATGTCCTTTAAAATAGCGGCATACAGCAAAATGTATTAT
The DNA here is from genome assembly GCF_026788005.1 of Alteromonas sp. a30. Lineage (GTDB taxonomy): Bacteria > Pseudomonadota > Gammaproteobacteria > Enterobacterales > Alteromonadaceae > Paraneptunicella. Next base: position 44,716 of record NZ_JABEPE010000024.1, read on the forward strand.
TAGCATGTTAGACATAATCAGACATTCCTTCCCACCAATGGATCCAAAATGGATCCAAATAACTTAACAACTAAAAGCAACGCTCTCGATTCTTTACTTAGTAGCCACATGCCAAGCAAGTTTCATTGCATTCAGTTTGTTGGCGAAAAGCTTTCTTATTATATAGTAGCTGTAAAAGCCTACCGTAAAACATCAACATCCGACTTACTACATACGCCCTTCCCTCTCGTTATAAATACAAAAATATATAAGTCATATTCCAGCACTCCATTATAAGTAAAGCGCTTAAAATTGGTGGGGGTGTCGGAAAACAGTAATTTTGGTAACACCACGAATAAACCAACATTAACTATATGAATA
>NZ_JABEPE010000025.1 GCF_026788005.1 Alteromonas sp. a30
TCGCAAACTCGCTGTAAATACTTCCATGTACGCTCCGCAGCCGCTTCCCTGCGGCTGAGGGTTTGCGCCTAATTCTCCACCGGTAACTTGTTGAATTACGAGCAGGCTGCGTTTACACGCCAAGCGGATTTTCAGGTGGACTTCATGTTCGAGTTACCGGTAGATATTTATCGCAAACTCGCTGTAAATACTTCCATGTACGCTCCGCAGCCGCTTCCCTGCGGCTGAGGGTTTGCGCCTAATTCTCTAGTAGTGATTGATAATTCGCTATTTGAAACAAAAGCTTGTGGTAATGAACCCTCAATTCAGTTGATAATAAACAGGCATTTTGTTTCTCAATTGACTCGGGGCGAATCATGGCAAGCTTTTCTTTTTTTTCGCGCGCTCTAATGGCAGCAACAGTCACTTTCCTACTCCTAGCCTGCTCCGCGACGGATCAGCGTAATTTCGTTCAAGCGTTACAAACTAATAAGCCCGAGCAAGCGCTAAAAAGCTTCGCTAAGCGAAAAGAGCTGCAATACAAAAACGATCCTACTGCGCTGGTCAGAGATATCCAAAGCATTAAAAAGCTATTAGATGAGCTACGAGGTAACGCCGGTAAGGTGTGGGGTAAAAAAGAAGCAAAGGTCCCCTCCAAAAAGAAATACGTGAAATATACGGATAACTACCGCTCACGCGCATTAGTGGATTTTGGCGCGGGAACCATCACCGTCGAAACGATTAATACTCAGAATCCCAATCAGCACTTAAAGGATGCGATTGTCACCACGCTTTTAACCACAGATGACCCAACAGCGACCGACATTTTCACCGACAAATCACCACAATTTAACGGTAAACCGTATCTTTATGGGCAGGTGTTGGATCATGACAAAAAACCCATTCGTTATCAGTGGCGAGCGTCACGTTATGCCGATCATTTAATTACAACGCAAATGAAATCGAAGCGCTCTAGCAAAGGCACAACGTACTATGTCACTGTGCCAATGGAGCGGAATCATGAGCAGTTAAGAAAACAGAAATACTCCCAATATGTGTTGGCGTCAGCGTCGAAGTATCAGGTTCAACCTGAGTTGATTTACGCCATTATCGAAACCGAGAGCAGCTTCAACCCTTTTGCGGTAAGCGCCGCTAACGCATACGGTTTAATGCAAGTGGTGCCTTCTACCGCAGGCAAAGATGTTTACACGCGTATTAAAAAGCGTAACGACAAACCGACGAAATCTGTGTTGTTTAAGCCGGAACAAAACATTGATATTGGCACCGCATACTTACACATCCTCGATGACATTTATTTGAAGAAAGTCAGCAATTCTACCAGTCGTGAATACAGTATTATTTCTGCTTACAATGGCGGCGCGGGCAATGTGTTCAAAACGTTTAGTCGCGATCGTAAAAATGCCCCAGCGGTGATTAACAATCTCACACCAAGTCAGGTGTATTGGCGGCTAACGCAAAAACATCCGCGAGCGGAGTCGCGCCGTTATCTGGAAAAAGTGACTAAATTTAAAAGCAAATACTAAAAGTAAATACGACATATCCACGACAAAATATTAGTCACCTGTAGACAATTAAACACAGCTATTTAAACTCGTGCATTAGCGCTGTGCTCAAGGGAATAACATTGAAGAAAATCATTGTATTTGGCAATTCTGGTTCGGGGAAGTCCACGTTAGCGTTGCAGTTAAAAGACGCGTGGCAGTTGGCGCATTTGGATTTAGATAGCATCGCATGGCTACCGCAACATCCTCCTGTACGAAAGCCTTTGGAAGCGGCTCATCTCGATATTACTCACTTTGTGAAAAACAATGAGAACTGGGTGATTGAAGGCTGTTATGCGGATTTACTGGCGCTGGTGCTTGATGAGGCTACAGAGGTTATTTTCCTCGATTTGCCTATTTCTCAGTGCGTTGAGAATGCCCAAAAACGTCCGTGGGAGCCGCACAAATACGCATCTAAATCGGCTCAAGATGAAAATCTGCCGATGCTCATTGAATGGATTGGTCAATATGAGCAACGAGAAGATACTTTTTCTCGCCAAGCCCACAGAGAATTGTTCGACCGCTTCGATGGCACTAAATCCCGATTCACCACAAACAAAGAAGTGTGAACCTGCTTCAAGATTGATGGACGGCTTTTCGACTTAACGTCAGCGCAGCAAGAATAAACAAGCTGCCAATGGCCAGTCGTCCCCAATCTGCTTGCCCTTGCCAAATAACAACATTCACCAAAATGCCAGCAGGAATGAGCATGTTATTCATGACCGCTAATTGTTGTGCCGACACTTTAGTGGAGCCATAACTCCAACCTAAATAACCTAAACCGGATGCAACAATACCGAGCCATAGCAGCACACTAAATTGGGTTGGCGTTGAGGGTAATTTGTTGGTATCACCAAGCATTGTTGTTGCTAATAAAGTGATGCATAACGCACCAAAAAAGAACCAAGCGAACCGAGTTTTATGAGGAATATTGATGTTTTGATTTAGGTGTCGATACCACACTTGCCCAAAAGCAAAGCAGGCGTTTGCCGCTTGAATAAGCAAAAATCCACGCCAATAATCATTGCTTAAATCAGTCCAGCGGATCACCGCTGCACCTGCGACTGCCAACAGTGCCGGGGCCCAAAAATGTTTAGGGAGTCGTCGTGCGAAAATATCGGAAAATAAACTGATATAGATAGGGGTGAAAATGGTGAAAAGCAGCAATTCGGGTACTTTTAAGTATTGGTAAGACTGATATAAAAACAAATACATGATGCCAATTTCAACCGCGCCAATCAGCATTAAAGTAACGGCTAAACGCCAGTTTATGCGACGCCAAAATGGCAGGAAAATCAGCAGCGCAAGCGCCATACGAGAAGTAACGGCAACATAAGCATCAACTTGTCCGGCAAGATACTCGCCAATCAATGAAAAAGAAAATGCCCACAAAAGAGTAATAAGCCAAAGTAATGCCATAGGCTTGATGGTCCTGCTTAAATGATTGGAATGTTATGTGGAGCGGAGGTTATTCTAAATCGCTCCACACCGCAAACTCATTGCCACTAGGTTCAATGAAGTGAAAGCGTCTTCCTCCGGGGAAGGAGAATATCGGCTTCGCGATTTTGCCTTGATTGGCTTCTACTTTGTTCAAGGTCGCTTCTAAATTGTTGCTGTAAAAGATCAATAATGCGCCACCATTTTCGGTCTGGTTACTTAAAGGTGAAGTGAAAAAACCACCGTCTAGTCCCTGATCGCTAAAAGCAGTATATTCTGGACCGTAATCGGTGAAAGACCAGCCAAAAACGGCTTCGAAGAAGGTTTTTGTGGCGGTTAAGTCAGAGGCGGGGAATTCCACATAATTGAGTTTTTCGTGATCAGGCATGGGCAAGTCCATTACAAATTGTTTAAGCTGTTTTTCTCTATGAACAGTAATATGCTCTATATTGTATATGACATCAACAATTGTCTATTTTGCTGTATAAAATGCTATACCGTTAATGTTAACTCGATAATTATATTAGGTTTTTTGGGTTAAAATGATGCTCATTAACACTCGTTTTATACGCTCTTGTTGTTATTGTATAAGAAGATAATTGACGTTCTGCTGTTGTTTTGAATAGCAATGTCACTGCTCTAGGACTTAAAAAATGCCGCAAACTCTATCATCCCGAGCGCTTGCTTTGATGATTTCTATTTTTTTACTTCTACTCTCCGGTTGCAAAGACAAATACACATGGCAGGAAAAACTGTGTGTTCAAGCAATACAGGATAAAGCGCGCTACGGATATGACATTCATGAAGTAAATAGCAAAAAGAATAAGCTATTAAAAACAGTAACGGATGTCACAGGCTTGGTAACAGTGAAAGATGGATTCGGCAAGGAAGAGCGTCAGTCGTTTCGCTGTTCAATCGACAACAGCCTGAAAGAAACCAAACATCCAGAGCAAGTGCGGGTTTGGATGTACTAAACAGCGACGCTATTCTTTTTAAGGTGCGCTATGTCAATGACATTTCTTGCTTCGTTCGGCTGCACTACTGTAAGTTGATACGCAATAAGGCACCATGTAGGTAAGAATGACTTTCCACCACACCACACTCTGATTTAAGAAATTTTCACCTTGGTTGATGATGTTTAAGATGGTGCCAACGATGATGGCTACGATAAATGCGCGCTTAACGACTTGCGGTTGTATAAAAAATTCGGTGAGCTGCGACATCCTGACCTCTGTAATATTGTCCTGTTGTATCGTCATATAAGGCGTAATAGACCACGGTATTCAACGCTGTTTATTGCTCCAACATCTAATGTGATAGTGTATCAATAATTGAAATCATGAGCCTATATTATTAGGCTTATGTGGCGTATTTGTTTGTGAAATATTGTTTCCAAATAACAGGTGTCACTTGGTCAATTTGCGTTAGAAAAACGAAATATTGGGAAGCTAACGGAGCGAGGAACTGAGTCTTGGGGAAGCTTTGAAGAACCATGGTCACTTTATAACCTATGGTTCCCCATACCAGCGTTAGTTAACAACCGCTTGCTGCATGTTAGATGCAAATTCTTTAACGTGTTCTGTTTTTTCAACTAGCTGCTCACCAATTTTCATATTGGTTGCTGAGCCTGCAATGGCTTTTTGGGCACCATCAGCTATTTCAGTAACCGTGTTATGGATTTCTTGCAGATTGTGGATTTGTGTTTGCGTTTGCTGATGAGCGTTATTCAAAATTGTATTTAACACATTCAGGGCTTCTTTAGCCTCACTTGAGCAAGCGTTCACTTCTTTTGAATCGTCTAAAGCGCCGTCCATTGTGTCGGATAAATCGGCAATATTTTTCGTGATAATATCCTGACTACCAACGAGTCGTGTCAAAGTTTGATTGATGCTGTCGGCATTTTCTTTGGAGTTGTTCGCCAACGCCTTAACTTCTTCTGCAACCACTGCAAAGCCCCTACCGGATTCGCCCGCTCTTGCCGCTTCAATGGCAGCGTTTAGGGCAAGTAAGTTTGTTTGTTCGGAGGTTGATGTAATGGTGGTCGCCAAGCCTTTTATCTTGTCGAATTCTTGAAGGAATGTGTTAATTTGCTCGCGCAAGGCATCAGATGCTTTCGCGGTTGTATCAATAGACTCAATCATAGAATTGATATATTGATGCACAATATTGAAGGTGTTTTCAGCCGTTTCTGCCTGTGACACGCCATCTTTAAATTCGGAGGCGAAAGAATCAAAGCTATTAGAAATTTCCCCCATTCTGTTCACCACCTCTTGTGCAAATGAGGCTCTTTCATAAGAAACGTGATTTACACGAGTCGCATTTTCAAAAACCTGTTTGGATAAGGTATCAATTTCGTTAAGCGGATCGAGCAACTTTTCCGCAGGATATTCTTTTGCTCGCTGCTCTTTTAGTTCTGTGGCGGTTAACTCTCTTCTCGCCCTGTCGATGGTCATACTAATTGTGGTAATAATGTAGGGGATAATGTAAGTCAGAACGATGCTATACCAAGTAAAGTCGCCTTCGACTAACCTGCCACCATGACTAACAAGCGTCAAAATGGTTCCGGCTATGATCATGATGATCGTGGCTCTTTCAATAACGGGACGTTCAAGGCAACGCTCCAAAAAGCCTTTTTCTGATGAATGCATAACATTGATCCTAATTTAAACCTAAAGTGGTCGTGTTGGTGGGGTGAAAATTTTTATACAAATGGATAATACCCCATTCATATCTTGATTTAACAGGTTTTTGGGGTACTATTTTTCTTTAAATTATCTGAATGTGAAAAAGACCATTTGCGTCAAAATAATTTGGGCAGGGGTTTAGGTTCAGAATAGAAAAAGCCTTGTTGGAAGTCGCACCCTAGTTTATTCGTGATTTCGTGCTCAATTTCCTGTTCAATACCTTCAACGCATACTCGGATACCGAGGCGGTGTGCCATCTCAACTACGCCTGCGATCATGGCGCGTTTGCCTTCGTCTTGAGTGATGAATTTCGTCATTTCTTTGTCGAAACTGAGAATATCAATGGGGATATTCAGCAATTGTTCCAGTGACACATCATCAACACCAAAGTTATCAAGGGATAAACGAATCCCCGCTTGTTTTATTAAGTCGAAACCAGCGAGTAATCGAGTCGGGTTTTGTCCTACTTCTTTCGATCCCACCTCCAAACAAATTGAGTGCGGAGGTATGTTCAATTCTTCCATTTGTGCAATGAATTGATTGATGTAGTGAAGGCTTGCAATTTGGGACGGTGTTACATTGATTTTAATGGTAATTTTACGGTCGCGGGGAGCAAGGTTTAATAGAAGGTTGGACTTTTGTAAGACCAATAATGTGAGTTGATTTTCCTGCTCGCCTTTGTTGAGTGCTGGAATAAATTCACCGGGCATCACGCTTCCCAAGAATAACGACTTCCATCGCAACAGAGCTTCAAATACAAGATGCTGGCTATCGTGAGTATCAACACCTTGTTGGAAATGTACGTCGAATTCTCCCTGTTCAATGGCATTAGGGATTTGAGTGTGAATTTGAAGCGAACGAGAGAACTGGTGGCGCATTTTTTTTGTATAGAAGCAAACAGGATTGCTAAGCTTCTGCTTTGCTAAATACATGGCTGAATCTGCTTGTTGAGCCAGCACTTCGGGAGTTTGCCCATCGGGATAAAATGCGACACCAATAGCTGGACGGCACGCTAACTGTATTGTATTAAGGTTAAAGTGTGGCTCAAACGCTTTCGTCAATCGGTCAATTAGCGCGAAAACTTCACATCGGTAGTCCATTTGTTCCGTTAAAATAGCGAATTCGTCGCCTCCGAGTCGCGCAAGAAAATCTGTACTTCGGCAGGTTTGACGCAATCTTTTGGCTACGTGTTGCAGCAGCTTGTCGCCTGCATCATGACCAAAGGTATCATTCACATGCTTAAAGTCGTTCAAATCTAAATAAATGAGCGCAACAGGTTTGCCTGAACGCATCGCGTTGTACAAGCGACGACTGATAATTTTATTAAAAGAAGCCCGATTAGGGATGTGTGTTAAATAATCCGTATGAGCAATCTTTTCCAATTCCGATATTCGAGTCTGCGAATCTTCCAGCGCACGTTGTTGATGTTGATCTGTTTGCAAGCGTGTTTGTGCGTTGTTGATTAACATCTTTAATAATTCGGGAGAAACCTCTTGTTGTGTGATGCATTCCTGAGCACCACTTTTCAGAACATCTGAAGCAAGATTGGCATCGTAATGACTGATAATGACAATGATAGGAATATGGGGATAACGTTGACGAATGGTGGCGACAGAGCCGCAATTGTTGGTGCTGTCTTGAATAATGAGAAAGGCGTTTATGGTGTTGAGGGGGGGAAGGGTTGAAATGTTGTCGTCATTGCTTTTTGGAGTTATAAGCGTCACCGGTGGAACCTGAAAATGAGTAGAAGACACGCCGCTTTGTTGCAGCATTTTGTCTATTCTCATGTTCTCTGCTTCACTTCCACCTATCACTACTACGGACAAAATCTCGTTTTTTGAGACGACTAGCGAATCCAGCTTTTTCATTTTTATTTTTCTTTAATTGTTGAATATCTATAATGCTTATCACCGTAGCAATGTACTTCCACAGACATGATAAAATAGAGTATAGACGCAACCAGAAAATGTGTTAGTTAAGCTGAGTATTTTTAGGGTAACTAACGCGCCCCTGTAAAATCGAGTTGGCGCCAAGATTCATAAACAAAAACGCTGACGGCATTTGACAAGTTCATGCTGCGACTATCTGGCAACATCGGGATCCGTAATCTTTGCGCCGCGGGCAAGCTTTCAATGATGTCTTCTGGTAAGCCTCGGGTTTCAGGACCAAACAATAGCGCATCGTTCGCTTTGTATTTGGGCTCAGTGAACCATTGAGTACCTTTGGTTGTGCAAGCATAAACGGTTTTGTTGGGTTTTTTTTCCAAATAAACCTGCAAAGAAGCATGTCGCTGAACATGGGCAAACTCGTGGTAGTCGAGCCCAGCTCGACGCACTTTCTTATCTTCCCAGTCAAAGCCTAGCGGCTCAATTAAATGCAGGTTATAACCCGTATTGGCACATAAACGAATGATATTGCCTGTGTTAGGCGGAATTTCGGGTTGATAGAGAATAATATCTAGCATGATTTATCGTGATAAAAAAACAGGGGCGCAGTATAAAACAAACCAATGGTGGCGTCTTGGGCTGTCACAAAATAGCTATTCAGTGACGACAGGTTGAGAAGGTTTGAACTCTTCAATTTGCGCACCCGTTTGAAAAAACTGTAATGCTTTTTCCAAAGTTGGGGTGCGGTATTGGTCTTGCTCCATGAACAACTCGTGTCGCGCTCCGGGAATAACTTCAAAAAGGCAATTTGGCATAGCGCTACAAACGGGTTGATGGGAAGTGTTATCGATAATGCTATCGCCCTCTGCTTGGATTAACAGCACTGGTGTTGTGATTTTGTGAGCCTGTTGAAGAATTTTGTCCATTGCAATTAAAGCTTGGTCTAGCCAATCAACGGTGACGCCTCCAAGGCGCGAAGCGGGATATTCTTTAAAAACATTATTATGGATGTTGAAGCGGATCTCGCTTTGCACAATATTATTGGTAATAAAGAATTCATTTGCATAAGGTTTTTGTCCGAAAAAGTACCAAGGCGTGCGGCTAAATAAGCGATTGATACGCTTAACAACGGAAATAACCTTGCGAGCTTGTTCTTGGGTAATTGGGCCTGCAATGCCAAACATTGGGGAGCTAAATACAATACGTTGGAAGTCTTTTGGGTATTTTATGGCATAAAGCGCCCCAATAGTGCTACCCATAGAATGGCACAGCAAAAAGGGAAGGGTTTTACTGTTGGGTAGTACAATGGAGTCGTAGAAGGTTTTGAAGTCTTTAACGTATAAATCGAAATTTTCGACATAACCTCGTTCTGGGTCCTTCAGCATTCTGCCTGATAAGCCTTGTCCACGATGATCAGCGGTAAAGACCGAGTAACCATTTTGATACAAGTCGTAGAAAAGCTCTTTAAATTTAACCCCTGCTTCGGTTCTGCCGCCGGAAATAACAATACTGCCTTTAGGCGTGGGATGAATGAGGTAGGCAGCAAAAATCTGAATACCATTTTCCCCTTCAAACCGTGTTTCCACCACATTCTGTTCCCAGAAAGGTTCAATGATATTGGGGAATACTTGAGGTAAATCGTGTTCTTTTGTGAGATAAATGGATGAGGTCATTGCACTAGCCGTATCGAAAAATTCTACACAGATTATAAAAGCTATACCGATAAAATGCTTCATCGCTTTGCCGGATTTTATCACATGTTTGACGTTTATCTCGGGCATACACGATGAAGCCATTCGCTAATAGGTTATCTGCCGTTAAATACTGGTTGCTGCGGCGTTTTATCGTCTTGATTTTCTGCCGCATGGGCTTTGAAATATAAGCCCTCGAATAATGTTTGCCAGCTTAGCCCTTGGTCCTGACTCACTTGCCAAGTTTGTGTGAGTGATGGACGCTGACCTTGCGGCGCGACGGCAAGCTTTTCCCAAACAATGCGGTGCATGATGAGCTTGCCGGATTGATCTAAACCTTTACCCCAAAGCGCCATTTTATTCTCGCTGAGGTTGCCATCAAGTTGCAATACTAACCCTGTGTTATCGACCCATGTTTGATGCCACTGCTGTGTGGATTGATCAAACGTATTTAAGCTTTTACCTTCATATCCATTTGCAGCTACATAATGCTCTTCTAATGCACAACCATTAAGTGAAGGGGAAATAGTATTTGTGCCAGCCACTTCGCCGTTGGCATACCGTACTTCCCATTCTCCAACCCAGAAATCAAAGTCGCTGAAGCGCGTGTCATTACAGGCCAATGCAGAAAATGAGCTGAGCAAACTCAACCCGAGAAGGGATAATCTGGGGTTCAAAGAAATTAACATATACAACCATCCTTAAAGTCAATTTACGACTAATTTTGCGGCCCCGAGGTAGGCAGCATATAATCGCCTCTCTTTTAAAGACTATTACTCGGCGCAATGAAATACAAAGATCTTAGGGACTTTATTAACCAGCTTGAGGAAAAGGGCCTGCTTAAACGCATTTCCCATCCTATTTCTACCGAGCTGGAAATGACAGAAATCGCAGACAGAACACTCAGAGCCGGTGGCCCTGCGTTACTGTTCGAAAATCCAATTGGCTACGATATTCCTGTGCTTGCCAACTTATTCGGAACACCTGAACGTGTGGCGATGGGAATGGGACAAACGTCGGTTTCTGCTTTGCGAGAAGTGGGCGAATTACTGGCATTTTTGAAAGAGCCAGAGCCACCCAAAGGCTTAAAGGATCTGTGGCAAAAAGTGCCAGTGTTTAAGCAAGTGTTAAATATGCCTGCCAAGGAAGTGAGCAAAGCACCGTGTCAGGAGGTGGTACTAACTGGCGATCAGGTTGATTTAACGAAATTGCCGATTCAAAAATGCTGGCCGGGTGATGTTGCTCCATTAATTACGTGGGGTCTTAGTGTCACACGAGGGCCGCATAAAAAGCGTCAGAATTTAGGGATCTATCGCCAGCAGTTGTTGGGGCCTAATAAGCTTATTATGCGTTGGTTGTCGCACCGTGGTGGCGCACTGGACTTTAAAGAGTGGTGTGATGAAAACCCCGGTAAGCCTTTTCCTGTATCTGTTGCCTTGGGGGCCGATCCGGCTACCATTTTAGGGGCTGTTACCCCTGTGCCGGATTCACTATCTGAATTTGCATTTGCTGGCCTTTTACGCGGTGAAAAAACCGAAGTCATTAAATGCTTAAGTAACGATTTACAAGTGCCTGCAAGCGCTGAGATAGTGCTTGAAGGTTATATTGACCCAAATGAAACTGCGCCAGAAGGACCTTATGGGGATCATACAGGTTATTACAACGAAGTGGACACCTTCCCAGTGTTTACTGTTTCCCATATTACGCACCGTAAAAATCCTATTTATCATTCTACGTATACTGGCCGACCACCAGACGAGCCCGCGATTCTAGGCGTGGCATTAAACGAGGTTTTTGTTCCGATTTTGCAACGTCAGTTTCCCGAGATAGTGGACTTTTATTTGCCACCAGAAGGCTGTTCTTACCGGATGGCAATTGTTACTATGAAAAAACAATATCCCGGCCATGCAAAGCGGGTGATGATGGGAGTGTGGTCATTCCTGCGCCAATTCATGTATACAAAGTTTGTGATTGTGTGTGACGATGACGTCAATGCCAGAGATTGGAACGATGTTATTTGGGCAATGACAACTCGTATGGACCCTGCACGAGATACAACAATGGTGGAAAGTACCCCCATTGATTACTTAGATTTCGCCTCTCCAGTATCGGGACTCGGTTCCAAAATGGGGATGGATGCAACAAATAAATGGCCCGGTGAAACGACTAGAGAGTGGGGTGTTCCCATCGTGATGGATGAGGACATCAAAACAAAGATTGATAACATTTGGGACGAGCTTGGTATTGATACTGAGTAACTAAGCCGCCTGAAAAGAAGCCTAAAGTTGGTATTTAAATGACAGAAATATTGTGTCAGGTAGAAAGTATGGAGCCGTTAACTCCAACTGTTACCGCAGTGACCTTAAGACCGAGCGTAGAAGTGAATTTTCATCCCGGTCAATATATTGAAGTGATTATGGCTGAAAATGATCGTCGTGCGTTTTCTATCGCTAATGCACAACGAACAGATAATAAAATAGAACTGCACATTGGCGCATCTGAACAAGAGACTCGCTCTTTAGAAGTGCTAGAACGAATGAAAGAAGGTGAAATCTTCATTAGTTCGCCAAAAGGTGAAGCGTATTTGCGCCGTGAAGATCCGAATCCAATGATTTTGGTTGCGGGGGGAACAGGTTATTCCTATGCACGTTCTATTTTGAATGCAGCATTGGAAGGTGCCTCTAATGTGAATGTCACGCTTTACTGGGGAACGCGTTCGCTAAATGATATGTATGAATATCAGTTATTAAGCGATTTAGCGTTAGAAAATGAGCGATTTACCTTTATTCCCGTAGTGGAAAATGCAGAAGTAGATTGGGTAGGAAAAACTGGCTGGGTACATAAAGCCGTTGTTGCCGACCATCAAGACTTAAAAGCCTTTAGCATTTACGTTGCTGGACGTTTTGACATGGCAAAAGTGGCGCGTGATGATTTCTATACGCAAGGGCTTTTGGCAGAAAACCTCGTAGGTGATGCTTACGCGTTTATCTAACGCGTTTCATTATATTATCGTCAATCGTTCTAGAAAAAAGCGCCGCAAACAGAATTGTTTCCGGCGCTTTTTTATGGGCTTTACGTTTGGTATTTCTGAATTGGCTAGGCGATTAAATCTTTCATTAAAACACCATAACCTTGTGTGACCGGATATTGCTGGTAATAGCCACGTTCAACTAGCAATTTATGTAATTCAGGTAATCGATAACAAGGTACATTGGGTATTAAATGATGTTCAACATGATAGTTAACTTTTGAAGGTGCAAAAAGCAAACGCTCAGCAAAATTAGCTAGTGTTGTACGAGTGTGAGCTCGTGGATCGCGGTTTAATGCGTCTGGCACTGCGCCATGTTCAGCAGCTTGGCGAATGCGTAATACTAGCATGTAGCTAGTGAAAAAGGCCCCAATCCAAAGTGCATAAAGCCACGTTACGTTGAGGCTCCATAACACTGCAACAAACAGCACATTTACCATTACACCTTTCACGACGGTTCGATAATGCTGATCGTCCTTTTCCATTAGCCCTGTTTTGTTCAGTATCAATCCCAAAATAAATTTAATCGCGGTGATACCAAATACATCTCTTCCCACTTTGCGTAAGAAGCTGGCTTTTGATACTGGATAGGCCCTGAAATTAGGGAGATCAGGATCGCGCTCTGTGCCGCTTAAGCCATGGTGGTGGCTATGTTGTTTAGCGTAATGTTCAGTATTCAAAAATAAGAAGTAAGCAGCAAACCAGTTCCCTGCGAATACGTTAGCTTGACGGCTTTTAAACAGCAAATGATGCCCTGCATCGTGCATGATAATCGCAAGGTTTAACTGCCGCCCACCGAGCAGAATAATGGCTGCAATAATTGAAATGGGGTTGGTCCAAAGAACAACCACGGCAAAGATAGCCACGATAGAAAGCCATGCTTTGGCAATCACCCACGCTCCTTGCCATGCATTCTTTTGTGTTAACGATTTTACTTCTTCAGGTTTAATGAATTGGCTTAAGGGCGCGGTTTTCATAATTGTATTCTCGTATCAACACGGGTAATCAGATGGATAAATATTGGGCAATTAACTTAACTTTAACATAGGAATTTGCGAGAAGGGAGAGGAGATGATTGCAGCAGAGTTGACAACGGTTAAGGGGTTTATGTCGGCAGATAAAAAAAACCCCTAGGACCAAAGGTTCTAGGGGTACAAACAAGAGAATGAAACAATTGCAACCACATTGGAGAACAAAGAATGAAATGGAGGTTTTGCTCAACAATGACACCAATACTACAACCCGTTAACTGAATTTCTTAACAACTTAAACTGAACCCTAGTTAAACATGATGATGTCTGTTGTTCTCGCCGAAAAGAATTGAATGTTATGCACAGAAGCTAACGCAACAGTTTTAGGTGTTACGCTTGACAGAGTAATGAAATGTTATAATATAACAGTTCGATATTTAGTGATGAAAATCATAACTCAAATTAGAAATTCTCAGTATGAAAACCAAACACCTCTCGCTTCTTGCTCTAAGCTTTGCGGTTAGCAGTGCGCTAAACGCCGCAACAATCACAGGTAAAGTCACTGATACACAAGGTCAACCCGTTGCCGACGCGCAAGTCACCATTGAAGGAACTAATCGCGTTGTTTATACCGATGAAAAGGGTCAATATCGTTTCGAAGATGTCGACCCAACTCACGTTCACTTGCACGTTTATTCCACCAAATATATTCATGGTGATAACGATGTAGGCCCTATTCCTGACAACTATGTTTCCAACTTTGTATTAAAACCAAGCAACATTGAAAACATCGTTATTCGAGCCAATTCTCTAAAAACCTCGGTGCTTGAATCCGTCACACCTGTTTCAGTTTTAAATGCAGAAATGCTCAGAAAGCAACAAGCGCCAACCCTTGGAGAAACATTAAAATCCACTCCGGGTGTTCACGGCACTTATTTTGGTCCTGTTGCCAGCAGCCCAATCATTCGTGGTACTGATGGCCCTCGAGTGAAAATTGTTCAGAACAGTTTGGATGTTTCTGATGCATCACGCATTGGCCCAGATCACAACGTTGCAGTTGATGTTGCTTCGGCAGAACAAGTTGAAGTATTACGTGGACCTGCCACGTTGCAATATGGCAGCGGTGCAATTGGTGGTGTAGTCAATATCGTTGATAAGCGTATTCCAACTTATGTTCCTAGTGCGTTAGAGGGTGAAGTTGAAGCGCGCTATGAAACGGCAGGCGATGAGCGTTTTGGTAAAGTTGATTTAACCGGTGGCGCAGGCAATTTTGCATGGCATATCGACGCGTTTGATCGTGATACCGGCGATTACACCATTCCCGGTTTTGCTGAACTCGAGCCTCATGAAGAAGATGAATCTGGCACGTTAGAAGGAAGCTCCATCAATACTTCCAATTTCACCGCTGGCCTTTCGTATATAACAGATGCGGGTTATTTAGGCTTTGCCGTTCAAGAATTAGATAACTTTTATGGTGTACCGGGTCATGGTCATCCGGGAGAAGAAGACGATCACGAGCATGAAGAAGAACATGAGCACGAAGCGTCACTAATGCCAGAAGAGGAAGAGTCGGTCAATATTGATGTAGATATGTCTCGCTATCAGTTAGCGGGCGAATTGTTCTCGCCATTTGAAGGCATTAACACCATTCAATTAAAAGCGGCTTATACGGATTATCAGCACGCTGAAATTGAAGAGGGTGCGGTAGGAACAGTTTTCACTAATGAAACCAGTGAAGCGCGCCTCAAAATGCACCATGATGAAATCAACGGTTGGCATGGTGTTATTGGCTTACATTACAACAATATTGAGTTCTCGGCAGTCGGTGAAGAAGCGTACACGCCTCCTAGCGAAACCGATTCCTATGCTTTATACATTCTTGAAGAAAAGCGTTTTGAAAATGTCACCGTACAGCTCGGTGGGCGTTTAGAAAGAACCGAGTTAGAAGCCGACCCGTTTAGTGTTGAGCTTGAGATCTTTGAAGAACATCATGATGAAGATGAGCACGAAGATGAGCACGAAGATGAGCACGAAGATGAGCATGAGCACGCGGTGGAAATCTTTGAGATTGCAAAGCAAAGCTTCACAAGTTTATCAGTTTCTGCTGGCGCAAATTGGGAATATGCACCCGGTTATTCATTAGCTTTCTCGGTCTCGCGTTCAGAAAGAGCGCCAAGTCATCAGGAAATGTTCTCTGCGGGAAATCATATTTCAACGCAAAGCTACGACTTAGGTTTGATTTATACGCTCGATGACGAACATGTAGAGCTTGATGAGATTGATGTTAAAGAGGAAGTGAGCACTAATATCGATCTGACGTGGAGGAAGTTCACTGGCGACTGGAGCTATACCGCGTCCATTTTCTATAACCAAGTCGACGACTATATTTATCAAGTCAATACGGGCTTAGTTAGTGTTGCTGAAGCCCATGAGCATGGGGAAGAAGAAGCAGAGCACGAGGAAGAAGCCGGTCATGAAGAAGAACACGATGAAGCCGGTTTCCCCATTTATCGCTTCTATCAAGATGATGCCGACTTATACGGTGTAGAAATGGAAGCCAAATACCACATAAACAGCAATTGGCGTGTGAGCTTATTTGGTGATTACATTCGTGCAAAAATCGATTCAGATAACTTGCCTCGTATCCCACCGTTGCGCGTAGGGTCCGAATTGAGTTATGAAACACAAAATTTCTACGGTGATTTAGAAGTAATTTGGTACGACGACCAAGACGACATTACTGAATTTGAAACCGAAACCGACAGCTATACCTTGGTTAATTTGAGCTTGAATTATCAATATCAAACCGAGGGCTTAGATTGGACTTTCTTCACTCGATTAACCAACTTAACGGATGAAGAAGCCAGAGTTCACAGTTCCTTCCTGAAAGATCGTGCGCCGCTACCTGGTCGAGGGTTGACCATGGGGGTCCGTGCGACGTTTTAAGTCTAAAGTTGCGAGAATTGGACGGCACAAGGACGTGTTATTTTTTGAGTCGCAATATCCATACTTAAGACAATTTTCAGTACCTATAAAAGCTTGCAACCCCTGCAAGCTTTTCGCATTATCCAGCACACAAAACATCACGCTAATACTACGCCATGTAAAGAAGGCGCATAAGGTGATGTAAAACGGATAGTTAGCAAAGGAGATGCTATGTCACTTGCTGTTGTGCACACTCGTGCCAGTGTGGGAATTGAAGCCCCACTGATCACTGTTGAAATTCATCTTGCCAATGGTCTTCCTGCGTTCAATATAGTCGGTTTGCCAGAAGCATCGGTGCGTGAATCTCGAGACAGAGTAAGAAGCGCGTTAATTAATGCAGGGTTTGAGTTTCCCGCCAAGAAAATCACCGTGAATTTAGCGCCCGCCGACTTACCCAAAGAAGGTGGGCGTTTCGATTTAGCCATTGCTATTGGCATTATTTCAGCCGCCGGGCAAATTCCCGAAGCCGCGCTACAGCCCTATGAATTTGTTGGGGAGCTAGCTCTTTCCGGGGAAATTCGGCCTGTGTCAGGTATTTTGCCTTTTGTTTTAGCGGCTAAAAAAGCAAAAAAATCGGTGATTTTACCCCAAGAAAATGCACCTGAAGCGAGCCTAATCAGTAACGCCACGTTATTACCTTCACATCATTTAATTACGGTTTATCAACACCTCATTCAGCAAGAGCTACTTGCGCCAGCGAATGCCGCCACTTTACAAGAAAAGTTAGCGCTACCAGAAGACGCTAATCACCTTGATATGAGTGATATTGTTGGTCAAGGCTTAGCCAAACGCGCGCTGGAAATTGCCGCCGCAGGTGAACATCACATCCTGTTTACAGGGCCGCCCGGAACAGGCAAAACGATGTTGGCGAACCGATTACCTAACCTACTACCGGATATGACAGAGCAAGAAGCACTCGAAACCGCCGCTGTTAATTCCATCTCACAGAAAGGCGCGATTACACAACTTTGGAAACAAAGAAGTTTTCGGGCACCTCATCACACTTGTTCAGCCGTTGCTTTGGTGGGAGGTGGCAGTCATCCGCGTCCGGGAGAAGTGTCGTTGGCAAACCACGGCGTATTATTTTTAGATGAATTGACGGAGTTTAATCGGCATGTATTGGATGTCTTGCGACAGCCTCTAGAATCGGGGTTTGTCACCATTTCTCGGGCTGCAAGGCAAGCTACGTTTCCCGCAAAATTTCAGCTGGTGGCTGCCATGAATCCAAGTCCAACCGGTGATGTGGATGATGGAAGAACCAGTTCCGACGTTATTTTGCGTTATTTGAGTAAAATCTCTGGCCCATTTTTAGATCGAATCGATTTACAAGTCGAAGTGTCGCGTCTTCCTAATGACCAATTTGAAAAAGAGATTCATAACAAAGGCGAAAGCAGCGAAGTTATTCGAGAACGCGTGAATGCCGCTCGAGAAAGACAAATGCGTCGGCTAGGTAAAACCAATGCACAAATGACCGGTGTGGAGATTCGTGAAGCTTGTGTATTAGCGCCTCAAGATCAAGTGTTTCTAAACGCTGCGGTGCTTAAGCTCGGGCTATCTATTCGCAGTTATCATCGTATTTTAAAAGTGGCGCGTACCATTGCGGATTTAGCCATGTCGTCACAAATTCAAAGGCAGCATTTAGCTGAAGCGATGAGTTATCGCGCATTGGAACGGTTAATTACACGTTTAAGAAATAATTAATGTGAAGCTTGTCGTCAGTTGAAACGCCATATCTGGGTTTACTGCGGATGCATAAAAGCACGGATTGCAGCCTCATCTTTGCGTTTTTTCAGGCAAGCAAGGCCAAGCTGATAAGGCTCAATATTAGGAATATCCAACATTTTGATTTTATTGCTAACCACAGAATATTCAACAACTACACGAGGCACAATACCAATGCCGCACCCGAGCGCGACCATACTTACTATCGCTTCGTTGCCCGCAACGTTGGCGTATACATTCGGTTTAATACCACGTGAATTAAACCAATCATTGGTAATGCGTTTTGATGGCCCAGATTCTGGTAAAACCACAGGTGACGTTTGCCAGTTTATTTGTTCCCAATGAGACTCGGGCGTATTGATGGGGGTAACAAGCACCAAAGGAATTTTATCGATTTCGAAGAAATATAAGGCTTCTGGAAAGTCAGGACGATGAATCGCAATAGCAACATCAGCCTTTTGCGTTAACACTCGTTGTTCCGCTTCAGCGGGATCGCCCGTAAAGAGCTTTATATCAACTTGAGGGTATTGCGTGGTAAAGCGGTCGAGTAATCCAGACATATGACTAAAGCTTGCGGTTACTGAGCAAAACAAACTTAGATTGCCATGTAATGCCGTGTTTTGTTCATTGATATTTTGTTGCAGTGTGCGCCATTCATCTAAAAATTGATCGCAAAAGAGCAGCACTTGTTTGCCAATAGCGGTGAGTTTAACGGAACGATTATCTCGAATGAACAAGGTTGCGCCACATTCTTCCTCAAGGCGTTGAATGGCGCGGCTTAAGGTTGAAGGGCTAACAAACATTGCTTCTGCGGTGCGGGTAAAGTGCAAAGAATAAGCAAGGTGTTGAAATAAACTCAGTGTGCGAATGTCCATGATGTGTTTGTTGCCTACTGCCAGTCTGTTTTGGTTTTACAACCGGTATTGCGTAATTTGCAATAAAGTATTGCATATATATCATTTTAAACAATACGAAATTAGCGTTACCTTAAGCCCACTCGGCGGAAATTATCGTACATTACCAGCAGTTAATGACGGCAACACAATTAAACACAGGTCTAAAAATGGCAAATTATTTCAATACATTGTCGCTACGCGAACAGCTTAAACAATTGGGTCATTGTCGCTTTATGCAAAGAGAAGAATTCGCAAACGGATGTGAGTTTCTTAAAGGCAAGAAAATCGTCATTGTCGGTTGTGGTGCTCAAGGTCTGAATCAAGGGCTTAATATGCGCGATTCAGGTTTAGATGTTGCTTATGCGTTACGGCAAGCCGCTATTGATGAAAAGCGTGAATCTTTCAAACGTGCTAGTGAAAATGGCTTTGAAGTGGGTAACTATGAAACGCTTATTCCGCAAGCTGATTTGGTCTATAACCTAACCCCAGATAAACAACATTCTAGCGTTGTTGATGCGGTTATGCCGTTAATGAAAGAAGGCGCTACGTTAGGCTACTCTCATGGTTTTAATATCGTAGAGGAAGGCAAGCAAATTCGTTCCGATATTACGGTGGTAATGTGCGCGCCTAAGTGTCCCGGCACAGAAGTACGAGAAGAATATAAACGTGGATTCGGTGTACCCACACTCATTGCGGTTCATCCAGAAAATGATCCGAAAGGTGAAGGGCACGATATAGCAAAGGCGTTAGCGTCGGCAACCGGTGGTGATCGTGCTGGCGTTCTTGAATCTTCATTTGTTGCAGAAGTGAAATCCGATTTAATGGGCGAGCAAACCATTTTGTGTGGGATGCAACAAACTGCCGCTATTTTAGCCTATGACAAAATGGTCGCAGAAGGTGAAGACCCCGCTTATTCCGCAGCCATTGTTCAATATGGCTTAGAAGCCGTTACCGAAGCCCTGAAAATTGGTGGCGTAACCAATATGTTGGACCGCTTGTCAAACCCAGATAAATTAAAAGTCATGGCGCTATCGGAAGAGATCGAAGGGTTGTTACGCCCGTTATTCGAAAAACATTTTGACGACATCATTAAAGGCGAGTTCTCTAAAACCATGATGCAAGATTGGGCCAATGATGACGCCAACTTATTAAGGTGGCGTGCAGAAACTCAAGATACTGGTTTTGAAAACGCACCTGTTTACGATGGCAAAATTGATGAGCAAACCTTCTTCGACAAAGGCTTATTCATCATCGCCATGATTAAAACTGGTGTGGAAGTGGCTTTTGAAGTCATGGTTGAAGGTGGCGTTCTGCCGGAGTCTGCTTACTATGAGTCGTTGCATGAAACCCCGCTTATCGCTAACACGATTGCTCGTAAACGTTTGTACGAAATGAACGTGGTGATTTCTGATACCGCCGAATACGGTAACTACTTATTTGCTAATCAAGCGGTGCCTATTTTGCGTGAGAAGCTCATACCAACATTGGATAAAGCTCTTGTTGGCGTTGGTTTGGAAGTAACAAGCACGAGTGTGGATAATCAAGCGTTGGTGGCCGCGAACGCGAAGCTGCGTCAGCATCCAGTAGAAACCGTGGGCGCGGAACTTCGAGGTTACATGAAAGACATGAAAGCGATTGTTGAGAGTAGCCAATAATCAAGTGATATTTACTTTTCCCAAAGAGGCAGTTTCTGTCGTTAAGTGCTGGCCGAGCACTTTTGGCCCTACCCATTTTGGGTAGGGCGTTTTTATTTCTGAGGGATGGTTTCTAGTTCAATCGTTTAGATGACTCACGCAACAGACATCGCCAGCGCTAATGCGCCTAAAATGCCTGAACGCTCTCCTAATGTTGGAGGGACAATAATCTCGCTTAACTTGCTATCCATTGCTAAGTAGTGATTTAAGCTGCTCTCTGTTTCTTGGGTAATGCTTTCTAATAACCCGGGTTTCGCCATTACACCACCGCCTAAAATCAATCGCTCAGGGCTAAAACTTACCAACAGATTATGACAAAACTTGGCTAATACCTTAGATTGTATCGCCCATGCTGGGTGATTGTCCGATAACTCTTGAGCTGGAACTCCCCAAATTGCCTTCATGGCTGCACCGGAAGCTAGACCTTCAACACAACTGCCGTGATAAGGGCAAACACCTTGTATTTCTTGAATATCACCTATCAAAATATGGCCCATTTCTGGGTGTAAAATTCCTTGTAATGGTTTGCCATTGATAAGCACACCAGCACCTACGCCTGTACCAACAGTTACGTAAATACTAACGTTAGTATTCATACTGGCGCCCCATAAATACTCAGCACGAGCGGCGGCGTTCACGTCTGTGTCGATTGCAACATTACAATTGAGCGCTTCGGCTAAGGTGCGCATTAGTGGTGCGTTTTTCCAACCGGGTTTTGGCGTGGTGGTTAAATTGCCGTAAGTGGGCGATGTGGGATTTAAATCCACAGGACCAAAAGTCGCCAATCCTAATTCAGAAAATGCTAAACCGGCTTCACGTTGTTGCTGAAAAAACGCGATGCATTGCCCCAATGTTTCTTCTGGTGATGTGGTGGCGATGCGGGCTTCTGCCACTATGTTTTTTTGTCGATCAAACAACGCACAGTTGAATTTGGTGCCGCCTGCTTCTATCGCAGCGAATAAATCAGACATAAATACCTCTTAGTGATGTGCGCTTAAGATAAAGTGCTTAGTCACGCTGTTTGTTTGGAGTAACTAAAACGGTGTTTAACGGTCAGTCACCTACAGAGATTTATCGCAAGCTCGCCGTGGATACTTTCATCTAAGCTCCTCAGACGATTCCTTGCGGCTGAGGGGTTACGCTTAACTCTCTGTAAGTGAACGATAATTTGGAACAGGTCTTTAGGCATAAGCCACCACCAACCATGTGGTGACAGCAAGCAAAATCACAGATAACACAAGGTAGTTCTTCCACCACGGCAATTTAAATTCAGCATCAATATCTTGCTGAAATTGCGCTTTGCTCCACATGTATTTTTGCTGCTCTTCGCTAGCACTATTTGGCTGAAGCACGCTGATAAAAATGCTGACGCTACAGGCAATCACAAACAAAAGCGCAGCAATATGTAAAAAATGAATGTTCAGCAAACCGATGGATTGGCTAACGAGTAAAGCGATGGAAATGACAAGCGATACCATGAAGCTAATAAAAGCGGCGTTTGCGGTGATGCCTTTCCACAACACGCCGAGTAGGAAAACAGCGACCACAGGCGGGGCAATGTAAGCCAAAACAGTTTGTAAGTATTTAAATAAAGAGCCGAATTGCTCGATGAAAGGTGCCCACGCTGCTGCGGCGAGCATGAAGCAGAACGCGGTAATACGACCTGTTTTCATTAATTGTTCAGACGTTAAGTTAGGCTTGGCTTTTTTGATGAAATCCATGGTCACAAGCGTGGAAGCGGAATGCAATGTTGAGTCGATACTGGACATTAGCGCCGCCAAAATACCTGCTACTACTAAGCCTTTTAAGCCAACCGGTAATAAATCGAAAATGAGTGTGGGATAAACCATGTCAGGGTTTTCTAAATCGGGATACAACAAGCGCGCCATGGTGCCGGGGAATACCATAATAAACAGTACGGGCAATTTTAACGCAGCGGCAAGGAGCAAGCCCCAGCGACCATGTTGATTGTTCTTAGCACTGAGTACCCGTTGCACCATGAATTGGTTGGTACACCAAAAGTAAAAGCCGAGAAGTGGCACACCAAACAGCAATCCTGTCCACGGCATGGCAGCATCATCGCTAGGGCGAATTAGGCTCATGGCTTCAGGCGGTGTAACTGCCATCACATTGTCCCAGCCTCCTACTTTTTCGTACGCAGCAAAGGTGACGGCGATAGCGCCGGTTAAAATCAAGACGGTTTGCATGGCATCGGTATAAATAACGGCTTTTAAACCACCTACAACCGTGTATAGACCAGCAGCTAACGACAACAATGCAATGATTAGCCAAAGCTCGTATTCGGGGAAAATCAACTTAAGTAACAAGCCGCCAGCGAATAAAGATGCGGCGGTATCAATTAGAATGTTACCGACTAGGGTCACGCCGGAAAAATAGAATCGAGAGCGCGCATCGAAGCGTCGCTCTAGGTATTCAGGCATGGTGTACACTTTGCTGTTTAAATAAACGGGCAACAAGAAAATGGCGAAAAACACCAAAATGACTGAGGCCATCCATTCGTAGTTAAAAACGGAAATACCCGTGGCGTAAGCATCGCCGGAGAGACCGATGAGTGTCGTGCTGGAAATATTCGAAGCAAAGAGTGAAATGCCCACAAAAGGCCAAATCATACTCCGACCAGCAAGAAAGTAGTCCTGTGCGTTTTGGTGATCAGAACCCACTCTTATCCCAACGTACATAACTACAAGAAAATACATGCCAATAAAAGCAAGATCGATCTGACTGAGACTGAAATCCACCATGTGCTACTCGTTATTCGTTGTTATCGTTTGTTGTTCCAAATTATCAATCACCTACAGAACGTTAAGCGTAAACCCTCAGCCGCAGGGAAGCGGCTATGGAGTTTCTGTAGGTGATTGAAATTGATACACCGCTACTTAGAAGGTGTACTTGATACTCACATTGGTCGTACGTCCGTTTAAAGGACGCGCACGAATAATGTCGCCAATGTTGGCTGAACCTTCCTCTGATTCCGTGATTACAAATTCATCGGTTACATTGTTCACGTTAATGGATGCCGAGAAATCATCGGTGATAAACCATGTGGCGAATAAATTAGTGATGACATACGCATCTTGTTGCAAATCGTTGTTATCTTGAACGTAGAAGTCGTCGGAGCCTTGGAAAGTGGCACCAATCAGAAAATCATCGTGTTCATATTGTGGCGTGATGGTGTAAATGTAATCTGCTTGACGGCGCGGCGTGTTGCCTACCAACGCAGGATTGAATTTGTCGTCGCTAATTTCAGCATCGGTCCACGTTAAGTTACCGGAGACCGAAAATCCTGCGCCAAATTCATAGCGTCCTTCAAGTTCGATACCCGTTGCTTCATACTCTCGGATAAACGTAAGGCCACTAGTGACTTCTGCTTGAGTATCTTCAGTTACTGTGTCGAATAAGGTAGCGTTGAGCTGATAGTCGCTAGTGCCAATTTTAATCCCCATTTCAAATTGTTCAGTTTCATCAAAGCCAGAAGTGGTGCTAGTTAAGCTGCCATCTGTGTTGAGTGTACCGGCAATTTGCAGTAAGCGGTCAGCAATGGCGCGTCCACCTTCGCTGTAACGCGCAAAAAAGGTAACGCTATTAGAATATAAGTATGAACCGCCCAACGAGAAGGCGTTATTGTCGGCTTCATAATTGACGATTTGGCTGCTCGCACCTGCGCGGTTGAGGTTAATAACACCGCCACCAAAACCAAACCCGTTAACCGATGAGGCGTCTTCGGTATTGCCATCAATAATGCCGTTTCCGTTTACATCGAAATCGGTATTACCCCCGCAACAGCTGCTAATTAATTCGCCATCGGCGTCCACGGTATCGCGACGCGCACTGATGTCGAACAACCACTTGTCACCCACTTCAAAGCCAATGTTGATATAAGGTGCAGTGGTGGTGTATTGCAGATCCCAATCCCACGATAAGAAGCTCGGTGTCCACAAACCGTTGTTGACTAACGCAGCGCCGTTGGCGTCGGTAATGTGTAAGTATTGAGAGTCGCTACCATCAACGGTTTGCACGAAGCTTTGCCAGCTATTCCAACTGGTGTCGATGTCTTGTCTGGAATAGTAGTAACCAAGGGTAACGGAAACGCCATTGTTGAATTCTTTTTTAATGTTGAGGTCGTTAATGGTGTTGCCTAAATCTTCAAATTCGGTATCGAAGAGCAGGTTAACAAAAGCTAGCCCATCATATTGTTCTCCTGCGCTCGAGCCATTGGCAAGACTAACGTTGGTACTTGAACAGTCAAACGTATTACCCTCACCATCGCGCGCGGCGGCGCAAATAGCGGCTGCCATACTACTCGCGCTCTGTGGGCCATAGTCACCAAATGTATCGGTGAACGGAGCGATAAAACCACCGTCGATGTCGCTATTTCTAAATTTGTTAACCAAGGTAATGCTGTTGGTCAGTTCCAAATTGGCTTCGAAGCCGAATGACGTTACGTTAGATTCAATGCCGTCAGTAAGATCGCGATTACGCGGGTTTCCGTAAGCATCAAAGCTGGAAATGTTCGAGGTAAAGGCTGAGTGCAACGTTTGATCACTCGCATCAAAGTTAGGTAAGGCATCGTAATCACCGTTACTTTTAACTAACACTGGTGCGGGCAAATAGGTAGTGGCGTTGTCATCTAAATGTTTGAAGTGAAAGCGAAGAAAACCGTTGTCTAATTCGCGAGTCAGGTTAAACCTTACCTGTCCGCCGCTATCGCCATTAAAGCCGGTTTCACGAGGACCTTCGCCGTGCCTTGAATGGCCTGCAATATGAAAATAGGTGTTGTTATTAATTTCGCCACCGTAAGCAAAGTCAACGCGGAATTCATCGTATCCCACACCAAATGAGGTGCCAATCGCACCGCCTTCTGTTTGTCCTGTGGCACTGATTAAGTTGATCACACCACCGGGAGAGTTGCTGGCAAAGGTAGAGGCTGAGCCGCCGCGCACCGATTCAACCAAAGCAACGGACCAATCATAGCGTAAGAAGTTGTCGGTATTACCAAAGTTAATGTCGCCAAATTCGAGAACCGGTAAGCCATCTTCGTGAATTTGCATAAACTTAGAGCCACCCGTCGCTAGTGGAATACCGCGAATGGTTAGGTTAGCGTTACCGCCGCCACCAGAAGACTCTGCTCGAATGCCGGGCAGGGCTCTGAATACCTCTGCTGTTGATCGAGGTGCGAGTTTCAAAATATCTTCATCATTAAAAGAGCTTACCGATACACTGGCTTCTTGCAGTGTGGCTCCGGCAGGGGAGGCGGTAACAACAATTTGTTCATATTTTGCTTTTTCAGTGGATTGTTCGGTTTCCTGAGCTAAGGTCAAAGGGCTCAAGATGGTACCAAAAGTAAGTGATAACGCGGTGGCGATGGTTGTAGGGTTAAGTTGCGCTTTCATCGAAAACTCCAAGCGTGAATGTAAACAGTGCTTTATCAAGAACATCTAAATGTTCAGTAATATTTTTTAATCATTTATGTTTAGTTCAACATGCACTAGTTAACAAATCGGTTGATCTAAAAACTTAAACGATTAAGATTAAAGTTAACAAACTTAATTTCTCTTGTAAAATATTTGTTAAGTGATCGATTTTTTTAATGACGATGGTGCTGCTGATTATGACCTTGAGAAGTGTTAGAAAATGGGGGTTATTGTGAAAAATGGCGTTGATTATAAAGATTATTTGTCGAATGCATTGCGTGTTTCTTCTTCACTTTTAAAGTCTAATAAAAACAAAGATGTATTTGAAAAACGTTTAGCACAACACTTTCCTCGATTGTTTAATTTACTCTTCGATGTTTATGGGGAACGTTACGATTTTGCTTTTTATATTAATCGTTTAACATGTTTCTTATGCAAATCTTTTATCGAGAGAGAAGATAAATTAAAGTCAATGGATGCGGCTCGCCAAGGCAATGCAGACTGGTTTCAACAAGAAACGATGTTAGGTATCGCGGTTTACGTAGATTTATTCGCAGGTGATTTAGTAAAACTGCAATCGCGTATTTCCTATTTACAAGAATTAGGTGTGACTTATTTACATTTGATGCCTTTATACGCCGTCCCTGAAGGGGAGAGTGATGGCGGTTACGCTGTGTCCGACTATCGAAAAGTCAATCCCGCATTAGGTAATATGAACGACTTAAAACGCTTGGCTGATTCTCTTCGTGAGGCGGGTATTAGTTTAGTGTTGGATTTTGTGTTTAATCATACTGCCGATGATCATGCGTGGGCAAAAGCTGCGAAGTCCGGTGATACCGAGTTTCAAAATTACTATTGGATGTTTGACGACAAAAGCATTCCTGAACGTTACGAAGAAAATTTGCGCGAGATATTTCCGCAAGTTCGGCGCGGAAATTTCACCTTTAATAATGAAGCCAATAAATGGGTGTGGACAACCTTCAACAGTTTTCAATGGGATTTGAATTATTCTAACCCAGCTGTGTTCAATGCCATTGTTGAAGAAATGTTGTTTTTGGCCAACGTTGGTTGCGAAGTATTGCGTTTAGATGCGTTAGCCTTTATTTGGAAAGAAATGGGCACAAACTGTGAAAACCAGCCCAAAGCTCATGCGCTCATTCAGGCATTTAATGCTTGCTTAAAAATAGTCGCGCCCGCCGTCAGCTTTAAATCTGAAGCCATTGTTCATCCCGACGAGGTGGCAAAATACATCGCCCCAGATGAATGCCAGCTTTCCTACAACCCGTTATTAATGGCGCTATTGTGGGAGTCGCTAGCAACGCGGCAAACCGAGTTGTTAACCAAGTCGATGCAAAAGAGCTTTGCGATCGATGCGGACTGTACATGGGTGAACTATGTTCGATGTCACGACGACGTTGGTTGGACATTCGACGATGCAGTATCGGCACAATGCGGCATAAATGGCTATGATCATCGTTATTTTCTCAATCAATTTTACACAGGTCGCTTCGAAGGAAGCTTTGCTAAAGGTGTGGCATTTCAGGAAAACCCAAGTACCGGAGACTGTCGTGTTTGTGGCTCGGCAGCTTCACTTGCGGGGTTAGAACAAGGACTGATTGAAAACAACGAATTACATATTGAACATGCTATTCAACGAGTGTTGTTGCTCCACAGTGTGATTTTAAGTATTGGCGGTATACCGCTTTTATATGCAGGCGATGAGTTAGGTGTACTCAACGATTATCGCTATTTGCATGATCCACATAAACAACAGGATTCACGATGGGTCAACCGTATTGCCCATAGCGAAGAGGTGATCCAGCAAGCGCAAAACCCAGAAGCACCTCAAAACCGAATTGCTCAAGGTCTGCAAAAGCTGATTGGCTTAAGAAAGCAGTATCCGGTGCTGGGAAAAGGATCAACTCATATTATTACCACGGATAACCCCCACCTTTTTGCTTATCATCGCCAACTGGGTCAAAACAATGTGTTGGTGATGTGTAATTTTAGTGAATCGACGCAACAAACGAGTCGATTAATTTTGGGTTACTTACAAGCAGAAAAAGGTGAAGACTTAATATCAGGTAAACATTACGCATTGCAGGGAGAATCGCTAGAGTTACAGCCCTATCAGGTTATGTGGATTAAGGCGTAACTCACACGATGCACTATTATGCGCTGCGCGTTGTTCCCCTGATGACCAGATCCGTTTTCACCGTGGTTTCGTTTTCTGCTTCAGGGTCGAGTAATACCGAGGCGGCAATGCGGCCTTTTTCAATGCTTTGTTGGCAAACCGTGGTAAGTTGAGGCTCGCAGCGTTCTGATTCAGAAATGCCATCGAAACCGACAATTTGGACTTGTTCTGGCACGCCAATATTTAAGGATTTCGCGACACGTAGTACCGCTAATGCCAACACGTCACTCATACAAAGCACGGTGCTTGGAAGAGGTCTGGTTGTCAGGATTTCGCGGGCGGCAATTTCTGCATTCTCGGGATCGTTTACCGGAACATGCCATACCATATGCGGTTGCAGTTCTGTTTTTGTTTCTTCTGCTGCTTCAAGATATCCCCTTAAGCGACGATGGGCGACGTCATTTTGCTCGCTAATCAAGTCGGCTTGCGTTAGGCGGCATACTCGATTGGACTCGATCAGTTTTAATCCTAAAACAGCAAGATTGCCTCGGTGACTTTTGAGGGCGTGAAGCGTAATATTTTTTGCGGCTTTTTGATCCTCGATTTGCACAACTTTCATATTACTTTCTGCTTGGAAGTCAACAGCAACAGCAGGCTTTCCTAAACGCATGATACGTTTTTCACAGTCACCAGAGGGTGCACCACAAAAAATAAAACCATCAGGTAAAGATTCCGCGCTGTTTTGCTCTTTTCCTCCTACTTGGCTGGATAAAAGTAATAATTGTTTATTATGTTGGGCGAGCACTTCAGCAACACCTTGCAAAAATTGGCTGGCAACAGGATCTGAAAAGCTATAACTCAATGAGTCGGCTAAAACCACTGCAACCACATCGGATTTTCCGCGGCGTAAAGAGCGTGCTGCGAGATTCGGGCCGTGATAACCCAAGGTTTCGCATTCCTTTAGAATTCTCTCTCGTAAACGTTCAGAAAGTTGATTCGGACGGTTAAAGGCATTGGATACCGTAGCCGTTGAAACACCCAAAATTCGGGAGACTTCTTTCAAGTTCAGAGGCTTTTTTTGATTCGGCATCAATTTGTAAACTTATGTAAATAGAATTAATAGAGGTTCAACCATAGCACAAGGTTACGGGGATAAAAAAGGGTTAATATCCGAGTTTTTGTGTAGGTAATTTAAATAGGCAAAATGAAACTCTAACAGAATATAAATAGGAATTCGCATTAAAATGTTACCGTAAATGCGTTGCTATCTTCTATTCGGTTTGCTAGCTTTTACGGCCATTTAATCGACTGTTGTAAAGTGCGTAAATGTGCATTAAACGTTTTACATTTCTCTCCCGCTTTTTATCTCTTTTAGTATTTTATTTGCCTTTTTCAATTTTGACACAAGCGCAAGAATCTCAGCAAAATATCACGAGTTTAGAAACGATTGTGGTGAGTGCTTCCAAGTTAGAATCGACGATTTCTTCAACAACCAGCAATATTAGCTTTCTAACCGATGAAGATATTAAGCGCATATCACCCACACACATCAATGAGTCTCTAAAACGTATTCCGGGTGTCTGGATAAGTCGAGGTAATGGTCAAGAACATCTCACCGCTATTCGCTCTCCTGTTTTGACTGGGGCCGGTAGCTGTGGCGCTTTCTTTATGGCGGAGGATGGCATTAGTTTGCGTGCTCCGGGATTTTGCAATGCAAATCAACTTTTTGCAGCCAATACCGAGCAAGCGGGCAGAATTGAGGTATTGCGTGGACCACATAGTAGTGTGTTTGGAGCCAATGCCTTGCACGGCGTGTTGAACATATTAACACCTGACGTCGCTAATATGGATAAATTAAGCTGGCAATTAGACGCAGGTGGATACGGTTATTTACGCGGTCGATTTTCAGCTACTTACGCGCAGAATGAGCAAGCGTTCGCGGTGTACGGTCATGCTAATAAGGATGAAGGTTTTAAAGACAATAGCGGGTTTGATCAGCAAAAACTTAACTTTTTGCATCAGTTTAGCGGGCAAGAACTTTCGGTAAAAAATCATTTATCGTTAACAAATTTGAATCAGGAAACAGCGGGTTTTATTGAAGGGTTTAAAGCTTATGAAGAGCAAGCGTTTAAAAGGACGAATCCAAACCCGGAAGCTTATCGTGATGCACAATCGGTTAGGGCGTATAGCCGTTGGTTGTTATCGCTAGGTGAGGATACTTCGCTTTTGGTGACGCCCTATGCTCGCTACAACAATATGACGTTTTTAATGCATTTTGTGCCTTGGCAACCAGTCGAAACAAACGGGCATCGTAGCTTGGGTATTCAAAGCCAGTACCAGCGTGACTTTGCCAATGTACAGCTTGCGCTTGGCGTAGATGTAGATTGGTCTGAAGGTTGGTTGAGCGAAGTGCAAGACGCGCCTTTTACGCCGAACTTACCGGCTGGTGTGCATTACGATTACCAAGTGGATGCGTTGAACTATTCTTCTTATTTGAATATAAACTGGTTGCTGACCGCGCCACTGAAATTGGAAATGGGATTGCGCTACGATGTGATGGAGTATGATTATGAAACCTTTGTTCCAGCAGGTTCAGCTTGTGAACCAAATGTGAGTAATTGCCGTTTTACGCGGCCCGAATCTCAACGCAATCAATTTAATGATTTATCGTACAAAATTGGCGCAAACTACGAGCTTACCAGTCAGCAGCACTTATATATGCAATATGCTCAGGGGTTCAGGCCACCTCAAGCCGCAGAGCTATATCGATTGCAAGCAGGTCAAAGTATTGCCAATTTGGACTCTGAGGAAATTCAATCCTTTGAAGTGGGCTTTAGAGGCCAATCAGGGTATGTGTTTTATGATGTCACTTGGTTCGACATGAACAAGGAAAACTATATCTTTCAAGATACTCAGCGGCGAAATATCGACAACGGCGAAACTCGACATCAAGGCGTAGAGATTCGAGCGCGTGCTAATTTAGGGGATTGGTATTTAGGCGCGTCGGCCACTTTTGCCGAACACGAATACGCCAATGATATTCAAATTAGCCGTAGTGGTAGTATTTTGGGGAACGAAATCGATACCGCGCCAGATACCCTAGCGAATATTCAATTAGGTTGGAAAAAAGACGGGCACTTTTGGGAATTAGAATGGAGCAAAATGGGGGATTATTATCTTGATCCCGAAAATACCGCTTCTTACGATGGTCACGAATTAGTGAATTTCCGCACGGGATGGCAGCTAACGGAGCAATGGCAATTATCCGTGCGTTTACTGAATTTATTAGACGAAGATTACGCCGAAAGGGCCGACTTAAGTTTTGGCAATTACCGTTATTTTGTGGGTGAACCCAGAGCGATTTATTTTTCTTTAGGCTTTCGCCAATAAACCTTGGATAACACGATGGCAAATGAAGACAACTATCAGCGAATTTGGAAAACCGCCAAACTCATTCCTGCGGGGAAAGTGGCAAGCTATGGGCAAATTGCTGACTTATCGGGTTTGCCGGGAAGAGCAAGGCTAGTTGGCAAAGCTATGGGTTATGCGCCAAAAGACATGCAAGTGCCTTGGTTTCGCGTGCTACGTACATCAGGGCAAATCTCTTTTCCCAAAGGTTCAGACATGGCAGCAAAGCAGAAGGGGTTGCTACAAGAGGAGGGTGTCGTTGTGTTAAACAACCGCGTTAAAATGGCTGAGTTTCAGTGGCAACCGGATCTTGCTGAACTACTTTTTAGCTTGGAATATTAGCGGAACATCAATGCTGCGCTATTTTCACAATAGCAGCAAGTTGATCGGGAGTGACGTAAGACGGACAAACACCTTTTCCCACCAGTTCATCCCGCAATTGCTCAGGCGATACACGCGTAGAATGCCGTAAATGACTGCGTATATATTTGCACAATGTTTTTTGTAGATTCCGAGTTAAACAAGCCATAACCACACCTCAAAATGTTAGGTAAATGAGCTATTGAATAGAACGGCTTCCTTTTTCTATCGACCAAATTCTCGACTTATATAAGTAACACTAGTGTCATGTGAGCACGTTTAACATAAGACTTTAGTCTTCTTTTATGAGGTTTTATTTATTTAGTGGTGCTTCGGAAAGATTACCATCCGTAATAACTGCGATTCGGCTTGAAAAGTCTAAATCTTTTGCATTATGAGTTACCATCACAATAGTTTGTCCATCTTGGTTTAATTTATAAAATTCTCTCATTATTGACTCTCCATTTTTAGAATCTAAGTTTCCTGTTGGCTCATCCGCAAAAAGTATTTCAGGAGAGGTGATTAATGCTCTGGCAATGGCAACCCTTTGTTGCTGACCGCCAGAAAGTTGGGACGGATAGTTATTCGCTTTATCAGTTAATTTAACAAGTTCTAAATACGTCTTCGCTTCTCGCTCTAGCTCGGTTTTGCTTAGCTTTTTTTTGTAGGTTAAAGGTAAGGCAACATTTTCCCAAATGTTTAGTTGAGGAATAAGATTGAAGGATTGAAAAACAAAACCAAAAAGCTGATTTCTAACAGCAGCAGCTAATTCATCAGAAAACTGCCCTACCTCTTGACCTTGCAATAAATAGCTACCAGATGTTGGAGGCTCAAGGAGTCCTAAAATTGATAATAACGTTGACTTTCCCCCGCCAGAAGGCCCTGTGAGAGTGAGAAAGTCGCCTCTATTAATGGTCAAGTCAATGCCGTGTAGGATTTGTTGGGATATACCTTCTTGTGAGTAGGATTTGGTTATACCCTTGAGCTTAATTTCTGTTTTCATCGCTATTTAATTACCTCTGGTTGTGTGCGCCTCCAAGTTTCTTTTGGATCAGACATAAGAATCTTTTGCGATGGTAATAAGCCGGAAATGACTTCTATTTGTCCGGAGGATACTGCACCCAATTGCACTTTTTTATTAACAAGCAGTCCATTTAGCTCATCAAAAAGCCATACCTCATTTTCGCTCATTGGTTGAGTGTTAGGTGGGCGCTCTACAAATAACGTGTTGGGAATTACCTGAGTAATAATTTCAACTTTTGCAGACAGAGCTTCTTTTAGCGCTAGATCTTGTTTATCTAAAGAAATGAATATGTCGATATATCCATTGTTTACTGTTGGGCTGATTCTTTCTATTTTTCCCGTTAGCCAAGCATTATTGACTCTGATTTTCGCTGAATTATTAACGTTGGTCTTTTGAGCTTCGCGCTCTGGAACTTGTGCTACAAAACGTAAATCATCTTGTTTTGTGAATTTCAACAGGGCTCGACCTAATTTAACTTTTTCACCAAGTTGTACATCGATAGACTGAATTTG
The DNA here is from genome assembly GCF_026788005.1 of Alteromonas sp. a30. Lineage (GTDB taxonomy): Bacteria > Pseudomonadota > Gammaproteobacteria > Enterobacterales > Alteromonadaceae > Paraneptunicella. Next base: position 33,406 of record NZ_JABEPE010000025.1, read on the forward strand.
TCCCACTTCGGGCGCTTTTACTATTAACTTTTCAATATCGTTGGCCGCAGAATTTAGTTCATTTTGTGCTTCCGCAATCTTTGAACGTGCAAGTTTGAGCTCCTTTTCAATTAATCGAGTCAAACTTTCAACTGTGCTGCTAGCCAGTTGAGCCTTCTTTTCTGCATTTTCTAGACGGACTTCTGTTTCCAGTATGTCTAATTTAGAGATAACCCCTGTCTTAGCTAATTTATTTTGAGCTGCGAATTTTGCTTTTAATATGTTTCTTTCACCAATAGCGGAAGCAAGCTCGGTTTCTTGTTTAACTTGATCGAGCTCCAATCTTACTTGCTTCAGTTCAAGTTCCAGCTTTGCGTAATTGAGCTGAGATTTAAGCTTTTCATATTTAATTTCAAGGTCGTCGTTATATAGCTTGAACAACCTTTCTCCAGGTTGGATTGCTTCTCCTGGTTCTATATATATTTTTTGAATAATACCTTCTACTGGGCTGGTAATTAATTTGGGTTGTCGGGATTCAAATTGCCCATTTGCTACCAGCTTAATTTTGAAATCACCTTTTTGTACTTCTGCAAATATTAATTCTGATAATTTCACTGTATTCGTTGAGGAGAAAGCTCCTAGAGCTGAAATCAGAATTAGAATCATAATGGCTATTGCTGACCCAATAAAAAGGCGTTTTTTTCGTTTTTTATCTACAGCCTTTTGTATATCTTGAAGTTCCATTTAGTTTTTTTCTCTCAATAAATCAGACGGTGTGTACGCAAATATTAATAAGCTTTTACTTGAAACGTATAAATGTAGGATGAGTAAAATAAACAAAGTAGAGCCTAAAAGAACGAATAATCCCGTTAAGAAATTAGCATTAAAATAGTCTTGTAGTAACGATGAACCTGCTATGAGTAGTAATAGGTTTATTAAAAAGGCAATACTTAAATCAACAGTATTTTCTTTGGTTAGCAATTTGAGTAAACTGCTTTTATCTGCTCCCATTGCTCTCATTACTCCCCATTCTAGGGAGCGCAATTTAAGAATTTTGTTGAAGTGCTGTGTGTAACCTAATGCCAAAGCCACTAAACAAGAAATCATCAGAATGGCGGTTAATTGCATAATTGCCCGATCATTTACTAATTCCTTTTCGATATATTCCTTAAGAGAACCTTTAAAGGTGATGTCGTATTCTAGATTAAACTCTTTGAGATTTTTATTTAACGTATTAAAAATTGCATCTGAGTCTTGCTTGTCGGCAAATAAAATTTGCCGGAGGTTTTCTGGTGTACTCGCCTTTCGGTAAAAAACGTATTGAGGGGATGTAACATGTAAATCATATCGAATGTCATCCACTACGCTGTTTATTCTATAGCGACTGCCAGCTTCATCTACTAAATATTGACCAATCGCTTCCTTTTCTGACCAGTTACAACCCTGCAACATACTTCTTGAAATAGCTATATGGTTAGAATCCCAATTATCCAGTGAAGAGGGAGACTCTAAGAGTAATTGGAAAGGGTTGCCAAAGAATTGATTAGACCAACTTTGAAAAGTATAAGAGCACTTCTCGTCATCGATGGTAAGAGGCTTGTGAGTCAATCGGCGATCACCAGGCATGGTTTGCAGTAATGATAGAGAGCTCGTTATTTGTCTTAAATTGTTGATTGTTGATTCCCATTGAGTTCCCGTTTTTTGATCTGATGATTTGAATAGTGAGATAGCATGAACATTTTCGTTTATCGAACCTAACGCTAAGGAAGAAATCTTATACCAATTTTGGTAGATAAACGAAATGACGAATAAGCTAAACACCATAAGTGTTATCAGTGACCGGGTTAATATTCTAACTGCAACAATAGTGCCGCGAGAATGGGATGCAGTTCTACCTGAAATGCCTTTTGTTAATATGTCCGCATTACATATGCTAGGGATGGTTAATAAAGTACCAATGGAAATAACTGCATAGTGAAGAGCAAGTTGGTGTGTGTATTGTTTATCTAAATTTGGAAGCTCTAGTAGTAGCGTTTTAAAGATAGCGCTTCCTAGAGGTAAAGACAAAAAACCCAATATCGTTCCGAGTATGAGAGGAAGTAAAATAAAAAGGTTTTCGTTAATGAATAAGCTTACCTTACTGCTGCCGATTGAAAATCTTAACGCTCGTTCAGGTGCTCGTCGTAAGCGGTGGCGAGACACTATGCTGATAAAAATCGCTGCCGAAACAAATGTAAGCAATAAGGCAGATATGGAAAATAAAAAAACTCTTGTTTCTGTTCGATTTTTCGTTGCTCTATCGAAATAAGCGCCTTCAATTAATCCGAGCTTCAAGTTATTGCTACCTGCCAAGTGAAACATTTTAGATAACTGGCTAGTTCTTGAGTTTTGGTATTGTTCCAATAGCTGTTGCAAGTATTGTTCTCGCTCAGATGCTGTTACCGCATTTGAAAGTTCAACAATAGTTTTAAATATTGGGAGGTGCTGCGTTATTTGTTCAGGAGTAACAGAGTGACTAAATAGCCCACTAATTGTGGAGAAGGTTTGTTGAAAACTGGATATGTTGGGAAACTCACTAATGTCTAAAACAATTTTCGCCGTGTCCCCATCTGGGAATTGAAGCGCATTTTTCGAGAGAATTCCTGATACTGGGTATAGATTACTACCTATTTGAATGTTTCCATTTTCGACTAAATGTTGTAGATCATAGCTAATGGCAACGCCAATGAGATAGCAGCGATCAAGCTCGCATCGAGATAGATGCCGACCCGCTGAGAATTTAGGCTTAAGTAAATGAATGTACTGGTCATTAATAAAAGCTACAGGTAACTCTTTTGCCACTTGGCTAGGACCAACAGATAGATTGTCAACATACCAACGAGTGTGTTGAGTAACGATATGTGATTCTGAAAGTAGATTGCTAAGAACTGCATCTGTTCTGTTGAGAACACCTGTGCTTGATTCGGTTCCAAATGCGGCAATTTTTTCTGAGAACGGTCTAAAAAGTGATTCTGATAACGCAGTAATTGAAAGGAGTGTTATTAGTTGAAAAATGATAGAGAAAGACAGAGCAATTAAAGTGAACTCTGTCTTGTTGTTGGACCAGTAACGCCATAAGCCAAACCACATAATGTAGAATATTTACTTTGACACTGAGACCGTAACTATATGATATTCAGATGCTTTGTTTTCAGGAAGGCTGTTTAAGTAGTCTTGGGTAATATTACATGGTTCACAGTTAACGACGGATTTATCGAACTTCACGAAAACTAATGTTTTACTTTCTTGATTCCACTTCTTCCCACTCTTGACTAGCTTCTCTAAAAAGCTAAAACCTTTATTTGGTTTTTCTTTAGAAAGCGCCACATTATCAATGTTAAAACCAGCACCAGAATGGGAATATGTAGCTTCCTTAGAGGCATCCCAAATGTAAATAGCCGGTAATGTTTTGCTTATTCCTGAGTTGAAATAATCGTGAATGTTAAGTGGGATGTCGCTATTTTGAGCGAAGGCTGAAAATGAAAGGACATAAAACAAAAATGGGAATGAAAAATATTTCTTCACAGATTTTCCTTATCTATAAGCATTTAGATGAGCCGACATGAATCGCCGGCTCAAGTCTCCTATTAATTACATTTAACAGAAGCTTTAGCTGTGCAACCGCTAGAGTTACACTCTACTTTAAGTGCTACTTCACAGCCACTAAGGCTACTGAATGAAGGCAAGATTAACATGGCAAAGGTAAAGATTGAAACTAAGTTTCTTGTGGTTTAGTTGCTATTAGTATCCTTTTTTATAAAAAATAATCCATCTCACTTACTTCAAAGAGTAAAAAATATAACTCTCAGCCTTCTACCCAAATGAAAGCTAGCAGAAAGGGCGTTTAGGAGAGTTGTATGCTGGGTGTACAATGTACCTGGTCGTGTCAACAAAGTAATGGATTTAAATGTTACCTATGTTATTTTCTGGGCGTTAGCCTGAAATAAGCCGTTTTTCACACTCCCGCCAATCCGGCATGAATTGCGTCATCAGATCGTAAAAACGTTGGTTGTGGTGTTTTTCATGTAAATGCACTAACTCATGCACCAATACGTAATCTAAGCAAATAGGCGGTTTTTCCGCTAACGACAAACTTAACCAAACACGCTTTGCTGTGATATTGCATGTGCCCCAACGCGTTTTCATTTTCCGAATACCCCAGTCGTTGACCTGTTTGCCAACCACAGGTTGCCAGCGTAATAACGATGTAGGAATGCGCTTTTTCATTTCTTGACGGTATAGGTTATCCAGCAGTTTAATTTTGTCTTCTTTTTCGCTGTTATCGGCGAGTTGCAATTCTATTTGCTGGTGATTGTTAACCAAGGCGCGCTTTTGTTTCCCTTCGGTAATGCATAATTCGTGTTGTTCTCCCCAAAGGTGCACGATGTCGCCGTTCTCATAACGCAATTTCGGCTTTGGATTCAGCTCCGCTAGTTTTTGTTGAAGCCACGCTAGGTTAGTTTGTACGAAGTTAAACACATCACGTTCTGAAAATTGATAGGGAGCGGAAACGCGAATTGTGCCGTCCTGAGCATCTATGCGCATCCGCATACTACGAATATCTTTAAATTGGATGTTCAGATCAATATCGAACCATTGTCGTTCTATCGTCTGGATGATTCGACCTGATGAACGAGAGCGTTTTCGCACGAAATTCAACCTTTTGGGTGATGGATAGGGTAGCTCCCGAACGATAACCAGAATGCGCTGGGTTGTCTACGTGTCATCGGTGCGAAATAACTGCGTTTACACTCCACTTCCTGCATAGAAAATGTCTTTCTTATATAAATTAACTTATTAGTATGAGGTGGCAAGTTTTCAAGGCAATAAAGTGAAAGGTAGAAGCGTTCTGGCTTTTTAAAGCCTTCTAATCCAATGCCAGCGTACTCTTGTACTCACCCTCAAAGCGAGAACCCTTGTAAAGTTAAGTAAGCGCCGCTATCTCGTCGTTTCTCAGCAAGATTATTGAATAAAACTGCGTTTTAAAACAATTGTCATTTGCTCAATATATTGCTCGGTATTCCAATCACAATCTCGAATTAATTGTTCCCAATTCTGAATAGACACTAAAGCCCAAAATAATTCGGTTGCCAATTCGGGTTGTAAGTGTGTCACAAGTAAGTTTTCAGCGTGTAAGGATTGGATCACTAATTCACTCATACCGTGCAAGTGAGACATACAGCTTTCCCATGCAGAAGCCGCCGCTTCGTCGGTGTCTCGAGTGTTTAGTAAGGCTTTAGCCAAGCCATAAATTTCAGGGATGTAGTTGCCCCAGAATTGCATGAAAGCTTCAAGCTGCTCGGTGGCGTTTTGCGCTTGTTGAATTTGTTCGATGCGTGCGTTTACGTCTTTAATTTCATCCACATATTGCACCGTGGCGAGCATTAACTCGGTACGAGAGGCAAAATGTAAGTACACCGCTTGACGGGAAATGCCCACATCTTTAGCAATGTCGCTCATTTTTACGTTCACGCCTAACCGTTCCTCCATCAATTTCCATGTGGAAGCGAGGATGCGAGTTCGCGTATCTATTTTCTCAATATTTTCACTTGACATGATGTAAAGCTTACCATAACTTGACACGGCGTCAACCCGTGTGGTTTTTAGTTTGAACTACCCAAACTGATGACTAACTGACCAAAACAAGTAGCGCGAAAGCTAAGCAGAAAGTGCCCTAAGAGAATTGTCAACCTACCTCTTAGGACAGGTGATCTCTGCATTTAGCGCCTTAGAATCTAAAGTCTACTTATCATTGGAGTAACTAAAGTGGCTGAACAAGATACTCTTGTAACAAAATTTAGCAACCTGATACTAAACAACAAATGGCTGGTCATTTTGCTATCTGTTGTGCTCGTTGTCCTTGCGGCAATGGGAGCAAAATATACTGTTTTTAACCCAGATAACCGTGTTTTCTTCAAAGAAGACAATCCCCAATTGCTCAACCTTGAACACATGGAAGAGACCTACAGCGGCCGCGATGAGAACGTCTTTATTGTGCTTGGTCCAAAAGATGGCAATGTGTTTACCCGCGATACCCTCGCCGTGGTTGAGAAATACACCAATGAATCATGGCAAATCCCAAATTCTACGCGCGTTAACTCCATCACTAATTTTCAGCATTCTTACGCCGAAGAAGATGATGTCATTATTGAAGATTTGGTAAAAGATGCAGAATCATTAAGCGATGCGGAATTAGCTCAAATACGCGAAACAGCGATGGCTGAACCGCTTTTGTATCGACGCTTAATTTCAGATAAAGGCCATGCTACTGGCATTAATGTCACTATAAAACTGCCGGAAGGCGTGGACAAAACGGCAGCAGAAATTGAAACCGTTGCGTACGCGAGAGACATGATTGCACGCATCAAAGCAGAAAACCCTGAAATGGAAGTGCATTTAACCGGTTTGGTCATGTTAAACACGGCCTTTAGTGAGTCTTCTCAAACCGATTCGTCTACCTTAATGCCACTGGTTTTCCTCATGTTTATCTTAAGCGTTGGCTTATTAATGAAAGGTTGGACAGCCGCATTTGCAGTATTTTGGGTGTTCTCGTTTTCCATTGCAGCAGCAATGGGATTAGCAGCATGGTTCGGGATTGAATTAACGGCCGTTTCTGCTTCAGCACCGACGATTATCACCACTTTGGCAATTGCTAACGCCGTACACATTCTGGTGAGTTTTGTGGAATTGATGCGGCAAGGGCGAGATAAACGCAGTGCCATGGCAGAAAGTATGCGTATTAACTTCCAGCCTGTGTTCTTAGTGAGCTTAACTACAACACTTGGCTTCCTAACCATGAACTTCAGTGAAGCGCCGCCGTTCCATGATTTAGGCAATATCATTTCCATGGGCGTTGTGGTGTCGTTTATCTTGTCACTGACGTTCTTGCCTGCATTAATGATGGCATTGCCTATGAAAACGCCGAAGCCGGAATCTTCCTCAAAAGGCTACATGAACAAAATGGCGGATTTCGTTATCGCGAATCAAAATAAGCTGCTTTGGGGAGGCGCTGCGCTTTTCATTGCAATCGTGTCTTTCCTACCACGCAATGAGTTAAACGACGAATGGGTGCAATATTTCGATGAGTCTTTGGCATTCAGACAAGCCAGTGACTACATGTCGGATAACCTAACGGGCTTCTATCGTATTGATTACTCCATTCAAGCCGACGGCCCAGATGGTATCAGTGACCCAGAATACTTGAAAAACTTAGCGGCGTTTATCGATTGGTACCGCGAACAACCAGAAGTGGTGCAAGTGAATGGCTTAACGGACATCGTGTCACGTTTAAATAAAAACATGCATGGTGATGATCCGTCTTATCATCGCGTACCAGACAGCAGAGAAGAAGCCGCACAATACATTTTATTGTATGAAATGTCGGTGCCGTATGGTTTGGATTTGAACAACATGGTGGATATTGAAAAATCATCTTCGCGTGTCACCGCCATTATTCATGACGTTACTATTCAAGAAACGTTGGCATTAGAAGCCCGCGCACAAGCATGGTTAGCGGAAAACGCCCCTGAAATTGCCGGCCCCGGAACAGGTAATAGCATCATGTTCTCGCACATTGGCATGAGCAACATTGTCGGCAGCTTAGGTGGAACGGCTTTCGCACTGGTGCTGATTTCCATACTACTGATCTTCGCCTTCCGTTCTGCGAAAATTGGCGCGCTGAGCTTAATTCCTAACTTGATGCCGAGCTTAATGGGCTTCGGTTTATGGGGATTACTCGTAGGTGAAGTGGGCATGGGCCTAGCCACGGTAGCAGGCGTGACCATGGGGATTGTGGTGGATGACACGGTTCACTTCTTATCGAAATACTTACGTGCGCGCCGAGAGCAGAATTTACCGCCTGAAGAAGCTGTTCGTTATGCTTTCTCAACGGTAGGTAAAGCCTTGTGGTTCACATCATTTGCGTTAGTTGCAGGCTTCGCGGTACTGAGTTTGTCAACGTTCAGAATGAACGGCGATATGGCAACACTCACCGCCGTTACTATTGCTATTGCACTTGCGGCTGACTTCCTGTTCTTACCGCCATTGTTGATGAAGCTCGATCGTGGTCAATACCCACAAAAGTCTAAAGGTACGGCTTCTGCCGCTGAAGACTTAAAACAACGTCAGGCGTAACAAGAAAACCGAAGGAGAAATAACATGCTAAAAGCATTCACATTGGTCGGAATAAGTTTCATGATGTCGGCTTCTGCGTTCGCCATGAGCGCAGAGGAGCGCGGAATGGAAATTGCCGTTGAAATGGATAAACGCGATACCGGTTGGACCGATCGCACCGTTGATATGGAAATGATTCTACGAAACGCTGCGGGCAAAGAAAACGTGCGTAAAATGCGTAATTTCCAACTAGAAGTTACGGGTGATGGTGATAAGTCGTTGACGATTTTTGACGAACCTCACGACGTAAAAAAGACCGCGTTTTTAAGCTTTACACACTCTAAAGTGCCTGATGACCAATGGCTATATTTGCCTGCACTAAAACGTGTAAAACGTGTGTCGTCCGCGAATAAGTCTGGCCCATTTATGGGAAGCGAATTTGCTTACGAAGACATCAGCTCACAAGAAGTCGACAAATACACCTACAAGTATTTACGTGATGAACCTTGTGGCGAAAACAGCGAATGTTTCGTTGTCGAATACTACCCAGAATACGAAAATTCAGGCTATACACGTCAAGTACAGTGGATTGATAAAGAGATTTATCAGGCGCGTAAAATTGAATATTACGACCGCAAAGACGACTTGTTAAAAGTGCTAACCCTAACGGGGTATCAACAGTATTTAGACCAATACTGGCGCGCCGATCGTATGGACATGGAAAACAAGCAAACAGGCAAAAGCACCACCATGTTATGGAATAACAATGAATTCAAAACCGGCTTATCGGAAAACGACTTCAATAAAAATGCATTAAAGCGTATGCGCTAAATAGCTGATACGATTTTAAGGAACTTTCCAAAAAAAGTTCCTTAAGATCCGTTGTATTTGTAATGTAGCTCTGTAGAGAACCTTTGAATATTATTAAGTAAGCCATTATCTTCAACTATTAGTTTACGTTGGAATTCAGATAATTTAGCAATCTGGTTTGTTATCGGGATGGTAATATCAATTTCTCCATTGGATAAAAATATATCGGTACACTTGAAAATATGTCTTAGCCTTTCTAAAGTTGTCTTAAGAGTATTCTGTGGCCTTGGAGTGAGTTTGATTTTTATTTTCATCCCAAAATTTTTAGAAATCTCCTGATGATTGGATAAAATATCTAAAAATGAGTTTGTGTAGATACGTTCTGTGCGGCTAACAACGGGATCATCATATAAATTATTTAGAAAATCGATTACTGTATCAAATGAATCATTTTCCACTAAATTTGAGGTGAAACTTATAGCTAAAAACGCATCTTCAGGTCCAAAACTTAAAAATAGTGCCGCACGAATATTATCTATTTTTTTTAAGGCTTCTTTAAAGTATCTAATAAAGTTTAGTCTAAAATCTTCCTTGAATAGGGATATTTTTACCAAAATATGTACCGGAGAATTTTCCTCTAATGTGTTAAAAACTATTAATGCATCTCTGCTTGAGGTATTCAGTAATGCATCATGGTTATTTTTAATATCTTGTTGTTTATTGTGACGATAAATATCTAAAAAGTCATAAGTTCCAAGTAGGCACTCAAAATAGTAGTCCGCTGTTCTATCTTTCCTTTCATCTAACTTAAAATTCGATGTGAGCTTTATCTGGCTCAGTTCAATTCTATATAATAGTAAATTATGATCTGTGCTATTATGTTTAGATAAAAATTCACTAAGGCACTCTTCTTTACTTCTGCAGGTGCTGATCTTTAGAAAATAGTCAATATTTTGGGACAAAACCTCTTCTATATTACATAATAAATCTAATTCTTTGGGAGTAAACTCCCTTAATTTAACTTTTTCTGGCTTTGTAGTGATGGATTCCACTTTTATTTTTGAAATTATAGAAATGAAATATTTTAATGATTTTAATATAGAAAGAGGTTCATTAATTTTCAAGTTAGTCGCACGTAAGGAGAAGGGATTTTTCGTAAATGAAGGGTTTAGTGGCTCAATTTTGTTTAATTCGGTGAGGCTAAATTTATCTAGGCAGTTGTTAGTTAATTCTTCCTTCAAATTTTTTATGTTAAGTTGATTACTTATCCAAATTCCATTTATATTTTCAAAGAAACTTTTATAAGATTCACCAGGATTACTATTAAAAAATTTCAGTATTGTAAAATGTAATGATGCAAGTATATTTCTACTGTTAAATACGTAATCTTCAATTAAAAGCCTAGAGTAGACTGCTTGGAAGGAAGATATTTGTAAGAGATCTTGATTATGCTCTTCTTCATTATCTTTTTCTTGTAGACAGTTCAAATGGGATATTTTCCAATTTATTATCCAAGAGAAATCGGAAACAGATTGTGGAATATCGTCAAGTCTTTGATTAGTAGTATCTGGTGACTTTTGAGGAGATAGTTTATTATTTAATAAAGAGATTAAATTTTCGTTTATTGCATTTCTGAGCCACTCAGATGTATTTTGAGTATACATCCAGTAGTCAGAGGAATAGTTAATTCTATCAAAGCCACTTCTGAGCTTCATCAGTGGTTCTCTTTTATTCCATATTTTAATTTCTTTTTTTATTTCCTTTACAATATAAAGGGCCGTGCCAATAATGTCTTTTTCATAAGTTGATATTAGTAGCAAATCTAAATGATCAGTAATAGCTTCAACAATTTCATTTTGAACATCTGATGATCCCATAGATTTAAGCCAGTATATTAAGCTTTTTCCTAATATATAGCGCTGTAAAACTTCAAACTCACTGTCATAGATTGGTTTGTTTATATTTGCGGTTATTAGGTTTTCATCTAACCGGCCAAACTCATCCATTAATGGTAAGGTATATGCGTCGGTATGAAATCCATTAATAAACCAACAATAAAGATATGAGTATCCAAAGCGAGTTGCACTTAATAAATCGCACATTAATTCAACTTCCATTTTTTGAAACTCAGATATACCGATATTCATCATAATGGGGCGATATACTCCAGATACCTTTCGCAAAAAATTACCTAGTGTACCAAACCTGCCTTTTAGGGCTAAGAGTTGAGGGATTAGATTTCTGGAGCCTATATTTCTCAATATTCGGTGTGCAACCTCATGTCCAATAACAGGTATCAAATTACGTTCTTGAAGCCAAAATGACAGTTGAAGGGGGCTCTGTTGATCAATTCATTCCATAGACAAAACATCAGTAATGAAGCCCCATTTCAGGCCACTTTGTAGGTTTCA
>NZ_JABEPE010000026.1 GCF_026788005.1 Alteromonas sp. a30
GAGGAAGGAGAAATAATGATTTGGTGATCTGATCATTGAGAGAAGGAAAAGTTCAAATCTTTTGTTCAACAAAGCCGTTGAAGGGCTGAAAAGCCTTTATCTACCCCTTTTTCTTCAAATTTGTTTTGACTTAGATTGTTGAGCCAGCCGAAATAACATGTATCTGAACTAAAACTTAAAATTTTAGATGTACTACTACTATTTTGGTGTTGATAAAGTGAGGGAATATTATCGTATGGATAGATTGAGTTATTAATCTTGCATAGAAATGTGTGTAAATCTCTATAACATCGTGAAGAAATCTGTGTTGTATAGGAGTCAGTAACTTTTTCTCGAATTCGACGATTTGTACTTGAGTGTAATATATTGCTTGAGTGGAGATCGGTTGATTGAGCTAACCTTGCTTTCAGATCATTAATTCGAGCCAGGTATATTTCTAATCGTGCATGGAAAAAACACATTCTGAATGAAAAATTTTTAAACTCTTTAATATGTCCGTTAATACTCAGAGCTTTGTTTTCAACACTTTTAAAAGTTGGTTTTTTTATATTCCTGAGTTTTTCTCTATCTTCATTAAGGTCATATAATATTTCTCTTGAAGAGCCCCTTAATAGATCTATTAGTCGTGATGTGTCAGTATAGTCATCTATATCACTTTTCTCTTTATCACTGTTCTCCTTATTTAGGTTTTCCAGTAACTCTGATATTTCTTTATATATTTCGTTGTTTGAGTAAAGACTCCCATCTTCTAGGTTCTCTATTTTTTTGATTGAATTGAAGAGATTAGTTCTATTGTCTGATATTACTGTCAATTTTTTTATAAAATAGATTATTTCCTTACTTAAGGTTTTGAAATTTTTCTTATGAAAATCTAAAATTAGTTGATATGCAATATTTATTTTTTTCATTTTACAGTATTGATAGGTAGGTAATGTAGGATGGGAGAAAACCTAGTAATAGGAGGTTTATAATCAATTCTCCTTTTTTTATTGTTTTTAAAAGGAATTTCTCTGTAATTTTTGATATTTGCAAGTACGAATATTCATTGGTGCCAAACTTATAATTATTTATGTTTGCTTCGAATTTTGCTCTAGGATGCTTAAAGTAATGCCATATCTGATGATTAATAATTTCTGAATATGTTATCCAAGTGACAACCATAAAAGATATTGACATTGTTGCTTGTTGTAAAAATATTTGTTTAACATCCTGTTTTAGCCAATCGTTATTGTTCATTAATACTTCTACAGCTGGTGATATTAGTAAAACAACACAGGAAAGAATAATTGGAAAAAAGAGAAATATATAGAAAGCAATTTTTCCTGAGAACACCATGTTTCCACCTTTATTTTCTCTCAGAAGAGTAGTAGCTATACTGTAATTCATGACAATTTTGGTAAAGTCCCATATGTATTTTCTCCAATTGCTAGGATAGTAATAATTCTTATAATTAAGCATTAGTAATAAGTGTCTTATTACTGGTATGTCAACGTTATAGCTTCTGTTGACGTCAGCGTGCTTTGTTATCTCCTCATTGTGGCTGGGGTATAAATATTGGTATATTTGCGTACTTAAGCTTCTAATAACATAGAGTCCTTTACTTCTCCTTTTGAGTTGTGAATAGATTATTAGAGAAATTAGTAATAAAGGGACGTAACAGAATATTACTATTATCTTTAAATTTTCTTTTATATCGTGTAAAGGTGAATTGAAGTAAATATAAGATGAGGTTGTTAACGTTAATGTTAGTAATAGAAGTTTAGATACTAGCTCTTGCTTATCTAATTTTTTCTGTGGGATCGAGACTTCTTTTTTTATACTTTTATATATGTCTGAAAGATGGTTGCTATATTGTCCACTTTCCGAATCTTCCTTTTTAACCTTTTTTTTAAACACACAAAGATGATAAAAATAAAACAAACCGATTACAGATGATGTAATTAGAAGAGAGGTTAAAATGCTGTAATCTAATAGGTAAATAAGTCTTTCAATGAGGTGGTAAAAGCAGCCTAATAATAATGGAGAAAGAACGATAATAATCGATCTAAATAAATAGTAAAACCAGCTTTTTGTGATGCCTACAGTAGGCAAGGGATGCTTTTCCTCATGTTTTTCTTCATGCTTTTTGAGTTTTATAAATGCTGAATATTTAAATTCATTGTAGTCACTAATGCTGTCAATATCCATAAACTTCAAAATTCCCAATACCTTGAGAATTGGGTCCACTATTGAAGTTTTTTCATGAATTAAAGGTAGGCAAAATAACCAAACTACCGTTATTCCAAGAGCAATAATTCCTATCTTATCAAACACTTTTTATATGGGAGATATTTTCAATATGTGTACTATATCACCCATATTAATTTCAGCAAATGATTATTGATCCGTTACTGGGAGTCGGCGAGATGAGTTTGTTGGGGATGCAAACATGGATAGACCGTCTTGAGCTCCTCTGCTTTTGGTTGTTGCATTATTTGAGCCTAAGATGGTGTCTTGGTGTGGGGTGGAATGGGATTGGTTGGAAGTAAAGACATGTTGGAAATTGGAGTTTGAAGTTTCAAGCCACGAGTCGGCTTCAATGCTGTTTATTCTTGAAAGAATATGTTGGTTTGCTAGCTCTCTTTGTCTTTCAGCTTCTGATAAATATTGGTGGACCCCATTTATGTTTTCTCTAAAGCTACTATGTAAAGTTTCTATCTTCTCAGAGAGTTGCCTTTCTACTTTATCAGTCTGTTTTTGTGCTGAATCAAGCTGCTCTTCCACCGAACTAAATCGTTTTTCTATCGAGCTAAATCGTTCTTCTAATGAGCTAATCTTTTCGGTAATCGGATTAAGTTGAGTATCTATTGTCTCTTGGAATTGAATTAAAATTCCATCCATGAGCTCTTTAAGTAGCTCTTGGGGGATAAGTTGATCTTTCATGATTTAATTATGTTATAGGTAAAATATAAGATCATTCTCGGCTTTTGAAGAGAATAAATCAACCCTGTTTCATAAGGGTTGCTTGACATATACTTTAATTTATTTATCGCAGTAGTATAGCAATAAAGCCAATATATGCCATCTTTTTTATATATATCCAAATGTAATTAAGGAAGGTGTTTGTGATTTAGAGGACAAGTAACTACTCTGGAAGTAGGACGTTATTGAGGCCCAAGCGTGACAACAACCCATCTGTATTATTTTCCCCTTTCGGATTTGCCCGAAGCGTTCGACGATAAATCGTTAACAAGCGTGTTGGATGTGCGGGAATTGCAGCGTTTTAATGACACGCTAAATGCCAATACGCGCTTGCAGTTTGTGCTTTCTCGATGGATTGTGAAACATGGGCTAAGCCGTGTTACTGGTTTGCCAGCACAGGCGCATCAGTTTTCTTATCTAGAAAGTGGCAAGCCGTTTATTGACTTGCCTCGACCTGTGCATTTTAGCATTGCGCACTGCGCTACTTCGGTTGCCGTAGCCATAAGCGATGTGTCGGTGGGTGTGGATGTAGAAAACAATCAGCGCAAAGGTGCGCCTTGGCAGCAACTTGACCGATTCTTTTATCCCGATTTACAGGCAAGAATGTTGGCATTGCCTGAATCAATGCATCAGGACTTCTTTTATTTGCATTGGACGGGCATGGAGTCGATGGTGAAGATGAAAGGCAGCAAAGTCGCGTTGGAGCGGCGTACCTTTGCCCAGTCATTTGAGTTGCCGTTGAATGAAAATTACGTTGACGCGGGCGACACACATTTCTATTTTCGCTTAGTGGAACAACACGAGCATCTTGCCGTTGCCAGCGAGAAAAGAATCGACAAATTTCATCTAGAACGTGTTCTTCTTACCCAAGAGGGAATAAAAACCGCTCCACTGTAATCTCTAATACTCAAGCAGCGAGTTCATTAGCGTTACACTCATATTCTCGGTGGCGAATACTGTATATTTATGCATATAATGACCGCTTTAATTTTCTTCGGCGAATCAGTGTTCATTCATGGATAAAATCGAAATACGTGGGGCCAGAACCCACAATCTCAAAAACATCAATCTGGAATTACCTCGTGATAAGCTGATTGTTATCACTGGCTTGTCCGGCTCCGGTAAATCCTCCCTCGCTTTCGACACGTTATATGCTGAAGGGCAAAGGCGTTATGTCGAGTCTCTTTCTGCTTACGCAAGACAGTTTCTTTCCATGATGGAAAAGCCCGATGTGGATCACATTGAAGGCTTATCACCTGCCATTTCTATTGAGCAAAAGTCGACTTCGCACAACCCGCGTTCAACGGTTGGCACTATTACCGAAATTTATGATTACTTGCGCTTGTTGTTTGCGCGGGTGGGGGAACCGCGGTGTCCCGAACACGATGCGCCACTGGAAGCGCAAATCGTCAGTCAAATGGTTGATAACGTACTGGCGTTGCCAGAAAATACCAAGCTGATGTTACTCGCGCCCGTTGTGCAAGGGCGTAAAGGCGAGCATATCAAAACGTTGGAAAACCTTGCAGCACAGGGCTTTATTCGGGCGCGTATCGATGGCGAAATTTGTGACTTAAGCGATCCGCCTACCTTGGATTTACACAAAAAACACGATATCGAAGTGGTGGTCGATCGCTTTAAAGTGCGCGACGACATCCAATTGCGTTTATCTGAGTCGTTCGAAACGGCGTTGGAGCTTTCTGGTGGTGTTGCCAAAGTGGCATACATGGATGCAGACGGCGAAGAAATGGTGTTTTCCGCTAATTTTGCCTGCCCGCATTGTGGTTATAGTATTGCCGAGTTAGAGCCGCGCTTGTTCTCGTTTAACAATCCTGCGGGCGCTTGCCAAACCTGCGATGGATTGGGTATTAAGCAATTTTTCGACCCCGCGCGCATCATTACTAACGATGAGTTGAGCTTGTCTGGTGGCGTAATAAAAGGCTGGGATAAACGTAGCTTCTTCTATTACCAAATGTTGATGTCCGTGGCTGAGCATTATGGATTTGATTTAAATGCGCCGTTTAAAGATCTCGATAAGAAAGCACAGGATGTAGTGCTCAACGGCAGTAAAGGTCAGGCAATCAAGTTCAAATACAAAAACGACCGTGGCGATGTGATGGAGCGTAAGCATCCGTTCGAAGGTATCTTGCCGAATATGGAACGCCGTTATCGTGAAACCGAATCCAATTCTGTGCGCGAAGAGCTGGCTAAGTACCTCAATCACCAGCCTTGCACAAGTTGTAACGGTAGTCGCTTGCGCCAAGAGGCACGTAATGTTTTTGTGGCAGATACTACCCTGCCAAGTGTATCGGATTTTTCGATTGCCGAAGCGCTTAGCTTTTTCAGTGAGTTAACGTTAACGGGCAAACGTGCGCAAATTGCTGAGAAAATCCTCAAGGAAATTAACGATCGCTTAAAATTCCTAGTCAATGTTGGTTTAAATTACCTTACTTTGTCGCGCAGTGCCGACACACTTTCCGGCGGTGAAGCGCAGCGTATTCGTTTGGCGAGTCAAATTGGCGCGGGTTTAGTTGGTGTAATGTATGTGCTGGATGAACCCAGTATTGGCCTGCATCAACGAGACAACGAGCGCTTATTAAACACACTCACGCATTTACGAGACCTTGGTAATACCGTGATTGTGGTTGAACACGATGAAGATGCGGTTCGCATGGCGGATCATATTCTGGATATAGGCCCCGGTGCAGGTGTTCATGGCGGCGAGATTGTTGCTCAGGGAACCTTGAAAGATATTATGGAAAGTGAAGACTCACTTACCGGTAAATACATTTCAGGTAAAGAGTATATAGGTATTCCATACGAACGCACACCGAATGAAAACGACTTATGGGTGGTTTTAGAAGGAGCTTCAGCGAATAACCTACAAGACGTTACCTTAGAAGTGCCTATTGGCTTAATGACCTGTATCACGGGTGTTTCAGGGTCAGGAAAATCAACGCTGATTAACGATACCTTTTATCGTATTGCGCACCGAGAGCTAAATGGCGCTACCGCGGTGGAGCCAGCGGCCTACAAAAACATTACTGGCTTAGAACATTTGGATAAGGTGGTCGATATAGACCAAAGCCCCATCGGCAGAACGCCGCGTTCTAACCCCGCTACCTACACCGGTATTTTTACGGCTATCCGAGAGCTATTCGCAGGGACACAAGAATCACGCTCTCGTGGCTACAAGCCGGGGCGTTTCAGTTTTAATGTTAAAGGTGGGCGCTGCGAAGCGTGTCAGGGCGATGGCGTAATTAAAGTGGAGATGCACTTCCTGCCCGATGTGTATGTGCCTTGTGATGTTTGTAAAGGCAAGCGCTACAATCGCGAAACCTTGGAAATTAAATACAAAGGTCAGAACATTCATCAAGTGCTGGATATGACGGTAGAAGATGCACGGGATTTCTTTAGTGCCATTCCCGCTGTGCATCGTCGCTTACAAACCCTAATGGATGTGGGATTGTCTTATGTGCGTTTAGGGCAAGCGGCGACCACTTTATCAGGTGGTGAAGCGCAACGGGTTAAGCTGGCAAAAGAACTGTCCAAACGGGATACCGGAAAAACCCTATATATTCTGGATGAACCTACAACCGGTTTGCACTTCCATGATATAAAACAATTGCTTGCAGTGTTACACCGCTTAAGAGATCACGGCAACACGGTTGTGGTGATTGAACACAACTTAGATGTGATTAAAACTGCGGATTGGATTGTCGACCTTGGCCCAGAAGGGGGCTTCGGTGGCGGTCAAATCATTGCCAAAGGTACGCCTGAAACCTTAAGCGAAAGTAAAGCGTCACATACTGCACACTTCCTAAAACCGATACTTGAGAACGGACAACGATGCTAGAAGAAACTATACGCGTTAACTTTTACGACACTGATGCCCTAAAACATGTTAGTAACACCGCTATTGTACGTTGGTTTGAAGGTGCCAGAGACCCTATCTTTCGCTACTTCACTCCCGACTTAGATGTAGAAAACTGGCCATTGATTGTAGCGAGTTACAAGGTTGATTTATTGGCGCAAACCTTTCTAGGAGACGTGACTATAAAGACTGGAATTTCTCGCATCGGGAATAGTTCTTTTACCGTTTTTCAAGAAGTGTGGCAGAATGGCAAGCGATGCGCCAAAGGCGAAACCGCTTTGGTACACTTCAATTATCAGAATCATAAGTCTGAGCCGATCCCAAGCAGTGTAAGAGAAAAGCTCGAGGCGTTGATTGTAGAAGGCGACTAATTATGGCTGAATTTATCAAAATTATTGATAACGTACTGTCTCCTGAGCTGTGCAAAAAGCTCATGCGCAAGTTTGAAAAAAGCAAGAATGTTCAGCCGGGACGCACTGGCGGCGGCGTCGATACCGACAAAAAGATCAGTTCCGACGTTTCTATTATTACTAACCAAGAGTTTCAACCAGAAACGCAAGAAGTGTTGCAACAAACCACGCACCATATTGTGGAATACTTTAGAGAGCATTACTTTGCGCTCATTGGTCCTCTTGGTCTTACTTTGGTTAACCCGGAAACGGGTAAACCTGAGAAAGTAACGCAAGATAACTTTGCTAAGTTAGCTGAACCTCAATTGCCAATGTTAGTGCAAAATATCTTTCGTTTGGGTGATGTCACACAGCAAATGTATAAGCAAGGTCGAGGTGGTTATCCCTACTGGCACTCGGAAACCTATCCTCAGTTACAACACAATGATGCCTTGCATCGAATGTTGCTATTTATGTTCTATTTAAATGATGTGGAAGAAGGTGGCGAAACAGAATTCTACTATCAAAAAATGAAGGTTAAGCCCAAGCAAGGCACCATGGTGATTGCACCCGCTTACTTTACGCATACGCACAGAGGCAATATTCCCAAAAGTGGCGACAAATACATTCTAACCTCGTGGGTGCTGTTTAATCCTGCTGAAAAGTTGTACGGCCAACCGCCACAGTCTTAACTTGGCGTTTAACGCGAAAAGTTAACGCGAAAAAGAAAAAGAGCCATAGGGCGTTAACCTTATGGCTCTTTTCACGTTTTTAATCTAGGTACTTCTCTTAGCTCAGTATGTCCTTTACTTCGCTTTCTTTAACGCTTTTTTCAGCTTTTTCAATTTCTTTTCGTGTTTAGCAATCTTGTTTTTTGCGGCTTTAATACTTTTCTTAATCGACTTCACTTTAGCCATGATTTCTCCTCAGTTGCTACAAATAAAATTGGTAAAAGAGGTATTTTTCGTCTACCAATATTATTAGGTATAGTACATATTCAGAGAATTGGCAAAAAAACTTAATAAAATCATCACACTAAAATTTAAACGATACTAACTCCCTAAATTAGTATCGTTGCCAGTAGCGCTAAACAGTAAGCGAGAACGCCGTAAAGGGCATACAAACCCCATGCAATTTTGCCGTTTCCAGTTTCTGCGCGTAATGTGGCAACTGTTGCAACGCATTGAAGCGCAACTACGTAAAATACTAATAGTCCGATACCCGTACCAATAGGCATGCCTTCAGCGGCAATGTTCTCGGCTAAGCCTGCGATGTTCTCATCGGCACCGTCAATACCATAAAGCGTACCCAATACGCCAACGAATACCTCTCTTGCGAGGAAGGACATAAGCATCGCCACACCGTAACGCCAGTCTAATCCAAGAGGCGCAAAAACAGGCTCAATAACATGACCAAATTGACCTAACCAAGAGTGCTCTAGTCCGGCATTCATTGGGAAGTACCCCAATACCCAAAGCACAACGGATACTATGAAGATGACCGGTGCAGCACGCTTAATAAATTGCATGCCGCTGTTAATGACACGATGCATTAATGGTTTCCAATGAGGCAAGCGGTAAGTCGGTAATTCCAAAATAAACGGCATTTCAGTTTTGTCTTGTTCAGTTAACGACATTTTGCTGAGCATAGCGCTAACTAATAATGCTGTGATGATTCCAAACATATACAACGCGAAAAAAGTGACGCCTTGAAGGTTAAACACGCCTAACCAATAATGATCTGACGGAATAAAAGCAGCTATCAATAGCGCGTAAACGGGCAATCGTGCTGAGCATGACATTAACGGGATCGTCATCATGGTAATTAAACGTTTGCGCGGAGACTCAATGGTACGCGCCGCCATAATCGCTGGAATGGCACAGGCGTGGCCGGACAAATACGGAATAAAACTTCTGCCGGATAAACCAAAATAACTCAGTGGTTTGTGGCATATGAGTGCGGCTCTTGCTAGATACCCGCTATCTTCTAATATGCCGATAATAAAGGTGAGTACCATTATTTGTGGCACAAACACTAAGAACGAACCCACACCGCCGAACATAGCATCGGAAATAAAGTCATGGGCGAGACCGCTAGGCAATATAGTGGTAACAACGCCTGCTAATGCTTCGATACCCGCTTCAACCCCATCCATCAGTGGCGTTGCCCACGTAAAAATACTTTGGAATAAGAAAAACATAATGCCAAAAAACGCCACGCTACCTAGCAGGTTATTTAGCAAGAATGCATCGATACGGTTTTGATTTTTCAGAACAATGCTGGCTGGCAACGCGTGCTCTTTGGCAAGTGCGCGACTGGTTTTTACAGGATCATTAATATCAACTTGAGGCTCTGGTAAAGCAACCGCTTGCGCGCTAGCGCTTTCAATCAGCAGTTGTTTGAAAGTGTCTACGCCTTTCAATGTTTTGGCTGACAGCGCACATACAGGGACACCTAACTGTTCGGATAATTTATCAATATCAATATGATGGTTATGGTGTTCGAGTTCATCCACCATATTCAGCGCAAACATAATGTTCTTGTTATGCTTTCGCGCTAACGCTAACACCTGAAGCGCAAAAACCAAGCTGCGCTCTAATCGTGTCGCATCTAACACACATACCAGCATGTGCGTATCGTCTTGTACTAGCGCCTCGTTGATCTTCTCTACGGCGATTTCTTCATCTTTTGATAGCGTATTTAAGGAATAGGTGCCGGGGAAGTCTAGTACCTCAAATTGTTCGAATTGACCTGCTCTTAACTCAACAGTGACCCCGGGGAAATTAGCGACTTTTTGCCTAAGCCCAGTTAATTGGTTGAAAAGTAAACTTTTACCGCAGTTGGGTTTACCAACTAAAATAATACGTTGCATAAATAAACCTAGCTTGATGAGAATGCGCTGAAATTATGACAATGTGTGAAGATGAATTTTATCCGCAATGTCTTGCTCTAAAGAAATGACACTATCACCGAGCTGAATGACGATAGGCCCTGCAAAAGGGCTACGACGTAAACAAATTACATCGCAATCTATATCAAATCCCATTTCTTTTAGGCGGTCGATAACACCTACGTCTAATTGATCGCTAATGTCACTAATTCTGCCATTAGCGTTCTTAGGTAAGTCCCATAGGGTCATAAAATTATCTCTTGAGTTGGCGTGTCATTGGGTAACTGCACAAGTGTATATAAAGTCGGATATAAGAATCAAACCTAAATGAAAACTATTCTCATCGATAACCATTCGTTAACCGATGGTGAATTATAGTGACCACTCGTTTAGCCTTCTAGCGGTCCGAGAAAAACGCGTGATTTATCAATCAAATAAGTTGCCATTTTAGATGCTTAGTTACGGTATTACTTCGTTACAAAAGACATCTATTCTAGATGCCGCAGTATATTGGATGGTTGATGTTTTATCACCCGTGTCGACAAGTGGTTTATAGCGATAGCGTGTCGTCATAATGCTACCGGTGTCACAGGTAAACTAAGCATAAGTGTCTATTCCACACATATGGCTAACGCCAAGTATGTAAGGGTCATGATTACCATTTAGATCAGGCCCGTGCCATTATTAACTGATGCTTTGGGGTAGTTAGTTTATACACAATTTGCCGCTATCCTTATTCGATACGGCTTGTTCTGCATCTTACATTTTTGTGTACGGAAGGAACAAACATATTGGGTCTTGCAAACTGTTCAACAAGGTTAGAGGAGCAATTTTAATGCTAACAGTATTACTCGTTGAAGATGATCGCGACTTAGCCGAAACCGTTATCCAATTTCTGGGTATTCATAATATTGACTGTGATTATGCAAGTAATGGTCAATATGGCGTAAATCTGTTGCAAAAAAACAACTACGATGTGTTGTTGCTTGATATTAACCTGCCAAGGGTCGATGGAATTACCCTGTGTCAGCAAGCCAGAGATAACGGCAATAATACGCCTGTTTTGATGTTAACAGCGAGAGATCAGTTGAAAGATAAAATCGCCGGGTTTAACTCTGGGGCAGATGACTTTTTGGTGAAACCTTTCGCATTACAAGAACTGCTCTTACGTATTCAAGCCCTTTCCCGACGTCGCAATGGTCATGCCAAAGTGTTAAAACATGGCGTTTTGAGTATGAATATCAATATGCGAGAAATTACGTTGGGAGAAGAGCAAATACATGTGTCTCCTATTGGCTGGAAATTACTCGAAGTCTTATTACGTCATGCGCCTGAAGCCGTTGCCAGAGAACGCTTGCAAAGTGCCGTTTGGGGCGATGAAATCCCCGATTCAAATAGTTTAAAAGTGCATATTCACAAGCTGCGCAAAGCCCTAAATGTGGAAGGTGAAGCACCCCTGCTTCATACTATCCCCGGTTATGGCTTTGCGATACAGGAAAGAAAAGCTTTGTGAAAGCAATCAACATCAGTTTAAAACAATCCATTATTCTTGTTTTAGTGGTCACATTTTTGCTGTTAATTGCCGGATACAGCAACCTTAGCGCCAGCTATTTTATTGGCGGCATGGATAACATTACCATGTCGAATATGGCGAAGGCGGCTCATAAGGAACTCTATCCCGATAACGCCGCGCCAGACCCATTGTATTTTGTTTCTAGGACGTGGGAGGAGCAACCTTCTCAAGTTCGTTCAGTCATGCCAGAAGCCCCGCCTCAGAGCGGTAAGCTTTATAAGGTTCAGGTAGAAAATGGTGACTTGGTCTTTGGTTTACACCACTTACTTCCCAACGATGAGGCTTATGTCAGCTTCTACTTATCTCAAGATGCGAAGTCACGAACGATACGGCAAAACTTAGAACAAAACTTTGAGCGTCTGGTCATTATTTCTGGCGTCACTGTGTTGATGTTAGGTTTGCTTCTTGGTTGGTTATTGAAACGTATTTCTCGCCCCATTTCTGCTTTAGGAGAATGGTCCAGAGGTTTGAATGAAAAAACCTTAAAAGACCCTGTCCCTGACTTCACTTATTCCGACCTAAATGACTTTGCTGTTTTGATTCAGGAAAGCTTAACATCGGCAAACGAAAGCCTTATTCGAGAAGAAGCCTTTTTGCGCCATGCGAGTCATGAATTGCGTACGCCAATTAGCATTATTCACAATAATATTGAGTTGTTGCAGTGTTTGCGGGAACAACAAGGGGAAACCGAAGATTCCCCAGAAACCCCTATTCTGTTGCGTATGCAAAGAGCCAGCGCAACCATGAAGTCACTAACAGAAACCCTACTTTGGTTGAGTAAAGACTTATCATCGCCATTACAAGAACAGGAAGTTCGGGTTGACCAAATGTTGGAGTATGTGATTAGCGAACAGCGTTATTTAACGGCAGGTAATGCTATCAACATTAAAACGTCCCTTGAGCCTTGGAGCGGGAGATTTTCTTCAGCTGCCTTACAAATTGTTTTGACGAATATTGTGCGAAATGCGTTTCAACACAGCTTTGATGGAGAAGTGTTTATTAGCACACAAGAAAACAAAGTAGTGGTTACAAATCCGCTGTGTGAAGAAACCGGTAACTCCCCAGAGTTGGGATTTGGTTTGGGGATAGAGTTAACGAAAAAGTTAACTGAAAAACTCCACTGGGGCTATCAGTACCAAATTGAAAGTAATATTTTTAGAGTTGAGATAATGTTTGAAAAGAAATGCTAACACCTTATTAGTGCCAAGTTACCCGATAACGCAGAGCACGCTTTGGATACGGTGCTTCTCTCTCATCGAGCAGGCTGACTTGGCGCAGCAGCACAAAGCTGTGGTTGTAGCCGACTGAAAGCCTTTCGTGATGAAGTTAATTTAAAAATAAAGATAGTTAAACTTCATAACCTCGGTTGCCAATCCCCTAAAACTTTGGATTTCTGGTAGTTCGCCACTTGAGCTTTTGGCAACTGAGGGCGCTGTTCATTAACTAATGCACCTGCACCAAAGCTGGCAAACTCGGTAAAGCGGGCGTCGCTAAGTGGCATAAATTGCTTGCGAGAACCGTCTTTTGCTGTGCCGCCCATACTGGCCCAACCTTGCTGGGCGATGTGTGCGTCCATATAGGTTTGAATGTAAGTGCTTTTGCCGATGGCAAAGGGGTTGGCGTAGCGTCCATCTTCAAAGGTCGTTGTTGGGTGCCAAGGGCGACCTAAACCAACGGAATTATCGGGTACACCTTGCTCTCGTAGCAATCGACAATGTAAGAAGGTTAACCCATAAGCATTGTCGATAAGGGTGCTAGGTGCGGTTACGTAGCCGGTAAATTTGTGTGGATGGGCGCGAGGCAGCGAAATCACATCAACTCGCTCGAACAGGGCGTTACCCTTGCCAAAAATAAAGTCTACATGTCCGTAAATATCCGAGTCGTACACGTAAGTACGTTTGCCCTGAACAAATAGGGTGTCTTGGTAGCCAAATAAGCGTACGCGATTAAGCAACACTTTGTCGGCGGTTTCTGCCACCTTTAGCGCCACGGCTTGCGTGCCTTTAATTTTGTCGGGGTGGCCTTTGGGGAGCTTATCTTGGCTTGGGTAATCAAAGCTGTTTTCGATGCTGATGTCGTGAAATTGTACGTCGGTTGCGTGAACTTCTACGGTGGCGGTACGAAAGGTTCCCCACGTTTCGCTTGCGCCTTCAGCAATGGCTTGCCCTGCGTAACGGTCAAAGTAAATGCGCGTTTGCTCGCGTCCAGCGCCAATAATTCGAACATTTGGGCGTGTCACGATAACGCGCTCTTTGTAGTTGCCGGGCATCACCAAAACGCGCCATGTTTTATTATCATTGATAGTGGCGGCATCAAGTGCGGCTTGAATACTTTGAAAGCGCGGAGTTGACGCTTTTTTATTGATATAGTGAACCGCGTTTTTATCCACATTCTCATGAGTATTTTCGTCGCTAATCAGGGTTGGGTTCCAATCTTTAGAAACAACGATAGCGTCGTATTGCGGCGATGCATTGTAAGACGGTAGTCTACTCTTTTCCAACCATGATTCGGCTTGGCTTGCTGATGCAGGTTGCGCTAATACCGCCTGTGCTAACCCAACTAACACAGCGAGTGCGAAAACAGGTGATGCGAAAGCGGCTTTGAGCATCGTTAGCTTAGGTGTAAACACCCTAACAAGCGCACATGAGAAATAACTACGCACTCGTCACCTCAAATGGATGTCCGTTAATGAAAATGTTCTCTTGTTTGATGTTGCCAACGTTTTCAACCACCGGATCAAACTCCACCTTTTCGATGGTGATGTCTTTCATGCTAACGCCGGTAATGGGCGTGTGCGGGTAGCCGCGCAACATGAAGGCGCGTTTGGCTTTCACCACATGTAGCTTTTCGATGCGAATGTCTTCCAGTACCGGCGTGAAGTTGCCGACATCCCCTTCTTCGTAATAGAAGTTGATGACCACGGCATCTTTGACTTGCCCGATGCTAATGTTGCGATAGTTCAGGTTTTGTAGGTGTCCGCCGCGAATCGAATTGGTTTTGATGCGAATGCCTCTGTCTAAATCTGGGCTGCTCATCACGCAATTTTGTGAGTATAAATTGCGCACGCCGCCGGAAATCTCGCTGCCAATGACAATGCCGCCGTGACCCGCTTTCATAGTGCAGTTGTTAATGAGAATATTTTCGCAAGGCTGAGCAACGCGGCGACCATCGGCGTTCCGGCCCGATTTAATGGCGATGCAATCGTCTCCAGTGTCGAAGGTGCAATCTTCAATAAGTACATCGGTGCAGCATTCTGGATCGCAGCCATCAGAATTTGGACCATGGCTATTACAGGTAATACCGCGAATGGTCACGTTTTGGCAAAGCACAGGGTTAACTAGCCAAAAGGGTGAATTCTTGATGGTGACATTCTCAATTAATACATTTTGGCAGCGATAGGGCTGAATAAAGGGCGGGCGCAAGAAGTTGTGATCAAACACGCGCTTATGAACCGGCACTTGTTGCTCTGCCATTTCTCGCAAAACGTCGCGAGTGAATTTTTGGTTGTCTGTTGGGTGGTCGCCCCACGGCGCTTCTTTCCATTTGCCTTTCCACGGCCACCATGTGTCGTTTCTGCCACCACCTTCTAACGTGCCTTCCCCGGTAATGGCAATATTGGTTTGCTCAAACGCATAAATAAGCGGGGAGTAACCCATTAATTCAGTGCCTTCCCAGCGGGTGAATACATAAGGTTTGTAACGCTCTGGTTCTGGGTAAAAGTGCAAGGTTGCGCCTTTGGCGATATGAAAATCAATGTTGGATTTTAGGTGCACAGGACCCGTGTAAAACTCGCCAGCAGGAACGACAACGCGCCCGCCACCCAATTCCGCAATATGTTCAATGGCTTGTTTGATGGCTTGGGTGTTGTCGTTTTCAATGCCTGTTTTCGCGCCAAACTCGGTAATGGAAATCGCTCTTGCAGGAAAGCGCGGTGCTTGAATGCGATCACGAATAGCTTGGGCTTCTTCACCCCATCCCGCGTTGGTTTGCCCTTTTTCGCCGCTGTGATTGGTGCCGAGCAGCGCTTGACTGGTGCATCCTGCCGCAGCAAAAGTGCCAATTAGTGCGGAACCCTTGCCTAAGGTTTTAAGCAATGTTCTACGGTTTAGGTTGATAGTCATGAGCGTCTCCCGTGAGCACGTTTTCTTTGAAAAATTGGTGAATGCGAACGGCGGTTTCCGATAAATATGGCTCAAAAAGCCAGAATGTGTGGATGATGCCGTTGTATTGATAATACTGATGGGCAATATCAAACTGCGTTAGCTTCGCAAAGGTTTTGTCTTTACCGGCAGTGAAGCGCATTTGTCCGCTGCTGATGACCAGCATGGGTGGCGAATTAGCGTGAATATGTAAAGCGGTTGAGGCTTGCTGCCACTTGTTTAACGTGTCTTCCATCGCGCCGCCAAACCAAAGGCCCGCAGCGGATTTTTCTTTGCGCTTGTTTTCCGATGCAATGGCGAGAGGGTGGGTGAAATCCAGCACGCCATCAAGATCAATCACGGCGTTTACATGGGTGTTGGCTTGTATGTTTGTCTCTGCTTCGCTATTGGGGGGGTGAAACCAGTCTTGATTAACCGTGTTGCCAATTAAAGCCGCCATGTGACCACCTGATGAGCCGCCACCAATGGCAATATTGGCAGGGTTAAAATCAAGCTCAGATGCTTGTGCTCTTAACCATGTAATCACGCGGTTTAAATCGGTTAGTCCGGCTGGATAAAGCGCTTCGGTAGACAAACGATATTCCGGTAATACAACGAGGTAGCCCTTTTGCGCTAGTAAGTTAGCAAGCGGGTAAAAGTGTGACTTGTTACCTGAACGCCAGCCGCCGCCGTGAACCAAAATAATGGCTTGGCGTAAGTTGCGCCCGTGAGGCATGAACAAGTCGGCATGAAGCTCGCGCTTTCCTATTGTGGCATAGGTTTGTTCAAAGCGAATAGCTTGGCCTTGTTTAAACACTAAGTCGGGCTTAATCAGTGTTTCATCTTGCTTTTTATAACGCTCGAAACGGCTTGAAGGAGTATAGCTGTCGTCAACTTCGTAGGTTTGTGCCGCAACAATGCTACTAGCGAAAAGGCTTAGGAACAGTGTTTTAATAACGATGGGTTTCAACATATACACAGCCTACTATTGCCAGAAAAGTGGAGTAAAACGTACATAATCGACATCCATATGGGCATTTTCGTTTTCAGGCTTTAAGGAAAACAACCCTGTTTTGGCACCAACCCAGCGTCCACGCCGCGCTTTAAATTGCTCACCAACAACCACAAAGCGGGCGTCTTTTTCGGTTTTGTAGCTAAAAATGGCTGTTGCATCAGAAGCCATTACATAACGCAATTCAACATCATTGCCCGATACTTCGCCGTAATCATGTACGTTTTCATTGCAGCCTTTGCGTGCGTTTCGGCATTGCACATAAACAAGATGAGGTTTGGCATCAATTTGTTTAATGCCCACCCATGCGTAATCTTCACCGAAGAGTAACAATCCGCCTTCAAGGTTGTCGCTTGATGTCTTTAAATTAATTTTAGCGCGAATATCAAATGTGCGCGCTGGAAGCTTTTGCAGCAATAACGAAGGTGTCATCCACAGATTGTCGCCCGTTTCCCTAATTTTGTTTTGACCCACTAAACGAAGCAGTCCTTTGTCCGGCATAAACCGATACCAATCATGGCTGAAATTGGCGTTCCATTGCCACTGGATTGCAAGCGCATTGTGATTAAATTCATCGCTGGTGGGCTGTACTTTTGTGGCTATTGGCAGCGTTGAGGAAATAGGTTTTTGATACTGATATACAGGTTGGCCTACTTGGTCGTTGTCTGGGTCGATACCGATTACCGGCCAATCGTTTTCAAGCCATGTCATCGGTTGTAAATGCACAATTCGACCATAAGCTTTACGTGATTGAAAATGCACGAACCAGTCTTCGTTTTGTTGGGTGTGAACCCATGCGCCTTGATGTGGACCGTTCACCAAGGTTGGGCCTTGTTCCATCACCACGCGCGCTTCATAAGGACCGGTAATGCGTTTGGCGCGAAAGACCGATTGCCAACCTGTTTCCACGCCGCCAGCAGGGGCAAATACATAGTAATAGCCGTTACGTTTATAGAACTTCGGGCCTTCCAATGTGCGATAGCCTGCCAAAGTATTGCCATCAATAATGTGGGTGTAATTAGGCTCGACTTTGGAGGCATCCGGTGTCATTTGATGCAAACTCAGCACATTATTGAATCCCGCACGGCTTTTTGCCCACGCATGCAGCAAATACGCTTTCCCATCGTCATCCCAAAGTG
Source organism: Alteromonas sp. a30 (assembly GCF_026788005.1). GTDB lineage: Bacteria > Pseudomonadota > Gammaproteobacteria > Enterobacterales > Alteromonadaceae > Paraneptunicella. Next base: position 17,975 of record NZ_JABEPE010000026.1, read on the forward strand.
GTGTTGGGTCGATAATGCCTTTGCCTGCCAAAATAAGTTTGGGTTCTGACCATTTTTCAGCAGGATGCTTCGCCGTGGTGACATAAATGCCGAAATCTGGATCAGGGTAAAATATCCAAAACTTGCCATCGTGATAACGAATGTTCGGCGCCCAAACACCGTTTCCATGTTGAGGCGTAGCGAAAGTATTGTTCGGTACGATTTGTGGCAGCGCGTAGTTAATCAACTCCCAATTAACTAAGTCTGTGGAATGCAAAATGGGTAAACCCGGCGCGGCATTAAAGCTGGATGCAGTCATGTAGTAATGACCGTCAACTTCAATCACATCTGGGTCGGAATAATCAATGTGTAAGATGGGGTTTTGATAACGACCATCGCCTAAATCGGCAATATGCAATGGTGGTTGTGTGGTTTGTTGAAGAACGCTAGCACCTGCCTGCTGATAAACAGCAAGCAGGGAAAATGAAGCCAATAACCAACCTGAGTTCATGCGGTTTAACATTACTTATCTAGCTCCAATGCTGCTAACATAAACGGCCCAACACCTTTGGCATCGTTCGGGCGAATAGGCTCGCCTAAATAATATTCGTATGAACCGTCGCGATATGGGTTGCCGCCAAGCCCTGCCACTGCGCAAACTTGATTCAGGCTAATCACGTTGTTTTTAGGGTCAACGCTAATCATTTGGTCTTGCATGGCAGCAAAGCCTTTTTCCGCATAGACGCGATAATGGGCTGGTAAGGCACGCAAGTTAACAGCCTTAGCAATAGCGTAAGTCAGCATAGCTGTAGCGCTCCCTTCCAAATAATTGCCTTTTTTGTGTGCCATGTCAGTCACTTGATACCAAGCTCCCGTTTCATCCTGATATTTGACAACTTGATCCACAAAGTTGGTTAAACGTTGAATAAACCATTCACGTTTAGGGTGTTGCGTTGGGATGATTTCTAATACATCAACAAATGCCATAGCGTACCAGCCTAACGCACGAGACCAGTGATTAGCGGATAAACCGGTTTTCTTATCAGCCCAGCGTTGGTCTCTGGACTCGTCCCAACCGTGGCGTGGTAAGCCCGTTTCTGGTGCGTATAAATGTTTTTCGATGAGTTCAAATTGTAAGAATACATCGTTCAGCTCTTCTGGTTTACCAAAGCGCATAATGTACTCAGCATAAAACGGCGCCCCCATGTATAAACCATCCAGCCACATTTGGTATGGATAACGTTTCTTGTGCCAAAAGCCACCTTCTTTAGTGCGAGGGTGATCCTTAAGTTGATCGCGCAATGTTTGGGCGGCGAGTTTATATTTTTCGTCGCCGGTTTCATCGTATAAGAAGAACAGCACCTTGCCGGGGTTAATCATATCGATGTTAAATTTGCTTCTAACGTAGGTGTTGATGCTGCCATCGTCGTTAACAAAGCGATCGTAGTATTGCTGAATATAATCAAAGTATTTCTGCTCGCCGGTTTTCTTATAAAGCTTGGAAAAGGCCAGCAAATTCAATCCATGAACGTAATCCCATTGGGGTTTTTTATCCCAATCAATCATCCATGCTTCAGGGAAACGGACCATTTCAGACTCGGCCATTCGGACCGACCACTTTTCGGTGTTATCTAATGCAGCTTTAGCCTGACTGCTGAACGTCAGTAAAGATGCGGCGATAAAGACAATAACGGATAGGAGCTTAGGCATGATTAACTCTCGTTTATTAACATTTTTTAAATCAATTGCTACCGGTGGCATATTGTAATAGTCACCCTATGTTGTCAAGTTGTAAATTTTTATTTTATCATTCATAAAAGTGCGAAAAGTAACAATAACTAATTGAAATATAAGATTATAAAAATATTTTGAGAGTGCAATATTACACTGCTCAATAGCAAAGGATAAGGCTTTTTGCTGTGAACCGTTACAAATATCATACAAAATGATTGCCACCGGTAGCACGGAAGGTTAGGATGTAAATCAAATGTTAAGCCTAAGGCGCGGGAAACATGGCTAGAAATAGCAAATCGGTGTACTAGCACCGATGCGTTAAAGCGGTATCGGCCAAACATTAATAATGTCGTTCATTTCAACTCAAATCAAAACAACTACAATGCGATTCAGGTTGATGTGAAACAGTTTTAAGTTGAGAAATACTTGAGGGAATTCTCATGACACATGCGAAAACTTTGCGAAAAGCGCCATTAAGTGTAGCTATCGCTGCGATTTTATTGACTTCTTCCCACGTTCAAGCTCAAGCGGATGAGAGCGATGAGGAGAATAAAAAAGACATCGAAGTGATTCAGGTAAGAGCGAGTAGCTTTGCTGATAGTCTTGAAAAATCATTGATGAATAAGCGTTTCGAAACCAATTCGGTTGACACCATTTTGGCGGAAGATATTGCGGATTTCCCCGATCAGAACTTAGCTGAATCACTGCAACGTATTCCAGGGGTTGCTATTAATCGTGATGCCGGTGAGGGCCGTGAAATTACCGTGCGTGGTTTAAACTCCACCTTTACCCGTGTGCAATTAAACGGGATGCAAGCACAGTCATTAGCCGCAGGTAGCGGCGGTGTGCAAACAAGCCGTGGTTTCGATTTCAATGTATTTGCCTCTGAACTGTTCAATCAATTAAAAGTTTATAAAACCACTTCTGCGGAGTTAGAGGAAGGGTCACTTGGCGCGACGGTGGGCTTGCGTACTGCACGTCCTTTTGATTTCAGTGAGAAAGTCTTTGCGATTAATGCTCAGGCGTCTTACAACGACTTGTCTGACGAAACCGAGCCGCGTTTTTCTGGTCTTGCAAGTTATGTTAATGATGATAGCTCAATTGGCTTCCTTATTTCTGCTGCGGTATCTAAGCGCACCATTAAAAACGAAGGTGCGGATACCGGTCGTTGGGAAGATGACACATTTGGTGCATGTTCTGCGTGTGATTCGGATGAAGAAGTGGATCGCATCAGTCGCTCGTGGCACCCGCGTTTCCCTCGTTACTCTGATAAAACAGACGAACAAGAACGTATTGGTATTACTTCCTCATTGCAGTTTATCTTATCTGATAGCACAGAAGTCACTTTCGACGCCCTTTACGCCAACATTGATGCATCGCGTCAAGAACCTTTCATGCAGGCGATTTCGCTAGCGAGAACGAATGCGAATGGCGTACAACAGTCCGACGTCGTTGATTATGCTATCGACGCAAACGATACTATATACGCGGCGACAATAGCTGATGTTGATGTGCGCTCTGAATACTTCAATGCGGATTGGGAGTCCGAGTTCACGCAATTTAGTGTAGAGCTAGAGCACGACTTCAACGATGATTTAAAAATGAAGTTTTTAGCAGGTACGTCCAAATCAACTTTGGATAACCGCGAAAGCAGCGTCATTTTTGAGCATTACAGCGAGAACGATTCCCGTCGTTTACGTGATTATGCTGATGCGAGCTCAGCGGTAAGCTATGACTTCTCTGACATGACAAGCCCGGAGATTAGTTACAGCTTCGATACCACAAACCCTGACAACTGGGAAATGTCTGAATTCCGTGACCGTTTATACGATGCGGAATCAACGACGGATAATGTGCGTTTGGACTTTAGCTACTACTTAAACGACAACATCAAACTTAAATCCGGTGCAACTTACAAAGAATACAGCTACGAAATTGAAGGGCTTCGCGCTGATGCATCATTTGCCTCTGCCGATGAGCAAGATGGCACCGCAGATGGCGTTGCGTGTGGAATTGATCACATAGTTGATGGGTCCGACGGTAATGTCGTTAATTTTGGTGGTCAGTCTTTCTTCCAGCCGGGTGCAGCGCAAGTTGACGCATTTTTGGGTAGCGGTTGCTGGCCCTATGCGGTTCGCCCAAGCGATACGCGCTCTGTGACCGAGGAAAGCGAAGGCTTCTTTGTTCAAGCCGACTTTAATTACGATATTGGCGACACCGTATTGCGTGGTAACGTTGGTGTGCGTTACGTGAAAACGGATGTTAGCTCAACTGGTATCATTAATGGTACAGAAGAAGTCACCGTAGAAAACGACTACAGCGACTCTTTGCCCAGCATCAACTTAGCTTACGACATTACAGACGACATTATCATTCGTGCTGCTTGGGCCGAAGTGATGTCTCGTCCGAACTTATCGAACTTAAACCCCGGTGGTTCAGTGAGTATTTTCGGTGATCCTCGCGTGAGTTATGGCAACCCGTTCATCGAACCTTTCCGTGCCGATGCTACGGATTTGAGCATTGAATGGTACTTCGACGAAGGCGCTGTGTTCTCAGTGGCGTACTTCAAAAAAGAAGTGGACTCTTTCCCAACAACCGAAACCACCTTCTTACCTTGGCCCGAAGTGGGCTTGCCAGACAGCGTATTGGGTTCAGAGCGCGATAATCTAATCGGAGAAACCTTTGAAGTGCGTCGCAGCGTTAATGGTGAAGGCGGTGATTTGGATGGTTTTGAAATTCAGTATCAACAAAAGCTTAATTTCTTACCGGGTCCAGAGTGGATGCGTAAGTTTGGTGTTATCACTAACTTAACCCTAGTGGATTCAGAAGTGACTTACGGCAATGACCGCGTTGGGCCGCTTACTGGTCAATCCGATGAGTCAGCCAACTTTACCTTGTATTGGGAAAATGACGTTATTAGCACACGCCTGTCGGCGGCTTATCGTGGTGAGTTCTTCTCTAACTTGTCATCAAATGATGAGCGTAAGTGGCGTGTGGTGGATTCCAGCACTCACCTTGATTTCTCATTCAGCTACCGAGTGTCGGAAAACTTAAAGCTCACGCTTGAGGCCATTAACTTAACTGATGAGCCGATTGGTGAGTACATCGACCCACAAGCGCGTCGAATCATCACTGAACAAAATACAGGAAGACAATTCTTCTTGGGTGCGAGTTACAGAATGTAGTTTGCTCAGTAGTCATACCATGGTCATCAACGACGTGAGTCTAGATGGCCTTTTTTGTTTTTAAGGTAGGTCAAAAATGAAAATACTAAAACGCGCTTCATGGTTGCTTTTTATTGCGTTAAGCACGCAAGTGAACGCTGGTCACACACGACCAACATTGCATTTGGTGGGCGATTCCACTATGTCGAATAAACCTAACCTAGCGTATCCAGAACGTGGCTGGGGACAGCTTCTTCCGCAGTTTATTTCCCCTGAATTAGAAGTACGTAATCATGCCGCCAATGGACGCAGCACGCGCCGTTTTATTAACGAAGGTCGTTGGGGCATGGTGTTATCGGAATTAGGGAAAGGCGATTTTGTGTTAATTCAGTTCGGTCATAATGACCAAAAACAATCCGACCCAGCGCGTTATGCCTCGGTTGATACCGATTACCCCGCGTTTTTGAAACGCTACATCAAAGAAACCAGAGAAAAAGGCGCAACGCCATTAATCGCAAGCTCCATTTGCCGCCGTCACTTCACTCCAGAAGGCGTATTGAAGTTAACTTTGACCGATTATGCCGACGCGGCGCGTAAGGTGGCTAAAGAAGAAAACGTGGCCTTCTTCCCAATGAACAAACGCACCTGCGACTTTCTAAAAGACATTGGTGAGCCAGCAAGCAATCACTACTTTATTAAAGTGCCTAAAGATTTGTATACCCGCTATCCCGATGGCAAAAGCGACAATACCCACTTGAATGTGGTTGGTGCCGCGAAAGTCGCACAGTTCTTCGTTCGTGAACTTAAAGCGCAAGATCATGAATTGACGAAATACGTGTATCGCGATACGTTGTGAGCTTGATTATTTGGGCTAAAAGCGCTTACTTTAATGTAATTTAAGCAACGTTTTACCGACCATTTCCGCAATTTGAGAACCGACATTTTCATCGAATAATTCAGATGCTTCAGTGAAGGTTTTCTCTAGTGCAGGCTCAACATTGGACGTTAAATTCGCAATGATTGAGCCCACTGTATTTTCAGATAACACTAAGTATTTCCCATGAGAATACCAATGACGTTTTTGAATATCGTTCCATCGGTAATGGGTGTTTTTACTATGGACTTTCATTGCCATTTTGACTTTTTGCTTTTGAATGTTTCCCCCTTGCGAGTGAGAGGAGAAATACGGATAAGCACTCATCACATCGTACAAAGGTGTTAAACAAAAGCCGTTTGCTTGTAGAAAAATACTGAAGTTTTTTGCATGTCCATCAATGGCGGCTAATAGCCAAAAAGCGAGCTGGGTTTTAAAGAAGTATTCACGGTCAGTAATGGTGTGTTTGGATAGCTTAAGCACATTCATGATATCTAAAGCACTTGGGCCACCATGTTCTTCATATTTAGAGCCACTTGAACGGCCTAATGCTTGGCACATATCTTCTTGAGGTAAGCGGAGGATCTGTTCTTGATGAGTCTTTCGGTCAAAGCGCGCTACAACCAATACTTTTTGGTCTTCAAATTTATGAATCTCTGCGCTGGCTGTTGGAATGCCTAGGTGACGTAAAAAGGTTAAACAAAACCATTCGTTGTCGACGCTGCTGGAAAGGTTGAGCCCCATGTTTTCGTGATGGTAAATGGGGGGCTTAAATATATGCGTTGTTGGTGTTTTACTGTGAGGTTTGTGCCATTTTCCTTGCCACAAGGTTAATGCTGTTTTTTCCTGAGCGCCTGCCAGTGAGATCCTAAAATCGTCATTGCTATCCATACCCAAGGTATTATTGGTTCTGCTATTTCGAACTTGCTGGGCAATTTCAGCTTCAGAGAGCGGGGTAATAGCAAGTGTCTTTATCGAAGGTTGGGTTGAATTTGAAAGCGAGGTTTCCGGTGGTGTTTTCGTTAGCTCCAAAGCGCCAACGCAATCACCGCCGATTTGAGCCAGTAAATCAAACGTGCTTGTGCTTTGAGCACCTAGGCGGTCAACAATGCGCTGTCGTATTTTGTCATTATCGGGCAATAGATTATCAAAGTAGCTAGTAACGGCATTAGTTCTTATTTCTTCCGCTTGCAATGGAATGCTTAAGGAAATAGCCCTGCTGCCTTCAGTGTTTAACCAGCTCGGCGCATATTGAAAACAAAGGCGTCCTTGTTTTTGTCTTAGCTCTCCAACTAAATAGCCGTTCATCAAGCAATAAAGCGTACTTGTATGTGATTTTCTACCCATTGTTCCTGTCCTTTAGAATCCTAATGTTGTTGAGGGTACGTTGCCTGAGTCGTTTCGAAGAGCAGAAAGCTGAATCTCAAGCACAGCGCAAATCCCCAGTAACGTCTGTAGATTCACCTTTGCGGTATCGTTCTCAATCCGCGATATGTCTTTTTGCAGTAAACCCGCTTTCTCAGCCAGTACTGCCTGTGTCCATTGACGATTTTTACGTTCATCACGGATGACTCGGCCTAAATCTATTGGCGTGTTTAACTTCATACTATTCTCATCTAAGACGTTATTCAGTGGCTATACCAATTTGAGGATAAAATGATTTTATACCATAATCAGGATAAATCAATTTTATACCGTAATTGGTATATTGTGGAGTGTTATTTATGGAGGTTCGTTGATGGAAAGATAAATACAGTTATTTAGCCGCGAATTGGGCAAATTGCGTGAATTCGGCGCTGTATTCTTGCCAGCTTGAAATCATTTGCAGTTCAGAGTCGATGATACCGTTGTTTTTGATGCGCTTTGGGTCACGCACTTGTTGCAGTACACGCTGGTCAACGCTATCTGAAAAGGGTTTAGTTGCGCCAATGTTGTTGCTGTTGAGCACATAGTCATAAGTCTCCTCTGCGCTTAAGGTGCTTGGCTCTTGGTTTAATGGCTTGTGTCTGCGCCATTTTGTTATCAGTTCCAGAGTGGCTTTTGATTGTTGCGCTGTCGCTTCCTCAGCAACACCATCTACATGAATCTGAGGCAATGTGCTCAGATCCCCCGATGGGTACAAGCGCACTTGATTGCCTTCAATGTAAGCGGAACCTAAAGGGATGTCCGGCTTTTGCCAAAGTTCAAACAGCCAATTGACTGTAGAAGCGGGGCCGGCTTTGTACACGTTGTTAATCAGGTTGAAATGCCCGCCTTCCGCGCCGTAAGCGCTTTTGAACCCCCAATTGAAGACCACATTGTTACGCACATCGGTAAGCTCTTCATTTTGCGCATAAGGTGTACGCAGTCGGTAGCCATTAATGCGGGGATTACGGCTGGTGTGATGGGCAATCAGATTCCGCAAAAAGCTGGCGTTTGCGCCGCCCCAAATGCCACCATAACCGTGCTCGCCTTTGTCGTGCCCGGCGTTGCGTAAGCTCTGAGAAAGAATGCTGTTTTGCAGGGTGAAGTTTTGGTTGTTGTAAAACGAACCCACTTCGTCATTTGCCCAACTTAATGAACAGTGGTCAATGATGATGTCTTTTTGTCGCATTGCCGTTAACGCATCACCTTGCGGGCTGCCTTTACCGGGGCGAAAACGCATATGGCGAATAATAATCTGGTTAGCATCAATACGGGTTTCTGCACCGCTGACGACAATACCGCCCTTAGAAGTGCTGCCATCTAACGTGAGGTTATCGGCGTTAATGGAAAGGGTTTTATGAAGCTTAATAATACCGGATACATCGAACTGAATGTGGCGCGGATAAGGTTGCGTTACTGCCCAGCGCAACGTGCCTGTGGTAAGGGTTTTGGGGTCGTCTAAGGAAGTAACGTGCAATACTTTGCCGTGACTACCACCTTGCGTATATTTGCCAAAACCGAGTGCGCCTTCAAAGGCTAACGTTTGTGGAAATTCATCAGCTAAAACATTAGTGCTTAACGAGGAAAAGAGTAAGTTCGCGCCGAGTAGGTAAACTGACGCTAATTGACAACTTTTTCGCGGGTGATGGGCTTGCATAGTCGCACTCCAGTGAAATTGGATTTCGGCTTTCTAAAGACCAAAACGTGCAAGCCGAACGAGCGGCTACAGCGTTACATTAAAATTTTCTTTTGGAATAATCGCGCCCAGATAGCTGATAACATTGGCCGACACTTTTGCACCAAAGGCAACGGCATCGGTAAGGTCGCGTCCTTGTAAGTATGCTGCTAAAAAACCGCCGTTAAAGGCATCGCCTGCTGCGGTAGCATCCACCACTTTGGCAAGGCGCTCAACGGGCACAATGAAATACTCCCCACCACTTTGAATATGCACGCCTTCAGGACCTTTTTTAATCACAATGTTAGCGATATTAAACGGTGCTAAGTGCTGGAAAATATCGTCGTTGCTGGTGTGACCATAAAGCATTAGATGATCGTCGCTGCCGGGGAAAGCCAAATCGGAAATAGCGTAGGCTTTGTCGGTCCACAAACGTGCGTCTTCAGGATTTTTCCACAAGCGTTCTCGATAGTTAGGATCGAAAACAATCTTTGTGCCTTGCGCTTTGAGCCGGGTGAGTTGGCTGAATAATTTGTCACGTTGCGCATCGTCGAGAATGGCTAACGAGATGCCGCTGAAATAAAAGAGTCCCACGTCTTTTAAATCACTATTCATTACGTTGAGGGTTTGTTTGGCGGCAGAGTTATCGCGCCAGTAGGCAAAGGTGCGCTCGCCTTGGTGGTCATTGCGTACCATGTAAAGCCCAAGGTTGAGTGTTTCGCTGCGATATACATATTCGGTGCAAATTTCCTCTTCACCCATACGCAACATAAGCTCATCACTTAAAAAGTCGGAGCCTACGGTGGTCATGTAACTCACATGAGTTGCAGGCGCGCAACGTTTTAAGTAAATGGCCGTGTTGTAGGTGTCACCGGCATAGCTTTTAAGCATGGTGTTGGCATCTTTATTGATGAGTTCCACCATGCATTCTCCGAATATTACTATCTGTTTCACTGGACGTTCTCGTTGTAAAGGGTGATCGCTTCAGCACAACTTTGAGTGATACTTTGCCAATCTTCTGCCTCTACCTTGTCTTGTGGGATCATCCATGAGCCGCCGACAGCAAACACATTCGCCAAGGGTAAATATTGATTGATATTTTGCGCTGATACACCACCAGTTGGACAAAACTGAATGTTTTGAAAAATAGAACTAACGGCTTTTAAGAAGCCTGCACCACCATTTAGGTGAGCAGGGAAAAACTTGAGTTCGGTTAACCCGTATTCGCTCGCCATCAGAATATCGGAAGGGCTGGCGGTTCCCGGAATAAAAGGAATATCGGCTGCCATTAATGCATCAAGCAAACGTGGGCTGACCGTTGGGGTAACGATAAACTGGCTGCCCACATCAATGGCTTCTTGCACCTGTGCTTCGTTTAGCACTGTGCCCATGCCGACGATCATATCGGGGTACGCTTCGCGGATGGCGGTAATGGCTGCGCCAGCCGCATCGGTGCGACGTACTACCTCTAAGTTGGTTAACCCACCGGCTCTGACCGCGCCAGCAATCGCCACTGCTTGCTCAGGGCTCTTCGGTTGAAGAATGGGCAAGATAGGGGCACCGGTAATGACTGAACTGATTCCTTGCATTATACATCTCCTAAGCAATCGCTAAGATTGGCTTCATTTAATGAGGTCAACGTGTTGAGTTGTGTGAGCACGGTTTCGCGGAACTCGGTGTGATCAACCAAATCGGCAAACACCGCATCTAAATTCAAAATGGCGTTGCCAAGTTGTTGTAGGTCGCCTTTGTGGGTTTCAGCAAGCGACAACAAGGTGCTCGAGAGTGGGTCAACCAACTCAACGCCGGTTTCGTGTCGCCATGCAATGAAACGAATCCATGCAGCTAATGGCACGCATAAACAAGTGATGCTGCGCCCTGCGGCAAGGTTGTCGCGAACGGTATCTAAAATTCTAAACGGCAGCTTTTGGGAGCCGTCCCACGCAATTTGCGCTAACAAGTGGCGAATGTGACGGTTGTGATAGCGCTGTGAAATTTCTTCAGCGTATTGCGGCAAATTCATATCGTCGGCACCGGCAATAGAAGGAATGATTTCTTCTAGCAATAAACGACGGATGAATTGCGCTAATGCTGGCTGGCTAATGGCATTGTAAACGGTATCTAACCCTGCAAGGCTACCAATGTAGGCAAGACTTGAATGAGTGCCATTTAAAATACGCAACTTGGCTTTTTCGTAATTGTGAACATCGTTTGTGAAGGTGACGCCTACCTTTTCCCATGCAGGACGCGGGCCGCTGAATTTGTCTTCAATGACCCATTGGGTGAAGCCTTCACGTTGAATGGGCCACGCATCGGTTAGGCCCATTTTCTCCTGCGCTAGTGCAATCAGTGCTTCGTCGGTGGCAGGCGTAATGCTGTCGACCATGGTATTGGGAAATGCAATATTTTCTTGGATCCACAACGCGAGTTCAGGCTCGACTAAATTAGCAAAAGCCAGCACGGCTTTGCCGAGCTTATCGCCGTTGTTGGACAAGTTGTCGCAGCTAATAATGGTAAGCTGATCTGCGCCGCTGATTTGGCGTTGTCGCAAAACAGCAACTAATAAACCAATAGCAGAAATGGGGGATTCTGGGTTGGCTAAATCATGTTTGATGTCGGCATGATGAACATCTAAATCACCCTGACCATTTAAGCAATAGCCTTTTTCGGTAATGGTGCTGGAAATGATGTGTGTGCTAGCGGCGCACATGCTTGCCATTACCTGCTCACGTTGTTCATTGAGCACGAAAATATGATTAAACGCACCAATGACTTGCATATAAGGCTTTTCATCAAGCACGACTAAAGAGTACAAGTTGTCTTGTTCTGATAACTTTTCTTGTAAGCCTTTACTACGCATGGAAACCGCATCAATTCGCCAGTTACCGCCGTGCTTCATGGCCATGTCGGTATATACAGCCTGATGCGCACGGTGAAATGCGCCGGGACCTAAGTGGACAATGCCGGTTTCCGTCGACGCCAAGTCGTATTCCGGCGTAAGAACGGTTTGTGGCAGAGTTGATAGCGTGTTTTTGCTCAATCGCGACATGAAATTACCCTAGGTTATACGCTTTTTTGGCTAAGTTGTAAGACAACTGAACGGCTAAATCAGCCGCTTCTGACTCGCTCACTCGGTGTTCAACAACAAGCTGGGCAAGGAAGCGGCAATCAATGCGACGAGCTACATCATGACGCGCAGGAATGGATAAAAACGCGCGGGTGTCGTCGTTAAAGCCAACGGTGTTGAAGAAGCCCGCGGTTTCGGTGACTTGGTGACGGAAGCGCAACATGCCTTCTGGGCTGTCGTGGAACCACCACGCAGGGCCTAATTTCAAGCAAGGATAATGGCCCGCAAGAGGGGCAAGTTCCCGCGCATAAACGGTTTCATCTAAGGTGAATAAAATGATGTTTAAACGCGGGTCGTTGCCGTACTTATTAAGCAACGGTTGCAGTGAGCGCACGTAATCCGTTTGCATGGGAATATCGTGGCCCTTATCGCGACCAAATGCTTTGAATAAGGTTTGGTTGTGATTACGGAACGACCCCGGATGAATTTGCATGACCATGCCATCTTCAATGCTCATACCGGCAAGTTCGGTAAGCATTTGCCCACGGAACAATTCTTGTTCTTCTGCGCTTGAGTCGCCGCTAATTACACGCGCAAATAAGGCTTCGCACTCTGCTGTGGAAAGGTCGGCGGTGAGTGCAGTCGGATGACCGTGATCGGTGGCGGTTGCGCCATGTTGACGGAACACTTCTCGACGAATTCGCAAGGCATTGAGGTAGCCGCTCCAGCTTTGGGTGTTTTCGTTGGTGAGTTCACCTAAACGTGCAATGTTATCAACAAAATCTTCGCGAGAAGCGTCGACCACATCGTCTGGGCGGAACGTGGTGATAACGCGTTTATCCCAGCCTGTGCCTTGCATTTCGGCATGATGTGGAAGTGTGTCCAACGCGCCTTCTGTGGTAGCGATAACTTCAATATTGAAGCGATCCATTAACGCTCGTGGTTTGTATTCGGCTTTGGTTAATTCCGCGGTGATGTGGTCGTAATATTCCATAGCGTTGTCACTGCACAGCATATCGCGCAAACCAAAGACATCATGGAAAACGGTATCGAGCCACATTCTTGAAGGCGTTGCGGCAAACAAGTAGTAATGGTCTGCAAAAATTTGCCAAATTTTACGTGGGTCGGATTCGGTTGCACCGCCATCCCAACGCGGAATACCTAACGATTCAAGGGAAATGCCTTGGCTATACAACATTCTGAACACGTAGTGATCGGGCAGAATAAATAGCTCTGTGGCATTGCCAAAGTTTTCGTTGTAAGCGAACCATCTCGGATCGGTGTGACCATGTGGACTGATAATGGGGAGGTCCTTTACAGATTGATAAAGCGCTCTGGCAACATCGCGAGTGGCTTTATCAACAGGGAAAAGGCGATCTTCATGTAAAAGTATTGGTTTCATAACAGTCTCTTCTTATAGGGTTACGCCGCGCTTCCAGATGGCGATTTCGTGGCTACCATTTTTCTCATTACAGGTCAGTTGACCAGATGCGGTGTCGAGGCATTGCTGGAATAACTGAGCGGCACAATCATCAATGGACATACCTTGTAAAATTTGTCCGGCATTGAAGTCGATCCAATGTGGCTTTTGCTCGGCAATACGTGAGTTTGACGAGATTTTGATTGTCGGCACGGGAAAGCCTAACGGCGTGCCGCGTCCGGTGGTGAATAACACAATGTGCGCGCCACTCGCCGCTAATGCGGTTGAACTCACAGCATCATTGCCCGGCGCTTGTAATAGCGACAAGCCTTTGCTGTGAAGCGGTTGACCATATTGCAACACGCTGTTCACTGTGGCTTGCCCACCTTTTTGTACTGCACCTAAGGATTTCTCTTCTAAGGTGGTGAGGCCGCCAGCTTTATTGCCCGGAGAGGGATTTTCATAAACAGGCTGCTTGTGGTCGATAAAATATTGTTTGAACGCGTTCACTAAATCAACGATTTGGCTAAACGTGTTTTCATCTACCGCGCGGTTCATGAGCAATTGCTCTGCACCAAACATTTCTGGTGTTTCGGTAAGAATGGCTGAACCTTCAATTTGGGTGATGAGGTCGGTCATACGCCCAACCACAGGATTCGCAGTAATTCCGCTAAAGGCATCGCTGCCGCCGCATTTCATGCCAAGCACTAATTCACTGGCGGGGACAGGCTCGCGAGTGTCTTTTCGCATTTCCGTTAACATGGATTCAACCAAGGCGATGCCTTCATCTACTTCATCGATCACTTCTTGAGAATTAAAGTAACGAATACGTGCCTGAGGCTGATCGATAAGCTCCAGCATCGAAGAAAGTTGATTGTTTTCGCAACCTAAACCTACAACTAACACCGCGCCAGCATTGGGGTGAGAGGCTAGGGCGGCAAGAATGGCGCGAGTATCGGTTAAATCATCACCTAGCTGAGAGCAACCAAAAGGGTGAGTAAAGGCACGAAAGCCATCGCATACGTTTTGGAATTTTTTCTCGCACTCGGCAGCAATTCGCTCGGCGGTGCGGTTGACGCAGCCAACGGTATTAATAACCCAGACTTCGTTGCGAATACCCACTTTGCCACTTTGGCGACGGTATCCCATAAAGGTGGCATCGCTTGGTTGTGTGGCTTTTGGCTCTGATGCTTGGTATTGATACGTTTCTTGGCCGGTGAGTGCGGTTTTCAGGTTATGGCTATGCACATGGTCGCCAGCGGTGATGCTATCGGTGGCATTTCCGATTGGAAAACCGTATTTTACGACTAACTCACCTTGAGTAATGGATTGCAGCGCCACTTTGTGTCCGGCTGGAATGTCGTCGTTTAGGCGAATACCAAATTCGGGGAGATGAGTACCCGCGTCAAGAGGCTGTGTTAACACGCCAACATTGTCGTTTGGATGAACTCGAATGACTAAGGTTTGCTCAAGCATGGTTGTTCTGTTCGCCTATAGTTGTGTTTCGTCTCAAATGTTTACTCAACGAAAACAGTTTGTTTACACAAATGCTACCGGTGGCATTTTAGTTGAGAAAATGATCTCAATCAATATTCAAGTGCGGGTTTATGACTTTTTAGTTGATTCTCGGATAATAAGGTGCGGCTTTACAAGGTAATTTTCTTCGACCTCAGCCTTCTTGCCTTTTAACATGGAAATAATTTTATGCGCGGCGAGAGAGGCCATTGAGGTCACTGGGCGACGAACAGTGGTAAGCGACGGAATGATTCGAGAGGCCAATAAGTTGTCATCAAAGCCCACTACGCTGAGTTCTTGTGGTACGGGAATCCCCATTTCATGGGCGACTTTTAAAACTCCTGCTGCCATCTCATCGTTGTTAGCAAAGATTACCTGTGGGCGAGGTGTTTGTATGAGTAGTTCTCGCGCGCATTCAATGCCGCTTTCATAACTGTTTGCGCCTTCCACAATACGGTGTGGAGGGACATCAACGTTAAGTTGCGACAAGGTGGTACAAAAGCCTTCTAAACGTTCAATGGAAGAGTAATAACGTTTTGGTCCACTAATCACGGCAATATCTTTGTGTCCTAAAGAAACAAGGTATTTTGCCAAGTCGCTTAGGGCGGCGCGATCATCGGATACCACAATGTTAGCGTGGTCATCTAAATCCACAGAAGCCATACGCACATATTTGATTTCTTTTTCTCTTAACGCTGCGGCAAGCTCCTTTGATTCGGACACAGGAGGCAAAATAATAAGGCCATCAATATTGGAACGACTAACGAATTGGATGCATTTTTCAATGAAGTCATCGCTTGTGTAACTGCAAGGATGGACAACCAGTTCGTAATGTTGTTTAGCACAGATTTCGAGTACACCACGTTGAACTTGATCGATGTACAAGGCGTCTGGGTTGTCATACACCAAACCAATCAGGTACGAACGGCTTGCTGCCAGCCCTCGAGCTTGTTTATCCGGAGAAAATCCCAATTCATCAATGACTTGCTGAATGCGTTCTCGCGTTGCTTTACTGACATTGCTGGCACCGTTAATTACCCGAGAAACAGTGCGTTTAGATACACCTGATTGAAAGGCTACGTCATTAATCGTTGGCTTCTTCACCGTGACATCCTAATTCGTTATGTAGGAAGCTTAGAGACCTTAACAATGCTGTTTAAATTGCCTCTAACTTGATAAAGCCCAATTTCGTGCGAAGTTAGGTATAACATTTGAAGGTTAAACCGAAGGCGGTGAGTTGTTCATACTCACCGCTATTGAGCCTAGATTGGGCCGATTGCGTCGATAATAACGTTAATCGGCAGGGATGTCTTGTTAGCGGGGTGTTAATTGCTGGCTAAAACCCTAACCAATGCGGTAATGCTTCACTAAACCAGGGTACGTAAGTGACAAGGAGTAATACCGCAAACATAGCTAAATACAGTGGTAGTAAGGGTTTGATGATATCTTCCAGCTTGGTTTTGGCTATCGCACAGGTGACAAATAGTACCGAGCCAACCGGTGGTGAGCACAAGCCAATGGACAGGTTAAGCACAATCATAATGCCGAATTGCAATGGCGACATGCCTAATTCCGTTGCCACAGGCAAGAAGATTGGCGTGAAGATAAGTACAGCGGGTGTCATGTCTAAAAAGGCACCAACCACAATCAACAATAAGTTAATCAACAAGAAAATAACGATAGGGTTATCGCTTAAGCCGACTAAAAACGCGCTCAGTGATTGGGGAATGTTTTCAAAGGTCAGTAACCACGACATAGCTGTGGAAGCGGCAATCAGCAACATAACAATGGCCGTGGTTTCAGCGGATTTGAGCAGAATGTCGGCTAGCTCTTTCACTTTCACTTCTTTGTACACCACGACTGACAACAACAGTGAGTAAACCACGGCGATAGCGCCCGCTTCTGTCGCGGTAAAAATGCCGCCAACAATACCGCCAATCACTAGCACAATCAGGAATAAGCTTGGAATAGCGGAGAAAAGTTTGCTTAAAACTACATTCATTGGTAAGCGATCACTTACCGGGAATTTGTTGATTTTTGCGTAAACTAAACATACTGTCATCAGCGCTAATCCCACCATAATACCGGGCACGTATCCTGCCATAAACAGGGCGGCAATCGACACACCGCCGCTGGCAACGGCGTAAATAATTAGGATATTGCTCGGGGGAATTAACATGCCAGTAGTGGCTGCTGCCGCCGTCACGGCAGCGCTGAAATTGGGGTTGTAACCGCTCTTTTTCATCTCTGGCAACATAAAGCTACCAATGGCAGAAGTTGCCGCTACAGCAGAGCCGCTAATGGCCCCAAACAACATACAAGAAAGCACATTTACCAAGGCTAAACCGCCGGGTAACGCCCCAAGTAGTGCCATCGCACATTCAATAAGCCTTCGTGCAATGCCGCCTCGCCCCATGAGCAATCCTGACATCACAAAAAAAGGGATGGCGAGCAGGGCGAAACTGTTTAAGCCACTTGCCATACGCTGCGCAATGGTGATGGTGGCAGGCACCAAATCCATGCTCATGACCATGGTGACTAACGTGGCAATACCAATGCTAATCGAAATCGGCACATTGAGGATGAGTAAAAGGAAAAAGGTAACAACTAAAACAATTGCGGTTAATTCCATTATGATTGCTCCTGTTGAGTGCCGGATAAAATCTCCATCATATTGACAATGCAATAGAAGATAATGAGCACGCCAGAAATGGGTAATACGGTATAAACGAAGCCGATATGAACGCCTAATGCCGCTGAAATTTGCTCTAGTTCTAGTGTTAAATTCACCAAGCCTTTGCCGCCAAACACAAGCACAACCGCACTGAAAATCAAAACTAGCACTTCAATGAGCAGCAGAATGAATTTCTTAACGTGTGGCGCTTGGCGCTCAACTACAAGATTTAAGCCTAAATGCGCTTTTTGGCGATAAGCATAAGCTGCGCCCAATATGCCTATCCACATTAAAATAAAGCGAGATAACTCTTCGGTGACGGAGGCCGGGTCTTGTAAAATAAAACGAGAAATAACCTGCCAAACCACCACTAATAAAATAGAGGCCATGGCGGCAATGAGCGCCCAAGACAACCCAGTATCAACAAGATGCACTAATTTCTTCATGTTACATCGCCTTTATTTGTTCGATGAGATCGCCAACCGGCGTGCCTTTTAAGCTATCGTGGAAAGGTTTAACCGCCTCCTGAAATGGCTTTTTGTCTGGATAAATCACTTCGACGCCATCTTCAATGACTTTCTCCAACGATTCTTTAGTAGAGGCTTGCCACAGTTTACGCTGGTACACCACGGAATCATCCATGGCTTGTTGTAGCCATGATTGTTGCTGGGGTGTGAGATTTTCCCACGTTCTTAACGACGCCAACATGACATCCGGCACGGAGCTGTGTTCATCCAAAGAATAGTAGCGGGCAATTTCGTAGTGTCGTGATAAGTAATAACTTGGCGGATTGTTTTCCGCGCCATCGACAACGCCTTGCTGTAGCGCAGTGTAAAGCTCACCCCAAGATACGGGTGTTGCTGCTGCGCCTAGCGTACGCACCGTTTTTACGGCTGTTGGACTATTTAATACACGTATTTTTAGGCCCGCTAAGTCGGCTGGGGAATTGATAGGGCGGTCGTTGGTGTAAAAGCTTCGACTGCCAGCATCGTAATATCCCAAGCCTTTTAAACGAAAGGGCTTTATGCCATCAAGTAAGCTTTTACCAAGCTCACTGTTTAACACTTTCCAATAGTGATCGTTGTCCCGAAACACATAAGGGATACTGAAAATTTTCATGGCGGGAGCAAAGCCTTCTAACGGACTGGCTGCCACTTTGGTCATGGATAACGAACCAATTTGCAGCAGTTCTACCATTTCCCGTTCTGTGCCTAATTGGCTGCTTGGGTAAATGATAATTTTCATGTTGCCGTTGGAAAGCGTTTCGAGGCGCTCGCCCATGTATTCCATCGCTTTGTGAACCGAGTGCTTGGTATCAAGCGTGTGTCCTAAGCGCAAAATCACCACATCGTCGTCGGTTTGCTGGCTGTTTTGATTGCAGCCAGCCAACACCATTGTTAATGCGAAAAGTGTGAAAAAGCGTAAAGCCCTAAATGCCGTCATAGCGCGATTACCTGAGTGCGTCTGGTGGGAATTTGTCCATATCGTCATAGTCGAGATTCTCGCCCGCCATACCCCAAATGAAGGCATAGTTTGCGGTTCCCGCGCCGCAATGAATAGACCAAGGGGGAGAAATCACCGCTTGATGGTTCTGCACGAACAGGTGACGAGTTTGCGTGGGTTCGCCCATGAAGTGACACACTGCCTGCCCACTTTCGACGTCTAGGTAGAAATAAACTTCGTTGCGTCTGTCGTGTTGATGCGCTGGCATGGTGTTCCAAACGCTACCCGGTTTTAAACGCGTTAAGCCCATTTGTAATTGGCAGGTATCGACAACGGTATTAATAAGCAATTGTGCAATTTCCCGCTCGTTGCTGGTTTCTTGACTACCAAGCTTAAGCACATTGGCATCGCCATGACCGACTTTCTTGCACGGATACGCGTGGTGCGCGGGTGCGGAGTTCAAATAGAACTTAGCAGGGTCGTTGGCATCTACGGAATGAAACTCAACGTGTTCGTTATCTTTACCAATGTAAAGCGCTTCTTCTTTGGCGAGTTCGTAAGTGGTATCGCCTACCACAACTTTACCTGCGCCACCCACGTTAATCACGCCGACTTCGCGACGAGCGGTGAAATAAGGTGTTTTTAGCTGACCCTCGATGGTTTCCAATTTCAGTGGGCCGGTAGTCGGGACTGCACTGCCCACCATAAAGCGTTCGTAGTGAGTGTAAACCCAGTATACTTTTCCCGGCTGCATCAGGTTTTCAACCAAAAACGCTTCGCGTAATTCTTCGGTGTCGTATGCCTTAGCTTCTTTTTGTCCGATGGCATAGCGGACTTCACATTCTGTACTCATATTGGCTCTCTTTGGCTCTCTTTGGCTCTTTGTCACTCGTCGACTCTAGTATAGATGCGCCGAGTGATTGGGTTGAATAAGGTTAACGAAGGATGCTCTTGGTGATCATCGAGCTAAAAAACCGCCATCAACGGCAAGTACATGACCGTTAACATAGTTACTGGCAGAACTCGCTAAAAACACCAGCGCGCCTTGTAAATCTTCGGTTTCGCCCCAGCGACCTGCTGGAATACGCGCACAAATTTCGGTGCTGCGTTTTTCGTCGTCTTGCAAAGCTTGCGTGTTGTCGGTGCGAATATAACCCGGCGCAATCGCATTCACTTGAATGTTGTGTTGCCCCCATTCGTTGGCAAGGGCTTTGGTCATTCCCGCAATGGCGTGCTTACTTGCCGTGTACGCCGGAACGGTAATACCGCCGCTGTAACTTAACATAGACGCGGTACTGATAATTTTTCCGCTCTTTTGTTGAATCATGGCTTTACCGATTTTCTGGCTGAGTAGAAAAGCTGAATCTAAATTAACACGCAGCACATGTTGCCATTGCTCTAATGGGAATTCATGAGCAGGACTGCGATAAATGGTGCCGCCGTTGTTGACCAAAATATCAAGCCCGCTCCATTGGGCTAATGCATCCTCTGCAAGCTTTGCGACCGAATCCATGTCCGACAAATCGGCGCTCATTTCAACGCATTCTGTATTGCCAATGGCGTTAATTTTTTCTAGCGTTTGTGTGCAGCCGCCAGCTTTAGAGCTTGCACAAATCACCTGTGCGCCCGCTTCTGCTAGCGCTACTGCCATTGCTTGACCAATTCCTCGGCTTGCGCCTGTAACTAACGCTCTTTTGCCCGTTAAACTGAAATTTGGCATCGAATTCTCCGCATCGTTGATACTGTATTTAGTGTGTAAAGTGAGGCCAAACCTCATTTTCGCTACAATATTTTAACAAGATTTAAAATAATTGCCACCGGTGGCAAATGTCAATATATTAATGATAGAGCATGTTAATTTTTGGTGTGTATTTTTGCAGCCGTTTGTATGCAATTTCGGGTTCGTTATATATACACCTAAGATCAACACGCTCTAGTTAACGCACTCAATTTAGTGTGCTCTATTTATTCTTTTTCGGAGGCCAATTATGACGAAAATGCGTCTACTTGTAAGCTGTATATCCGCAGGCATTTTGTTAGCAGGATGTAACGGAAGTCACGAAAAGGCGCATGAATCCGCGTCGCATACCCATTCATCATCGCAAGCCGCTGACCACGATCATCCGCATTCGCAACAGGATATGGCATCGAAAGATTTGGTATACGCAGAATTATCGGTACGCAAAGGCGGAAAATGGGTCGGTAACGCTTATGAAGCAGATGGATTTGAGTTTGAAAATGTGGAGTCTTTCACTGCGCCTCCGCAACTTACCGATCATTCATACTTTTTGCGTTATGAAGGCCCCGGCTGGGAAAACGACTTGATTGGTTATCGCTTATATTTAGATTGGCGCAATGGTATTGATGTGTTTGTTAAAACGGGTCGTGAACCTGTTTTGCACCAAGTTGGGCAAGATGGATACGACAGTTATCACCACTTATCCGATTGGGGCGCAGATGCCTTAAAAGTAGGTAAGTCGTTGGGGTTAGGAGCATTAGGACGTATGGATGACAACACTTTAATGCATATGCAAAATGTAGACAAAACAAGCTGGAGACTGCTTGCAGATAACAACACCAGTGCATCGTTTGAAGTGGTCTACCAAGGCTGGGATGTGGCTGATAAAAAGATTGATGCCACAACGCAATACAGCATTCATGCTGGCGACCCAACCACCATGGTGTCGGTAACACTTTCAGAGCCTGTAAATAATTTATTAACAGGCTTAGTTGATCACGACAATACCGAGTTTGTAAAAATGCAGGAAGGCAATTGGGGCGTGATTGCCACTTTTGGTAAGCAAAGCTTGTTAGGCGAAGATGATTTGTTAGGGATGGCGGTGTTGTATCGTTTAGACCAAGTTCAAAAACAGTTTACCGGTGAATATGACCACCTTGTGCACTTCAAGGCGCTAGAATCGTTAGAATATGGCTTTTTAGCGGTGTGGCCTAACCACCCAGACAGCCCGAAAGATTTAGCCGGATTTAAAACGTTATTAAGCAATAAACTCAAATTGCTTAACGCGTCTAAATAGCCGCTTTTATTGTGGTGTAATTGTTAGTCACCCATAGAGTTTTATCGCAAACTCGCCGGGGATACTTCCCAGTACGCTGCACATGTAGATTCAACGGCCGCTTCCCTGCGGCTGAGGGTTTGCGTCTAATTCTCTACCGTTAACTTTTGAACTACCAGCAAGCAAACGCCAAAAACGGCGGCTGATTCACTTTCGAAAAGCATACTTTTCAGGAAGAAAAGTGCTGAGCGAGCAGGGATGCGAAAGCGCCTTTGAGAAAGTGAAGCGGGTGGCGTTTGCACACCACTTCCTGAATTATAAAGCGCGCCTGCTTAGCGCCAGTAATCGCAGTAAATCAAATTGTTTGGATTCGTTATTTCGCATGATGTAACCAAACACTTTGATG
>NZ_JABEPE010000027.1 GCF_026788005.1 Alteromonas sp. a30
TTTGAATTAACAAGCTCCGTTTCTTGAGTTACCGCTTTTTCCATACCTCAACGTTTGATTTGGTGTATCATTTGGAAATCCTAGGTAAATCAGTTACAAACAATATGAAGGCTCCGAAATAAGATGAAAAAGCCTCATATATGAGGCCAAATAGTAAAGGCTTTGTGTTGTTTGTCAACCTCATATATGAGGAATTTTACCTTTTTTTGACGCTTAAATAGACGAGAGACCGATTCGTGAGCAGAGAGAAACACGCGATTGAATTTGTTAAATTACTGAGGATAAGAGCGGGCGGCTATCGCCAATTGTATATCAAGCTCCACGGCAAGGAGCCGACAAAACAGCAAGTTAAAAATCTGAATAATCATGTGAATCGAGGTAACTTCAATACCGAATTCATTCTTGATTTGATTGAAGCGTTCGACTTAGAAGAGGTCACGTTAGGGGAAATGTTCAAAGGCTTAAACAAAGAGCCAGAAACAGACGTGAGTACAGCCCAAGCAAAAGGAACATCCCCAAAAAAAGGCACGGCTAAAAGGAAGTAACTGCTAAAATGAAGTAACCGCCCTGCACTCGTTTGATAACACGCCTTGCAGCAATCGTCACATAAGGGTGTTATTATCGGGTTAAATTGTTCTCAAAACATAATCATAAAATGACCGATTACGAATTCAAATTACCCCTTAATGAGCATATTGCCAGACGTTTGCGCTACCTTATCCAGACTGAGCACGATGGTAGTTATGCCAGTTTCTTCACGCAGATTTACCAAGAATCGCCAAGCGATAGCCGGTTGATGTTATTCAAAGCTTATGTTGATGCGGGCAACATTAACGGTATGTTTATGAATATGTTGGCCGAAAAAACAAAAATCGGCCAAGTTTCCTTTAGCCGATTCTTTGATGTGTATGTGGATAATGCGGAACTATTTGGTGATTAGCTGCGAAGCCAGTAAACGAAGCGCCCAAACAAGCCCACCGGTTTGGTTCTATGTGGCTCATAACAGCATTGTTTAATCGCTTCATTCAGTAACAGAATGCCCGCTTCGCCACGATATTGGCTTTCTTCTTCGTCACCTGTGTAGAAGCAAAGGTTCTCAGCGCTGGAGCTTAAAAATACGTTAGTTCGGCGCTTTCTTTTAGATGGCTTATACAAATCAGCAAATTGGTTTACTTTTTTCTGTATGGTATAGCCTTCCGCTGGATCGTCTGTTTCTACTTGGTAAATCTTTGGTAAAGTTAGAGCAAGTAAAACCGTTAGTGTAGTAAATTGTGAAATACCATCTCGTAAATCCCATAATAACCAACTGTTACTTAAGGATGCATTGGCGGTGGCGAGCCCATTTAAAGCTACTACATTACGATCAATATGCACTGCGTAGCCTAATAAAACCTCTAGCGCAAGCAACCCTATCGTGATCGACATGATAACGCGCATTTTCTCTCGGTTAATTAGAAAAAGTCCAACAGCTAAAGCAGCAGAAACTGCTGCATAATATAGGTAATGTGTACTTAATAACTCACTAGCGGGTAAGGAAGAAAGCCACAACGTATTACCTAAATGTGTTGCTGCGTAAACAAAAAGAGCAAATGCACTGCTAATAAATAGGTCTTTTTCGCCTTTTTGATGATTGTACATTGTCGCTACAAATAATAATCCTATATATATCAGCGAGATAATGACCATTACCGATAAACTCATTGTTCGGAAGTCCTGTAATAATTATATTGCCTGAATGAACACCAGAATTACCGCTATCTCCGGTTGTGACATAGTTAAATTAACTTGGGTCAATTGGACCCGGAGGATTACCGCCACCACCACCCGGACCGAGTGGAACAATGACAGGCTCTTCAACTACTACAGGTTCAAACCCTTTAAAAAATGAATTCAAAAAATCATCGAACCAGTCTGAAGCGTGTGCAGGGGTTGCACTGACTAAGGCAAACAACACAATCGCACTCAGTTTTAATTTTTTAGCCATACTGCTACCTACTTATAAAAATTATTGAACGGTCAGTATATTAACCCGCGCATAGGGGGGTAAACAAGTCTATTTTGACCCCTATATTTTCCATCTGTGAAAGTGAATTGCCGCATTTATGAGGAATTTGCCTCTGACATGAGGCCAAAGGCTCATTTGTTGGTCAATACGATTGTGAATTTAATGTCTTTTAATTCGGCGGCTTACGTTATTTTAATGTCCCTGTTTTTTCTGCCAAAAATGAAGGCATTTTACCTTCACATTTGTGAAAAATCGTCCTTAAAAAAATTTTTATCCATCGTGCAAAAGACGACTTTTTGCAGGTTGTTCTTAACCAGATTGGTCATACAATCCGCAATGTAATGAGATTTTATGCCATATTGGGCAAGCGCTTTGTCATCCATATGCCAAATGGTATCGCCTCGGTGCATTCGATACAGAAATTCAAAGCGGCTGAATTGGCCTTGCTCGGTCACTTAATAATAAAAAGCCGACTGTATTGTCGGCTATTGGTACTAAAAATTTATAATGCAAAGCTTAGATGCTTACTCTATATCCTCTAAATATCGAGGCCCGAATGTAGAATAGAAGCGCCATAATTCGGGTTTTCCTACTTGACTACCATCCACATCAATATACATCACAGTGAAAAGTTGTTTGTTTTTTATTCCCTTTTCAACCAGCTCTTGCCAAAATGCAGCAACTTGGTTTGGGTCAACTCGATTGAACGACCTGTTGCAATCTTGGCTTTTAATTTTGCACTGCAATTCAATTGTATAGCTACCTATATTACCATCAGGTACCGCTGCATAAGCATCAAGTTTAAATAGCTCGGCATAGTCGTTATTCTCTTTTAAAGAGTAAAAACGGCTTAGGTCTAACAGGCTTAAATTAAGTTCGTTAGCATGATTAAAAACAAGCTCATTTATCATCTTTACCGATTTCGGTAGAAGCTGCATTCTAACACCTATAGGTGGCGTCGTATTTGGATTAAGTTTACCTTCCCAAAATTCACTTCCTGCTTTCATTAACTTGAAAAAATCGTCTGGGAGAGGATGCTTTTCATCCTTACTTCGGTACTTGTTTTGAGCAAGAACTTGAGTTGAATAAATGAATTGGTGTGGGTCCATTTCAATACTTCTAGCATCGAGTTTAATTTTCTCTAGAAACTCATTAGCTTCGGCGTATTGAGAAAACAAGCCAAGAGAAAATAACAAGGTAAAAACGAATTTCATATTACTACCTATTTAATTTAGATTGCATCGTTCACAGGTTTTTCCGATGTATTCAACAGAGCCAACCCCAACATGATGCCAAATACCTGAAGAGCCCTTATATTCAATGTTGCTATCATTAACAATTCTAACCTCTGCTTTCTTGGTTGCCGGTACGCGTCCGAAAAAAGCAAACCTAACATAATTTACAACTAAAAAATGAGTTGGGTCGTTACAATGATTACCATTACACACGACTTTTATTCTTTCTAGCGCCGATATACCAATGTCGTTCTCATCGAATAAAGGTGAGCCCTGCTTGATAAATTGACTGCGGTTTTCTGCAAAGTAGTCCCAAAATGCGGGTAATTCAATAACAGAAACGCCAATGTAATCGGCTGTTTTACTTAGGGCTTCATTTTGCAACTTTGTAAATTCTAGCCTTATAGCTTCGCGCTCCTCTGGGAGTGCGTGAATCGCTTGAAAGGCAAGGTCGGCAAGTTGTTGATTGTAAATTTCGAACTCGCCCATACGATAATGGTCCTGTTCCAGTATCTCTACATACTTAACACCCGCTTGTTCAAAATATTCAGGTGTATAGGACTTTGGCGCTTCTTGGGATTTCTTAGCGTTAACCGTGCTCCCAACATCAGAAGCTAATAAATTCGGTGATTGAAACGCTAACGTTGCAATGGCAACCGTACTTAAAAGCTTAGTTAATTTCATGTTTTTCCTTAAATCCGTATTAGTTAGAATCGCAAATTATGGTTTTAATAATAACCATTGTAAATACTGATATGTATATAAAGTTAATTAATAAGTGTTGTTTTTATACTCAAGGGAAATTTTGTTAAAGTTTGTCATCAAGTCACTGTTAAACGCTCTGTTTACGGTTAACCAAAGCATCAAGGTGGTCGTGGAGGAGGCTTTATTTATAACGACACAGCCATTGAAACAGGACTGATCGTGAAGAAGGTGTTTCGTTTATCATTAAGAGCGCTTCAAGGATTTATGAATTCGGTATTTCAGTAGATGGATATTCCGCTGAATTGCCCTAATTACAGCAGTATAAGCAAACGGGCTAAGGATTTAGATATCAGTATCAAGTTTCCTGCTTCCGGTGAAATTAAACATTTAGCAATCGACTCAACAGGCTTATAAGTGTTTGGTGAAGGAGAATGGGAAGTTAAAAAGCACGGTATTGAGCAACGCCGCTCATGGCGTAAGTTGCATCTTGCTGTTGACGCCCAGACTCCCGATATCATTCGCGCAATGAACAAGCTTACTGGAATAGGTATGCCTGAAACCTACAAAATGGCCTGAAATGGGGCTGCATTACTGATGCTTTGTCTATGGAGTGAATTGATCAACACGCCCTAATAGTTGTTCTTGTATTAGCAAAGGAAGAGAACAGTTGTTATTTAAGTTGTTAGTATCTATGTAAATCATTGGGCTGTAGATGATCGTGGTTGCGTGAAAATATGATGACCGTATAGAAAACGCTAACGCCATAAGGTGTGAATTCAAATAAAAAGGGCAGCTTAGCTGCCCTTTTGCGTTGCACTCAATTAACTTAGTTAATTAGTTTGCGTTGTACACCTCGAATTCTGCAATTCGTGGTGTGCCATTTGAAGAATTCACTTCAAAGCTCACTTTATACAAGTTTACAGGGCTAAATGTGATCACATCTGGGATTGCATTACCCGAAGTTAACACTTCGCCCGTGTCGTGATTTTTCAGCGTCCAAGAAGTGACGTTACCTTGTGCGCCAGAGGCTTCAATGATGCGTACTGCATTGATTGTGGTATCTAAGCGCTTAACGCTGATTCTTCCTGTGCTGCTAGAGGGAGACCAGTAAGAGCTTAGATCGCCGTCGATAACGTTGCCATAGCTTGTACCGCTTGCTTTCGAGCTACCATCAGCACCACCGCCGATGGATAGGTTCTGACCTAGGTTGGTTGGTGTGTCACCACCACCAGTATCACCGCCACCAGTGTCTCCACCACCTGTATCGCCGCCGCCAGTGTCACCGCCACCAGTGTCACCGCCACCAGTGTCGCCACCACCTGTATCGCCGCCATCTGGAGGCGTAGTAACAGAGCAGCTACCATCAGAAGCCGCTAAGCCTTTGTTTGCACCGGCTGTTGCTAACACGATAGATTTAACGCAATTGGCGTTATCTAAAGAGTACGCGTAAGGGATGCTAATGCTGGTTGTTGATATAGGGTTAGGACCTGCTGGATAATAGTCGTCATCCTCTCCTGACCACGTTACACTAGACGCGAAAATGTTGCCGGAAATATCCCAGTAACCTAATTTGTCTGTGTAGAACGTACCCAGAGGATCTTTCGCGTTTTCAAACACATTGTTTTGTGCTTTCATTTCGCCGCCGATACGTGGGTTCATACCAGACTTGTAAATACCGTCGAAGTAGTTGTTGTATGAGTGAGCCGTTCCGTGACGTAGTAACGGCGTTCTTGAGTCAATATTCTCATAGAAGTTATGGTGGAAAGTGATAGGCCCATTGTTGTCGTCACTGTCACTTGAACCCACTAACCCACCACGACCAGAGTTACGCAAGATGCTGTAAGAAAGAGTGATGTATTTAGAGTTGTTCTTCACATCGAACAACGCATCGTAACCGCCGCTTTCGCCACCGCTTGCTTCTAATGTTGCGTGATCAACCCAAACGTTAGAAACGTTGCTTTCCATCCCGATAGCGTCGCCGCCATTTGAGGTGGGAGAGCCAGATTTCTTAACGTTACGAACGTGTACGTTACGAATGATAATGTTAGAAGAGTTGCGAATGTGGATGCCTAGCTCGTCGAACAATGCGCCACTGCCAACGCCTACTATGGTGACGTTGCTGATGTCCTTAAGTTCGATTTTGTCATCAGCGGTGTTACAGCTATCACCGGAAACCTTGGCGGTATTGCCGTGGTTAACTGTGCCTTCTACTTCAATGATAATAGGCGTATCACTCGACGCCCTTGTACAAAGTGCTTGGTGAATACCGACACCCGAAGAAACACGAATGACTTGACCGCCTGCACCACCTGTTGTGCCACCGTTTAGCTCGGCAAACCCGCCTATGGTATTTGCGTGAGCTTGACCAAACGACATTGCACTGGCAACGATAGTCGCGACTGCGCCAATTTTGCCCAATTTGTTGTATCTCATAATTAACCTCTTAAATTTTAAGCTCAGTAAAATTTGCGGGCTATAGATAACTTGACACGTTAGTCCATCGACTATCGACAACGCTTTAGAGATAGCCGTATCAATACTCCAAAAACACTATAGCCAGTTTTTTGCTGCAAAATGCCACCGGTGGCACACTGGAGCGAGTATAAATCAAGGTAAAAAAAATGCAAACGAGATTTTAACGATATGTAAAAAATGTAAATTGAATGTTACAAGGGTGTCGCGCGGGAACGAGGAGGTGTAGTTATCATACTGAAAAATAAGAATATTTTTTGATGTCTGAGCGAGTCCACTCTACTGCTTTAAGGGGTAAGCGCCGACCAATGACGACAATAGTGACTGGTGTGATATTAAGATTTCACTCGGAATCATTGGTTTGGCATACAGCAAGTTAAAATCAATTAAGCGTGAAAAATCAGTCGCTAGAAGGGTAATTCTTGCTCAATATTTACCTTATGAGGAAAAATATTTATTTTGAGCAGTTGCTCGATATAGCGAAAAAGCATAAATGATGAAAAAGAAATTTGGTTTAAGTTTCAAATCAAGAAGATTAATAATGTAGTGTCATAGAGTGCTATCGCCAAAGGTGTGGCAAACTCAAGTCTTGATGCTGTTGCTTATAGCCTGCTTTTTAATGCTGTTTGATGCGGGTTACTTTGTGCTTCATTACAGTGTTTGAAGGCCATCAAAATCAGTTATTTCTTATATTTCCATCACTTGTACTTGTTGGGGAAATAACGTGGAATGATTGAGTTGTGCACTGCCTAGTGAAGTGAAAGTATGCGTTTCACATTAGGCGAAAGCCAGTGAGTAATATGTTATTTAGGAAAAATAGAGGTTATTTGTTAATTTACGTCTGCTAAATTTCGATGTGAAAAAATAAACTACTTTATCGTAAATTTACGCTTTCTTGTGAATATTAAAGTTGTTATCTTTCAAGTAAAAAATATTACTCAAAATAACTTTTTATCTTTAAAATCCGCTCAAGGGGTATTTATCGATGGCTTTGCGCTTTCGTTTACTTTTAGTTATTACCTTAGTTGCAGCTTTACTTTCTGTTACCACCGTATCTATAGGGACGTATTTAGCTGTCGGTGAAATGAAAGCGGAAGCACTTGAAACTAATCGGCGAGGTTTGCAAGCAAAACGCCACTTAATGACTCAACGAATAGAGGAATACTTTTCTACTATTCAAAAGCAGATTCTTGTGATGGCGAGCGATGTTTCTACTCTTGAAGTAACGCGTGACTTTATTGATGCGTTTGAAGAATATGAATTTCATACAACGCCTGAACCTGCTCTCAAACATTTTTATGCCAAAGTCTTCGCGGACGCTTATCGCAAAAACAATGTTGACGATATTGATGCGCTTAAGCTACTCAATAGGTTGGATGAACAAGGGCGAAGATTACAAACAGCTTTCATTGCTCAGAATCAGCACCCGCTTGGCGAGAAAGATAAACTCATCGGTTTAGGCGACGGGTCAAAATACGATCGTTTGCATCAGCGCTATCATCCTTCTATACGCCATTTTCAGCAACGCTTTGGGTACTACGATATTTTTATTGTATCGCCAGACAGCGGTCACATCGTTTATTCGGTATTTAAAGAGTTGGACTTTGCAACCAGTTTAAAGACGGGTCCCTACAAAAATAGCGGTATTGCCGAAGCGTACAACAAAGCATTAGCGTTACAAAAAGGCGAGGTGTATTTGTCTGACTTCGCACCTTATTTACCCTCGTATAATAATCCCGCTAGTTTTATATCCTCGCCTATTTTCGATGGTGATGAGCGCATAGGCATACTGATTTATCAAATGCCTATTGATGTGATTAATTCAGTGATGACACAGCACGGCGACTGGGAAAGTGCGGGGTTTGGTCAAACTGGAGAAGTGTATCTGGTTGGCGATGATTACACTCTTAGAAATGAAAGCCGCTTTTTCATTGAAGACCAGTCTGCCTATTTAACGGCAATCCAAAAAGCGAATATCGGCGACCCTGAAATCATTCAACAAAAACAAACTACCATCGCCTTACAGCCAGTGAAAGGTGAAAGTGTGGAGCGCGCGCTACAAGGTCAAAGTGGTTTTGGCATTGTTGAGGATTATCGAGGTGTTGAGGTACTCAGCGTATATGGACCCGTAACGTTAGTGGGGCGTCAGTGGGCAATACTATCTGAAATTGATGCTGCCGAAGCGTTTGCCAAAGTTGACTCCATCGCTCAGAGCGTGACTTCCAGTGCCGTTGTGATTGTCTTGCTGGGTGTCATATTCGCAGCCATCATTAGCTTTGTATTGGCTAAACGTTTAACAACCCCGCTGGATGACTTAAAACATCGTTTGGATACGTTAGCGCAAGGTGATGCAGACTTAACTTTAAGGGTTTCTTATTCGGGTATTCCTGAAATTGATGGTATTGGACGCAATTTCAACCGCTTTGTTGAGCAGCTTCAAGGCATTATGGCGAGTGTGAAAGATGCCATTATCACCATCGCATCAAGTGGGACTGAGTTAGCCACGGCATTTGAGCAAGCTAAGGCCACCATCAAAGAGCAAAACCTGAAAGTGCAGTCGGTAACAGGGTCGTTATCTCAATTTTCGGATTCAGTAGTGACGATTTCTCAGCAAACGAAAGAAACTTCTGAATCGACTTCCCAAGCCAGTAATACTACCGCAGAGAATGCCTTGCGGGCGCAGCAGGCGGTCTCCAATATTGAAAGGTTGGTAAAGGAAGTAACAACGTCATCCCAAAATATTGAGCAGTTGCAAGCGAATGTAAAAGACATCCATGATGTGCTTTCTTTAATTGATGCCATTGCCGATCAAACCAATCTACTTGCTTTGAATGCAGCAATTGAGGCAGCTCGGGCTGGGGAGCATGGGCGCGGCTTTGCTGTGGTTGCTGATGAAGTCAGAACGCTAGCGGCAAAAACACAAGAGAGTACCGTTAACATTCAAAAACAAATTGAAGGATTGAATCATTCTACCAGTGTCTCGGTGGACGCGATGACAACGGCTTCTGATTCAGCACAAGAAGGCATTAATTTGGTTCAGGGTGTGGACAGCGATTTGCAACAGCTTCAGCAGATGGTAAATGCATTAGCAAAAGCAAACGAAGTGATTGATGATTCCACAACGAGGCAAACCGATAGTATTGAATCTATACGCGTTGATGCACAGGATTTAGAAACACGCTTCTCTGAATTATCACAGGCTATCGATGCGATTTCTGCCGTAGCAGCCCAGCTTTCTCAAACTTCTGAGGAAGTGAAAACGAATGTCGATCGTTTTAAAGTGTAACGCTCGTTATTTACGTTCCTATGAGGGATCCCAATTGTGTTTGGGGTACCGACCGCGCATCTCCTTAGCAATCTCAATGTATGAGGTTTGCCAGAAGTTCGCTAAGTCGCTCGTGGTTTGAATTGGGCGGCGCGCTGGCGAAAGCAATTCAAATCGCAAGGCTACTTGATTTTGGGCAATACGCACGGGTTGAGTTTGCCCGAACATTTGCTGCAATATTACAGATACCGTTGGCCCTTGGTGCTCATCGTAACGAATAGGAATACGCTTTCCTTGCGGAGTGACATAATGTTCAGGGGCTTCTTTGGCTAAACATTGTTGCTGCTCCCAGCTTAAGTGATGTTGTATCAAGTCAAATACATTCACTTGCTTGAGTTGTTTAATGCTTTCTACCTGCGTGATGTAAGGCAACAACCAGTTATCTAACGTTGCAAGGAGCGAAGTTTCAGATAGCGCCGGAAAATCGTGTATATGTTGCGACAACCATTGCGCCCGTGCCAGCCATTGCGCGCATTTGGGCGTCCAGTTCAAAAAGCTTAATCCTTCAGTTTGCAAAATATCAACAACACATTGAGTAAACTCGGATTTAGGCACGTTATTGATTCGAGTTTGTTGTAAAACGATAGCCTGATAGCGAGTTTCCTTGTTGCCATGAATTTGCTCTTTTTTGGCATCAAGTTGGTAATGAGTGGATTCGGTAGTTTGGTTTTCAAGAAGTGAAGAAATCTGTTGAGAACAAAGCGGGGCACAACTGAAAATCATACCGTCTTTGTTCTTGCCATCACAATCACATACTAACAACCATGTGTGACCAATAAGCGGGTCCTCTTCGCGCAATGCAACGCCTCTTCCGTTAGCGAGTAGGTACTTACTATTTGAATCAGATTGTCGTCGTGACTTTGCGAGCCTATCAGGGAATGCCTTGAATAAAATTGGGCCGCTAAGACTTTGCATGTCGGATAACGAAAGCCTTAGTGATTCAGGTGTTGTAACGCTATCTAAAGCAATATCAACTTTTTGGGCTAGGGCAATAGCGTTGCTACGAACCTGTTCAAGTGTGTTTTTATGAACTCGCCGATCAGCTTTTATGTTGGCGCGATTGAGCAAGTATTCATGAAGTACCAGTAGACGATCGGTAATATCAGCATGACGAGAGTGGATAAAAATGTCTCGCTCGCTCACCAACGCCGCCAACATACAGGCGAGCTTTTTCTCTTTGTCTGTTTTACAGCGCAATAACATGCTTGCAAGACGCGGTGATAAACCCAAGCTGATGGCGGCTTTTCCGAGAGGCGTGATTTTGTTGTGCGTATCCACTAGACCCAAACGACGGTTTAAAGCAACAGCAATATCAAAATGGTGTTCGGGAGGAGCGGTTAACCAATGCGCTTCATGATAGCGATTAATGCCCCAAGCACTTAACTCTAATACCAAGTCAGACAGGTCGCTGTTAGTGATTTCTTCGGGCTGAAAATCGTTGAGTGAACGTTGTTCAGATTCGCCCCATAATCGGATGCAGGTGCCAGCTTGTAAACGTCCTGCGCGGCCAGCACGTTGCGTGGCAGAGGCTTTAGAGATCGGACTGGTTTCGAGTCGAGTAAGGCCGCTTTTGACGTCAAAGTTCAAGACTTTTTCAAGCCCGGAGTCAATAACGCAAGTAATCCCTTCAATGGTTAAACTGGTTTCGGCAATGTTGGTGGCAAAAATAACACGTTGCCTGTTGTCGTTTTCTCGAGATAGCACCTTTGTTTGTGCCGACAAAGGCAAGCCCCCATAAAGCGCAAAGTAGTCAACGCCTTCAAACGGTAATGCCTCAGCTTCTTGCAGACAACGCTTGATATCAGCTTGGCCGGGTAAAAAGACCAACACATCGCCACTTGTGTTCCGTTGTAAATGCGCGGATAGCTGGCGCATAACATGCTCAACCAGCGAGCCAGTGGGCTTGCCTGCATAATCAGTGGTGACAGGGAAAGTACGACCAGGACACGTTAGCACAGGGGCCTGATTTAGATAACCTGAAACAAGATCGGTATCAATGGTTGCCGACATCACCAGTAACTTTAAGTTATCTCGATAAGCGTCTTGTGTTTCGAGCGCCAACATCAGTGCTAAGTCAGCATGAATGGAGCGTTCATGGAATTCATCAAAAATAATCAAACCGATGTCATTCAGTTCAGGGTCTGCTTGCAAACGCCGTGTGAGAACGCCTTCGGTGACAATTTCGAGTTTGGTTTGTGGTGAGGTTTTGCGCTCATTTCGTATTTGATAGCCTATACTTTCGCCTACGTGCTGATTACATTGCTGCGCTAAAAATGTGGCAATAGAACGGGCCGCTACTCGCCTTGGCTCTAACATCACTATCTTTTTGTCTTGTGCAATATTGGCTTTTAAAAGATGCAATGGGACAGCGGTCGATTTACCCGCGCCCGGCTCGGCTTGCAGTACCAGTGACGAATGTTGGTTGAGTAAAGATACAATGCGGGCAAGATGGTCGTTAATAGGTAGCAAAACAAAGCTGCATGATGATAAATGAGTAATCCAATAATACCAGAACACATGGGTAAACGATAAAGCTAGATTGCGATGCGTCGTCTTGAAAAAACGCCCACCTAGAACCTACAAAAGCGGGCGATAGAGCGAAGTGCGATTAATGCTTTTCTTGATCTGAGTGGGCAATGTGATCGAGGAAATACCAAACAAAATACCCACAGATGGCAACAACGATACCTACTCCGAGTAATGAGCCCCAAACAACGGGATCGTTTAATAACATTTGCATGTCATTCACCTTAATTGGCTTGTTTACTTAACGTATGCGTTTAGTTTAGAGGCTCAGTGAGGCGAGGAAGTGATCTGGATCAAGTATAAAAAAGCCGCTAATAAAAGCGGCTTGGGAAATTGATCTAACGCAAATTAGTCGGTTAGAGCTTAAAGCCTGATGTGGCTTTTTTCAGTTTTTTGGATGTTTCGTTGAGGCATTCAGCCGTTTTTGCCACATTGTTCATTGCAGTGTTATTTTCTTTCGAGCGAGAGGTAATTAACTCGACACTAGAAGACAATTCATTAGAGGCCAACTTCTGCTCAGACAAGGCTTTAGCAATTTCAGAAACCAATTCTTGTACTAAAGAAGTTGCTTTGTTGATGTCTCCAATAGACTCGCGCGTAATTTTGGTGGTATCAACCACCAAGCTTGAAGTTTCACAGCTATTCTTCATGCTGATCACTGTCGATGCGGCATTTTCTTGAATATCTGAAATCATCACGGCAATTTTTTCGACGGAGCTGGTGGTCGTCGCAGCTAAGTTTCTAACTTCATCCGCAACTACAGCGAAACCTCGCCCTTGCTCTCCGGCGCGTGCTGCTTCGATGGCTGCGTTTAGCGCTAGCAAGTTAGTTTGTGCAGCAACATCCTGAATCACACCGGTGATACTGGTAATTTCTTTAACTTGTTCTGACAAAGATTCCACTTGCTGGCTGGTGGATTGTAATTGCTCAAAAACCTGTTGAATGCCCGCTTCTGCCTGAGACACATGACCCGAACTGATACTGGCCGCTTTTTCTGCCTCTATCGCTCTACCGTTGGTATTCTCTGAATTGCGGCCAATGTCCTCAATGCTAACGAGAATTTGCCCCAGCACCGATACGGAGTTAGTTAACCCATGCATTTGTTCGGCGATACTCTGAGCCGTATTATTTGAGGCTTTTTCCAGTTGTTGACCATAGTCGTCTACTTTGTTTGCGGCTTCCATAATACCGCCAATCATATTGGATAAAGCGGTACGCATTTGTTCCATGGAATTAGAAAGCATGCCAAATTCATCTTTTCTAATACTAAATTCGCTTGGTGTTAAGTCTCCAGAAGCAATCTTTTTAGCGGCTTCCATATTTTCATTTAATGGGCGAGTGATGCGTTTTTGGAACCATATCGAGAATAAAACATAAAGAATAATAGAAGTGATATATAAAAAGCTTAAAAAGGTTTGTAACGTAGAAAGTCCCTGTTGAGAGCTTTTATATTCTTTTTCAGCAGAAGCGCCAATTTTGACTAATAATTCTTGAATTGCCCCAGAAAACTCGGCGTATTGTGGAATTGCAGCGGTTACAATACGAACAATAGAGTCCCAGTCGTTGTTTTCCATTACGGTAACAATGGGATAACCACCTGCGTCCATGTAACTATCGTATTGTTTCTTTAATTCGCGAATTTCAGCAACATGAGGAACGTCATTATTGATGTAATTAAGCACAACTTGCCAGCCTTGCTCTGCTTTTTTAATTTCGTTTTTTACGGTATTTAAATGCAGTTCATAGGGGTGGGCATGGTAGTGTGCAACACTTAATTTGTTATCGTGCATAAAGCCAGCGTAGGAGTGAAAGCGCGCATTTTTCAATGCACCATCAATTGCTACGAGCTGCAATAGCACATTCGAGTTGATGGCGTTAGTTCTATCTAAAGCTCTTGCGCCTTCACTTGAAATCCAATTCAGTGCCACTATCGGGGTTAAGAGTAATATAACAACCGCAGCAGCATGGAACATTAGCGTATTCTTCACAGAAATGTTCATTTTGCATCCTAATCATTGATGACCGAAAAAATAAGTGACATAGGTAAATAAGTACCCTTGTTTATATTGTTTAAGCATGCTTTTGGACCCATAAAAATGCCTACTGGGTTTAACGCTTTTTTGCTTTATGTAATATATTGTCACAAATTTTACCATGTGGTAAAGGTAAAATATTTATTATTTTGCATGTAGATAAATATATTTCGGAAATTGTAGTAATGCGTTGTTTGATTAGGGGATATGAGTGGGCAAAGAGAGTGATTTTTATCCTTCAGTGAAACAAGCTGCATGATACTAACAGAAGGGCCTAGCTGAATGCGAGCGAATCACGTTAAGGATCAGGAGAAGTATTTCTTGCCGTACCAGTCTTTTCGATTGGATAGTTAAATAGCCGAAATAACAAAGTAGTGAGAACAAACAGAAGCGTGCTGAAATGAGTAAATATTGGGCTAGAAATAAAATTTACATGCTTTGATGAGATATGAAAAGTTGCTCACTAGCTCTTGGTAAAATGCCATTGCTTTATTCCTATCTATAAATTGCGTTAGGTGATAGCTCTGAGTTGTACAAGTGACGATGCTACAGTAAGCTTATTTGGCTAACTAAACTAAACGTTTTTCCACATCCTCTACTCGAATTTCTTTCTATGCTTTCCAATAATTGGTTTATCTATATTGTGAAATGTGCGGACGATACCTTGTATACCGGTATCGCTAAAGATGTTGAACGTCGGATCGCGCAACACAATGAGGGCAAATTAGGTGCAAAATACACTAAAGTGCGCAGACCCGTGGTTGAGGTGTATCGCGAGCCAGCAGCCGACCGCTCAAGCGCTAGCAAGCGAGAGTATCAAATTAAGCAGTTGTCCAAAGCACAAAAGCTAGCGCTTGTTGCCACGTATCAGAAGAATTAATTTTGCCGGAATCAGCCGTAGCTGCTATGGTCATTAATTCATCTTTGTAGCGGTATCTTATGAAAAACTCCGGTAGGAAAGCGAATAAAAAACAGACGCGAAATACCATGTTGTCTATGCAGAATGTTGGGCGAAATTCGGATAATAGTCATTCACGTGGAAAGACTGGGAAAAAGGCATTCTTAATGCAGCATACGGCCCGAACATTAGATGAATCTCCTTTAGGGCGGTTAGCCAGTATTCAAACAAGCAACTTGGTTATTAAACGCGATGCACCTAATGCGGGAGATCATACGCCTTCAATATCGTCAGTGAATAAAACGCCTGATAAAGTTCTTGCAATTTCAGGACGCAATTCTAATAAAGGCCAATACGACGAGGTTGTTGGGCAGCGTTATGTGCCTACATTTCAGTTTAATACTAATGACTTTTACGATAGGTCGGGAAAGCGAAGTACATTAAAAGGCAGTGCAGCGCATACCATGTATACGTCGTTGAGAGAAATGCACGGTGTGGGTGAAACGCATAAAGTGAAAACCCACTCAGATTTATTAGATAAAACCAAAGATGCTTACTCATCTTACAATTCAAGTGGTGATTTTTTTCGAAGTAAGGTGGTGCCATATCGGGTCAATATTCACGCAGAGTCGAATAAGGGGCCCGTTTTGCATAAGTCTAAAACAGGCGTTGAGCCTTTAGTTGGTCAGGCAATTATCAATTTACATTATCGTGACCCTCAGTTTTTTGGGTTTACAGGGCATCAACATCACTCATCCACAAATACGCATTCTGACTCGGAATCAACGAATTCGAAGAAGCGTAAGCGAAGCGATAATACGCAACATGACACGGTTAAGAAAAGACGTTTAAAATAGTGAGGCAAAAAGCCGTTTTAGGGTGTTTTGTAAGTTAATTAAATTTACCTATGTGGCTGTTTTGCAATATTTGTACTCTTGTGTAATCGTTGGTCACATAATACTTCACTGCTTCTTCACATCTTGCTTATGTAAGGAAAATCAAGGCATTTTGGTTAGCGCTTTACCTTGATTACTTTTTATTTGCGTCAAAATATAATTAGTTTTTGATGGGTTTGAAATTTATCCATTGTTAGCTCTTTCACTGTGACCAATATTAATGCTCACAGTTAAGAGTGATTATATGAAACCCTACCTTGCGAAAAGTGCTGATGATTTTGTCATCGCTGGCACAGGATATTGCGTTGGTCAGCAAAAGTTAAATAATGCTGAGCTGATTGAGTCGTTTGGCATTCGTATTAAAGAAAGCTTTATAAACAAAAATATTGGGATTGAAACCCGCTATTTTTTGTCTCCTGAAGAAACCACATCAGACTTAGCCACCGAAGCAGCGCACCAAGCATTAGCGCAAGCAAATTTGTCAGCGAATCAACTCGATCGGCTGATTGTTGCTACTTCCACACCCGATCATTCAACTCCCTCTACCGCTTGTATTGTGCAGCACAAATTAGGCGCATCGGGGTTCCCAGCAAGTGACATTGTGGCTGCATGTACCGGCTTTTTATACGGGCTAGACCAAGCATTACGCTGTTTAGCAACTGGTGACGATTATGTACTTCTGGTCGGGGTCGATTGCCGTTCAAGAACGTTAAATATGCAAGATAAGCGTACCGCCTTCTTGTATGGCGATGGTGCGGGCGCCGTAGTGCTTAAGCGTCAACCGGCTGACGTTCGCGATGCTCCACACAAGCGGGGTTTTGTAGATTGCTTTGTACAAGCAGAAGGCGAAGGGTTTGACGCAGTTATTGTTCCCGCTGGAGGTGCCGCCAAGCCTTGCACACCAGAAAATGTATCCGCTATGCAGCACAAGCTCTCTATGCCAAGTGGTGAACGGGTAGCTCGTAATGCAATGCGTGCGTTTAAAGAAACCACCTTCGACTTATTAGCGCGCAACAGGCTATCACTTGCCGATATTGACTTGTTTATATTCCATCAACCCAATTTACGCTTGCTTGAAAAAGTCAGTCATGAGCTAGATGTCGACCCAGATAAAATGCTCATCAACTTTAATAAGTTTGGTAATACGGTGGCGGGTAGTGTGCCTATTGCCCTTGCCGAAGCGGTTTCTCAAAACCGAATTCAGGCAGGAAGTAAAGTGTTGTTCTGTGCTGTAGGTGGCGGTTACACCAAAGGCGCTGCGCTGTATTTAGGGTGAAGCGCATGGAGCAGAATCAAACCATGCAAACGTCGCAGGTCGAAAGTGCGTTGATTACCGGAGCGAGTCAAGGGATTGGGTTCGCCTGTGCTCAATGGCTAGCGCAACAAGGTTGCCAAAAGCTAATACTGACAGGTCGAAACTTAGCGTCGTTGCAACAAGCCAAATCGCAAATAGAAACGCATCACCCTCCTTGCGAAGTGACAATATATACATGTGACCACAGTCAGCTAGAACACGTTATGGCTTTGGCGCAGCGTCTTGAACAGTCCGATAACTTGCCCAAAGCCGTGATTGCCAATGTTGGAGTGAATCCTGTGCATGAACTCGGACCCAAAAGTGTTGTGCATACCTCAGTGCCATTGTTACTCGATACATTTCAAACCAATGTGGCGAATACTCACGCGTTACTCACCCCTTTTTTAAAACACTTCAAACGTAATGGTGGACGCATTGTGCTGGTGGGCTCCCAAGCCTATCAATACGGTGTGAAGGGGCAGCTTGCCTATAACCTGTCTAAAGCGGCGTTGGTGGGATACCAAAACACATTAGCGAACGAGTTTGCAAAAAGAGAAGTGTTTTGTCACTTGGTGAACCCCGGCGTGGTGAAAAATGCCAGAACAGAAAAACTCAGAGCCAATGTGGCGAACTTAGAAGCCGTATCTGAGGCCAATGTTGCCCAGTCCATATGCGACGTTTTACATCAAACCGACAATAAAAATTTAGTTATTAATATTTAAATAAGAGTCTATCAATATGACCGTACAGCAGCGTCCTGAATACCATTGGTTGAGCGTTGATACTAATGAAACCCGATTTCTTTCCCCGCTTAGCTCTGTTGTGAATGAAAATATGCAGCTCTTTTGCTTAAGCAGCGAAGATAAACCTAACAGAATGAATGCTGATGGTATTTGGATGGTGAGAGGGCGAGCGAACGGTAGGGAAGTCGCCGTTTGTTGGAGCGATTTTCGCGTTAAAGGAGCAAGTTTCAGTGCCA
Organism: Alteromonas sp. a30; assembly: GCF_026788005.1. Lineage (GTDB taxonomy): Bacteria > Pseudomonadota > Gammaproteobacteria > Enterobacterales > Alteromonadaceae > Paraneptunicella. The sequence continues at coordinate 18,369 of NZ_JABEPE010000027.1, forward strand.
ATAATTGTATGCGACTACAGGCGTTTCTTAAGGCCATTTCCGAGCAGCATATACCGTTAATATTTTGCATTAACTCGTTGGGCTTTCGTTTTGTTGAAGGCCGGAAAATGTTTGATCGTGTTTTTGCCGTGATACCCGCCTTGATTAAGTTTAAGCGTCAAAATTTGCTTATCACGATGTGTCAGGGGAAATGCCTTGGCCTTGGCGCCATGCTGTTCAGTTTAGGACATTACCGTATCGCCGCTTCGCCGCATGCATCGGTTAACTTAACTGGGCCTGAAGTTTTTCAGCAGTTTTTTGGAGCGAAAGTGGACTTTCAGGCAATCGCAGGAGCCGAGGCTGTTAAAAAACGCACAGGGTTAATTCATGAAGTTGCGACTGATGTTAAGCAAGCTTTTTTGTTAGCTGGGCGTTTAATGACCACTCTGGCTTATAAAGGCTCGCTGCCAAAGTTAGCGCTTCCTAATTTAGATGATCCCGCACTACAAGGGATCCTAGAAGACAAAAGCCTGATTAAAGCGGAAATTGCCACGGTCGAGTGCTTGTTGCACTTAACGCGCCAAGGTATTGAATTGTTTAAAGGTTTTGATACACGCTTAAAAGCGTTCGTCATTGATATTCGTGGTCAACAAGTCGCGATGTTAATGAACCCACCAGATCAAATAAACAACATGTTTTCTTATCGCTCGTTAGATTTATATCAGCAGGCAATTGCGTTGTTTGCAGCACTTAAATTGCCCTTGGTATTGATGATAGACACGCCGGGAATTGATCCCCGGTTTGATGGCGATAATAAAGACATTATTCAAAAAGTCGTCAGTGTGACGGATGACCTTATTCATTATCCGATGCCAACCGTAGGCGTTATTAACGGGCGGGGATTTGGTGGCGCGAATACGCTGGCTTTGCCCAAGTGTTACGGTGCAGTAGCGCGATATGCCATTAAAGGTCGAGCCCATATTGACGTAATGCATGAAAGCATTATGAAAGAACTCTTATCTGGCTCGAAAAACTCGCTGGAAAACTGGCAAGAAATACAAGCGCAGCAAGACCCTCACTGTAGCGATATGATCGATGGCGAAATCTTAGATGACATTATTCCTATCGAAGCATTAGAAGAGCGGTTGTGGCAGGATTTGTTTTCCGACACCTGTCATCAAGAAATGCAAACATTGGCAGAGGATGTGATTCAGGCGCCGGCAGCGCCGTGACAAGAGGACGCGCCAGCTTAAGTGTTCTAACGTCGAGTCAGGCAAATGCCAGCCCAAGAAAGGCCGCCGCCAACGGCGTGGAAAATAAGGTTTTCGCCCGAGGCAACGTGCTTTTGTTGTGTTTTCAACCACTGGTGATAGTTAATAAACACGGTGGGAGAGCCCATATTGCCGAAGTGGCGAAAGTTCTTAGCGACAGCCGCTTCGGGGATGCCGCATTGCTGCGCGACTTTGGCATTTTTGCTGCCATCAATTTGGTGAGCAATGTAGTGTTGAATTTGCTCGCCGTGCAGCCCGCTGCTCTCTAATAACTGTGTCAGCGACTTAATCCAGTAATCGTTAATCACTTCGAAAGTGTTACCTTTGTCCTTTAAGGTGTAGCGAAAATTCTCACGTTCATAATCTTCGTTAGCAACGGGAATTTGCCCTTCAACTAACATATTGGTGACATATTGTGGGTCGGTGCCGTGAACGAGCCCGCGAACTTGCCAGTCTTCGGATGCTTCAACGACTAACGCAACTGCGCCATCACCTACCGCCGCACTCATTTGTAGGGTGTCATCTCGGGCGAATTTACTTAAGGTTTCACTGGCGACGATTACCCCGCGTTTGGCCCCCATTTGCAGCCAATTAATGGCTTGGATCAAAGCTAACACGCCACTTGAACAACCGGATTTAATGTCCCAGCAACTTGGATTGGCAAAGCCAAATTCGGCACCCAGTAAAGCGCTGTGTGTAGCAATAGGCAAGGGGTTGGAAATGCCCGCATAAATTAAAAAGTCGCTGGTTTGAGGCAAGCTTGGATCGTCTTTTATCAGGTCTTGTAATGCTTGCTTCGCTAAGTCGAGCGCATTGGTTTTAGCGTCAGTTTGATAACGGTGGGTAATGCCCATTTTATTTTCGATAAAGCGCGATAATTTCGAGGTTTCATCGTGTCCGGCTCGGGCTAACACTTCCGTATTCGACAAACTGACGAGACTATCAAAGTTGCACGTGCGGATGTGGGGAATATGAAAGCCAGAAAGTGGCTGATTAAGTGTAATCATGTGGGTTCCCAATTTGAAAGAAGCGGCGGGTTTACATTAGATGTTTCATAGGAAAGGCGGTGTCTTGCTAATATTTCTCTTTATTGAAGAAAGACACCGCGTTTAGCTGTTCACTCAAAGCACATTCACTTCGACAACAAAAAGGTGTTTTCCGGGTCGACCAAAACACCAATCTGCATGGCTTCTCTGCCTAGCAGCATTAAATGGCTCATTGTTGAACGGTCAGTGAGGGTCAGTTCAATCTCCCAACTTTTAGGACCCATACATGCTTGGGTACGGATAACGTAACGCCTTTCCCTTTCTCCATTGGAGCTACGTACCCAGCGTGTGTCTTGCAATTTTGCTTGGCATTTAATAACTCGCTCGACATTGTGAACATCAGGATGAAACTCAAAACTGACTTCACCATTGGGCTTATTGGTGCTGATATGGTCAACGTGCAGTGCCGAGGTTTGTGCGCCCGTATCAATACGAGCGGCAATGTTAAATAAGCCAAGTTCGGGTAGGTCGATGTTCTCAATAACGCCCATAATTAAATGTTTGGCGTAATCTTGGGTGATCACTCGTACAAACCTTCCAAATGAATCGTTTGCTCAGGGACAAGGTTATCTTGCAATTGCTCAATATGCTCGGCAACGTCACATGGTGCGTCGAAGTCAGCAATATGAAACATGGCGTCACCCTCTTGCACTAATGGAATGTTCTGTTTTCCGATAATAATGCCGCCTTTAGGTGCTGAGATGTGCTCAATCGCCTCACCGGTTGGGCTGTTAATTTCTGCCAACACTTCATCCTTCTTAACGTGATCACCTAATTTTTTGCGGTCACGTACGATACCGCTGGCAGTAGCGCGTATCCAACTACTATTGTAAGCCACAAAAGGCTCGACAGCTCTGTTTTTGCTGGTACGGCGGCGAATCATGCCTAAGTGCGCCAATACATTCATAATGCCTTTTATGCCCGCTCGAATAGATAACTCATCGAAACGCAGTGCTTGCCCTGCTTCGTATAATAAAACGCGGGTGCCTTCTTCGGTTGCCGCTCCTCGTAATGAGCCATCACGTAACGAGGCATTCAACAGCACCGGCACACCAAAGGCGCGGGCAAGTTCCTGTGTTTCAGGATCTTCTAAGTTGGCGCGAATTTGCGGGAAGTTGCTGCGATGAATCGCGCCCGTATGTAAGTCGATGCCATAATCGCACTTACTCACAATTTCCGTTAAAAATAAATGTGCCAATCTGCCAGCTAATGACCCTTTTTGAGAGCCCGGAAAACAGCGGTTTAAATCGCGTCTGTCCGGCATGTAGCGGCTTTGGTTTAACATGCCATACACGTTAACAATAGGCACCGCAATTAAGGTGCCTTTGCTGAGTTTTAACGAACGCATGGTAAGCAAACGGCGAATAATTTCGATGCCGTTTAATTCATCGCCGTGAATGGCCGCACTAATGAAAATAGTCGGGCCGCTTTTCTTGGCGCGGATCACTTCTACCGGGATCGACATTTCGGTATCGGTATATAACTTCATTGCCGCTAACTTAAGCTTAACGCGGCTGCCGGGACGAATGCTGACGTCACCGATTTCAAGTGGTTCCGACATGTTAGCCTGTGCCTTTGGTTTTGTTGTTATTGGGGCGAGCATTTTTCTCGATAAATTCGAAAATAAGGCTGGCGACATCTTTTTTGCTGGCAGTTTCAATGCCTTCTAAACCCGGAGATGAGTTAACTTCCATTACCACAGGGCCGTTTTTGGAGCGAAGTAAATCCACGCCACACACGTTTAAGCCCATAATTTTCGCTGCGGAAACTGCGGTGGCTCTTTCTTCAGAACTGATACGCACCACTTCTGCTGAACCACCTCTGTGTAAATTAGAACGGAATTCACCTTCTTGGCCTTGGCGTTTAATGGCCGCCACTACTTTGTTACCAACAACAAAACAGCGGATGTCGGAGCCGCCCGCTTCTTCAATGAATTCTTGAACTAAAATGTTGGACTTAATGCCCATAAAGGCTTCAATCACACTTTCTGCCGCTTTATTGGACTCTGCCAATACCACGCCAATGCCTTGTGTGCCTTCAAGTAGCTTAATAACCACCGGTGCCCCGCCTACGTTTTTAATCAAGTCTTTGATGTTGTCTGGGCTGTGAGCAAAGCCCGTTCTTGGCAAACCAATGCCTTTTCGCGAAAGCAATTGCATTGAGCGCAATTTGTCGCGTGAACGGCTAATAGCAACCGATTCGTTCACACAAAAGCTGCCCATCATTTCAAATTGGCGCACTACGGCTGTGCCGTAAAAAGTAATGGATGCGCCGATGCGAGGGATAATCGCATCGTAATGAGGCAATTGTTCGCCCTTAAAACGCACCGTAGGTTTGCTACTGGTAATGTCCATGTAGCAATGCAAAGTGTCGATGATGTCCACTTCGTGCCCACGGGCTTCTCCCGCTTCCTTTAATCGTTTTGTTGAGTACAAATTCTTGCTGCGAGATAAAATAGCGATTCTCATTTAAGGTTCCTGTAACACGCGCTTCCAGTGTTTTTCTCAAGTTGTTTAATGCTGGAAGTAAATCAAAATATCAATGGCAATTAGCACAATAATAATCCATTCCAAAAAGGCGGAATGTTTATGGTTTTGCTCGCCTGCCAACATGTCTAATAATTGCTGAATGGTTTCCAGCTTTAACGTTAATAATTGCACTCGTTGGGTTAAATCAAAGTATTTGGCCACCACCTGATACTGTCCTTCCAATTCTGGGTAATCCCAAAAGAACTCAGGGGTATCAAGTAAGTTATAGCGCAATAAAATGTCGTTCTTCGACTGAAACAACTTACCACGCAATTGCGCTAATTCCTTGCGCGATAACGGAATTTTTCCGGTTTTGGTTAATTCTTCGGTTAAATGCCGATTGTCACCAATAATATGCTCCGCTAACGACTCAAAGTGCTCTAATTTGCTCGACTGTGCAAAACCGTGACTGATGGCTAAAAGCACCATGCGTTCGGTGTCTTCTAGCGATAACACATCGTTTTCTAAGGAAAATGCAGTGTCTGGATCCACGCCAAAACGAAAGCTCTCCCATGTTGAATTTTCGTCCTGTACGGAAACGAAACGCGCAACGCGTTGCTCAACACGGGTTTTGGTGTCGGCATCAATATCCCACGTCACCACAATGCCATAATCAAATACAAATATAGCGCCTTGTTCCGAATGCAGCAGAATAGAATCTCTAAATTGCATTGGTTGGTAATCGCTACTTAGTTCATTGGAAAGTGACTGAATATCAATTTGCTGACCAAAACGCTTAACAGAGACCGCACCTTTTTTAATGTCTGATTGTGAACTCATAAGTGGAACAGTGAATAAGTTATTTCATGAGTAGACTAAGCCGCTTCGCAGAAGGTCACAGTGATATGAAAAAATTGTGGGCGCGAAGAGGCAAGTATTGATAGAGAAACCTGCAAAGCCATGCATAACAAAAAATGCGACATTGTGACTTTCCCAAAATGTTGTGCGTCTATTGATTGAGCCGTTGAAAAGTGGCGTTCTACGTTCTAATTGTTGTTTAACCCAGTGTGAAAGGGGGAGTGAACCCGTGTACAACCATATTTGGTTTTTTGATGCGCAGCATCCTGTATCCGATGTTGTGCTTAACAAACAAATTCGTTTAGCGAAGGCATTTAATAGTCAAGTGTGTGTTGTTATCGACCAACGTGCTCGCGCAACAGAACGACGTTTTTGGCAATCTGCGAGTTTTTTTGAGGCGGCTTCAAAAGCGCATATTGAACAAGTTCAGAATTTGCAGTTACAGCTAGAAAAAGCGCTAACCCAGCATCAAATTAACTATCGCATGTTCATTTCTGATCAGAAGCTGTATCGCCAGACGATTGAACGTGCGCTGAGTGAAAATGCGGAAAACATGATTTTATTGATGCAAAAGCCAAAAGCATCACAACATGCGATTTATCAAGATTTAGCGTCGTTGCCTTGTTCCGTATTCATGCTGACCGAAAAACCTTGGTCTGCCACGGTAAAAATGACCGCTGCGATTGATCCGCTACACGAGCATGCGCGCCCAGAAGCGCTGGACAATCGTATTGTGCGTAGCACACAGGATTTTGAGAAAAAGCTAAACGCACAATGGTGGTTAGTGCATTGTTGCTATATTTCGCCTATGTTTTTGGAATACAAGCAAGCGATAAAAGACATTCATGCGGAAGGTTTCGAACAATTTGCAGAGGAAAACCGAATTGCGCCAGCGCGCCTGAAAATGCTAACGGGGATGCCAGAAAGTGCGTTGCCAGCATGGGTAGACAAGCAGAAAGTGGATGTTTTAGTGTTGGGAATGGTGGCGCGTAATGCATTGATGGCACACTTAGTTGGCAGTACCACTACGGCACTCCTTTCGCAGCAGCCTTGTGATATGTTGATGGTAACACAAGCGTAAGCCATCATCGTTTTAGTGAAATACGTCAAATGGCATCAGTTCAAATACAACGGAGAAACCATGTTTGCGGTAAAAGTCACTCACCCACAGTCGTTAAGTGTTGAGTTTGAGCAAGAGGTTGTTGAAACCAGTTCAGGGCATTTTGTTTGGTTCCACTTTGAGGGAGAAATGCCCGATGCCGCAAAATGGCTAACACAGAAATTTCAAATCGACCCATTATGCGTCGATGCTTTGTGTGATGAGTTAACGCGTCCAAGGGTTTTTAGTGGTCCCAATGAAGAATTGATTATGACCTTTCGGGCGCCGGTGGGTGAGGCTGGAAATGAAATTGAATACGCGTCAGTGCGCGCGTGGGCGAGTAGTCAGTTTTTGGTAACGGTGTCCAGAGTCGAAATTCCTATGCTACGAAACTTGCGGGACAAGCTGTTAAGGCAAACCAAAAAAGAAACCTATTCACCGTTGCAATTATTATGGCGTATTTGTGATGGCTCGGCAGACCAGTTAACGCATCACATTGTGTCGATTGACGAGCAAATTACCGACTTCGAAGATGAATGGGAAACCAATAATCACATCAAAAAAGAAGCGTTGCATTCAATGCGGCTGAAGATGTCTCGTGTGCGGCGTTATTTGCTTCCTCAACTGGACGCGTTCCAGAAGTTTGCTTACATGACGGACACCATTAACGTGCCTAAGCGTGACGTAAAACGTACCAAAAGTCAGTGGTTAGAAACCGTTAATATGTTGATGCGAAACACCGAAGTATTGAACGAAAATCAAGACCGCATTCTGATTTTGCAGGACACGCTGTTTCAGCAAAAAACCGAAGTCAGCAATAATATAATGTATTTGCTTTCTATCGTTGCGGCGTTCTTCTTACCTATCACCTTTATTACCAGTTTGTTAGGTATTAACGTAAATGGTATTCCTGCATCGGAACATCCTTGGGCCTTTGCCGTTGTCTGTGTTGTGTTAACCAGCATTATGGCGATTCAGTGGGTGTTGTTCCGTCGTTGGAAATGGTTTAAGTAGCCCACTTTAAGAGTGCGACTCTTGCTCATCTTCAGGCGAGTTACCCAATGCTGTGCCTTCAGGGCGTTTGGATACCATGTGATCCACCACAATGCAGGCGGTCATGTCGCCCATCACGTTTACTACGGTTCGACACATATCCAAAATGCGATCGACGCCAAGCAATAGCGCCATACCTGCTTGGGGGATACCAATATTTTCCAGCATCATGGCAAGAATCACAATGCTCGCCCCCGGCGTAGCGGGGGAACCCATACTGGCAAAAACCGTCATGGTGACAATTAACAAGATGGCGGTCATATCCAACTCAATACCAAAAATTGACGCCAGAAAAACCGTGGCCACGGCTTGATATAACGCCGTACCGCTCATGTTCACGGTTGCACCAAGTGGCACCAAAAAACGCACAATAGCGGAATTAATTTTGAGTTTTTCTTCCATCGTCTTGGTGGTTAATGGCATAACCGCCGCTGAACTGGACGTTGAAAAGGCGAGTAGCAGCACTTCTTTTAACTGACCAAGCGCAGCAAAAATGGATTTGCGCGTGTAAATGGAAATGAGCAATAAATAAAAAAGCCCCATTAGCATTAACCCGGCAACAACGGTTAATACATAAATCAACATACCCGTAAGCACTTGCAAACCCACCGCAGAAGTTAATTTGGCTATCAGCCCAAATACCGCGAAAGGTGCAATACGCATTGCCCAGCTAACAATTGCCATACACACTTCTTGTAAACTGCCGAGCAAATCATAAAGCGGCGCGGATTTTTTCGGAGCAACGCTCATCAAAGCAATGCCAAAAACAATGGCGAAAATCACGATGCGAAGCATATCACCGGAAGAAAATGCAGCTAATGGATTATTGGGTAGCAACCCCACAACACGCATGGGTAGGTCGGAGATGGAAGGCAGTTTTGCGACTTCTTGCGTGCTAGATTGTATTGCTGCACTTTGTGTTACCTGACTCATTAATTCCGCATTGATGTAGCTGCCGGGGTCAATTAACTGACTTAGGGAAATACCGATGCCAGAAGAAATAGCGGTCATGATAATAAAAAATAGGCCGCCATAAGCGCCCAATAACTTCAACTGATTCATGCTGCTGGCGGCAGTTAAACCGCGCATCACTGAGGCTAAAACCAGTGGTACCACAATCATTTGGATTAAAGCGAGAAATAAGTGTCCGGGGAGCGCTAACCAACTGGCTATCAGCACCGACGTTTGTGGTGATAACAAAGCCAAGTCGGGACCAATCAAAATGCCAGCGAGCGTGCCTAATAACATGCCAACCACCACCTGTAACCAAAGTTTACCTTCGGTTAATGCACTAAGTTGATGCGATAATTTGCCGATTGAGGTTAAATTAATATCTTTTAATACAAACATATGTCACTTCTCTAAAAGTGTTTCACGCTAATGCATATAGTTGAACACAACCAAAGTTAACACTTGTTGTTTTTGATCAACTGAGAATAACAAGAGGTGAATGCTGATGAGCAAACTTGCAACAGTTCACCATAAAATGCTCACCTAACACTGTCATTTTTTGTGACTAATTCGCTGCATTTAACGTCATTAACTAAGCTCAATAAGAGCCGAGTTTAATTTGCCAGTTTAGGAGCACAACGTGGTAGAAGTCGAATTATTAATTTGGTGCGGTATTTTCTTTTGCATCACACAATCAGCAATGTTTTCAGGGTTAAACCTCGCGTTTTTTAGCCTGAGTCGATTGCAGTTAGAAGTGGATGCTGGCGCAGGCAATGCCTCTGCTCAGCGGATTTTGAGCTTACGCACGGATTCAAATTTTCTGCTAACCACGATTTTGTGGGGCAATGTGGGTATTAACGTATTACTCACCTTGCTTTCTGATTCTGTGATGGCGGGCGCGTTGGCATTTATTTTTTCTACGGTTTTTATCACCTTGTTTGGTGAAATTGTGCCACAAGCTTATTTTTCTCGTAATGCTATGAAAATGGCCACATGGCTGGCACCTGTTTTACGATTCTATCAATTTGTGTTGTACCCCTTTGCAAAACCATCTGCATTGATTTTGGATGCGTGGCTTGGCAAAGAAGGCATCGATTACCTGCGGGAAAATGATCTTAAAAGCATCATTCGCAAGCATGTAGAAGCTGAAGATGCAGAAGTTGACCAACTTGAAGGTATTGGTGCCGTTAATTTTCTGACCATTGATGATATTTCGGTGTTAGACGAAGGCGAAGTGCTCGACCCAAAATCTGTTATTCGTTTACCCACAAAAATCGATTTTCCTATCTTGCCGGAAATTAACCGCAGCCCAGACGATGCCTTTTTACAACAAGTGAATCAAAGCCAACATAAATGGGTGGTGTTAGCGGATGAATCCGGTGAGCCACTGCTCATTGCCGACGCAGATGGCTTATTACGAGCGGCTTTATTCGAAAAAGATAAGCCATTTGATTTGTACGAATACTGCTACAGACCGCTGATTGTTAGAGACTTGAACACCACCTTAGGCGATGTGATGGTGCAATTGAAAAGCAACGAATCGTTGGACCCTGATCACGATGGAGATATTGAAATCGATGTGGTGTTGGTGTGGGGAGAACAGCCTCGCATTATTACCGGTGCCGACATTTTAGGGCGTTTGTTAAGAGGCACCAGCGCCCCTGAATTGCCAGACTTTGATACGGAGGAACAGAACCAAATATCGCAGTCTGATAATGATGAAGAAAATGATGAACGATCCGATAAATTCTCGGATTAGTTTGTGACTTTTTTCGTTCTGAGTTGTCTATCTATTAAGGCTTTGAGATTTTCGCCAACAACACAATTCGCAAGGTGAATGACAAAGCTGTTTCTAACCATATTGATGGCTTACTTTGAGTGATAGAAGATGAAAAACAAACATCATTTTGACAATCAACAAGATGATTTCGACGAAAACGAATTATCGGTAATGACCTCTGGCGTAGGAGTTGTGAATCATTACATGCGACAAATTAGGGCGAAAGATAATCAACCCGAATTACATAAAATGCGTAAGGAAGAGTCGCACAAACGCAAAGAAAAGCGAAAAGAGGAACGACACTAATCCAATCACTCGGTGACTTACAACACAGTGACGTTCTTTTTATCAATACCGCAGCCGCTTCCTCGCGGCTGCAAAGCAAAAGGCGTTGTTAATGTTATAAAAACGCCTTCGTTCCTCTAATTGGGTAGTTCTTCTCTGGGTCGCGGATCCATTTTAAGCATTTCACTAGCATGGATAAATCTGGGCGAATAAACGGGTTATTGGCAATATCAATTACCTGAATTTGCCTATCTTGGTTAAGCACAAATACTGCCGGTTCTGGGAAAGCGTGATCGGTTTCTTGTTCTGAACGCGGGTTAGAAATGAACAGGCCGAGGGTTTGCATTTGCTCCACGGTTAGCCCGTAAGCGGTTGGGAAGCTAATATCGAGCTTTTCCAAATGCGATTCAAGCTGCGCTTTGCTGTCGCCAGACACCGCCAGCACATCCACATTTAACGCCGATAGTTCGTCTTTAAAGGTTTCCAGTTGGTTTAAATACTGTGTGCAAAGCGGGCAATGTTGACCGCGATAAACAATAACAAGTTGCCAGTCGAAATCGCCTTGAGCCTCGCCAAGCACAACCGCTTTGCCATCGAAGCGAGAGACAGTCATTTCAGGGAGAATGCTGCTTGGGTGGAGCTTTTCAGTATAGGTAGTGTTATTCGACATGCTTCATTTTCCTTGGTTAAAACGCATAGTTTCGAGAAAGGTAAAAAGCGCTTGAAGTGATTTTCAAAAGCAGCGTTTTTCATCACCAAGTAGTGTACAAAGAATAGGGTTATTTTTGTACCTTGTTATCACTGAGAAGCAATAAGCAGTACCGATGCTTTTGCTTTTCAGTGACGGGAAAACAGGGCTAAACCTGTGTTGAGCAAGACGATATATTATTGAGATCGGTTAAATAACGGTTTACATCTAAACTGGAAAGTTCATGAACAGCCAAAAGTGCGCTTTGCAAAACGGCAGCCGTTGAACCGTCGGCTGCGGCAGCTCGTAGAGATTGGGCGGCGCTGGTGTCAGCATTTTGAGGTGGAAGTTTGCTGTTTTCAAGCTGCATATTGCTCGCTGCGATGTTTTGTAATTTTTGCGATATTGCAGAGATGTCAGGCAACTTGCCGTTGAATCGTTGTATTGCATTATTATCGATTTCTTGAATCGTGATAAGAATATGCTCACCGGCAAGCTCAAACTTATCATGAGCTTGTGTCGCGAGTGTGAGTGCTTCATTCAAGCTGGTTTTGAATTTTTGGTAGCTTTCAGGATCGGGAAACGCTTGTGCAACATAGTCGTTTGTGTCTTTGCCACCTAATTCAAGCAGGTATATCGCTTTCCCTATATCGGCTTTAATATCGTTTAAATTTCCGATTAAAGTAGACGCTTCTGGCAGTCGAGCGGATTGATTAAATACACATTGTGCTGCTCGCATGGCATTGGTGTAGGTTTCAAGCTGGTGAGGAATGTCCTGATAGGTTTTTCTGGCTGTTTGATAGCCTAAACCAAGGGCCAAGGTTTTAAATACATCGGAATGCATGTTGCCGATTTCAGCCGCTGCACCAAGTGCAACAAAGTTGAGTATCCAAGAATCGTATTTATTGTTACCAGAGTAATTTTCAAGGATGTGTTGCTTGTAAGATTGCGCGGCTTTGAGAGCGTATGCTCTGGCATCTTTCACATCGGTTGGACCGGCTGGGTTGTAAGTAAACTCAACGAGTTTAACAGGTTGGTACGATACACAGCCCGTTAAAGCAAGTAGCACCGTAAAGTACGTAAACATCCTCATTAGTCAATCTCCTAAGCGGTCAAAAAAATGATCGGATAAGAAATAGTATGCTTTGATGAGGATGTCAATTTAAGTTTCGGCTTCGGCTTAACACCACAGCTTTGCCCGAACAGATTCAATAAAAAGAAAAGTATGGTTACCTTCAAGGTTTATGTGTTTATAGACACTTGTCATCAATATGTAGGTAATTAACAGCTATTTTTCTCCCTTTCACGCAGCTAAGTTCTCTCTTTCAACAGACAATATATTTTTAACTTACTGATTTTTAATAAAGTAAAATCTTAAATGAAAATTTATAGGGACCTATATAAACTCCAACTCTCGCTTTCTCCAAAATTTTGCTTTAATAAAATGCTAGTAACTTGGTTTAAGCTATTGCTAGTATTGGCAAAATTTAAAATTGTTGAATTTTTAGTATGGATTTAAAAGTGGGCATATTGAGAATTCGCAGTAAGTTGCTGTTAGGTTCTCCTACATAATCACTATTGAGAATTTATGTACATTAGATCATTAGACGAATTGACAGAGAAAATGTATAAACTAGAACCGAGATTAAAAAGCCTTGGTTTTTCCGATAGCTTGACAACTACAAATCTCGATAATTATCCAGAACTTTTCAATTTCGCCCAAGACGATGAAAAAATCACTCGCATACTAAGTCTTTTATTTTCTTTGAGAGAAGGAGGTAAAATAAATGAAAGTGGCATTAAAACATACTTAAAGTCACTCTTAAGTCATAAAACACACTATGGTTTTTTATGTGAGTTACTTACACTATCATATCTGCACCGAAACCATGTAGATTTCGATGTAGAGGTTGAAGTTTCTCCTCATGACAACCTGTCTAAAAATACAATATCATTAGACGGAAAAACCAAATCTGGAGTATTCTTTGATATTAAAGGGTTTGGTCTTCAGGAGTATGCAAAAGCCCAATTTTCACGTTTAGTTGAAAAAGAGTTCCCAGGTCACTCCGTTTTAATCAATGGAAAGTATGATGTTTCATATAATGATATTGAGAAATATGCCTTCCCAAACACTCAGAGAGTAATATCTGAGCTAAAGACATCAAATCGAAGCCAAATTGAAGAACTATATTGGGATATCAGAATCAGCAATGAACGGATACGATCCAGTGTTGGAGAAAGCAGTCCATATGCTGAAGCCGAGAACAACAAAAACTTTATTTTTAGAAAGTGTTCTCAATTTACTACAAGAGATCCATTCATACTAATCTGCACTTTTGATAACCAGTTTAATACAAGTCTCTCAATTAATTTTTCATCTCACACAGATATAATGACTCGTGCTCTATCGAGACGAGCTTTTATGGAGTTTAAAAACTCTGATGAATATGCAACATGCCTAGATAAAAAATGTAAAAGTGATATTAAGTTATCAACTGCTTCAAAATATTTATCAGGCATACTGTTCTATGACATTCATAACGAGAAATCGTGGTTCTATTTAAATCCAAATGCTGAGCATAAAATAGATCGACATAAGATAAATTGCATTTTTAATTTTGAAAATCCAGAAAACATGTATACAGATGACTTCTCTAACGATAACTATTAAATCGCTTCACGAACCTAACAAGTGGGTCCAAGTGACGCCTACGGCGCACCTGACCCAAGCGTTAGGTGAAAATTGAGATCGAGCATTGATCAGGAGAAGTAATGGAAAACTGGATTAAACTTTTAGATGTTGCGATCTGGCCTGCGACAGTTCTTATGTTGGCATTCTTGTTTAAGGGGGAAGTTGGGAAAATTCTTACTCGTATGAGCAAGTTCAAGTATAAAGGTATTGAAGCATCTTTCGATCAAGAACTCAGCATTATTGAAGAAACGACCAAAGAGACCAATAAGGTATTAAACGAAGGTTCATCCCACACTCGTGATTCGTATAACCTTACTCTAGAAAGGATTCTTCAATTAGCAGATGTATCACCCCGAGCGTGTGTTTCTGAAGCTTGGCGAGAAGTTGAAAGTGTCACCATTAGCTTGATGCATGCTTACGACTACAACCCGAGAAATGTTCAGATGTCTAAGGTATTTCGAGGCATTGTTCATGACAATGGTTATCCTTGGTCCCTTTATGAAGACTACCGTCGCCTAATGAAATTGAGAAACCAAGCTGTTCATGCTGGTGACTTTGACTTAAGTAAGGAAGAGGCTGAACGGTATGCTATGACTGCAATAGATTTGGCAGTGTTCATAGATAAATTGGCCAAAGAAGCACCTAACAAGTCAAGGCAGCAGGACACCAGCGAAGCTGGCGCCTCTGCTTGAAGCGTTATAACCCTTGATAGTCACAATGCATAATAAGGATAAAAATGTATAAATGTCCCAAATGTTCTTCCGAGAATACCCGTAAAGAAAGAATTAGTGGTTTTGATACTGGAGATAGAATATGCCAAGAGTGTGGTTACACGACGACCGCTAATTCTTTCAAAAGCAATGATAGAGTAATTGGTTCTGCCACAGGGGGAGCCATTCTAGGAGCTTCTTTAGGTGGACCCTTTGGTGCTTTAATCGGAGGCGTTGTTGGAGGATTAATAGGTAATGCTGTTGACGAGAGTAAGGAGAAAAATAATGGATAAAGCATTATTTATTCCTTCTGCGATTATCGCTGGTATTTTAATTCTTATATACGCTGTTCTTATATATAGAAAAGGTTTGGAGTTCGACCAGCAGGCTATAACAAATATAATCCTTCAATCATTTCAGTTAGTATGTGGTTGTGTCTTAATTGCCAGTACATTTATTGAAGATCTAGCTAGTTTAGTATCAGATCTGAATTTATACATACTAATTGCTGGCGCTGTCCTATTAGTAAATGCAGTTAAAACAGTCTACAAGGATTTACCATTTACTGTTGGCAGGCGTCGTTCAGTTCAGAGAACTCAAACTGAGAATTAAGTGGCCGAGGGTTATAACAAGAGACTATGGCGTCAATAGCTAATTTTGAGCCGCTGGTGCTTCCCACATTACACCATCTCTGAGCATCGAATTTAAGATAACGACCATCTTTCTAACACAAGCTATTATCGCTACTTTCTTTGGTTTTCCCGCGGTAATTAATCGGTAATACATTTCTTTAAAAATGGGATTGCTTTGTTTTGCAGACATCATCGCCATGTATAAAACGGTTCTGACCTGATGGCGTCCACCTTGGATTTTTCTAAGCCCTTTAAAG
>NZ_JABEPE010000028.1 GCF_026788005.1 Alteromonas sp. a30
GTAATCTTAAATTCGATGCTCAGAGATGGAGTAATGTGGGAAGCAAATTAGCTATTGACGCCATAGTCTCTTGTTATGTTTTCAGCCAGCCGCTTTTATAAAGTGTGAAAAATATATATTTATAGTTGCAGCAAAAAACATACAAGCCCCAAGAAATATTTGAGCTTTAGTTAATCGTCGACTATCTCTATGTCTTCGTTCATCTAATTGATACTTCGATAGCTCATTTAGTGCTTTCGGTTTTATTTTTATTTCTGATGACTGTAATTCAATGACCTTTTCTTCCACGAGACCATCTAATTTCCATCGTAAGTTATTTTTATGCTCATTAAGTGCTCTGTCCTTTCCACTAACCCCATATAAATAATTGAATAGCTGTTCAAAATTAGCGGTGTTTTTTTCATGACACTTTAAATTCAAAAGAGCTGTTATTAGTGACTCTCTTTGAACCGCCCCACTAATTTTTTCAATTCTTTTCTTAGAAAAGTGAAGCTTTAGTTTTGCATAGCCACTAACCGATTGAATATAAGCTAAAAATAAGCTCTTATAATGTACCTCAAAGCCTAAACTAAAAAATATTACTTCAAAATTATCAGATGTAATATCTTGTCTTGTAACAACCTCATCCTTGTATTCCTTCAATAGATTACATTTAAATCCATTTTTATCGATATCATCAAACCTTTTTTCCCATTTAGCCTCAGAGTCCAAAGAAAACACTACATATCGATCATATGGGTGGAATCTAGCTCTCTTAAATTTGGTCTTTTTTATAAAATGGCTAATAAAAAAACTTTTAAGCACTGAACTCTCCGTATTCTAAAGAAAACATAACGCTAAGCTTTGGGGCGCAGGCACGGGGCTAAAGTCGCGAAGCGGCCCCGTGTATGCGTCCCAACGACCGAAGGGAGTGCCAACAGCGTTTTGTTAGAACTCATTGTTGAGACACCCTTTTTGCTTTTGAAATACGGTATAAGCATATACCTACAATAAGAATATCCACTGCAAGCAAAAATAAGAACATCTTTGGTGATGTTTCATAGGTGTAATTATTTCTTTTGCCGCTAATTTCACCTGTGCTTAACGCATCGAAAACAAGCCACGAAAAAAACAGTGCAACTACAGCTAAAATTATCTGCTCCTTAATTCCTATATCGTTCTTTCCTGCAGTGATAGCTTCTTCTTGAGTAACAGGTTCGAGCGTTGATTCACGTTGTTCTAGTTGTGACAATATTCTTTTAACTCGGTCAGGGTAAGCTGAACGGTCAATAGCATCTAATGCTTCGTGTAGTTCATATATATTGTATTTAGAGTAATCCGGTTCCATCCATTCCTCTTTGAGTTCTAACGCTCAAATCAGGTGCGCCGTAGGCGTCACCTGAATTTTCTTGTTATGTGCTTTTGCCTGACCTTCCAAGATTTCCTGTTTCTACTTCCTTTTTTGATTTATCCCATTCTTGCTTGATTAAGAGCTGCATAGTAGATTCAAAAGCCTCTACTTTGTCACTGAATGCAAATTGGGACTTTTCATTGGAAGTAACAAAAGAGTTGAAATCATTAAGGTTTTCTAGCAATGCGTTGTCGTATTCATGACCATCATTTGGGTTTAACCTGAGTCTGATCTGTACTCTTGTTTTTTGAAACTCAACCTGAAGCTTATCATCATTAGTATTTTTTAGTTGGTACAGGAGTGATACTAAATCAGAGGATAGAATACGCATATCACTACGCCATTTTGCACGCTCTGAGGATACCGACTGAGTTAATACAGTTAATTGGGTATCTTTGCTTTTGCCGAATGTGCTTAATATTGATCCCAGAAAACCTAATAGTGCGCCTATGATGGCTCCCATGAATCCAAATACTGCATTTTCCATTCGAGACTATAACTCCGATGTTTAGTGGTACATAACGCTTCACATATGGGGCGCATACTTGCTGGCTAAACTTGCGCGAAGCGCCAGCCAGCGAGTATGCGTCCCAATGAGCGGAGCGAATGAACATAATGTGTTTGTTAGGCATTTTCCACGCCCATCCTTTTCTGCCAGAAGTCATTAAACTTATTACTTAAAGAAAAAATACTAGAGGCAATAACTAAAACATCAATGGCAAGAACAATTAAGCTTACATAAATCATTACCATAGGTTCTAGCTGGTCACTTAGCCCATAAATATTCAATGCTCTAATCAAAGCCATACACAGCAAACTATAAGCGGCTAAGTAGGCTTTTTCTTTTGTGGTGAACTGGCGTTTAAAAGACTTAGTAAATTGCCTGCATGAAATGAAGAGCGACAAGTTTGTAGCAATCACTATACCTAAAATACCTAGTTCAAAGTCTGGGGCTAATACCAGTAAAGGCAATGTCAATGATAGCCACACGGCAGGAAGCCATAGTGAATAAAAAAATAGATTAGGTGATCTACCATCCATGTGAAAACTCCTTAATGCCTAACGCTAAGCTTTGGGGCGCAGGCACGGGGCTAAAGTCGCGAAGCGGCCCCGTGTATGCGTCCCAACGACCGAAGGGAGTGCCAACAGCGTTTTGTTAGAACTCATTGTTGAGACACCCTTTTTGCTTTTGAAATACGGTATAAGCATATACCTACAATAAGAATATCCACTGCAAGCAAAAATAAGAACATCTTTGGTGATGTTTCATAGGTGTAATTATTTCTTTTGCCGCTAATTTCACCTGTGCTTAACGCATCGAAAACAAGCCACGAAAAAAACAGTGCAACTACAGCTAAAATTATCTGCTCCTTAATTCCTATATCGTTCTTTCCTGCAGTGATAGCTTCTTCTTGAGTAACAGGTTCGAGCGTTGATTCACGTTGTTCTAGTTGTGACAATATTCTTTTAACTCGGTCAGGGTAAGCTGAACGGTCAATAGCATCTAATGCTTCGTGTAGTTCATATATATTGTATTTAGAGTAATCCGGTTCCATCCATTCCTCTTTGAGTTCTAACAGTATATTACTGCGAATTCTCGGTATGCCCGCTTTTAAATCCATACCAAAAACTCAACAATTTTAAAATTTTGCCAATACTAGCAATAGCTTAAACCAAGTTACTAGCATTTTATTAAAGCAAAATTTTGGAGAAAGCGAGAATTGGGATTTATAAAGGTCCCTGTAAATATTCATTTCAAATTTTACTTTATTAAAAATCAATAAGTTAAAAATCTATTATCTGTTGAAACCGAGAATTAAGTTGTGTGAAAGGGAGAAAAATAGCGGCTAAACACGCACACATCCATTACAACTGCATATACATACAGAATATTGAAGGGAATCACATGCCGTTGTTTATTGAATCTGTGCGGGCAGAATTAAGAGTCAAGCACTACAGCCTACAAACCGAGAAATCCTATTTAGTGTGGATAAGACGCTTCATTCGCTTTCATGATCTGAAACACCCAAAGATCTTTTCAACGCTGAAATTGAACAATTCCTCAG
Source organism: Alteromonas sp. a30 (assembly GCF_026788005.1). GTDB lineage: Bacteria > Pseudomonadota > Gammaproteobacteria > Enterobacterales > Alteromonadaceae > Paraneptunicella. The sequence continues at coordinate 3,457 of NZ_JABEPE010000028.1, forward strand.
CCACTTAACCTCACTTCCACCTAGCTTGATCAGGAAATACGCTAACGCTGCAAAGGATGTAGCGTGGCAATTGAAGATTACCTTCGGAAAAGTGGTTAACCACATTATTTAAGATAAAAAATGGCGACAAAGAGAGTATGACAACTTCCAAACTTAACCTCTTTGTCACCACGCCATGAATGCACAGCGAGTCAAATCTTTAGTAAAGCAAGCTCAATCTGACTCGCATAAAGCCCGTAAAAATAACGAGCACCTTTGCTGAAACGAGCTAACTAATGCTCAATCGAGGGCAGGCTTAGTTTTACCGAATTTGTCGTCTGATTTGGGGTTAACGTCACTTTATAATAGGTTGGTGAAGCGCAAGTTTTCCCACTTGGATACGCCGCAGTTGAGGCAATGCCGCCAATAAGATATCCCACCACCGTTGGTTTAGTTATTTCATCTAACAAAATAGCCTCATTATTAAACACCAAACTATTGTCCGCTGAAGCGAATTCATTTGCATGTACAAAAACGGTTTCTGCACCTAGGTAGTTTGCGGCCTTACCATTGCAGGTTAAGCCGGCATCAGCGGGTGGAAACACTTGATCTTTATGCAAATATTGACCGCTGCCAGCCTCGGTAAACTTGAGTGTAGATACCGTGTTAATGAAAGGCAGCCCATCTCTACCGGATTGGCGTGTAAAATCGGGTTTATCGTGATGCAACGCGCCATCTTTCCAATAAAATTGGCTAATGCCGCCAAAGATAGTGTGATAAAAAGTGCTATTTTTTTCGCTGTAAAGCGAGATAGAACCAGCCTCATATTGCCCCATTAACTGCTCGGTGCTTTTATCCACGTTTAGCGATACCGTTTGGGGTAAACCCGATTGATTGCTCGGATCATCTGCCACGATATTAATAGGATTCAAATACCCCGCCATTTGTCCGGGTTTAAATACACCACCAAAAGCGGTAATTTGAGGCTCTCCTTGCGGAGTCAACGTTGGGCGAATGGTTAAATCACGGCGATGATATTCTTCCGTTTCTTGCGCTGGTCGCGTTCGGCTAATCGCAGGGTTCTGCCAAATCAACTCAACATCAATTTTTCCGTAATCTTTGCCTTGCTGCGCGGCACTTGCACCAAAATTGAAAGCAAACTTACGCACAGATTCACTGTATTGCTGGTAAAAGCTTCCGCCGCCAATGCTAAAAACACCATCAAATTGATGCCCAAAAATGAGCAAAAAGCCTCTGCCAGAATTGCCTAAACTCGCTGCTTGCTCCAACTCTCCCCCTGTAATCGCGAGGGACGGATGTGTGCCTACAGAAACCGACGCTTTCGAGAAGTCTGTATCCAGTTTATTATGTTTGATGGCGTCAACTAAGTCATCCACATTGATGGCTGTCACTTGATTCAGTGTGCGCATGCTGTCCGTATCCTGCGCATAACCGTATCCACCGACAATGTACAAGATGTTGCCCTGCACGGTAAATTGAGTATTAGTGGCCGTAAGTTGCTGCTGTATCAGTGAAGGTAGATTCGCCACACTGGCTTCAGCAATAACGCTCCCCGTGGCTTTTTCAATCAGAAACGCGGTTTGGTTTTTCTTATCCTTGGGAAAAGAGGGATTCGAATAAGCTTGGTCCTGACTTGGGAAGCCATGCAGCCCGTTCAGCCTGCCCGCCATTAAAACAATATAATCGCCCGCATCCACATAAATCATGGAATGCAAACCGGGGAAATTACCTTTATTCAAAGGTTCAAGCGATAAGGTATAAGGTACACTTGCCGTCGAATCAGCATTGTTCGGTGGCGTGCTTTTGCCAATATAAGCACAGGCCGAAAGTCCAGCAATCAGCGTGATGCTACAAAAGCCCTTAACGACTTTCCCCAACGCATTTTGAGTAACTAACTGTAAAGTCGTCATATTACACCGCTCCCTGTGAATTTGAAGATGCATCAATTTGCATGTCCAGCCACCGTGTCATCATATCAATGGTTTCTGGCGACATATCTCGCACAACAGGCATAAACGCCGGGTCGTCTGTAGGTTCGTTAAAGCGCACTTTAAAAGCGGTTGCATTGGCTTTCACCGTGGCTTCGTCACCAATATCCATGCGACTCGTCATGCCGGGATATAACTGGCTGTAAATGCTCAGAATAGGCGAAATGTTGTTATCCCACGTTGGCGTGTCTGCTGTTACATGCTGATTTTGCCAGAACAAAACAGAAACCGCCGGGCAAAACGGTGCATTTGGCACAGCGGGATTTTCACCAATCAGGTTATGTTTTGATGTGACGTTGACATAACAAATCAACGAGTCCAATGGTTGACGTAACCAGTTGTTCTTTTCGTTGTCCTGAGGCTTAGTGTCAAATGGAGCGCTATCACCTGTCTTCAAGGTCATTGCAAACTGACCGGGCTTATTGTCAATTGCCGTTGAGTTAATGAAACTCGATAAACGAGAAAACTCGGTTTTCGATGTTGAGGCATAAGCCCCCAATACTGCCCCGTAACTTAATGACGTTACATTTTGCTCTAATAAAATCGTATCTTCATTTGTATCGGAGTCGCTTTGTGTTGCTATTTCAGTCAGCGGCTCACCAAACCGAAAGCCTGTTAACGTGTCTTCCGTGCTCTGATTTGGCGACATCCTACGGCTGGCTAAATCAAAGTTGATGTAATAACCATCAGGGTTTTCTCGCAAAACCGACCCATTGGAAAGTTGAATATTCAATCGCTTGGTTTGAATGGCTGTTGCTTCATCATCTGTCAAAGCAATTTGCACCACACCTGCATTTTTCAGAAAGACTGAACTTCTAACTTGTGCGGCTTCAGGCAAATCAATGTAATCGGTTAGCTGTGCGCTAACGCTCATCAGTGAGCCATTATTTTGATAACCTTGGCTGGCAAAAGCAGTGAAGTTATCTTGTTCATCAAGATAACCAATTCGCATATTCTGACCTAAGTCAAACGCTCCATTCGATGGGTCTTTTAGAGGAGTTGTCGTGCCCATGTCTATCAATAAGAACGACTTGCCATTTTTATCTTTTACCACGCGAGCATCGGTGTTATTCCACAATGCATCGCTATTTGTTACCCCCGCGGAACTGTTTAATGTAGCTAACGCAGCAGGAACAACATCTTTTGCTGTTTGCTCCGCTTGCTCTCGAGTCACGATATTGTTTGCTTTGGCGGCTTGCAGATTCGAGCAATCAAAGCTAATACCTGAGTACAGACGACGCCCCGGCACAATTTGCATTGGCATGTTTGGTTGGATAGGACCAAGCGTTGCCATCATGCGACCAAAACAGTAGCGGTTGCCTACCACGGTTTGTTGCTGTGGATCGCACTGAAACATATCGGTAGAAAGCTTAATGTCTAGCTCACCCTGATAACCCGCGTCTTTATTGGCTTGGGTTTGGTTGGCTGTTGAGTCTTTTTTCAGCAGCGCTAAAGTAGACGTTGTATCATCAGCAGCCAAATGCCATTTAATCACGTAAAAACGCTGATGCCATGTACCGCACGCAATTTGCATACCTTGATCACCGCCCGCACCGCGACCAAAGAATAAATCTCGTAATTGCGGGACATTCATATAGCCCTCAATCCCATACCCTTCTTTGTTAGTAATTGAAATATAAACGCCATAAAGCTCACCGCGGAACTGCATGTCTGGGTCGAGATCGGCAATTTTAGCCATGATGCGGCTTTTAGTCACTGGCTTGCCACTATCGTCCTTGCCTTGATAAAAAATGGGCGTGAGTGGGCTTGGTGTGATCACCTTTGCGCTTAAAAATGGGTCACTTACATTCTCTTGACCATCATCATTGAAACATTGGGTAATTTCGCAATCTTGAAAAAAGAACTGTCCCACACCTTTAGGGTTGTTGTACGTACCCGTTTCATAAAAAAGTGATTCATTTTCTTGCGCTTTGGAGAAGTTAACCACGGTGTTATTCAAATTGGACGGATTTGCGAAAAACGCACCTGCGAAATGGAGTCTCGGTAAGCTTAAATAACTCATTTTTTGTCTCCTGTTGCATGGCATTGGAGACATTCTGGTTGATTTCTTGAAGCCGACGCCGCCGCGCCGTTTTGCCGACCTATTGCCTGATTATCGGTATCTCGGTGAGCTGTGCTGTTATGCGCCTCTAATGCCGCTTCCAGTAAAAGCCCTGAAGCCCCCGCCTTTGCACTTTCTTGTACTGAAGTTTGCTGAGTCTGGGTTAAATGCGCTTCTTGTGCCGATTCAATTTGTTTCGAAGCGGTCTCGGCAGCGACATTCCCGACGAATAAAGCCGATACCGAGAAAGCCGTAATGGAAGCAATATTGAGTAAATGTGTTTTTTGTTTTGTCATGATCGATTTCCTAATGAGATTATCATTTTTTTTCAGTAGTTAAGTTGCTCCAAACTCCAGCACCGCGTTTCTCATGAAGTTTGTTTTTAATTTCTTTTCCCTCTTTTTTCAGGGTGGCCTCTTCCGATGCTGGATCAAACAATTCACAGTTAGGCAAAGGTTGCTTTGTACACATCGCGCCGACTTGGTCCCATGTGGTTTTTGGGTCGGGCTTTTCAGCACGGAAATTGGTGTAGTTTTGGCTCACAATAGGAGCGTTGGCTTTAGTGGTATCACCTGAAAAATAAAACGACTGAGGATGACGATACATTTTGCCGGTGTGGGTATCTGGCGAAGCTTGGCGGTTAAACGCGTAACCAAACAAAATAGGACCATTCGGGCTAGGTAATTCAATGCCATAAGCCTGCACGGAGTCATCGAGCTGCGCACTTCGCAAATCGCTGTAGGGTAAGTGTTTAATAAAATCTTGTTCAGGCGGGTGATTTTGTGGCGAGAATAAACAGCACTCCTCCATACCTTCAGGGCGATCATCTTTGTAAGTTAGGAAGTAAGCTTTATTCCCTAAAGACACAAATGAGCACGTGTAATTGTTATTTTCTCTGGGAAAGATGGGTAAACAATAACCATCATAGTGCTCCATCATCGCTCCTTTACCATCGCCATCTTCAGGAATATAGGTGCTGTCGTAATAGCTTGTGCCGTAAGAAACGGTGTAATCATTTTCATCTAAAGTAGAAGGTGGATTGGTATAAGGTGGCGGATTGTCCTGATAGTTATTGGTGACACGAAACATGGTCCAATCACTGATCCATTGAGCGGGATATTTAGGATCGGATGGCTCGCCGGCTTTACGCTCAGGTAAACAATTCTCTTGGTCGCACCCAAAATCGTTGTGAACTCCCATTGTGAAGAACACATTGTCGGGTTCGTCTTTCGCAGGAGCGTCCGCATGGGAACATGAAAATATCCCAATTGAAAAAATGAAGGCAACAGGAAGTCGCCCAGCTAAAAAATAGCCAGTTTTATGTTTTTTCATCTTGTTTGTTCTCTTGTGGTTTTTGTGTTTAAGCCGTTATTTTAGGTTCGGTGGCCTTTTGTTAACTTTCGGTCATTTCCCGATTTGCCAATTACGCCGAACATCCCTTTCAACGGCGCAATGGCATTAAGTCGAGGTTGTTTTAAACAGTCTCTGTATTTAAGTATCCGACGCCTCACCCTTTGGTGCTCCAGCCTCAAACCATTGCAAAATGGCGCGGGTACGCTCATAAGATAAGTCGCGCACCACGGGCATATGCAGCGGATCATCAACCGGCTTAGCCAATACCGTGCGTATAGCGTCGGCATATTTCACCACGGTGTCGTAATCGCCAAGGGCAAAGCGGCCCATGATGGGGTAGAGCTTGCCGTACTGAGGCAAGATGTGTTTGATGCAGTTTTCCCAAGAAGGGTTGTCAGGAATGCTGTAGCCCGAGAAAACCAATACGCTGACAAGGTCGTTAACATCTTGTTTGAAGTTAAGAAAACGCTCAGGTTGAGCAAAATTATATTGAATAAAGTAAATCTGGCTTTGAAGATCTTGCGAACCTCTGGGGGTACCCGGATCAGTCGCTTGCAATTCAAACTCAGCAACGCCGTTTTCATTCGTCACCACTTTAATGGCATCGCTGTAGCTAGCAATACCTGTATCGTGATTAGCCAAGGTTAACGCTTTTTGAGGTGTTGAAATATTTTGAATACCTCGAGTGCCAGCCGTACCCAAGGTGTTCATGGTGTAACGCATGGCGGTGATCTCATCCATTTTGTCGATAATGAGTGTTTCGTTTTTTAGTGGCTCACCAAATTGGGTAGCATAAATCTTTACCGTAGCTGTATCGGGTTGAACCGGCGTAGCTCCAGATTCTGTTTTTGGATTCATACGAAACACAAATTGGTCGGCTCGGAGGTTTAAACCTTCGTTGTTTTCCTGAAGCAGTATTGTTGTGTGGGGGGCTGTCGCGGTTTTTATTGTGCCAATGATGCCAAGTGGCATGGTGGCAATATTTTCAACGAATGTCTCTAAACTCATACCTTGCGGTAAAAGACTTTCATCAACGGTGGCATCAAATAACCCCGCACTAAGGCTGACAATATCGCTTAGGCTTGTTCCTTCTGATGGAATATGAAGGACGTGTACCGCATTGCCTAACGAGCAACCAGCTTGTTTATTTTGATCAAAATAAACCAAGGTTAGCGCCCCTAATACATCGGTTGCAATATCAAACCCAGGAGTGTTAGTGGGTAATGAATTACCAAGATTTAACACAACGCGCTTTGCATTTTTATCAAAACAAAACGGCGTAAAATAGCATGGGCTGCCCTGTGAAGGCGCCATGCTTCTGCTCGGGGTGTAGTAAACAGGCGCTTTGTCAGTAGAAGGGCCAATGGTGCCAGTGGCTAACCCAAAAGGAAATTTTGTGGTGATATTACCGGGATCGTAGTCTAATTTGGTGGCATTCATAATGCTCTGGCTGTAGGTTTTACTGTCTGCCTCGCCCAATAAACGATTCAATTCGTGTTGAACATAGGAAGCCGTAGGCACGTTCCCCCGAGTTTTGCCAACATTGGTAATGTACTGGCTTAAAGGCTGCAATTTATCGACGACTTGGCGAGGAACATTGAAAGGTTCAGCCTGCATTAACTCGAAGGTACTGTTGTTAAAGGCGTAAAGCTGAGGCGCATTATTATGGGCATTCAGAACAATATTTATTGAAAGTTCAGAAGGTGATTGTTGCTGTAACTGTGCCAAAAAACGAGACTTTGGCGCGCTGCTGATGTTCCATTGCAAGTTCGTTAACGTGGACTGATACACGCCACTGCCGCTGGCTGAACTGCGAGGCCCTTTTAACGCTTGGGCCCAAATCGCATTAAATGATCCTTCAATGTAGTCTCCGGCAACAAAATCCAATAACGGTTCAGCGCTGGGCGAAGGGCCAGCAACTTGCACACGCATACCCCAAATTTCCGTTACGTTCATTTGGCACGGATCCAGATCGACCATTTTTGGCGCGGCGTACGAATACACCGTGGCAACGGGCTGGCCGATGACGGGATCGTCTTTTGGGTTGCTGGTTTCATCGCCGGGGCCGTACACCACTTTGGTCACAACACACTCTTCAAGAGCAAAAACGCCCGTGCCGTTAGGGTTCCAGAATAGTTCTAAATCTTTGGTTTCGTCGTTTTTTCCGCTGAAATTATTAGGCGTGTTATTGACGGTGCTTGGGTCGGCACGAAAACCACCTGAAAAATGCAATCTGGGATAGGTTAAGTAACTCATAATGTATTCTCCAAAGGTGATTTATTTTTGAAACACAGCGCAGGCGTTAGGCAACGATGTACCTTGATCACAGCCTTGGCTTTGGTTGTTGATTAAGTTGAAAATATGTGACAACCCAGCAGGTGGAAGGCGCAATCTTTCAAGGGAAGGCTCACCCGGTTTCGCCAAGGTATGGCCTTCTTGGTTGTGGCAACCAAAGCAACTAGCGGCAGAGGTTACGCCGGATACACCGTTTTGAACAAAGGTTTCCATGGTGGTATTCGCAGCAGAAAGCGACCCGCGTTGGTATTGCAATTCTGGCGGCAATAAACCACCCAAGGTCCAAAGGTTGCCAACCAATTCATAGTTTGCCCATAAACGATTGGGATTACTTGTTGGAAGCGCTTGTAATAGCGCCGTCATCGAAGCGTTGATCGACTTCAAATTCGCCGTATTTGGGTCAATAACGTTTTGTTGCACCTGTTTTTCGCAGATGTAGTGGGGCGGAGGCGTTGAGCTGCAATCAAGCCCATTCACAAATTCACCTAACGTTGGATCGCCCCAAGGATGAGCACGGCAAACCTGTGCTGGCTTATTCGGGTCATATTCATTTAGATTAGCGCATTCCCCTGATTTACAGCTTTGATTGTAAAAGCTCCAGTCGCCGCCAAGGGGAGCTTGAGCGTTCAAATCGGTGCAATAAGGGGCATTGTTTTTATGCTCGAAAGTAGCCCAAATAAACTCAGGGTGATTAGGTGTTTTGCTGACAATGTGCATGCCGACCAACCCCAGCGTTACAGCTTCTGCACAGGTGCCATCTTGAGAAAGCGTTGTGCCTTGTGTGGTATAAAATAGTCCGCTTGAAGCTTGTGCAGATGTGAGCACTTTCCATGACATTTTCAGTTCTACCGAATCAACCGGGAAAGCCAATGTAGGGTATTTTTTAGGGATGTTTAGAATGTCTAACGAAGTGTTATTCACGATACCGGGCGCGAGGCTCATACCACATTGGGCTTTGTATAAATCGCACTGAGTTAAAAAGCCGTAGGCAGGCTGATTCACCGATACCGTGTAAAACACTGGGTTCATTTCCCGGTCGATAAGCGGTTGGTGTGATCCTGCTTGTAAAGTCAGGCTGGCAAACTGGTAACTGGGATCGTGGTTGGCGGTTTTATTAGAAAGCGTTCCGTTTTCACATCTTGGAATAGCCGGTGTGTTTCCCCACGGCTCAGGCATTTCACCTTCCTTCACGAATATGCCGTGACTTGGCATCCATGTTTCAAAATTAAGTGGCGCGCTAACCTGTTTCTTGCTTTTCGTCGCGGCCTGAGTTTGTTCATTGGCGGGCTGCACTAAATACAAAAACGACTGCCACATAAACTGATGGAAGTCGCAGTTTTTTTCTTCTGCAACTTCTTTTGGAAACGAAGGTGAGTTAAACCACGACGCCTTGGCTTCACAGGCAGCGGAGCTTGCGCCACTATAACTGGCGTTGTTCCCGCCGGAGGGTGTTGCGGCAAGAGCGGTCTGCGAACTCAAGCATGACAGCATTAGGCTTACAACAAATGTTAAGGGTTGAAAGTGTTTCATTTAGGCGTCCTTATATTGATCCTTAAATTGACTTTTTGATATTGCTAACTGCGCGTAATAAATGTGAATTAAGCACAAAAACTGATCAGCCCAATTCGGTTATCCTGTGGGTCACAAAACATGGCAGTGTCTACGTTTTTACTGCCAAGAGCTGTGTTCACCGGCGGCATTAATATTTCCCCTCGGTGTTGTTCGATCATCTCGAGGGTGTCGGCCACATCCTTTACTTGAATATAAAAACCATTGAATTTGCTAAATCCGGGGCGCTCAGCGACTTTGGCAATGCCAGGCTGAGGCATAGCATTGAAGTCGGTTAAGATGGTGGTGATTTCAAAAAAAGGGCCATCTGGTGTAGATGCATCAACAATTCGCCAATTTAAAATGGGCTCATTAGATTGCTGCGTTAACAAACCTGCGGGCCCGAGTTCATCGGGTAGTCCAAAAGGCTGGATAACGCTGTTTTTTATGGCAATCAGCTCGGGAGATTCACTGACAGGAGTGAATTGCCAATCGAATACGTTGGCGTAAAATCCCTTAAGCTCAATCGGCGATTTAGCAATAATTTCCTGAAAAATAATGATGTTATTCATGCGTGCTTTCCCTGACTAGGCGTTACACATTCACAGTGACGAACTGGAATGGTGGAGCAGCCACCTCATCAATACCTTGCTCGTTGGGACCAAGATTAATTGTCACCATTTTTTGCACTTGCAAACGTAGCTCGTACATCAACCCCATCGCCGCGTCGATATTAGCGGGATTGCCATTAAACGTTTCGTGCAAAGCATTAAGCAGCGAGGAATAAGTAAAGTTGGTTTGATCCGCATAACGGCGAGCCACAGAGCCTTCCGGGTAGTCCGTCGCTTTGGCGTTTTGTTTCAGGTTAAGAATGTTGCTCGCATCCAGTTCAACCGGTTCACCTGCGTAAGCCCACCCCTCTTTAGCGGATTTATCTACGACGAGGCGTTTTCCATATAATATTTCGCCAAAACGGTAGTAATGTGCCGGTTTATTTTGTGCATCAACCGGCGATATTGATGTGCCTTCTCCTTGATCAACAATGATGTCGATAGCACGCTTAGCTTGTTCGATATTGGTAATGGCAAATAACTCGTCTTGCGGAAACCATTGCGTGTTCACAAGCTGTTTTTTAGGGTCGCCAGTAAAGATATTCTGTTCTTTATTCAACGCTTCAAGCTTCAAGAAAATCTCATGATAGAACTGACCAATAGTGGAAAATTCCTGCGTTGAATTGGATAGCATCTCTGAGTTAGTGGAAGAGTCGTTATCCAGTAATGCCGCTTGCTCTGGGCTCGAAAATAGTTTCACAGGAATAGCTAAAGGATGCTCAGGTTCTTCGATTGCCATGAAGACATCGTGTATTTGTTTCTTCGTGAGCGGCGCTAATGTGGCTACCAGATTTCTATCCTCGCCTACATCCATCGGTAGCGGCCCAGGAAACGTTGGCACAAAGTTCGGCTGATTTATCGCAGGCTTTCCCCCTACGGCATTTAGCAAGTTGCTGGCAATACTCATGTGCAGCATTTCTTCAACCACAACGCTAAGTACGATATTACGAGCATCGATGTTAGTACCGTGCTTGATGGAAAATAGCCCCGTTAAATAAACAGGAATAGTGGCATGCTCAAGTTCAATCGCATTTTGAATAAAACCATGCAGCTCTTCTATTTGGGCGACATTACGAATGCCTTCGATGATAGATTTACGTAGTTTTAGCATAACTATTTTCCTTTTTGAGCCTTCTTGCTATTGATGAATCGAGCATGAGCGACTGTTTTAGAGCCAACAGGAGTCGAGGAATCGGATGTTAAGTTTTGGCCTTTTAGGGAATGGGATTGTTGAGCCGTTGTTTTTGTTTGCGCTGTGACGCTATCAACGGTAGGAAGGTCATCATCAATCTCACAAGAATTGCACGTTTCGGTTGCTGCCTTTTCTGGTGCAGGAACGTTTTTTGGCCCGCGAGCGAGCACGTAATTGCCGTTGGCGTCTTTCTCGGTAAGCCACTTGATAATGGTTTGGCGCTTCCCCGCCGATAAATCCCGCGTTACCGGCATAAAATTGGGATCACGCTGCGGTAAGGTGAAGGCCAGCTCTAACAAAGCGCGGAACTTGACCACAGAATCATAGTCGCTAAGGTCCACCAGCATGCGACTCATCACCGGATACAAGTTTCCGTATTGGGTCATGAAGTCTTTTACATCAGCCCACGTTGGGGAGTCCGGCACTTCAAACGTATCGAAAACTAAACTGGCGATAAAATCGTACTGGTACTGTGCATAATCGGCATAACCAACAGGCGTATAACTGAGGAAGAAAAGCTGCCCATCAATGTAACCTCGTGGGTTTTTCGGATCAGTCACCTCAAACGTAAATACGGCGTTTCCTGTTGCTGGAATCGATAAAGATTTGGTGAATTGAATCGCAGAAGCCGGATGATTGATGAAAGGCGCTCTTGGTCCACCCGATGTACCTTGAGATCGAGGTTGCAGCGTTATTTCAATATCAAGCGAAGTGGGGATACCGTACTGAGAGGCGTAAAAGGTCGCTTGAGATTGAGTTGCGGGGTTTAAACGATGCACAACGTTGTCTGAGCGAACCAAAACCCCTTCTTGTGTTTCCCGAATTAAAATCGTGTTATTGGGCAAAGAAGCAGAAGCGCCCTCTTGGGGAATTAGAGGCGCTATGCCTTCTGGCGTTGGTGATACTCGAAGTAATGCAAGCGGCCCGCTATTCAATGTGGGCAATAGCCCTTCACTTATAGGAATAGAAACAAGGCCACCCGTTTGTTTCAACCAATCGTGTTGCAAGTACGCAATAGGATCGCCAACAGGTACAAAGAACTTCGGGCTTAAAACCATTGTCTCTTCACCAAAATCTTGTGTTAAAACCACCAACTGCAACTGGCCTAAGTTGGCGAATACACCTTGAGAATTAATCAGTGGTAGCGCGTTACTAAAGTCGACATTTAAGGAGTGGGACGGAAGCTCGGAGGCGTTATCTTCTTGCCCGCCGACATCGCCTTTCATAGCTTTTACAGAAGGATAGTAAGTATTAACTTTTGCATTGAAAAAGTTAATACTTTGAGCGATTACGTTGCCGTTAGCAGGCGCAAAACGACGACCTGAAATAAACGTATCGGGTTCATTTTCAAGGGCTGGGCCTATCACGCCAGAAACCTGTCCCAATGTAAATTCTGGGTCGGAGTGTGTCATGTTATAGCCATACACCATCATTCTTACGGACAACTTACCCACTTTCTCTGATAGCGCTTTAAGCTCCTGTAAAAATGGCGATGAGTCGGTGTCTACCCACGTTAAATCCTCCAACACCGACTGATAAATGGCACTAGCGCCAATGTCGCCTGCGCTGTTTTCAATGCGGGTAAAGCTAATGTCTCGGAAAGGCGCAGGCAGGAACTTGCCTTCAAAAAAATGAGGCGTTTTACCATCCGTTAAACGCATGGTGAGGCCCCAAATTTCAGACACCAATTGCATTTGCGGGTCAAGATCGACCATTTTGGCGCTGGTTTGCTCATTGGAGCCACCAATTAGCATGCCAATAACGGGGTCCTCTTTCTTGTCGCTTGTGGTTGCGCCATTGGCGTAGCCTACTTGGGTCACACGGCAATCAATCAGCCTAAACGCGCCCGAGCCGCAAGGATTCCACCAACCGTTTTCATTTCCATATTCTTGAAACCTCGGTTCAAAGGTCTCGTTATCAAAGTGAGTAACTTCATTGTTCACCGTGGATACATCGGATTGAAAGCGCCCAGAAAACACCATATGGACATTGTTTAAATAACTCATGCTACTAATACCTCAACTGGTAAAGTGGGTTTGCAAAAGGGTGTTCACTTGCGCCATAGCAAACGATGAATACGTTGAAAGTCCATCCAGTAATTGGCTAGAGCTGGTAATGATCAACGGGCCTTTATCTGCGGAGCTGGCGAGGCGTCCGTGACTACCTTTGACTAAAGAAGTGTCGAGTGGGATCACATCCATGAGCATGCGCATTCCCAGCTTTTTCTGAATTAAGCGTTGGCCTATTTTGAGCATAGGAAAGCGCAGTTCGGGGTCGACGAATAGCTCTACTGGGTCATAGCCCGGCTTACGGTGAATATCCACACTTCTGGCAAAATCTGGCGCTTTGACATCATCTAGCCAGTAGTAGTAATCAAACCAACATTCCGGTTCGGCAATCACCACTAGCTCACCACTACGCTCATGATTAATATGCCAAGCCGCTTGCTCACTTTTATCAAGCACTTGCTCTACGCCCGGCTGTTTTTGTAGCAAGGCTTTGACCTTGGCAACATCACTTGAATTCTGAACATAAACATGAGCGATTTGATGGTCAGCCACGGCAAACGCACGACTAGCGCCGCAATCCAATAATTCCCACGAAACCGACTCACGCACACGCAAGTAACCTGCTTGACGTAAAATACGATTTAAAGACACCGACTGCTTTACAGGCTCGATGCCGTATTCCGATACCAACACCACATCCACATCGTGAGCTTGATAGAAATCTAAAAGGCGGCCCACTTCGGTATCAATTTGTTTAATGTCTTCGGTAACATCAGGATGCGATGGCCCAAGCCGTTGTAAGTTGTAATCAAGATGTGGCAAATAGACGAGCTGTAAATTCGGACGATTCAATTGAAATTCAGCAATAGCGCAGTCAACGATCCAGCGACTAGAACGAATATCGGCGTTCGGTCCCCAGAAATTAAAAAAGGGAAAAGTGCCAATGTCAGATTCGATGTTTTCATGAAGCATGGCGGGCTCAGAATACAACCCCATGATCTTGCGTCCATCTGCCGGATAATGCGGACGAGGCGTGATGGCGTTATCAACATTGGCGTACATGTTGTACCACCAGAATAATTTTGAGCAGCTAAATTCTGGGTTACGGGCTTTTAAGTCATCCCAAACCTTATTGCCTTGAACAATGGAATTGGGTTGTAGCCAAAATTTCACTTCTGCTAAATCTTTGAAGTACCAACCATTACCAACTATCCCGTGCTCATTGGGCATTTTACCTGTCACCATGGTAGCTTGAGCCGTTGTGGTGACTGCGGGAAAAACGCCCTCCATAGGCAGCATTTCCCCTTTATTAGCCAACGCATTAATATTTGGCGTGTGCTGACCTAATAACTCAGGCGTTAGCCCCACCACATTAACTACCGCTAATGACTTTGTCGTGGTCACGGCGCTTCGTATAGAAGGAGCAGGTAAAGGGGCTACTGGGTCAAGTTGTGACGCTATTTGGTTCATGACAAACCTCTTTGTTTAAGCTGTTGTGCCAACCAAGTGATTTCTTCAGCTACACCTTTAATGAGCTGGTCATCGGATTTAGGCTGTAATGCGCTAGGCAATACTTCCCATGAATAAGTTTCAACTTCCAATAACGGCGTAACATGTGAACGATAGTCAGACAAAAATTGGAACGTGGCTTGTAACGATTCGTGCAGCGGTTGAATTGCGGGATGAATAAACTGCTCAGCGTTGAGCGGCACATGAAAATGCACTCTAAAATCTTTTATTTGGTCCGATTCAAGATCATTCTGCGCCAAGAAAGTCACTAAATCCGGCGCCGAAATTAATGTATTTTTTAGCGTAGACTCATCCTGTTTACGCGCAGTAACTTGATGCAAAAACTTGGGTTCCGCGAAACTTTCGAGTGCCGGTTTAAGGGCGCTCGTTCGCTTAGACAAGTCCACATGAATCGCGTTAGATACTTGAATCTTCCCAAGAGTGATCCCCGCTTCATGAATACGGCGTAAAGCATCATAAATGTCTTCATACATCACCGCCTGATGACACACATCAAAACACGCGCCAAGATAGTCTGGATACGAGCCATTAAGCTCGGTGAGCTCTTCAAAAAAGCGTATAAGCTCGTCGGTACTTTCAAGCTCGCAGTCGGGTTCCATTTCCAAACAAACAATAACGCGCTTTTGAGTACGGCGATGTAACTCAGCAAGATAATGGTTAAGTGCGACTAAATTGTGCAGGGCCAAGCGGCGTTTTTCTGGAGTAAAATCTGCCTTGTAACCTAAGGGCAACGTAGAAATGGCACCAAAGGTTGAGTTTTCCAGTGGCGTCGTTGTTGATGCCATGCAACCCGCTAGAATCTCGGCCAGTTGATGAGTGTAGGTGAGCCGTTCGGGTGTTGCCCAATGGGGTTGATACACCTTTTCTTTAACAACGCTCTCATGGAAATTACCGTAGGGAAACCCATTAAGCGAAGTCAGCACCACACCATGCTTAGCCAAACAGGCGTTAAACTGCGCCACCGACTCCGCAGAAGTCAGAGAATTGGCAGCCTTAGCACTAAGCCATAAGCCGCTGAATTGAGTGCTAAGTCCTTGTTCTTGCCTCACCTTGGCGAAATAACGTGCAATATTTTGTTGCACCTCATCAAGCGTTTCCCCGGCGTGCAGATTACTGCAATAAGCGAGTTGCCTTTGATCCCACATAGTGAATTCCTGCCGATTCTCTATAACTCAACAATAGGTTGTTGTCCGCGCAAGGCAGAGTTCGATTCCCACAGTTTGGTTTGATCAACTTTAATCGGGGTTTGCACCGCTTCTCGGCTAATACGCCCGCTTTGCGCAAAGAAATCAATGGGGTTGAAAAAGAGCACTTGCTCAATATCGGCATCGCTGTAGCCAGCTTGTTTCATAACGGCCCCCGTTTTTGGCACTTTTAACGGGTCACTCACCCCCCAATCGGCAGCGCTATTTACCACCATTTTTTCTGTGCCGTAATCACGTAGCAATTGCACCATGCGCTCTTC
This sequence comes from Alteromonas sp. a30, assembly GCF_026788005.1. Lineage (GTDB taxonomy): Bacteria > Pseudomonadota > Gammaproteobacteria > Enterobacterales > Alteromonadaceae > Paraneptunicella. The sequence continues at coordinate 19,510 of NZ_JABEPE010000028.1, forward strand.
CGACATCTTGGTGTCGGGATAAATGGAATGTCCTCGCCAGCAATCAGTTTCCATCACTAACGGTAAAGTTTGTTCGTTAAGGTGATCGATAATCACCATTTCTTCTGCGATGCCGACTTCACGAATAAGATCAATAGTGCGTTTTGTGCCACCGATTTTATCTCGGTGGGGAGTATGAATAAGGACAGGTAAGTTAAATTGCATGGCTAGCTGTAGCTGTTCCGCCATAAATTTATCTTCTTCCGGCGTGATATCGTCATAGCCAATTTCACCCACCGCGACCACACCGTCTTTTGCTAAGTATTCAGGTAAGATCTCCATGACTTCATAGGCAATACTAAGGTCATTGGCTTCTTTGGGATTTAAGCCCATTGTGCAGTAATGATGCACACCAAACTGGCTCGCACGGAAACGCTCCCACCCCACCAGCATGTTGAAGTAATCAACAAAACTGCCAACGGACGTACGCGGCTGACCTTGCCAAAATGCCGGCTCGATAACACCAACGATGCCTGAGGCATACATTCGTTGGTAATCGTCGGTTGTACGAGAATTCATATGAATATGCGGGTCAAAATAGTTCATAATAAAGGCTGTCCTGTTGTGTTCGATGAGGTTGAATTGGCGCTTGCTGTGTTCGGTTTCACGCTGCGGTCTTGCTGATGACCTTGACGTGAATCTTGAGGTAAATCTTCAGGCCGGATGGCAAGCCAAATAGAAAGAGGTATCTCTCGAGATGCCAGCTTTCTTTCTTCCACTAAATCCAGACAAAGCTGACTCAATTCGGGCGATAAACGCCGACTCAGCCCTTGAATGTGTTTAATGTCTAAATCGATAAACAATGCTTTGAGCACCAATTGATGGAAATTTCGCTCTGGAAAGTGCTGGCTGGGAAAAGGATTATTAAGCGCTAACGTAGCAAATAAACTTTCATCGTTAGTTCGGCTAGCATCCAAAGCAATGGGAAGCAGCTCGGATTCACCTAATAAAAACAAACTACGTACTAAAAGCGCTTTTTCGTCTTCGCCAAATCGACGATAAACCTGTAATAGATGCTGAGACCATTGCGCTTGCAAGGCAGAATAAGATGAATGTTCAGGTTGTGTTTGAAGCAACTGACACAGACAACGTTTAAACTGCTGTAACAATAATACCCGCGCAATATCATGGCTGAACCAAGTCGGACTTTGCCCATAAATAACAACAGGTAAACCACCTAGTTCGCGCTTAGCTGAAGCACTCGCGATGAGTAAGGCGCTACTAACCTTTTTCATCACTTCTGTGTTTGAAAGAGCCGCATCGTCAATGCTCGCAAGCGCTTGCTTTAACCATTCCCATTGAGACTCACTGCAAATATCGCGCAGCATGTCGCAAAGTTCTTTCACTTGAGTAGGTAAACTGTTTTCAAAAGCCAGCATAGGTTGTTGTCTTCCTTTTTACTTTTGTCTCTGTTCTGCTTTGCATCTGATCATTTTGCTTATTAAGGCGCCGCTAAAGCTTAAGTTGCTCGAATCCACCTTTGCAGCTTTGGCATTACACTGAAGACCAAAAGGCAAATCAGGCTAGGAAATATCAAATTCATACTGGCGAGCACCAACCCATCGAATAAAGGAATGGCGGCTAATAAACTGCCAATAAACGCGCCCACAATGGGGTGTTCAGACTTTAAATGGCGCTTCATGTTAATAAGGAGATAAGCACCAAATCCTGCGGCATACAGCCAAAAATAAGAGTAGGAATAACCGTGAATGCTCAGAATACATATTGGTAAGAACAATAGTGCAGTGGCTTGCGTGTGTTGGAGTCGATTCTGATGCTCATACTTGGCAGCGTATGTCACCCCGCAAATGTACAAACACAAAGCGATACTGGCGGCAATCAAAGCACTGGTGAGCTGTGCAATTAACAAAGCAGCCAGCAGGTATACGCCTAGTCGGCATAGCCCCATTAACACAGCGCCATGCTGAATACGCTTATGCAGCGCGTTGTATAGCACGATGCAAGTCGCTAGCAAACCTGCCCCACCCCATCCCACAAGAGGCAAAAGAGAAGGCACTAAAGCATCCGATGTTAACGAACTTGATGCTTGATGAAATTGAGCCGCATAAAACGCGCCAATTAGATAAGTGCCAAGCATTAACATCGAAAGCCCATGAACCCAAACCCAAAACGCCGACACTTGACCTTGTGCGATAGGACGAGGCTGCTGATGTTGCTTATCCCATTTAGCATCAAAGGCATCATTCAAGAACATGCCGCCCAAATACATTAAAGACAATGCAACTAAGGCATTTAACCAAGTCAGTGTTGCATCTGCCAATGAGGTTAAATGTGAGGGATGCTCTCCCTGACGCAACCCCGCTTGAGCCACCAAAGCAGCGGCAAAAACGTTAGTCCAAATACTCGGCAAATTCGAAGCTCTACCCAGCGTTAACCAAGTGTTTAATCCCATGATCAACCTTCCACTAACTCACTGGTAAACGACTGTTTAGAAGTGTCTTTTAAGCTGATGCTTTTAAGTTGCAGTAGGGCCGCACCGAGCGCGCCTTTGTCGATGCTGCCCACTTCTTTTCCGGTTCCCATTTGCGTTAATAAGGTAATGCAGAGGTTGCCGCCAAGGTGCTGACGAAATTCTTCAAGTCCGGCAAATACCGCTGGTTCGTCGGCATCATCGGTCAGTTCTAGAGCGGGATGCCAAAGTACAAACCCCAAACGTTCTAATAAACCGATAAATCGGTAGCACTGCTGGTAGGACAAAATACCGATTTTGCTGGCGTAAAGTGTGTCCAAGGCCATTCCTATAGCCACCGCTTCGCCATGACGAACGTGGTACTTTGATAATGACTCCAATTTATGTGCAGCCCAGTGGCCAAAATCTAATGGGCGCGCGCTACCACTTTCAAAAGGGTCGCCAGATTGGGTAATTTGGTGAACATGTAAGCGAGCGCATTCAGCAATAGCGTAGTGGGACGCTTCATCTTCAAATGTGGCAAGCGCTTCTGCGTTTTGCTCCATCCATTCAAAGAAGGTTTTACTCCGAATCGCAGCTACTTTTACGGCTTCTGCGAGCCCCGCTCGTCGATCCCGAGCAGGCAGGTTTTCCAGTAAAGAAAAGTCGTTCAATACGGCTAGAGGCGGTGCAAAGGTACCTATAAGATTTTTAGAGTTTAATGCGTTAAAGCCATTTTTCACGCCCACACCAGCATCATTCTGGGCTAACACTGTGCTCGGCATTCGTAACAGTTTTACGCCTCGATGGAAGGTGGCACAGGCATAACCTACCGTGTCTAAAACTGCACCACCGCCAATAGCGATGACCACAGCATGTCGGTCCACTTGATGCTTAAGCAAGAAACGATACAACATTTCGACGTTAGTATAATGCTTGCCCGTTTCACCGCCTTCTATAACCAAAGGTTCATGCAGCAACTGCGCTTTTGTATGATGATGCAGAAAATATTTCTGCATGTTTTCACACAATTCAGGATTCGCATCAGCAACACCTTTATCAACGATAATCACCGTTTTTGCCTTCCGATTTTGAGAGTTTGCTTGCGCGAGCAACGTAATCAGCGTGGAATTATCTGTATTAAAAGCATTTTCAGTAAAGGTAACGGGATAAGAGAAAGGCAAGGAAAATGTGGCTTGAATATCGTCCACTGAATAACGTGCTTCATCCTTTTGAACGGGGGTTGCAGCCGCCTGCCACAATGCTTTTACACCCCAAGCAATCGTCGGCACCACAATACCTGCGGCAACGACCGCGAAAAAAGCGCTGCTGGCTTCAGCCATATCCTGAGCTTGCGATCCAATATAACCATAAACCAAAGCCACGCCGGCATTAGCAAGTAAGGTAACAAGCAAAAATGGTCTCCAAGGATAACGCACCAAACCAGCCGCAATCACCGAGGTTTCCGCTAAAACAGGGACACCACGCATAAACGCTAACGCACCTAACCCCACTTTGTTGGAAAAAGCCTGCGCTTTGACGTAATCCTTGTTACTTAACCAGCGAGAAGAAAGCACTTGGTTAGAATACAAACCAATTCCATAACCCAAACTACTACCCAAGCTTAATCCTAACCAAATAACTAAAGCTCCCAATTCCAAACCAAGATACGTTGCAGCAAAAGCCGAAACTAAACTTGATGGAATAGGTAAAAGGGTGTCGAAAGCTAAAAGTGCTATAACCAGTAACGCAGCGATCCAAAAAGACGCTTGTTGAGACGGATTTAAACCATTAGAAATATGGGTAAACCAACTTTGAATACTGCTTTCAAACAGCAAGAAACTGGCGATTACTAGGGCCATGATAACCAAGGTGCTGAGTATAAAACTCGTGCGGTAACGGAGAGAGAAATCCATAAATCCACATCCTCTTAATCTTCTATTTGGTTAATAAATTTATACCAAAAAAATTATTTCGAGGAATATATCAGGATATTTTTAAGAGCGATATTTCACGTTATTTCAACTTTGACTTTGTGTCTAAATAAACTTTGCGCATGGTATTTTTCCGTGATATTGGTAAAAAATTGCATTTCAAAACGAGACACTTAAATAATGCACAAGGTGTTTTTAGCCACCATTTTATTAGTGGGCGTAATGGGCGCAAAAAGCGTTTTTGCCTCAGAGACATTCGCTCACTTTACACCACACTTACTGCATTATGATTTAGATGTTGAACTCAACACAGAGGATGAAAAAGTATCCGTTAAATTGAACGCATCTATCCTTGATAACCCCCGAGTAAATACGCTTTATGCTCCCTCTTTACCACCTACTCATTTTGCACTTCGCAAGGGCACTGAAATCACTGATTCCAATATTCAATTAACGCATTTACCACAGCCCAATGGCTTATACGATGTGTATCAAATGAAAGGGCCTTGGCCTGATTCTGGCAACCTTAAACTCAATTATAATGTCGATATGAAGTATGCAAGTCATTACAAACCTATACCAAAGCAACACTTGCATTCGCCACAAAACAACACAAAGAACAACAAAGGAAGCAATAAGAAAAATGGCTTTGCTAGAAGCTTTTATTTATCCGAAGGGGAAGTGAACACAAAAGGCGTTTACTTAAGTGGCGCGAGTTACTGGTATCCGATATTTGACCAAACATGGTACACCTTTTCCATAACGGCAAAGCATCAAAAGGGACTTAAAAACATCTCCCAAGGACACCTTAATGCGAATACCTGGCACAATGACAAACCGAACCCAGAAATCTTCTTAATAGCTAATGCATTTCATGTTTACCGGGAACCGTTCAACCGGCAAAAATCCGATTTAACAGCAAACACAGTCGCACTGGAAGCCTATTTGCTCGAACCCGATGTAGGTTTAGCTCATCAATATTTAGAAGCGGCCTCCCGCTATTTAGAAATGTATGAACATTTACTTGGATCCTACCCTTACAGCAAGTTTTCATTGATTGAGAATTTTTGGGAAAGTGGATACGGCATGCCGTCATTTACCTTACTCGGCAGTGAGGTTATCCGCTTACCTTTTATTCTTCATACATCTTACCCTCATGAGCTGGTCCACAATTGGTTAGGTAATGGTGTTTTTCCCCCCTCAAACGGCGAAAACTGGAGTGAAGGATTAACCACTTATTTAGCAGACCATTTATTCGCGGAACAAAAGCAACAAGGTGCCCATTTTCGCCGCGATAACCTACAGCGTTATGTGAACCCTGAAAACTTAGCGCTTATCGATTTCAGTTATAAAAAAGATGCAAGTTCCGAAGCTGTAGGTTACGTAAAAGGCATGATGTTGTGGGAAATGCTTCGCAACCGTATTGGCGATGAAGCCTTCAAGCTTGGCGTGCAGGAGGTGATAAAACGCCACTTATTTCAGGAAGTGGGATTTGCCCAATTACAAACCACTTTTGAGCAAATCAGTGGCATGGATTTATCCCTATTTTTTGAGCAATGGACAACCCGCACAGACATCCCTCAACTACGCGTGGTTGCGGCAAAATGGCAAAATCAAAGGCAAAAAGGTAAACACCAAATACAAATTGAACTTGTACAACAGCAATCAGGAAGCGCGTATGACCTTGATGTGCCGATTCAACTTTGCGCTGAACATGGCAAAGAAAAAGCAATCGTTGAATGGGTTAGAATGACGCAAAAAAACCAGCGTTTCATCGTTACACCGCCATGTGATGCTAATTGGGTTGCCGTTGATCCCGGGTTTCAAATCATGAGAAAGCTTTACGCGACAGAAAGCCCTACAGGGCTTCGACAAGCACTCGCCAGCAATGAGCATTATTGGGTTTCTTTAGCTTCCGAGACAACATCAGATGCAGCAGCAACACAACAATCGTTTATAGCATCATTACTTGAAGCCACATCACAACACGAACTTATCGAGATCGACCCGAACCACACCTTGCTTACTCAAATACTGTCGGGTCGAAAGGAAATATCCCCGGAAGAAAAAAATAAGGAAACAACGATTTGGCTGGCTGATGATGGCAAAACACTCGCCTTTAATACTTGGTTTGCTCAACCCGAAAAACTGAAAACAGCAAGAGACTTAGCGGCTGAAACTCACTATTTTATATTTGGTAGAAACCCTAACAATAGTAAGCAAAAAGTCGTGCTATTTAATTTAGCAGGATGGATGAATAAAGATGAAGTCAGTGAGTATTTACTTAACGAAAGCAGTCATCTGCATACGTTGTTGCAAAAGCTTCCTCACTATCGCAAGTACAGTTACCTTGGGTTTGGTAACAACGAAAATGGTGAGCTAGAAAACCACTGGAAAGGTCAGTGGCCGGTGAGCACATCACCGATGAAAGTTAACGTGTATGACGCGCCTTATTCACCAAACGATACATCATTAACAAGCGCGCTTGAAGGCGCATTAACAGCGTCATTACCGAAGCGCCCACCTTTGGCTGAGTTGCCAGAGGAATTTGCTCAAAGCGCCCTAAAACAACACGTTCATCAATTAACCTCGGAACCCATGCAAGGCAGAAAGCCGGGTACCGCAGGCATTGAGCGAGCTGCGGATTATATCTTTAATGCCTTCAATGTCATTCAACAATCAACCGGAACAGGCCAAGTCTTCCGCCAGCCTTTTAATGCATCAATAAATGATAAACAGGCTAGCAACAAACGGTTGTTAACAGAAAATATTGTACTGGTTTTACCCGGTTCTCATTCAAGCGCTGATGCAAACGCTCACTCAAACAGCTCATCCGCTTTATCAATGCCTGAAGAAGCCTTACCACAATTAATTGTGAGTGCTCACTATGATCACCTAGGCTTAAGTGAAAAGGGTGAAGCTTATGTTGGTGCCGATGATAACGCTAGCGGTGTAGCAGCCCTTTTGCTGTTAGCGGAACATTTCGCTGATAAATCGCTAACCCGAGATGTGCTCTTCGTAGCCTTTTCCGCAGAAGAAACGGGGCGACAAGGCGCGCAGGCTTTTTTAGAAGCACACCCAAATCGCATTATGGCGAATATTAATTTAGACACCATTGGTCGCCTACACAACAAACCTATTCAAATACTCAATAGTGACTCAGCCAGAGAATGGAAGCCTATTTTTCACGGCGTGGGTTATTTAACAGGACTAAAATTTGATATGCCGAATTTGGCGCTAGCGCCTAGCGACCAAGGTGCTTTTTTAGACAAAAGCATTCCAGCCATTCAACTTTTTGCAGGCGCCCATTTCGACATTCACACGCCGCAAGACACCGCAGATAAACTCGATTACACCGGTATTCAAAATATCACTCGCGCCACAGCCGAGGTAATTGAATACTTAGCGAACCGAAATGAAGCACTAACAAGCCGTGCGACAAAAAACATGCAAGCAAGTCGCGGCAAACAACGCAAAGTACGTACTGGCATTTTGCCCGACTATACCTATTCCGGTGCGGGGATAAAAGTTGAACTCATCGAACCGAAGACTGGCGCAGAAAAAGCCGGTATTAAGCCGGGCGATGTAATACTCCAAATTGACACAACGCCGTTACGCAACTTGGCACACTACAGCGAAGTATTACAAACCTATAAGGCAGGGCAAGTGGTACAAATGACGCTCCGTCGAGAAGGTCAAAGTAAAATGACACTAGAGGTAAAGTTAAATGAGCTTTAAAAGGCGAGTACATTGGCTTTTCTTGTATTACCTGCTGGGCGGGTGCTTATGTGTATGCTCACAAACGGCGGTTGCAGCTATCGGTAAAAAGACTTTTGCCCAAGAAATCTTTGAAAGACAAAGGTTCGAAGGAGAAAGCTTGAAAGGAAAAAACATAGATGAAGAGAAACCCGCTCTCCATCACCTTCTTGCTGACAATGTACAACAACTAAAAATTTACGATACACAAAACGACGCGTTTATATCCATCGAAGTTTGGCTTGAACGCACCAATCATGTGCAGTATCTACTCATTGGAGAGGTGCACAATCAAGCCTCCCACCCCGAGCAACTTCTAACGATAATCTCTCTGCTGAATGCACGCACAAAGCAAGAAACTCAAACAGGCCAACACACCCAAGCAATCACCAAAATACCGATTGTATTGGAAATGTTAGAAGAGAACGATTTAGGTGAACAACGCTTAGTAAGAGGTTGGGATTCGGCAATTTACAATCCCTTGTTTACCAATTTAAAGCAACAAGCTCAGTTAATTTCAGGCGCGCTAACACCTAAACAACGCAACCAACTATTTAACAAACAAACATTGGCTAAAAACGCACAGACTAAGCTCGACTCAAAAGCCCCAATATTGGCTACATTGGAAGATATTCCCAAGTCCGTTTACCGAGCTATTGATCAAGATATTATTGTGCAACACGGAAGCCATCCTATCGACTCTCAATTAGCCCGTCAGATGACAAACGTACAATTAGGTAAAGATGCAAAAATGGCACACTTGCTACAGCAAGCAAGTTCACAAAATACGCTAGCCATACTTTACGCAGGAATTTATCACGTAAGAAAAGACAGAGGTGTACCACTTCATTTATTTAAAAGAAGCATTATGACGGTGATTTTTCAAAACGCTAACAAGCATCATGCTTCGTATAAAGCGCTGCGAAAAATGCAAGATTATACTTTTGAGCAAGCTGACTACGTGATGTATTTGGTCCAATAATATTCTGCACAACTCACTTCCATTTTAAAAAGCAAAATTTTTAGGCATCGCATTGCGGCCTTTTAGTTTTGCATTATATTTACCTACCGATTATAAAAGTGAGTCCGGTTAAATAACCCGGAACTCGATCAACATAAAAAAAGGAAATCAAAACATGCTTTCATCTATTCAAATTTTCTTATCTGTATTATTTCTTAACCAACCCAATGTTGGTGATGTAAACGCATCTGTCGCTAAGGCTGAAGAAACATCGGTAAGTACAAGAAATATTTGTGATATCGACCCTACCGCAGGCGGGTGCACAATCGTAGCCAAGTAAGCTTACTCACAGAGTAAAAAGCGGTTGAGGTATGCTCAGCAATTTTAGCTAACCGCTTCTATTTACGTTTTTATAATGCGTAACATAGAACTTAGTGAACGTTTCGCTAATAACGCCAACTTGGTATTCGGCGCAGGCAATCAAATTGCCAATAGCAATAACGTCGAGTTTTGAAACCAATACGACAAAGTATTGTGCTTTTTTGATTACGATTTAGGCTGCTTACAAATAATCACAGCCATGCGCTACAACCTATTCCCGCTCAATGATGCTTCCGATGAAAATGTGGAATCCTTGCGCGCCCTTATTCTTCTTAAGTCGCTTAATCGGCTCCCATTCCGAGTTTGTGAATCGGGAGTAATGTTAAAAACTGTTATACTCCCATTATTTTTATAGTAAAAATGGAATGGCTTATGCGGTATGAAAAGCTTGAAATGGAACAAGCATATGCAAAACTTTCTCAAAATGAACGTCCACTTTTAGGGTTTGTTGCAGCCTTATTTGGGTATATTCCGGCAACAGCCATCCTTATGTTATTTAGCGAAAATGTTATTTTTGCTTCATTGGCAGCAGGGTTAATTTGTCCTGCCATCATTGCTGTTTTTGCGCGGTTCGTGGGGCGGCTTTTCAGAACTCAAGGGCTTTGTTGAACAAAAGATTTGAACTTTTCCTTCTCTCAATGATCAGATCACCAAATCATTATTTCTCCTTCCTC
>NZ_JABEPE010000029.1 GCF_026788005.1 Alteromonas sp. a30
CCCCCTTAGCTCAGTTGGTTAGAGCGACGGACTGTTAATCCGCAGGTCCCCCGTTCGAGTCGGGGAGGGGGAGCCAATTTTTTCAAGGCTCATCTGCGTAGTACCTACTAACATAAATTTAAAAATCCTATTCTGTGTAGCATATATGTAGCAAAATAAATGTTTCCTTAAGAATTCTTCGTTTCATACACAGTTTTCGATAGCCACTAAAGCACTTCCCTCGCCTTTCAACTAATTCAAAGACTTTTATTAACAAACTTTGGCAGCTAAGACAGCAAATTTGGGCTCTACCCCATTATCGGGGGATTAGCATTCATACCTTGTTCGATTAATGATTCCATCCCATCCACAATGGGTCATCACTCTTAACGGCTCTACCCCATTATCAGATGTTAACTGGAATATCTTTCTCAGGCTTAAAGTACGTGCAGAGGCTAACAACAGAAAATGCTGATTTTTGTCTTTCACGCTGTCCCCCTCTTGCCTAGCTTTAATGCACATTATTTTATGTGCGACCATCATAGGACATAAATTAATGTGTGCCAAGCTAAAATAAACATTATTTAATGTACATTGAAAATAAATCTATGTATAAATAGCAAATCTTTAGCATACACATCGAAAGAGGATTGCACTGTATATTAAGACAGTACCTTTCAGTATGGATTATGAAGAGTTCAAACGTCAGTTAGGCAAAGCAGGTATTTCAGGGCGGGAGTTTTCCAGAATCGTGAAACTCAATCCCAATTCACTAACCAATTATTCGAAGACGGGGAAGATCCCCGCGCACTGGGCCATTATTGCCGCTCTCATGGGAGAGATGGCAGAGAAAGGCCTGGACTTTAAAACTGTTATCGAAAGCATTGAACTGGAGCCTAATAAGCCCAGAGGTGCAGCGAAAGATGGTCAGTTTGGTGGAAACAAAAAAGATTAAGGCACAGGAAATAATGAAACAACACGCAGTCCAGCTAGTTAAGGATGTTATTGAAAAGACTGAAAGCGCTCAAAACGAGTATCAGTTGCAGCACGAAATTGAGTTGTCATTTAAAGAACTTAGCCTCAACCTGAACGGTATCTGGAAACCTTGTCCTATTCAGCAGCGGGTGCCCGATGGGAAAGGTGGTTATAAATGGGTCGATTCTGCTCACGGTGCTGTCATTATCGAGTACAAAGGCCCAAAGTCCTTCAATAAAAAGAATAATGAAAAGTGTAAGCATGGCAAAAAACAGGCCGAAGAATACGCCCAACTGTTGCATCGTGACGAAGGTCGCGAGCTGTCAGATTACACCATGGTTGCGTGGGACGGCGAGAGTGTAGCATTTGGTCGTCATGATACATCCGGCGTGCCAGTGTGGGAACCATTACAGGTTTTTGATGAGAAAGCCGCGATAAGACTCATTCAGGAACTCATCAACAACGGGACACCGCTGGTTTCAGCCATCCTGTTAAAAGAGGTTGTTGGACCTGACTCTAAATATGGGCAACAACTCATTCCTATGTTTTTTGATGCAATCGTCCTGGCAGATGCAGGTGGCACCTCAAAGGAAAAGCTGCTCTATACCGAATGGAACCGCCTTTTTGGTCAGGTTGTTGGGATTCAGCCTGACGGAATGAGAAACCTTATAGAGCGTCAAAGCTCCCATCATGACGCTGCATATACAAAAAACATATCGGCATACCTGTTTTCACTCAATACTTATATTGCGCTACTGGCTAAAATAGTCGCCGCATGTGCATTACCCGGCTCCACGCAAAACATCCTGAATACAACCATAGATGTTCAGGAACGGATAAGTTCAATGGAAACCGGAAAGTTGTTCAAGAATGCGGGTATTTCAAATATGTATGCCGGAGACTTCTTCTCTTGGTATCTGGAGGATAATAACTGGTCCCAATTTGCAAAGGTTATTGACGACTTGTTGGTGGAATTATCAATCGTTGATTTTGAAATCAGTAAGAAGCGGCCCGAAAGTACTAGAGATCTGTTTAAGGGGATATATGAAGGATTCGTACCTCGTGAGCTTCGACACGCGCTCGGTGAGTTCTATACACCAGACTGGCTGGCAGAGCATGGGCTGGATGTTATTGAATGGGATTTGGAATCTGATCTACTTGATCCTACCTGTGGATCAGGCACGTTTTTGCTTGAAGCAATAAGGCGAAGAAGAGTTGCAAAACCGGGAGCGGATGCAGTTGAGTTATTATCCGGTCTGTACGGCATAGATCTTAATCCACTTGCCGTATTGAGTGCGAAAGGCTCTATCGTGACGTTTATTGCTCCGTATTTAAACCCACAAAATCCTGTGACAATTCCCGTATACATGGCTGATGCCATCAACACGGCCAATATTCAGCCTGATGGTTGTTATGAATATAATCTTCTGACAGACAAAGGTGAAAAGCTGTTCAGAGTGCCAGAGAAACTTATTCTGGATGACCAATTTTACGCGGTATTTCAGCAACTTAAACTTTGGATTATGGATGACTTACCCGCCAGTAAGATATCCGCACACCTTCTCAAAATGGTCGCATCATTAAACCTCAACAAAATAGAGGAAACTGCCCTCAATAATGCGGTTAATACATTGGTTGAGCTACATGAAGAAGGCTGGGATGGAATATGGTGTTCTATCCTTGCAGAGCGATTCAGGGCTGGTTCGATAAGTCCGGTTAAATATATTTGTGGTAATCCTCCCTGGGTTAAATGGAGCCACTTACCAAGAGCCTATGTCAAAGCCGTTAATGATAAATGCCGAAGCATGGGAGTCTTTAGCTCTGACAAATGGGTTGGAGGCATTGAATCTGATATTTCTACCGTCATCACTTTTGAGGCTATTCGAAAATATCTGAAGGACGGTGGAAGACTTGGATTTTTCATAACCGGCACTGTTTTTTCAAATGAATCCAGTGAAGGCTTCAGACGCTTTAAAATTGATGAAGGCCGTATCAATTGCGCGGTAACTCTGGTGGAAGATTACAACGCCATTAAGCCCTTTGATGGTGTCAGTAACTTTCCGGCACTACTGGTTGTTGAGCGTGGTGAAAATACCAAGTATCCAATCACTTACAAAAAATGGTCAGCGAAAGACGCTAAAAACAAAACCATCCGCTCTTTTTCAGATGCTTCAGACTTTCGTGAGCAAGCAAAAAGTGAATACTTGTTTGCAAAGCCCGCGCCCGGCGGAAAGAACGATTCACGTCCATGGCTAATTGCGACAAAGAAAGAGCACAAGGTGTTTAAATATGTGTTCAATGAAGGAAAAAGCCACTACGTAGCCAGAAAAGGCATTACAACAGACAGACACGCCATATTTTGGGTAGACATCCTGGATAAGCAAGTGACTAATGGAAACGTGACTATCCGAAACAGAGTGCAGGAAGGGCGTACAAAGGGAATACCTGAGATAACCGATGTCGTGGAAGCTGAACACGTTTTCCCTATGCTCAGAGGAAAGGATGTAACCAAGTTTAGGGCCGTTCCTACACCGTTTCATTCTCTCGTACCTCAACGAGAGATGCATGGAGATCCTGATCTGCCATTCAATTACCCAAATACATACCAGTTCCTGGAGCAATTTAAAGAACAGTTAAAAGTTCGCTCCAGTTTAAAACGGTTCCAGAAGAACAAGCCGTATTATTCTCTCTGGAGTACGGGTAACTATACGTTTTATCCTTATAAAGTGTTGTGGCGGGAAATGAACAGCAAAACGTTTTTCGCCGCCTATATCGGTCCTGTAGAGGACAGAATATTAGGGACAAAAGTCGTTGTACCTGACCATAAACTCTACTTTATCCCGGTGGAAACCGAAGACCATGCCGCGTTCCTGACAGGTTTCCTCAATTCAACCTATGTCGCAAAAGCTGTTATGGCTTACGGCTCACTATTGAGTCTGGGGTCCAGCGTAGCTGAATACCTCAAAATTCCAGAGTTCGACGATATGGATAGTGATCACCTGGCTATTAGAGAGATTGCCCGTATTGCAACAATGTCCGGTGGTGACATTTCGGAAGAAGAACAACAGGAACTTGATGATTTAGTTAACAAGGTGTTGGGAATTAGGTAATATTTTTAAAATAAGCCCGCTAAGGCATTGTTTTTACTGGGTTTGTGCATTTGCTACATAATTCCGATTATTTCAGTATCTGTTGTTGATTGCAGCAGAGTAACCATGTTGCCAGGCAACGAGCAATGAAGATAATGGTTAGACCAACTCACCTGAAACCTGAATCCCCCGAAGGTCAATAAGACCGGATTAACGATGAGGAAGGCGAGTACGCGACATTCATTGAGGTCAGAGGGATAGCTTCCCTCATCAAGAGACCGGCTATACGCACGCATCGGCTATCTATCTTCAAAAACGTAGCTTGCAACTGGGGAGGAGTCCCTATACGGGGGATCAGCATTCACTAACCATTGAAATAACCTTTGACCAAACAGTAGGCCAGCGCTCGGCCTTATCTTTAGGTGAAAACCTTTTAGGGCTAACGTTAACTGACGCTTTAAGAGAAAAGTCTTTTTCAAATACCGTTTTGGAAACAGCGCCTCTTGTTTCCCCGTTTTTCGTGCTTGTAACGACGACGACCTGCTTACAACGACTGCATTGCCAAAATGTAGCTTGCTCAGAACCTTGCTTGAGCTGATTCATGTGACTTTTAGGGGAAAATGCTATTGTTCCGTTAACATCCGAAAGATAAGCAAGCCCGTGAGAAATGCAAAAATCACAATCGCACTCTCTCGCCTGATATTCCTCAATTGATGAAGGAAAAGAAGCAATGATCTTAATGTCACCGCATTTACATGTAGCCGAATATTCCATTTAGTGATCCTCTAATGACAGTCACATCTTTGGCTTTTATGATTTAAATCAATTCAAAGCCCCTCCCCTTCAAACGAACAAGAGCTTAGCCATCTAAATCTAGAGCGCCAAGTAAGTACAACAATACGAAACGAACTTTATTACCTGATTATATGAAAAAACCCAGCTAAAAGCTGGGCTTGACCTGTTAATTCAACTCACTACGGAGAGTTAAGCTTTATATTGCTTCTTATCATACCAACGCATCATAAAGCCTTTGTAGTGGAAGCCTGAGCCGATTTGGAATACGAAGATGTTAGCCCCATCTTTCAACATACCACGCTTTCTGGCTTCCTCTAAGTTGACAGGAACAGAGGCAGAAGCATTTGACCCATACTGCTGGAAGGTATGGCAAACTTTATTCAAGTCGAAGTCTAAGCATTCTGACCAAACGGTAGGCAGCCAATGAACCCCTTGGTGTGGGATCATAATGTCAACTTCGTCTTTTTCTAAACCCGTTTGTTCAAGCAACTTATTAAATACCGTTACGATATATTCTTTGGAGTTTAACGTTGCCGCTTTAGCTTGGTCATAATCGTAAGACACAAACAGACCTGGCTCGGTTGTGTTTTTTCTATATTCCTGCTTCGGGTAACGCACATCTACAGTAAACGCGCTGTGGTTTTCACCATCAGTAATAGCATAGGAAGATAGATAACCACGATCCGCTGGAACCGCACTCACCACCATCGCACCAACAGAATCACCTAACGCAACAGAAAATGAGCAAGAGTAGTCTTTTAGGCGAGAGTAAAAACATGAATTAACAATCAAAATGTTCTTGTACATACCGGACTGTATCATGCTCGACGCCACCATTAAGCAAGAAACAGAGCTAGCGCAACCTGTTTCGATATTCATGCCAGTTGCGTTTTTTAGCCCTAACTTTTTAATCAGTAGTCCTACATCGCCAGGGATAATGAAGTCACCGGGTAATGAGCTAGATAAAACAAGATCAATACTACTTGGGTCAATATCGGCGTCATTTAATGCAGCTTGACCAGCAATGACACCTGCATCAGAAGGTAAAAGATCTTCAGGAAATTCCAGTCGGGTTTCAACACCATCAAAGGGCGTTCTACCTGTTACGACATTAGTGAAATTGTAGTTATCCCACAAAGAGTCATCAACTTCCTTTTCAGGAAAATAAGTTCCTAATCCCACAATTCCCGGATTAATATCGTTAGTATTTAAATTATTTAGCTCGTTCATAAATAAAACCCCTCATCAGGTTTTAGAATTTAAAATTATCCTTACAAGCCGACTGCTTATATACTTCTTTACCTGGCTCGCATTTGTAAAACCGCGCGGTGACATTAATCTATTAGGATAATCAAATCTAGAACAATAAACTCTTTCAATTAACAATATCTTATATGGGGTATTATATTAACCTTATTAACAACAAGTTAACAAAGTGGATAATTAGTCCTTATTTAACAATAACTTAGGATAATTACAAGCCTACAAAAAGGCTAACATCATCGGATAAATGAATCAAACAGGATGAAAAGCATTAATAAAAACCCGAAAAGAAAATCAACAAGGTAAATATTTAACATTAATTTAACTAAACGCTACATCTTGATTTGGTCAAACACAATGAAAGTGATTTTCAAATAATTATTAATCAATTTCCCCGATTCATACTTCAACTACACTGCCAACATTTCTCGCCACCAAAACCAATTAGTGGCTCTGTGCTTATCCGCTAAGCCTATTACCGAAGTGAGAAGTAAGCGCATCAACTAATCACTTTCCTACTACATACATGAGCTAAGTCATTATTCATACAGAAAAGCATTGCTGAAACAGCAACAAATCTAGATTTGGAAAATTTTTCACTCTCTAAAAAGTTAGGAAAAAAGTAAGAATTTGTAATAAAAATAGGAAAAAGTACCTTAATGCATTGATATATAATAACTTAACAAAGGAATTTTCCCTCTAGAAAAAAAATGAATTTCATTTAACTAGCTCTTGCTTTTGACAAATTAAAACTTTACCTCTAAGGGGCAATTTAATATTCTTTTACATCTTTTTAAAATGAGTGACAAAAGAGCAACAATCCAAACTAGCCATCATAAACAGGAAGACCTTTAGGACTCGGTAGGAGAAACGCCCCTCCAAGCAAAGGTCAAACAATAATATTACGGGCAATTCTTGCCGCTGGGAGGCACATGTCTATTCAGAAGAAATTTATTGCTTCGGTTTCCGGGGTAATCTTATTTTTCACCGTTTTAGCGGCGGTGATTAATATTTATTCCACATCAGAGTCTATTGATGAACGCGTATCTAAAGCTCAGGAAGCGACAACCAACCAGCTTCTTGATGTTTTGCGCGTAACCGACAGTATTATGCTGGAGCGCGTTAAGAACAGTATGACGCTATTAAAGCAACGCGGTAATCAACTTGGAGAAGCCTCTCTTGGCGACATAATTCAAGTCAATGGAACCCCTGCTCGTCAATTGTTGCTTGGTGGAAAGGCCCAAGCAAATGACTTTGCGCTTGTTGATGGATTAACCGATGTTATGGGGGGAACAGCAACGCTCTTTAGTAAAACGAACGACGATTATGTTCGAATTTCTACGAATGTCTTTAAAAACGGACAACGCGCGATTGGCACCACACTCGCCAAAGGTGGAAAAGCCATCAAAAAGATTAACCAGAGCGACGCCTACTATGGCGAAGTTGATATTTTAGGAAATCCCTACCTTACAGCTTATGAACCTATTTTTAACGCTCGTAATCAAGTTATTGGTATTTGGTATGTAGGGTATTCAGCCGACCTCAATATTTTAGCTAAAGCCATTGAGAAAAGCCGAATAATGGAAAATGGCTTCGTCGCCCTGCGTGATAACAAAGGGGTTGTGCGAATGCAATCACAACACACCAATAGCGCTAAAGTTGAAAGTATTCTCAAAAATCCAGGGGACAACTGGCACATAAAGGCCACCACATTCGCACCGTGGGGATACGATATTTTAGTCGTCACCTCCCAAGAGGATATTAGCAGCTTAGTGAGTTCCGCTGTTGTCTCGGCAGTGATGAAAACCCTTATCGCCGGGCTTTGTGTGTTGGGTACAATCTACTTTTTAGTGAAAACGATTGTAGGGGATCCGCTAACGCACTTTACGCATGTCGTAAATGACATTGCTCGAGGTGAAGGTGATTTAACCTTTCGTTTTGAAGAAAATACCAACGATGAATTTGCCAGTATGGCACGAGGCTTTAACCGTTTACTTTCGAAGTTACAAGCTACTATTCAACTGGTGAGTGACACGACCGAAGCGGTCCTAAAGCAAGCCTCGGAGTTACAATATACGGCAATGCAATCAAGCTCCTCAATTGAGCAGTTAGCCACCCATACTCACGGTATTACGTCTGCTATTGACGAGCTTCAAAGCAACGCCTCTGCTGTTGCAGAGAACACTAAACGGGCTGACGAAGCTACACAAGCAGCAGACGCAGATACTAATCAAAGTGTTTCTGTACTGCGTTCATCTATCAGCGATATTGAAAAGCAAGCCTCTGAAGTTGATTCATCAGTGGAAGTCATTAATCAACTCGCAAAAGCGAGTGAAGATATTAGCGGCGTGATGGAGGTAATACGAACCATAGCCGAACAAACAAACTTACTGGCTCTTAATGCCGCAATAGAAGCAGCGCGAGCGGGCGAACAAGGCCGTGGATTTGCCGTTGTCGCCGATGAAGTACGCTCCTTGGCCAGCCGTACACAAGCATCAACCGAAGAAATTCGCGGCATGATAGAACGCTTACAAATGGGCAGTCGAGAGGCGTCACAGCGAATGCAAAGTAACAAGGACACAGCCTTCCAAACCGTTGATAGCACCAAGCATGCGGGAGACAGCCTGAAACAAGCGTTAGATGCCGTCGCCACTATTCGCGATCTGAACCAAGAAAACGCACAGATGGCGACTGAGCAAAGAGAAGTTGCTTCCAATGTTAGCGCCAGCGTTGAGCAAATACGTGCAACAGGTGACGAAAACCGTAAATACGCGGAATCATTCCTCAAGCATTGTCAACAACTGCAAACGCAAGTTGAAGATATGCGTAAGCAACTAAACAATTATCGATACTAAATAGTATTGAACCCGCTATCTTTGGGAGTAGCACCTTGCTACTCCCAAAAACCACTCCAACTCAGTTCACAGATCATCTACCCATCCAACCAATACAGCGGTTGGTCCTGTACTAATACTGCGTAATTTCTTAAGCTACTTGCAAACAATGAAATTATTCAACTCGATGGCAAAACCCAATAAAAAAGGCCCAACTAAAACCGTTGATATTTCTTGCGCTAAATGCAAAAGCAATTTGTTTAAGTACCGAAAATGTGGGAAAGGCGCATTAGTGAAGTGCTTTATCGAACGCATTAGCCAAGACTACACGCAAAACCAAACACACTGCCCCGAATGCAACAACGAGTTTTCTAGGCCAACGATGATCCGCGGCACCCCTGCCCTAAAGATTATCGGAGGCAAAGTGCTAGTGAAGTAATTCTCGTCATGGCGACTAGACTTTCGAGGCACGAAAAAGGCGCTACATGAGCGCCTTCATTTTAACGAGAAGCAATGCTAAGAAGCGCACTAACCGCGTTCTTTCCTCGCATCTTCAATCCCACCTGCGTTTGACACATTTGTGTAGCCTGCGGCTTGTAAAGCTTCTAAAGCAATATTTGCCCGGTAGCCACTGCGACAATACAAGCGAATTTCATGATCTTTGCTGGGAAACAGTTCATTAACTTTTTCAACAATATCTGTGTGAGTAATGCGTAAATCACCGTCGATATGGCTAAGTTTATGTTCTGCTGCACTGCGAACATCGATCCACGTGGGTTCTGCATTAGAGAAAAAACTCACGGCACTAATCAGTGCAATAGCAATCACTTTTAACAAGGAATGGTAATTCATAAAACGATGCTGCCTTTTCATATTGGGTTTATTTAAGTTACGAAGATACTGCACTATGAGAAAGCATTTTTTATCATACTATTTCATTTTTTCTAAATGTACCAACAAGCCCTCAGCGGAAATGACAGCAGCCTTATTGTCATCTCGGCCTAACTTGCGCCAATCAAACTGTAAACTAACCGAACCTGTTTTGATAATGCAGTATGCACAACATAATCCATGATAAGCGCAGCAACGGCCTTGCGCTGTTGGGCCATTAAGCGCAAGTCAGCATAGAATTTATAAGATAAATTAGGGTCTTCAAATTGATGAAAGGGGGCTTCTGCTTTATTCGCCGTTAAAAAGGTGATGCAGTCTCGTATTTCACCATTGCTAGTAAAGGCAACACACGTACTGTAATAGGTAAAGCGGTTGGACTGGAAGCTGTCGTGAAAAATATTGACTGGCTTATGGTCGGGCTTTGCAAAGGGTCGATAACGCACAAATTCACTGGTACATGATTCTAGCGTGGCACGGTTTCCTACTCGCGTGAAAAACATATTGCGAATACCATTGCTAGGCACGCTTTTAGTATCAACAATCTGGGTTTCACTGAATATGAAGTCGAGTATTTGGTCATTACTGTAGGCAGAACTCAGCATTTTTACTGATTGCAGTCCATCTTCTTTGTTATAGATATAGCGATAACTTGCCATATGGCCTAAAAACGCTTGTATCGTTTGAACATCATTGGTTTTGGCTAATTCTGCTTTAAGCTTCTTAGACGCATTTTTCGTATTCGCATCAAGGCTTTGAAGGCTTGCGCTGCGATTTTTTACGTTCTGCATAAGCGCAAGAGTTTCTGCAATATAATTTTTGCTATCAACTGCAGTAAACCATTTTACGACGTCTTCTTTTTCTTTACTGGTAAGCGACCTACCGAGAATATCTGGCAACAGGGCCTCGATTAGCTCCATTTTTGTTTTAGTGCCACTCGAATCTTGTATTTGCAACGTAGAGCCATTGACTTCATTTAAAAGAATCTGTGATGTGCCATTTGACTGTTTATCTAGCTCAGTCGCACACTCATCAAAACGCATAAAACGCTTTAGCATTTTATTTGGATGTTCAGACGAGCCATCCGCTACTTCGCACAGCATAATTAGCTGCTCATGGGCATGATAAAAAACATTAGGAAATGGTAATATTATTTCCGTTTTCACAGAGCTTGCTTGTATGATGGAAAGCGATGCTTTTGCATTTTTACAGGCATTAACGAAGTCTGTATCACTGGATTTGCTCAGCGCTAAAACTGGCTGATAGCTATTATAAGCGCCAAAAATAACCGTTAAAGCGGAATATGTTTTTTTGGCAAGTACACGAATTTCTTCCATTTTCTTCGTTGTTGTTGTGACAGGTGGCGTTTTTTCTGAATCCGCTATAACAGCGTCTATTGCCGTATTGATGGTATTTCTCAACGTCTTAATATAGGTCGTTCCACCAGAACTAGGTTGGAAACTAATTTGCTCCAGCTTTACTTCCCCTTTTGGCTTATCAGATTGTCCTTTGAGATCAATAAATTCATGCCATTGCGTTACCGCTTCAATCGTAAATTTTCTAGGTATGGTCACATCGATTAATTCCATTAAAATGGATTTAATCACCTCTGGCGTGTCGCTACTTCCAGAAGCGTTAACACCAGTATATTGCGCTTTCCAAAGCCAGCCTAAACGGTAAATTTTAAAAGGTGGGATGCGGTCACTTTCAACAATACTGGGTAAATTCTCGCCTTTTAGATTTTCATTTTGCGACTCCCACAGTCCTGTATTTATATGTGAAAACTGTTTGGTAATTTTCCCCGGTACTAATTCAATCGGATGGTAATTGGTTCGCCAATCTGGGACGTTTCCGTTAAGGTTATCAAGTATGGCATTTATGTAATCTGCTAAGGATTTAAGTGGCTCTAGCTGGCTTGTGAATTGAAGCGGCGCAAACGCCATTCCGATATCCTCAGCGGTTTGCTCAAAAGTAGCAGAAATTAAGTTCTCTACCCTCTCGTACACTGTCTCTGTTAAGGGAACAGGCAGCCAAGGATTGATAAGAAGTTGGGTATCCCAGTCCGAGGTTCCCATTGCGCCCTTATCCTCAACGGTATATTTATAGGCGTTTCCACCTTTAATGTAGAACTGAAATAGGGGCTCTTTTCTATCTTTGTCTTGTCGTAAATCAAATTCATTTCTGATGTCTATTTCAAGCGAATCCAGCCCTTGATTAATCGCATCTAAACAGATTAAAACATGTTGTCTAACGATTTGTTTAAAATAAGAAAAGTTACTTAAGTTGGCCCAATCAGGGAGCCCATCGCTACGACAGGAATCATCATAATTGATAGTGAGGTCATTCATTTGTTCCGTTAGCCAACTACTGATACTCCTTTTTAGTTCCCTTTTCTTTTCGATTTCTTGTTTGGTGGGAATTAATGCCATGGGCTACTCCGCATAATTAACGTCAAGGATAGACAAATATGCTCTTAGCCTAGAAGGTTTAATGGGAAGTTAAGTGTAAAAGGCAATTAAATATAAAGTTGAAAAAGGTAATTTTGAACGAAAGAGGTAAAAATCAAGCAATCACGGCAACGTTCCAATGCAAACAGACTCTAACTCAGTACGATTTTTCTGATCATACCGCTGACCATTCCACCAATTTGAGCTTCGCTACACCCAAGACTTAACATTGTCTTAAGGCCAATGATTTGCGACTGAACCAAAATAGACAGTTCTGTTTTGTCTTGTTTTTGCGCGTTTTTATCTTCTTTAATCACTTGCTCAATTTGACGCTCTAATTCCACTCTAACAAACTCTAAGCCATTGAGTGCAATCCCGGTTAAATAAGGCGAAGCGGACTCAAGTTCAGTAACACTTTTGACGAGAAAACAAATATGAGAAGGCCGATAGTTATTCGGGAAAATAATGAAGTTTACACTTTGTATTAAGCCTTCTATTGCGCTAGATGCCACTTCAAAATTGCCACAAATATTCGTCAGCACCATGTCACTGTAAAGCCGCAAAGATTTTTCATAAAGCTCATCTTTTCCACCAAAAGCTGAGTACACGCTTCCTGGTCGCATATCCAAACAGCGTTGAATATCCCGCATTGTGGTGGCTGCATACCCATTTTTCCAAAATAATAGCATGGCTTTTTCTATTGCTACTGCTCGGCTTGTTTCATTCATCAGGTTTTACTTACCTTTATCAATTGAACAATTGTTCAAATTAAACTTGAACAATCGTTCAAATTCAAATAAATTACTCGAAAATTAAATTAGGATGGAGAATTTACCAGTGAGTAACTTTACACTTCATGATCAAGATAGCGCACCTGAAGCATCAAAACCATTACTTCAAAAGAGTATTGATGCATTTGGTATGGTTCCCAATTTACATGCTGTAATGGCAGAGTCTCCACAACTCCTTGAAGGCTATCAACGCGTGCATGAACTCTTCTCAAATAGTTCATTTGATAAGGATGAGTTAACCGTCGTTTGGCAAACAATCAACAAAGCACATAGCTGTGGATATTGTTTACCTGCTCACACCGCTGTTGCCCAAATGATGGGTGCAGACGAGAGCATTACAGAATCCATTAAAACAGACGCAAAATTGCCCAATGCAAAATTAGATGTCTTAAGAGACACGACTCTTGCAATGGTTGAGTCTCGTGGAAATTTAACAGATGCACAGTTAGACAACTTCTATAGTGCTGGTTATACACATCAAAACTTATTAGACATTGTTCTTGGCTTATCCCAAAAGATCATGAGCAATTATACTAACCATATTGCGAAAACGCCTCTTGATGAAGCGTTTCAACAGTTTGCCTAATATTTGTAAGCCGGTCATTAAGGAATCAGCAACTTAACGGCATACTCCCCCCACTATTAGGCATTTCAGTGTCTGGTCTTAGGCCAGACACTCCCCCTTCAAAATCGGTAAACATTTACACCCATATTGAGAATTGACTCACTTTTTGCGTCAACGCATCTTTCATAATTTTGTTTAATAATGTAACTTCTCAACGGTAGTCATTATCCAATTAAGTTTTATGGGAATTGAGAGTGAGGTTAAAAAACCAGTTATTCATGCTGGCTTTGGTTATTCTTTTTAAACCAAACAATGTATTAGCAGCGAATAATCTTGAGGGCAATTACCAAACTCTTAAACCAGAGAGAGGGAAGTATGGCGCCCCAACACATACTGTTTACTTTCAGCAAGGAGAGTTAAACCAGCGTCCTGTTTTAACGGTTTCGGCTTGTCTAAATGGTTGTATTCCAACACTTTATACTTATGATGTCGCCATTTCGGATAAAGTTAACATTCCCATTTATTATTCCAGAACCAATACCTATTTACTCCACTATGGTGAGCGCTCTTGGATTTTGGCCTCTCCTTCATCTCACCTTTCGGGTAAGCCTTGGAAAGGCATTAAGCGGTTGAACATATTCACTCAGGAAGGAAGCAACTTCCCACTTACTGAAGAAGAAGCGGCAAACTTTGTTATGAGCCATTCAAGGGACTTAGGCTACTAAAACTAACACTTCTATTCTGCTACCCACTGCTCACATTTGAAATGTAAGTTACCATCTTGGCTGACAATTTTTGCAAGTTCGGGCAGTTGCTTTTGCATTTTGCCAAATAATGTCCAAGGTGGGTTGATCACTATCATCCCTGCTGATGTCATTCCCTTTTCTTGAGTGTCAGCTTTAATGCCCAACTCAAACCGACAAATATTTGCAATGCCACTATTCTTGAAGCGAGATCCAATGACTTCTATACGTTCCCTTTCAACCACGGGATACCAGATAGCAAAAATGGTATTGCTCATTTTTCGGTGCGCCTTGCATACAATATCGACAACTTTTTCATAATCATCTTTGATTTCATAAGGTGGATCGATCAACACAAAAGCACGGCGTGATAAACAGGGTAATAATCCAAGTAACCCCTGAAACCCATCAACTTTCTTAACATAAATGTTTCTGTTTCGATGAAACTGCTGTTCGAGTAAAGAAAAATCAGCAGGGTGCAATTCATGTAGCCACGCTTTATCGTGTTTTCTGATTAGCTGACTGGCTATAGCAGGAGACCCTGGATACAACACCGTATCACCCGTAGCATTATTTTGTTGGCAGATGTTGACTTGCTCAATCAAGGCATCCAAGTCCCCAGACTCCGCTGCGCGCTCTCCTAAAAAGTGCCCAATACCATTTAAATACTCTTTATTTTTGTCTGCCATAGACCCGGTCAGTTGATAGATCCCCGCCCCAGCATGAGTATCAATATAGTCAAAGGGTTTATCTTTTTTCTTTAGGTAGTTAATAATTTCTATTTGGATAAGGTGTTTCAGAAGATCGGCAAAATTGCCTGCATGGAAGGCGTGTCGGTAACTTAGCAAAACAAACTCTTTACATTAGTGGGCTACATTCTTGTGCCCACTATATACGTTTAAATAAAGAGATAAACAAGCGTAAGGCCAAAATTAATTATAATGTTTGACCTTACAGAGCAAGGACGACTACTTGTTACGTTAATCAAGATTAATGTTGTTCACCTTGTGTTTTTTCTCGCCATAACCATGATAAACACTTGAGCGCTTGCGCCGATGATCATGCCTGTTTTTACCATCGGCATGAGAATGTGTCACTCGCCCGTTTTTATGATGATGATGGTATTCATCGTGTATTTCACAGTACATTTCGTCATCTGCGGGTTGTTCCGTATTTTGGCTCTCAGCTTTGTCATATGGACCCACCTTCATTGCATGACCCTGTCCTGTAGCTTCATGTGCTTGAGCGGCGCTAATTCCCCCGAACAAAAAAAGACTCAACAACAGCGATGGTAATTTCATGTTAATTCACCTTATCGTTTCAACGACTTTGTACTTCTAAGCATAAAAAATAAGCGATGAATTTTACCTTAACTGTTTTTTAATCAATTAACTATCACAATTAGGTAACATTTTTACCTATTTAAACTTTAAACCGTTTTGCCATGGTGTTTAATAGTATTGCAATATCTGACAGCTCTTTCGCCGCGGCCCGCGTTTCCTTACTCGTATCCTCGACACCTTTACTCGCCTGCTCTATTTTATTGATACTGCTTCTCATAACGACGGCATCCTGACGAATATCTTGCGCCAACCCAGCCAAGTCATGGTTTTCATTACTGAGCGCTATCACCGTATCTTTGATGGCACCCAACGACGTCACGGTTTCTTCAACTAGATTGACGGATTCATTTGCCATTGCTTTATTTGAGTCCATTGTTGTAACTGTTGAGGAAATGGACCCCACAATAGTATCTAAAATAGTATTAATTTCGTGTGTTGATTCATGGGTTCTGGAGGCTAAAGTACGAACCTCATCGGCAACAACAGCAAACCCTCGTCCTGACTCCCCTGCTCTCGCAGCTTCAATAGCGGCGTTCAACGCTAACAAATTGGTTTGTTCAGCAATGTCTGCAATAGTTTTCACTACGGAACCAACTTTATCACCTGCATTTTTTAGGCTGAGTAGCATTTCAGCGGAGTGCTCCACTTCTTTTGCCAGTGTGGCAATACTATTTGAGGTTGCAGATACATTTTTCGCTCCTTGTCGCACTTGTTCTGCTCCTGTTCTCGCCATTTCAGAAGCACTATTGGAACGGCTTGTACTGATTTCAATAGATCTTTCTAATGTATCGATCTTTTGCAATAACTCGCTGATATGCTCAGAAAAGGTTAGCACTTGTGTATCCGACAACTGCGCGGAATCATCTAGCTTTTTCGTCGATGTGAGCATTTCAGCCGCTGATTGCTGAATGGCAAGATTACCGTTTCTGAAGGTTTGCAGTAGCGTATTCATGCTCGTAGCAGCAAAGCCAATTTCATCATGTGAAAACACTGGAACATCTTGAGAAATATCGTTATTCGCGGCAATTCGTTTAATTTCCTCGGAAAGGCTAGCCGCGGGCTTAACCACCACTCGACGAGAAAAGATAAAACCAAGGGCGGTAATTAAGGAAATAGCCACAACGCTAAATACAATGAGCCCACGTAACATTCGAATTTCACTCGTGATGTTGTCAGACGCTTCATTTGCTAAAAATCGGGCTTGATGAGTGACACTATCTAATTTTTCATTAAATAAGCCAACGGCATTTTGGATTTGACTAAGCTGCGTTCGTGCGCCATCCCAGTCAACACTCCCTTCTTGATTCATGATCACCTGCAACGCCGTCACTTCATCCCACACTTGCTGCATTTCTTGCTCAAGACCAATTTCCTGAACAAAATCCAGCTGCCTCAGTTTGGCGATTAACTGGCTGAGGTTATCCTCAAACTCCGTTTTCTTAGTAACGAAATCTTCTGATGAAATTGATGTGCTATACAGCTCGAATGCAGCAAGTTGTAATTTGCCGATATTGTCTGCTGCATCCTCAGCATCGCGCAACGCTGGTAACGCCTGTTGAGAGAAATATTCTTTCTGTTCGAGAATCATAACGGACTCTCGATACATTAAGCCTGACGTGACGACAACTAACAATAATATAGCCGCAAACCCAAGCATTATTTTGTTGCTAATTGAATTAAACACCGACATGAAAACACCTTTTATCTATACTTCTAACCATTCCCTGTGTACCTGAACTAACAAATACGACTAGCACCCTACTTTCCATTCCTAAAAACCTGCGGTTACGGTGTAGTTAGCTAAATTGTTGACTACTTGAAGCTGTATGACCGAGGAAAATGACAAAGCCATTCAAAATAAAAAATATACCCTCGAGATAATCTTTGTATACTCTTAGGATATGACTAGTTTGCTTGTAATACCTTTTCTAATCAAGAAAAAGAGGAATATATCTCTCATTAAGAGTATTTTAAATCATGAACAAAATTAACCATTCAAATAAGAACAGAGACATTATATTAACCCAATAAATAAACCTTTCTTGAGCAAAAAGTCAGTCGACATAAGCAGACACAAAATGAGAGATGTACACAAATGAGCAGAGCCGATAAAATGCAGTACGTTGTTTTCTTAAACCAATTAAAAGATGCCGACATTTATGAACTTACTCGCTAACTTTTGGGACTTGTTCACACAATCCGCTCCTTGGTTGCTACTTGGTTACGGTATCGCAGGTATTATTAATGTGTATTTACCTGAATCTTGGTTGCGCAAGCAGTTAGGCACGGCTTCCTTCGGACACTCGGTTAAAGCAGCCGTTGTTGGCGCCCCCCTCCCTCTTTGTTCATGTGGCGTCATCCCCACGGCCCTAGGTTTAAGGCGCAGAGGAGCTTCCAAAAATGCAACGGCTTCGTTTATGGTTGCCACACCGGAAACGGGTGTGGATTCTATCGCAATGACTTATGCCCTTCTGGGTCCGTTAATGGCTATCGCTCGTCCTATTGCAGCTATCTTTAGTGCTGTTCTGGCTGGGGAATCTGTTCGCGCGATGGTTAAAGAAGCTCCGCCGAAACCCGCCCCCGAAAAAGCATCATGCTGTGGTGGGAAAAGTAAAATCCAACAATCCACGTATCAGCGAATTATGCAGTTCTCATTTGTGAAATTGTTAGGGGATACCGTGAATTGGTTGCTGATTGGATTGGTCTTTGCGGCGATTATTCAAACCTTCGTACCAGAATCCTTTTTAAGCCAATGGGGCAATAGCTTTATCACCATGCTTGTGATGATCATTATCAGTATTCCCATGTATATATGTGCGACGGCTTCAACTCCCGTAGCCGCAGGAATGCTGATGGCAGGGGTTTCTCCCGGTGCTATTCTTGTTTTTATGTTAACCGGTCCCGCTACCAATATTGCTACGTTAGGAGCTTTGTCTAACGAGCTTGGCAAAAAAGCAATGTTTGCGTACCTGTTTGGAGTGATTGCTGGTGCGATTGTTTCTGGGCTAGCGCTTGATGCATTGCTCTCGAGTGGATTATTCGATATGAAAGTCGAGGTCACGCTGCATTCTCATGACGAAGGACTCTTCTACACACTGAGTGGGTTGTTACTCGCTTACTTTATGCTTCGCCATTATATAAAAGTGCTTAACGAAAAACGCCAAGCACTCAATTAATGAATGGCTAAGCCATTTTTAGCGTCACGAATAAAAGGTTTCCATTTTTTTTGCCAGCTTAAAATCTAGCTCACTGATACCATCGGCATCATGTGTTGTTAAGTTCACTTCAACACGGTTATAAACATTGAACCATTCAGGGTGATGTTTCAGTTTCTCGGCCCAAATAGCCATTTGTGTCATCCAGCCAAATGCACGAATAAAGGTTTTAAATGTAAACGTCTTATGCAATTTCCCATCCTTCAATTGCCACACTACTTCTAGCCCCTCATTTAGTTCTGCTAACGCATCTTGCAAAGCCGATTCAGTTAATTTATCAACCATTATGTCCTCATAAGTCTGTCTGTAACTGTCCGGGAGAATTCTGTCGCAGATAATAGAAATAGCAAGCCTAAAAACAGGTTTATGTAAATTGATGATTGGAAGGCTATCTATACAAATAATGGAAAACATCCCTGTTTTCGTGGGGGGAAACATCCTTATTAATCAGGTTCAGGGAGATATAAGCACAAATTTAGAAGAAACGACCATCGGTGCAAATGTGCTCCTCACAGTCTTGAGTTAATGATTTTTCGGCAAGATTTACGTCACCGACTTCGTTAATGAGAAAAAAACCGTACCTTTCTTTACTAAAAAGATCTTGGCTATCCGAAGATAAACTCAACCAAGTTTCCAAGAACGCAGCTGGTATACCACAGCTTATGGGGTTTAGCTCCTTCATCTTAACACCTCACAACGATGACTTTTGCCACACATTATAGGTCGTTTAACTTACCTTTAAAAGCAATTTTACGTAAACTGAAAAATTAAAATACATATCAACTATTTATAGGCAAATAAAAACCATCGCTATGCTATATAGCATATATTTTCAACCTAAAAAACGAGAATTATATTTACCGATAGAGGCGAAATGAAAATTATTTCAATTCAAAAAGCGTATTTTTTTCGAGCAAAAACACTTCAATAAGGTTGTAATTTTGTAGTTTTAAAGAAGCCATTTTCAACATTAAAGCAAAAATGATAAATAAGCATAATTAAATTTAGGTGATGAAATAAAAAAGGTGAATTAAACATTTATAAACGAATATTTAATTCACATAATAAAAATAAAATGAGCAAGAACCGATATGGAGGATCCAAGGAATTTGGGGAAGGATTAAATAGGCTCTCCGACTACCTAAATAACGCGCCTGACACTTCCAGGCGTATTGCCAGTTGTATTACGAAACGCCTTTCTAAATGCAGGCTCAGACTCATACCCACAACGCTCAGCTATCTCGGCAATTGAAAGCTGAGAACTTTCTAACAACAGCGTTGCTTGCTGCATTCTCCAGTGCGTTAAATACTTCATTGCCGACATCCCCACCAAATCTTGGAACTTTTGTGCAAATGCAGAACGACTTAACGCGCAGGTTGCAGCTAAAGAATCAAGTGACCAAGAAGACTCTGGATTGTTATGAATAGCAGACAATGCTCGACTAATTTTTGAGTCAAATAAAGCAAATAACAAACCTGATTGGAGTTGATCGGCCCGAATTTGCTGCCGAATAATTTGTGTAAACAACAAATGAGCTAAATTCTCAATTGCAGCATACATTCCCGGTTCATTTGTATCTAATTCGGCGATTAACAATTCAATGATATTTTTCAAATAGGTAGCTTTACCAATTGAACTCATATCTAGAATAAGCCAGTCGGGAAAAGAATCGAGTAATGGCCAAGCCGTTTTATTCTTAAATTCGAAAAAGCCACAAATCATATGCGTACCTGTTCCATCAGGAGTATCGAATTCGGCATTGATAAGGTCAGGATCAGGAGCATCTACAGAACTGGCAATAATGTGTTTATTATCATGAGGAAAGAGAACTAAACTCCCCTCATTCATTTTTACAGGTTCCTTTTCGGGAAGATGCAACCAAGCTTCTCCCTTGCTAATTAAATGAAACGGCATTTTACGACTACCGCTTGAGTCTACAGCCCAAGCTCCACAAAACTCACCACTAACATACACGTTCGCTGATAAACCGAGCTGCTTCATCACAGAACTCAGTGCATCAGGATTATCTAAATATACGCTTGGACGATCTGACATAAAATATGGACTTTCTGATGCAAAAGGTATTTAAAGTTGCCACTATAGTACAGCCTCGATTGAGCAACAAGCGACATCTGTCGCTGAGTATACTATTTGTATTGGAGCAATTAACATGAAAGCACTCATTTTGAAATTAACAGCAGTTTTCGTACTTGCATCTAGCGTTGTATTAAGCGCGTTTGCTGGTACTCCACACACAAGAGATGATGGTGTAACTGTTATCAACCTTGACGAATTTAACGGCTACTTCGAAGCGAAAGAAACTGTTGCCGGCCTTAAAGAAGGTAAATACGAATTCGTAGTAACTAATAAAGCTGATAAGCTTGTTGGTTTCCAAATTCAGTCTATCGACGACAAGAAAACTTTAGATATGTTCCCTCTTGAGCCAGGTGAAACTAAAATCGCTAAAGTTACAGTAGGTAAAGATGGCGTTCGTTTCCGTTGCCCAATTAACCCTACTCCTTGGTATGACCTAGACGTAATTAAGTAAGTTTCAAATCTGAACCTTTAATTTGCAGGGATGCAGATAGCACAAATTCAAAACGTACCTTTGGCCGCATCATTGATGCGGCCTTTTTTTATTCTAAACTCCGGCCAATAAATATATATGTTCAGCCAAAAGACCATTGTCAATGCTGATTCAACATATCAAATGGCCCCAGTTACTTACACTATATCAACTGTGCTTTAAGAGTTTCAGCTTGCATTGGTAAGGAGCGCAAACGCACACCTACCGCATTATATATTGCATTACCTACTGCTGGCGCAACCGCCACCACTCCCGGTTCTCCAAGACCAACAGGAACTTCATCACTTTCAACAAACTCAATATCCAATTCCGGCATATTATCCATTCGAAGAGGGGAGTAAGTTGTCAGATTTAAATCCGCTAAATGCCCATTTTCAATCTTAGTTTGTTCATGAAGCGCTAGACTCACACCCCATAATAGCGAACCTTCCATTTGTGCCATTGCACCATCAGGATGAACGACCTTTCCACAATCGGTTACTGCCCAAAGCTTCTTCAAAGTAATCTCACCACTTTGCTTGTCTACTTTCACATGTGCAGCAACACCAACCCAAGTTGGCATTGTTCGTTCTTGCCCGTAAGTTAACGCAATGCCGAGCCCTTCACCTTCTGGCAAAGCCCTGCCCCATTCCGCTTTTTCGGCAACCCTTGTTAACACACGTTTCAGCCTTAATGCGCCATTTTTGTTCTTCGGAATATCCCCGGCTTGCTTACCTTTTCCATCTAACAGTTGCGATCTAAATTGGACTGGGTCAATACCATTTGCATGAGCCAACTCGTCCATAAATGATTCAACGCCCCAATTTACCCAACCCGGGCCAACTGAACGTAACCATCCGGGCAAAAAGGTTTCATTCGCTAAAGAGTTATTCACCACTCTGACTTTATGATTTGGCAAGCTATACCAGTGATCTGCGCCACTGGCGGAAAACATATCAATTTGCCCTTCACCGTTTAAGCCTTTGGCAAGGAATCCCGGCGCCATACTTAGTGTTGGCCAGCCAGAAGATATTGTATGTTCAACCGCAAGCAATGATGTGTCTTCAGCCACGGTACCTTTAAAATGACTAACAGAAGAAGAGCGAGGTTGGGCAAACATAGAATCATCTTCTCGTGTAAAGACCATTTTTACAGGCATCCCCACCGCTTTGGCTGTTAACGCAGAAGGAATGGCGTAATCACCAAATAAACGACGCCCAAAACCACCACCTAAATAGTATTGTTTCAGTACAACCTTATCATCCGTTACGCCTAGCGCCTTCGCAACGGCTGGCAATGTTAGTGATTGCCATTGGTTTCCGGTGTGGATGATCCACTTACCGTCTTTATATTCGGTAGTAGCATTAACCGGTTCAAGTTGGAAGTGTGACACCGTTGAGGTTGTATATTCAGCTTCAATGACCTGCTTTGACTGCGCCTTAGCAGTAGACACATTGCCATCGTTGATCAACAAAGCCCCTTTTTTCTCGTCTTGTATTAACGTTCTAGCATGTTCTTGTACAGCTTGTTCATCGATCTGATTGAATCGGCTCAGTGCGTAATCTACCTTGATCAAATCAACTGCTTTGATGGCAGTGTAATAATTGTCCGCCAAGACCGAGATCCACCCGTGCAAATGCTCGCTTGGATCAACTAAGACTTTATAGCCAATATAACCCGAGAGTGACTTTGCTTTAGAATCATCAACCGACTTAACCGTATTACCATATCGAGTAGGTGGAACAATCGGGCGGGCATAAATCATTCCCGGGATTTCAACGTCAATGCCATACTGGGCAGTACCGTTAATTTTCTCAGGAATATCAAGAGCCTTTGAAGCTTTGCCTATCAACGAATATTCTTTACTTGGTTTTAACGCTATTGCGGCCAACTCTTCTTCTGTGAAAGTTCGACTAATTTCGCCCTTTCGAACAATGTCCGCAAAAGACGTTCTATCTCCTTGGCAAACAACAAACCCCTGCTCAACTCGACACTGTTCAGGCTTTTTCGACATTAACTTAGCGCCAGCCTCAACTAGCGCGATACGCCCAGCGGCTCCTGCTTGAGACAACATTTGAAAGCTTGTCGACACAGACCACGAACCGCCTGTTACCATGTAGCCCCACTTAGGATCGGTATCAACATGTTTAATATCAATGTCGTCCCAGTTTGCCCCTAATTCATCGGCAACAATGCGCGCAAGCGCCGTTCCAACGTGCTGCCCCATTTCAGCTTTGGCAATATTAACTAAGACTTTTCCTTCGGTGTCTATCTCAAACCAAACAGTTGGAGAGAAACGTTTTTGATTCACCCGTTCAGCAGCTCCCTCTTGCTTTGCTAACGTAACCGAAGGTGCAAAAGCCATAACTAAAGAGGCGCTCGCGCTTGCTACTAAGAAATGTCGACGGGAAGTATCAATATCGACTCGTTGTTTTTCGCCCGAACTCATGACATCACCCCCTCATCGGCGTTAGAACGTGGATCAAAGTATTGAACAGATGATGTATTAGTTGCAGCGACTTTAATCGCCTTTTTAATTCGAGCATAAGCCATACATCGACATAAATTGCCCTGCATGTGTTGAACAATTTCTTCATCGGTTGGATTCGGATTAGCTTCTAATAACGTAGCGGCTTGCATAATTTGGCCGGACTGGCAATAACCACACTGCGGCACTTGTTCTTGTGCCCATGCAGCTTGTAAAGGATGAGCATTATTCAAACCTTCAATAGTCGTTACGCTTTTTCCTTTCGCCATCTTAAGCTTAAACGAACAGGAGCGGATAGAAATGCCTTCCACATGCACAGTACAAGCCCCACACATACCAACACCACACCCAAATTTTGTTCCTGTTAATCCGATTTCGTCGCGAATAACCCACAGCAATGGGGTATTTGGGTCGGCTTTGGAAGAAACGGCTTTCCCATTTAACTTAAATTCAATCATGAAAGAGTCCTTTAGTTACTCTAAAGAGGGCTATGGAAAACAACCTGTTACCAACGACTTTACTGGTAATATTCCAACCCACAAATACGCCTAACTTTTATGGGCTAACATGGGTCTGATGTCAACCAAGACGACCTAAAGTATCTCAATAAAATTGGAATTATTTTCGTTGGAAAAAGGTCTAGCCTTTATCAAATGGCAACATGAAAGATCATGTCAACAACAATGCAGAATTGGACCGTAGAACAATACATTCAAGAACGAGTCGACCCCCAAATTCAACTCTATGAAGATAAAGCACAAGGCAACATGCGCTGCTATCGACGCATTAAACGCTACGAAACCTATTGTGCGATGTTACTCCCGCTACTTATTGTATTCTGGCACTATTCACCGTCACACATTATTTGGATACAAACATTCATTTCCATCGATGCCATATTAGTCGCAATATTAAGCAGCCTTGCGAATTTAGGCCACTATCTAGAAGATGCAAATCAATACCAAAATATCAAAAACAAATTGACATATGAGAAATCCAGCTTTTTAACAAAAACAGCGCAGTATCAAATAAATAAGTCACAAGATAATACGGATGGCAATTTAATTTTTACGCAATACATTGACAGAACGGAACAGATTTTGAGCAGTTAGTGCTGTTTATCTACATTGGCTCTCTGGCAATAAAGTTGCCTAAGTGTAACCTTTATTAGATTTAAACCAATAGAGAGGCAAATCGGCCTTACTATATTTTCATTTTAGAGATGAAATATTCACAATTTTGGGTTACACCTAAGATAAGCTAGTGTAGAATTCGCACCGTTTTTGTTTCATATATCATGAAAAAAACACCTCCAAAATTGTTCTATTGAAGACGGGTTTACACACAAATGTAAATTTTTCCATAAAATATAATATATTATGTTGACGTCATGGCTTTAAAAAGTAGTAATAAGATCCATAAACAAAAAGCACACTTGTTAAAACAGATGCGTTTGGAAGCAGGACTTACGCAGCAAGCGTTAGCTAGCAGGTTAAAAGTAAGCAGGGAAACCGTTTCAGCAATAGAAAATTGCCACTTTAGTGCAATATCAGCACTCTCCGACGATATTCGAGAAGATTGGTGGAGAGCATGCGCAACAGGTGCGACGAAAGAAACAAAAATGAGTTTTATGAATTTGGTCACACGAATATTTAGGATTTAGATGGTTTTAAGACCATTATTACAGCATTTAACTTCTGCGTTATTAATCGGTCTGTTTCTCGCTTTGGGGTTGCTAACCTTTGGAAAACCCTTCCTATTCGACAGGATCTTTTTTACATCCCTTTTTATTATTGCATTTGCATTTCGTAACGATGTTAATTTGCTTGGTGTTACGCTCATTATTATCGTGGAGCGCTTAGTAGAAGAAACAGCCTACTTACTTATAATCGACTCCCTTTCTCTAAAAGTAGTGACCTACTTATTTTGTATTTTCGCCTTATTTCTACGACGAAACGATTCATTGTTTTATCTCACATTAACCAGTTTATGTATCATGATTGGGGCAGAAATATATTGGTTTATCAATGATTATCGTTTTCTAAATACGCATTGGTATATTTTTCTGATTTCACTAAATTTATTCGTTCGAAAAGCCATCTCCTCACGTTGTTTTTGGACACTTGAGTTAGCTCCCAATAAAAACATTACACCATTAAAAGTTGACTATTATGTTTATCAACTTGCGTTGTATTTCATCGTAATCAACTTAGTAACGCTTGCAGAATATTTAGCAAGACATTTATTTTCACTAAATAGCCTTCTTATTTACAATTTGTATGCATTAACAAATCATATATTGGCCTTTATCTTCTTGTTTTTACTAGCCGATCAAGCCATAAAAGTCACTCGAAGAAATAAAATAAAAGTATAATTTGTAACATTTTTTTGTAACCCTTTATGATGTCCGTGGCCTCACAGGACCACGTAACCCATTACTTAACCCTAAAAGTGAGGACATCATGAAACTAAAAAGCATCGCGATTATTTTATTATTCACAACAATAAATACCCCTGCAATTGCCCACAAAGTAGGCGACAAATTAAGTCAAACGATACAAACAGGTGGCAAGCCTGTTGACCCCCAATTTTATACTGGCGGGAAACCAGTAGACCCGCCATTCACAATCAGCGGAAAACCAGTGGTTCCAGCTTTTACAACAGGAGGAAAACCGGTCGAACCGCCAGCTCCCCTATAAATTCATATCTCGCATTCTATTTATGAAACATAAGCCTTTGGCTAATAACCAAGGGCTTTATAAGCCTCCCCTAATTAATGAGTTACTTTAATTAGAATTCTCTCGCCTACCCTTGGCAATCAGAAGAAATAAAAAAATACCTTAAATAATGTTGGGTTTGTTAAAGCCGGCCACTAAATTACACAAATACTGCCGTTTTTTAACTCGTATCACGTTATTTAGCCTAATCCTGAAAAAACGTTTGACTTTAATTAGTAGGGGCTATACTGTGTGTGCAGCTTGAAAGTAAGTCTATTTTTATTACCTCCATTTCGTAGCGTTATTTCGTAGTTCTTCGTCCTGTAGTTTGTAAATTTCTATTTATATTTCCCGCTTATTCATGCCTAACTAAGGCATTCTTATATTTATTATCTACAGGATATCTATCATGTCTAATGTAACTACTGGTACCGTAAAATGGTTCAATGAATCTAAAGGTTTTGGATTTATTGAGCAAAAGTCTGGCTCAGACGTTTTTGCACACTTTAATTCAATTGTTAGCTCTGGTTTCAAAACGCTAACTGAAGGTCAGCAGGTCGAGTTCAAAATCACTCAAGGGCCAAAAGGTCTTCAAGCCGAGAATATTGTAGCTATCTAATAGCTAATTAATTCTTATAAAGGCAAACTGTCATGGTTTGCCTTTTTTTATGCCACTACAACCATGGATTAGGTAAAGAGCCATTATCGCCCCCTTATAGAGCCTCAATTACAAAAGTCACCCGCAAGATTCACAGATAATTATTTTAAGAAGCTGGAATTTATAATGCACCAGCTCACGCCAAGAAACAGCATTTAATACCCAGAAAGACAACTGCTTGGTGTGAGTGAGGTTGATAAAAGGGTTTTGTTTGTGGTGGTTTTGGGGCAATTGATTGGGTATTGAACCTACTTAATCAAAAAGCCCGACATTGAATTCTGCCTGCCTTGTAAAAAAAGGCTGGCGATTTTACTTATTTCTTAGAAAAAGCGTTAAATGTATATAGAGGTGGGGGTGGTTGGCATAGCTACTCAATTCAGTTTGGGCTTCCCGCAGGAGTATCTATATCATTGTATTTTAACGAATAATCCTAACAACGGTCCTACAGCTAAGTTTGTTACACGGCCCTAAACACCGACATGGTTCATCTTTTCACAGCTCGTTTTAATGTCTTTGCAGAACAATATCCGGTGTTGAAAATGCTGTACGAAGTGAAGCAGGAACTTAAATATGGACTTCGTGAAAGACGTCTGAGGATGCTATATGTGGAATTAGGCTAGAAAAGCAAGTGGGGCGCGGAATTGGTCGGTGTGAGAGGATTTGAACCTCCGACCCCTGACACCCCATGAAACACAAAGTAAACCATAATTGTATTTATAAATCAAATGGTTAGCCTTTTATTCTAGATAAATTCCTCATCAAAATTTGATAAAAATAACAAATTCTCCAAATATTAAAAATGCATGTTTCATTGCGCTTAAATACTCAAATTTTCCCATCAAAACCTCACGTCCTTCATTTAAAAATCTTGGCCCACATAGCTCGATGTAGGAAGCGTTCAACACACTGAAATAGAAACAAGACTAAGAACAACGAAGCCTATGAATTGAGTTAGCGTCTAAAGTTTACGCGCACAGAAAAACATCCAGCGGTTGATGGCGCATTGTAAGAGTAAGTGTAATCAAAAGAAATAAAGCCCTGCGCTTCAATATCAGCTTAAAATTGGTGGGGGTGTCGGAAAACAGTAATTTTGGTAACACCACGAATAAACCAACATTAACTATATGAATA